>DEHV01000077.1 GCA_002352105.1 Chitinophagaceae bacterium UBA2791 | reverse complement strand
GTTAACAGCGCAATGCCCGCCTCAGTCGCCATCCCCACCGCGCTATGCTTCGGCTTATGCTCCTTCCGGGAAGCCAGCGCTTCATCATCATAACACACGCTTCTGCGGCCCTTTGGGCTTTCCGCCGAACAATCATAAAAAATATATTCCCCGGTCTTCTTATCATAACCGATCACATCCGGCTCGCCGCCGGTGATCTCCATTTCATTGAGCGACCATAACTTTTCGGCATTCTTTTCCAGCCTTTCCTGTATTTTATCCCATGCCATCCCTTTATGGCGGTTCTTGTTTTTCTCAAAACGATCCTTCAGTATGCGGAGCAGCTCTTCGCGCTGCGACGACGACAATGCCTTTTTAGCGCCTTTCATATTTCACTTTTTTGAATGAATAAAAATGATAGTATGCCCTCGATCCTCAAAATACCCGGATACAAAAATCAGCATCGTATCCATACCACCCAAAAGATCTTTTGGACCCCGGCTTGGGTTATTGCAGCCGATTTGCGCCTGGCTCGCTGCCTATACTAAAGCAAAAAAGAAGCCATCAACTCAAATAAGATTAACGTAATGATATGGTTATCGACGCTAATTTTACAACTCAAAGCGCAAGGGCTATTTTGATCAAATTAAATTGTAAAAGAAATGGAGAACAGCATTAAAATCAACAACACCGACCTGGAAATAAGCCGCATCAACTTTGGAGGTAATGTATTCGGTTGGACGCTAAATGAACAACAATCGTTCGAAATATTGGATGCCATAACGGAGAACGGCATCAATTTTATTGATACCGCCGACACCTACGCCTGGTGGGTAAACGGCATAGGCGGGCAATCGGAAACCATTATTGGCAAATGGCTTAAGACAAAAGGCAATCGAAAAAACACCGTCATTGCCACCAAAGTGGGTTCGGAAACCAAAGAACATGGTTTTGACATCAGCAAAAAACATATCCTAAAGTCCGTTGACGAAAGCCTGCAACGTTTGCAAACTGACTATATTGATCTGTATTATACTCATTACGACGACAATAAGACGCCCATCGAGGAAACATTATCTGCTTACGATGAGATCATAAAAGCAGGGAAGGCGCGCTATATAGCCGCTTCCAATATTTCTCCTGAAAGACTGGCTCAGTCTTTCGAGATTTCAGAGAAAAATGGCCTTCCAAAATATGCAGCCCTGCAACCGCATTACAACCTGATGGAAAGAGCAGACTATGAAGCCAGGTATTTGCCTATCGCAGCGCAATACAATCTTACCGTGTTTCCGTATTGGGCGTTGGCTGCAGGTTTTCTCAGCGGGAAATACCGTAGCGAAGCAGATTTTGGTAAGAGCATCCGGGGCGGCGGCGCTAAAAAATACCTGAATGAAAAAGGAGTTGCGGTATTAAATGCGCTGGACAAGATCGCTGAAAAACACCATACGCAACCAGCTACGGTATCCCTGGCCTGGCTATTGGCGCAACCGCATATTGGCGCGCCGATTGTAAGCGCAACGAGCAAAACCCAGTTGCAAACGTTGTTTGATGCTCCAAACCTAAAACTGGACGCAGAAGATCTGACGCTGTTGAACGAGGTAAGCAAATAATATACGATCGTCAATGCAGCCGGCGCGAGCGCCGCCCGATCTTACCAGTCATGGAAGACTACTCTTATCGAGCGTGTATACCATGATCTGGCCAAGGGGGCTATAGGAAGCATTAACGGCGATCAGCGCCATATTTCCTATGCCGCTTGCGGCCAACGGCCACCATTGGTATTTCAATTTCATGGAATACGAGTTGCCATCGCTATCATAGGCGTCCAGCCTGTCCGAAACGCCTGCGTTGGCCAGGGAACCTCCCGCAAACACGGCAAATTTATCCAAACGGAAGGTTGCGATACCCAGCCTTGCCTCGCTGAGCTCCTGCTGGCTCCAGGATTGTGATGGCGTATCATAAACGCTTATTCTAGTGGAAAGAGGAGAATTGTACCCGCCGGCAAACATGATCTTACTGCCAACAGAGATAGCCGAAAGATAGTCGTAATGATGCCAGGTTAATGGGTATACCGTTTGCAGCGCCGGATTAGCATTAAAGACAACCGCCTTGGTAACGATGCCGGGGCCGCCATTGTCTCCGCCGGCAAAGACCGCAGTGGTTCCTGCAGCAGCGCCGGCCATTATCCCTTTAATGTTTTTCATCGTCGTAACGCTCCATGAGTTGGTANNGCGCTCATTCCTCCCGCAAAAAAAACCTTATCTCCCAGAGCGCCTGCAGACAACCAGTATCTTGCCTGGCTAAGTCGCGCCCTGGCGTGGGAAAGGTCGGTTGCATTATAGATATCCACTGTTGAATGAAAAACAGAGGTTCCATTGTTCATGACGGTTCTGCCTCCTCCAAAAAAGAACTGGCCGTTGCAGGCTGTCGAGCTTAAATCGCCTCTTGGAACCGACAGGTTAAGCAATCCGCGGTATTCAAGGGGAAAGGTTGTAGACAGCGCCTTAGTATGATTATCGGCCTGAGCAGCTTCGGTCGTTTCGTCGATCGTTGGGGATATTTCCCTGCGGCAGGCGATAAGCATTAATATAAGACCGCATATCGGCAGGATGCAGGATTTTCCTGTTATTTTCCCATTGGCAAATACATTCCTCATATACGCCCTTTTACTTCTAATTTAATGAAGAAGGACTGGTCCTTTTGGATTGAATGAGCCATCGGTAGCAGGAAACGAGGCAAAGGCTAGCGCATGGATCTGTATAGCTCTCCTACGCTTGCCAAGAGGAATTTATTAAAATGCATGGTTTTGAAAAGATGCCAATCGACCTTATTTTATTCAAGGCTCAATACCTGGCATTCCCCGGGCTTATAAGGAATCCTGAGATCAACGCCATCGAGCCGAATGGTTATCGGGCGCTTATTTGTTTTAAAATCGGTCCGTCTTACCAAGACCTTATTGTTGAACTTAATTGCCGAAACAACGCTGGACTCATCCGCAGGCACATCAAAAATCACCGGTTGCCCCTTCCTGAACCATTCATTATATGCCAGCGACTGATCATAAACCTCCTGCAATAGCTTCATTTCCTGGCTGAGCTCCTCCTTCATGCACCAGGAAAATAAAAGATCATGTCCTCTCAATAACAAATGCCACAAAAGCTCCTTATAAGCCCCCTGGCTCATTTGCTGAACCCGCTTATCAGGGTTTTCAGGAGGAGCCGTTGTATGCCAATGTACAAAACTTGCTATGGGAATACCCGAAGGCGTATGCTTTGCGGCATTGCTTCCCACTTTCAACATATTATAAAACCACCTGTAGTCAGGGCTATACGCGGGATACCAGTCATATATCGGATACCAGGTATAAACAACCGGCATGGCCATGGTGAACCCGGTTTCAGTAAACTCCTGGTACCATGGACGGTATAATGCCTGCTGATCCTTGACATGAGGCAGTTCGGGCTGCGGATACTCAAAATAATCATACCAATACCGCCAGCCATCATTAGGATAGACGGCGTAGTTAGTAATCAAAACCCCGGGGAATTTTTCCTTAACGGGATCTGTATAAACCTCCTTCATTAATTTGCTCCGCATCGATCTGAGAACAGCCTGGAACGATTTAAAATTACTGGTATCAGGAAGGTTTTTAAGGCATCTTGTACAGTTTTTAGCGCTCGCCCATGCCTCATTCCATTCTATCGGGCCATCTACTTCCCAGTCTGCCGTCGCCATATCAATGGTTACGCCTGCCGTCTTATAGGCATCCGCAAATGCGGCAACGCGGCTTCGGATCACCGGCGCCCGTTTATAAACCGTGAACGGACAACCCATTTTATGTCCTGCAAATGAAGAATCGAAATATGCGTTCCCCTTGCTATCGACATGAAAGCTCTCCGGCGTTCCATCATAAAACCCATAGAGCAGGTCAGATGCGTCGATAACTACTTTTAATCCCAGTT
>DEHV01000036.1 GCA_002352105.1 Chitinophagaceae bacterium UBA2791 | reverse complement strand
GCGGGCGTTTTGTCTCCTGCATATGGGTTTAATATAAGAAGCGGCCGGGGGCTCAACGCCTGGTACACCTGGGGGAGATCGAGTTTCTCTAATATGCCGGGCAATAATACTTCATTTCGGTATTTGGGTTCACGGATCAGGGCCAGGTTTTCAAATGAGATCAATGGATTTTCCAGGATAAACCCGGAAATATCTTCGGTTACTGTTCCTGCAAACGCGCTATAAAGCGCGCACAAACCCTGACCCCATAGCTGTATTTTTTCGGCTTTTACCGACGGTCCTTTCAGCCATTTTACAACGGTCAATACATCGAGCGTCCGTTGTCCGAATAGAGGCCGCCCCGCAAGAAAATCCCAAAAATGGGTTGCCATACCGGGGGCGGTTTCGCCCATACCGCGTAGATCGACTGCACATATCCGGTAGCCTTTCTGTAATAGCTCATTCGCTATATCCATATCCTTGAGTATTGCCGATTTGCCGTTTTCGTGGAGGTATAGCACAATATTTCCATTCATGTTCCCGGTATTTCTTTCCAGGAAGACTCCAGGCAATACAATGCCGGATTCCGGTTCAAGCACGAACTGGCGAATATTGATATTGCCAGGGCTTCTTGTGTTTTTGTGGAAACCGCCTTTTTGCGCAATCTTGTCCAGGTTTGTGAACAAGGCTTTACCTGTTAAGGCGGCGATTTGTTCTCTATGACGATTCATTGCTGCAGGGGTATTCGCGGGTTTCCATTTTGCTTTATGTTTTTCCAGGTGATCCGCAATTAGTTCCCTGGGATGCCTGCTTCCCGGTTCGTTCAACACATTTCCTTCACGGGCCGCCCACAGATCTTCTTCTTTTTCTATTTTTGCAGGTTGCTCCCAAAAATCAGCAGCGTTGCCGCCCGACCAGCGCAATAACCAGGCATTGGTAATTTGCCGCTGTTCCTGGTTATAGTCATGACCGGCTTTGACCATGGTTGTGGCAAAGTTTTCCGGCCTGCCATGAGCGGAGTATGCTTTGAACAACCAACTGCTCAGATCCCAAACGCCCCGGACAGGATTCAGCGGATCATCGGTAGTGGCATTGATCAAAAGGGGCTTTGGCGCCTGGGTAAACAGGGGATCGTCTCTGGGATCGATACCGCTGGCAAAAGCCCCAAAGAAAACCTGCTCGGCGTCTGTAGCCAGGCCAGCATGTACGCGATATGAAAAAGTGTTGGGGTTGCAAACCGGAACGGCGATGGATATGCGAGGTTCAAAAGGCAGGATATAAGTAGACATCATGCCGCCGCCGGAATACCCTGTTATGCTTATTTTTTCCGGATCGACTTCAGTCCGGCCAACCAGGTAATCGACGGCGCGGATAGCATCCCAAACCATAAAATTAAACAGGTGGGCGCCGGCTAAAAAAGCCTGGTTGCCTATTACGCCATGCGCAGCCGATTGGCGGAGGCCGTCAATTTTACGCTCTCCCTGCCCCAGGCCGTCTATGGACAAGGCAACAAAACCATTCCTGACCTGAGCAATACAGGTTTTTTGAACAAGTTCGGCGGCTTTCCCCTCTTCCAGATGGCCGATAACGTTCAATACTGCCGGTCGCGGGAAAGACCTTTTTTTAGGAAGGTATAAATTAGCGCTGACGAAAAGATTCGGCCGGCTTTGGAAAAGAATTTTTTCAATTGTATAATCCTCCCTATCAAGGCGGCCTGTAATACGCGTATTTAGCGGCGTTCGTTCGGGAAACGGGCCGGTCCAGGAAATTATCGAATCGCGTATGGTTTGCGCCCGGCGGTTCCAATCCGAAGCTGATTTGAGCGTTGCCAGTAAAGCTTCCCTGGCTGAAAACTGCCTGTCTATTATTTTTGTCAGGTAGGCCCTCATCATTGTATCGGCCGGCGCGTCCAATACCAGCAGATCCCTATCCGATAGTTTGTGTTGCCCCTGCGCCGAGGCTAAACAACAGAGTGTTATCAGAACAATAACGCTTATCCGATTCATGCTTTTGTTATTGGCGCTTAGTTATTTAATACAGGAATAGGTTGTTGGGACGCGGAGGGATATTTTTCTCGGCGATCCTCTTATTAAATTCGGCTTCCGTTTCACCCGGGCTTGGCCAAACATCGCCGGGAGTATGGGATTTGTCCATGTGCCGCGCTATCCGTTTTACAATATTCGGGTTGCTGGCGCTAAGGTCGTTGTTCTGCTGCGGGTCGGCTTCCAAATCGTATAGCTCAATATGTTTGTCGCCTCCGGGCCTGCGGCTAAACCATTTTCCTGTCCTTACCATTTGCGTATTCTTGAATTCCCAATAAAGGAAATCATGCTGTTTTTGTTTGCCCTTCTCTATTAGAGCAGGCAGTATGGAAATGCCGTCGGTATTGCGCGGCGGATTAACGCCGGCTATAGCTGCTGCGGTAGGCATAAAATCCCAGAAAGCCCAAATGTGATCGCTTACCTGCCCCGGCTTGATATGCCCCGGCCAGCGAACAAGCGCAGGAACATGAAAGGCGCCGTTAAAAGTATCGCCTTTTCTGCCTTTTGTGGGCGAGCTTAAATTAAAGAACGCTTCTAATGTAAGACCGTCTTTTTCGCGAAGATATCTTCCTTCGTATCCATACGCAGAAAAGCCATTATCCGATGCAAAAAAGATGATGGTGTTTTCATCCAGGCCGAGATCATTAATTAATGTTAGTACCTTGCCTACCTGGGTATCCAGCCTGGTGATCATTGCGGCCCATTCCTTATACTGGATAGGCCAGTCTTCATTCTTGTATACCCCCAGTTCCGGAACAATCAGGGGCCCGTGAGGGAGGGTATAGGCCAGGAACAGGAAGAACGGATTGTCTTTGTTTTCCTGGATAAATTCCAGCGTTTTTTCGCTGTACAGGTCAAAGGAATATTTTGCCTTGGCGGGATCTTTGACGCCCCAAGGGACTACTTTTCCGTTTTCATCGTAATTACTTTTCCGGGAATAGTTTTCCTCTCTGTAGTGGTCGCCGTTCTCGGGAAAATAAATCCGCTCCTGGTTATGATATAAAAACTCGGGATAATAGCAATGTGCCTGGCGTTGGTTCAGATAGCCGTAGAACTCATCAAAGCCCATTTTGTTAGGTATGCCGGGCTGGTTGTAATTGCCCAGTCCCCATTTTCCGAACAGCCCTGTTTTGTACCCCGCCTGTTGAAGCAGCATGGCTACTGTAAAATCCCCTTCCTGTAAGGATTCCCGGTACACTTTATATTCGTTGCTTCTTACGCGCATATGGCCCGGGTGAAGGCCTTCCATCAGAGCGGAACGGGAGGGGGCGCATACCGAACTTCCGGCATAAGCCTGGGTGAATTTCATTCCTTCAACGGCAATTCTGTCGATGTTAGGCGTTTTTATTTTTTTCTGGCCATAACATCCTAAATCTCCCCAGCTTAGGTCGTCGGCCAGAATAAATATAATATTGGGCGGCTTTTTCGTTGAACCCTGAGCATTGATACCGTCAAACGACAATAAAAACAAAAATATTAAAATATAGTTTTTCATCCTTTTATAGTTTTTCATCCTTTTGCTGGCGATTTAAAATAATACCGGCAATATATACCGCATACGTAAAATATTAATAATATCTGATTTATGCCGGCTTTTTCAGACGTGATTTTCGGTTGATGCCTCCGGTTTATTTCAGAAATTTCTTTTAGGCGCGGGAGTTAACTGCCTTGTTTTATCTTATAGCACAATTTCCTCATCTTCATTTTTAATCTCTTTGGTTTAATTCCTCGAAGCTCTGCTTCGAAATGAATAAAAATGTTTCACTTAATACCTCGGTGGCTCTGCCCCGAGGAACTTTATTATTAAATTCAGGAAAAGAATAGATTTTGTCAATAACCTGGGTTTTGTTCAAGCGCCGGATTATCCTGGATCGTGATTGAATGTATGGGCCATAAATAGTCTCTGTTTGCGTTAAAAGCCCGGATTTGAACAACCTGTCCTTTACTATTTAATACAGGCCCATTCATTACGATCTCGGCAGTGCGCCACCTACGGATATCATGATAGTACAGCGCTTCTCCGGCAAGTTCGATTCTTCGTTCATGCCTTATTGCTTCCCGTAACTCCTCTTTTGAAAGGGTTTCATTGAAATCGGGCATGCCTGCGCGCCTCCGGATCTGGTTCAGGGCATTGTACACGGTTTCGTCGCCGCCTGCGGCTTCGTTTTTCGCTTCGGCATACATAAGCAATACGTCAGCATACCTCAGCATAATATAATTTATTTCAGAGTAAGTGATGTTTTCTCTGGCAACGCTATCCTTATAGCTTGTGTATTTCTTAAATCCGAACCCTGTGCTAAAATATTTTGTCTCGCTAACTACGGCGCCTCTGAACATATAGCCGGGCACAACGATTGTTTTGTGCAGTCTCGGATCCCTGTTTTCATAAGGATGCTCTGGGTCATATAAAGGAGAATCCTGGATAGGCAGGCCGTCTTTCATCAAATAGCTATTGACCAGGTCTAATGTGGGGGCTAAGTTGATCTGTAATTCAAGAAGCAGATCTGAGTAGTTTGGATATTCCGGAGTCTTGGACTGTACGTCGAATATTACTTCGGGATTGTTTTCATTTTCGGGGAGAAACAAACTCCTGTAATCCGGGAAAAGGCTATACTGATTCAGATCCATGACCTCCTTTGCTGTTGCTGCCGCTTCCGACCAACGGCTTTCATACAACAATACCCTTGTTTTCAGCGCTAATGAAGCTCCTTTTGTTGCGCGGCCAATATCACTGCCTGAGTAAGATGGGGGAAGAACGGCGGATGCCTTATCCAGGTCGTCCAGGATCTGGGTTATTACTTCCTGTCGTGAATTACGAGGCAAACTAGCTTGCTTTTCTAAGTTAGGAGCTTCAAGAATTAAGGGGACGCCGCCGAAGTAATTGACAAGATTTGCATAAAACAATGCTCTTAAAAAACAGGCTTCTCCTTTAATTCTTTCTTTGAGAGAAGCGTCCATTTGCGGGATTTTGTCGATATTGTCCAGCAGGTAATTGGTTCTACCTATGCCTTTATAGTTGGCGTTCCATTTCAGGTAAAATCGGTTAGCATTACCCGCATTATGGCCGCCAACTTCCAGCGGAGAGTCCAGCCCAAAGCTATAAGAATTAGGAGAAATATTTTCTTCTCCAAAGGCTCCGGAAAAAACGATCCCATAAAGCTGCTCATCTCTTACAACGGTATAACATCCGTTTATCATCGAAATGGCTTGATTTTGGGTTTGCCACCAGTTGCCTTCATTATATTTATCTGTGGCGCTGGTTTGTAAAAAATCTTTACCACAGGATGTGATGGAGAACAAGGCTGCCATCCCGATATATACGCTTAATTTCATTGTTAACTTATTCTAAAATATTTAAAAAATAATGTTTGCGCCTACGGTAAGTATCTTTGTCGTAGGATAATCATAGATATTCTGTCTTAGAATGTCCTTTTCCGGATCAGCCAGTTTGAATTTGGAGAGCGTCAGGTAGTTTTGCGCATTTATATAGACCCTTACCTGAGAGGCGTTAATGCGATCTGTTAGTCTTCGGGGAATGTTATAGCCTAACTGTAAATTCTTTAATCTTAAATAAGATGCGTCCTGTAGCCAGAAGCTTGAATTTCGCGCGTTGATAGCAGGCCCTCTGAATGGTTCAAAAAGCCTGGGATATTTCGCCCCGGGATTATCCGGGGTCCAGCTATTAGTAAGCTGGTCTTTAGTAATGCCCGCGCCATTATAATTTCCGAATGCAAGGTTTTGCCAGGGATAAATATCAATACCTTCCACTCCCTGAAAAAACGCTTTAAGGTCAAATCCTTTATAACCCAGGTCCAGGTTAAAACTATAAGTGTATTTAGGCGTAGACCTGCCCAGGACGCGCATGTCTTTATCGTCAATTTTTCCATCCTCATTCAGGTCGCGGTATTTGATGTCGCCCGGCGCGGTAGTCGGGTCCTGAAATGCATGCTTTTGAATCTCATCGGCTGATTGAAAAATTCCTAAGGATTCATATAGATACCATGCGTTTACCGAACTTCCTTCTTTTATAACGCTGATATTTCCATATCTATTGGTGGCGTACTGTATTTCGCTGTTCAGGAAATCAATATTGTTTTTGACATAGGTTATATTTGCGCCGACATTGTAACGGAGATTCCCTAATGAATTCTGATAAGATCCGCCTATTTCCACGCCTTTGTTTGACATGCCATATAGGTTTGTTATTGGGCCGGCGAGATTCCCAATCTGTGCGGGAATATTGATCGGGGCGAGTATGCCTGTTGTTCGTTTATCAAAAACGTCAACGGTAACGCCCAGTCTATTGTTAAAGAATCCTGCATCCAGTCCCAGGTTAGCTATTGCGGTTGTCTCCCATGAAATATTCGGATCAGATAAGGCGATGACCGCGCTTCCTCCTACTATGGCATTATTGAATGTGGTTCCCTGGTTGATATCAATATTATTCAGATAGCTGAATAGCGGTATGTTCTGATTTCCCAATTTGCCCCATGAAGCCCGTAATTTCAGGTTGTTAACGGCGGATAGGTTTTGCATGAATGCTTCCTTGTCAATACGCCAGCCGACAGAGAATGCCGGAAAAAATCCCCATCGATTACCTGTTGCAAATCTTGAAGAGCCATCGTAACGAAAGTCGGCCTCTACCAGGTATTTGTCTGAGAAGCTATAGTTTGCTCTTCCGAAATAAGACATCAGTTGCGATTTAGAAGATGTTCCGCCAACATCTTTATTGATGGTTCCTGCATCTAGCTCTGTCAGTTCGTTGCCTAAGAACCCTTCTATGTAAGCGCTTATATTGGAATTATAGAAGGATTCCATACTAAAGCCGAGTAACAAGTTTACATCATGTGATTTTTTTATTTTTTTCTCCCAGTTTAAGGTTTGAAAGAAGCTGGTATTTAGGTTGTTGCCATTGGTACGCTCAACGCCGCGGGCAGACGGGGTATATCTTAGAACTCGCGCCACATCAGGCTCTTTGGGATTGTAGATATATACTTCCGGTATGAATCTGGAGCCATAGACGTCATTCTTATTTGCCCCTACGTTTATTTTGTATTTAATATCAAGCGGAAAGACGTATTCTCCGAATAGGTTGATAAGCGCGCGTTGGTTTTTTTGGGTTTGCTCTCCTTCTAAGGCTCTGGCCAGGGGATTACGGAATAAATTATGCCCTGGGGTAACCAGCCAGGTATCGCCGTAGCGCCCATCCGACAAAACTGCCGGATGAATGGGTAAGGCGCGCGCTACATTATCCATAAAAGAAGAAGGTCCGCCAACGGGCTCATAACTGGCGGTATATGATGCGTTGACGATCGCCCCGAACTGTAATCTATCCGAGCGTTTATAAGTGACATTGGAGTTCAGGTAATATCTTTTCGCGCCTGTATTCAAATGAACGCCATCCTGATCGAGATAACCCAGGGACATAGAATAATTACTCTTTTCGGCCCCGCCGGATAGCCTTATATTGTGCGATTGCATAGGCGCGGTGGAAAATATGATATCGTACCAGTCGGTATTGGGATATATATCAGGATCCGATCCATTCCTGTATTCGTTGAGCTGTGCCTCGGAAAAAACAGGCGGTTGCCCATCGTTAATGGCAGCCTGATTCCTGGATTCCATCCATTGAACCGAGTTTGTGACCGCGTCGGGAAGGTAGGTTGCTTTTTGCCAACCTGTATAACTGTTTAATTCAACTTTGAGCTTGCCTGTTTTACCGGTTTTTGTAGTAATAATGATGACGCCGTTTGCGGCCCTGTTTCCATATATGGAAGCAGAAGCGTCTTTTAATACGGAAATGCTTTCTATATCATTTGGGTTTACATCGCTCATATTGAACTCAATACCGTCGACCAGGACCAGTGGATTATTATTGTTTAATGTTCCTATCCCCCTTATCCGGATGGTTGCATTATCTGCTCCCGGCTGGCCTCCAACCTGATTTACATATAGTCCCTGTACTCCCTGCAATGCCTGAGACGAGTTGGTGATAGGTCTGTTTTCCAGGAACTTTGCGTCCACGGCGGCCACTGATCCGGTAAGATGCGTTTTCTTCTGTTTTCCATACCCGATAACAACTGTTTCGGCCATCGCTAATATTTCCGGGACCAGTAAAATATTGATTTCGGTTGCGGCATTTTTATCCACTCGCAGGGTTTGAGTTTGATAGCCAACGCTTGAGATCTCCAGGATGATATTATCGTTATCAGCCAGATTGGCGAATTCGAAATAGCCCTGTTCGTTTGTTGTTGTTCCACGGCTTGTACCCTTGACTATAACCGAAGCGACGACCGGCTCTTTGTTTTCAGCATTGATTACCCTTCCCCTGATTGTTGCGAGGATAGCCGCTTTGGCTTCGGCTTCCAGCGTATTGTATTGTTCTTTCCTGTTCCTGGTATTAACAATGATCACGGCGCCAATCCTTTTATAAGTAACAGGTTGGCCTGAAAAACTACTCCGTAACACTTCTTCTATATCCGCATTAACAAGTCTTAACGTAACCGGTTTGCAATTTTCAACCAGGTCTTTGGTATACACGAAACTATAGGGGCTTTGCTTTTCAATTTCCCTGAATACTTTTTCCAGGGAGGCCCTTTTCAGATTCAGCGAGATGTTTTGAGCATAACTCCGGGCGCTTACCTGAAGGCAGGTTGCCAGGAGAAATACCCCTGAAAGTTTTAAGATCCGGATCAGTTTTGGGGAGATAGCGCGAGGCATAAGCCTGCTCATGCTAAAAACACTTGATAGCATAACGTAGTTTTAGTTTGGTTTTTACAATAAAATGTATTCCCCGATCTTTACTGTTCGGGCATGCCGGGTTGTCTGCCGGAAGCGTTCGCGGCCTTACCGGTTTTTCCTGGTTTGCGAAGCGTCTATTTTAATACGGTTATTTGCCTGCCTTCTATTTTAAAATGAACCCATCCTGTAGCTTCCAGTATACGGAAAAAGTCGGCAGCAGTTACGGATCTGGGTATCCTGGCTACAAAGCGTTGCATTATGGCATCCTGGTAATGTACGTCGACATCATACCATCTCTGCACCTGCTGCATAATAGCGACGATGTCCGCATCGCGAAAAATAAAATACCCGCTTGTCCATGCCAGCGCCGCGTCCAGGTCTGCATTAGGATTGATTTCCAGCTTCCCGTTTGCGGCGACGGAAGCCTGTTCGCCCGGCTTGATCACTGCATTGCCGGAGCCGGTAGTCACCTGTACGCTGCCCTCCGCCAGGGAAATTTTAATTTTCTCCTCATTGGCAAATGCGTTTACATTAAAATGCGTGCCCAGCACTTTGACCTCCACTCCATTAACAGAAACGATAAATGGTTTACCGGCATCCTTTGCCACTTCAAAATAGGCTTCGCCGGTTATATTTATTCTTCTTTCCTTGCCATCGAAAACTGTAGGGTAATAAATTGAAGACTCTGAATTCAGTTTTACCCTGGTTCCGTCGCTCAAGGTTAAGTCATATTCCCCTTTTTTGGGAACTTGCAACAAATGATAGATCGCCTCTTTGCTTTTTCTCGGGCTTGTGCCGTATGACAATATCCCGTTTGCATTGATGACTTCAGACCCGTCTTTTTCTACCAGGCGCTCATGTTCATTTTCGTCCAATATCATTTCCCGGCCATCGGCCAGTATTAAAACAGCTTTTTTAGCGCCGGGCAAAAGGTCGGTATTGGGCTGTTGCCCTTCGGAAAGCACGATTGGGGTTTCTTTGTTTTGTCGATTAAGGGAAGCAATCCAGATTCCGGCAAAGAGGAATATGGAAACGACTGCAGCAGCAGTTGCCAGCGATCTTCTTGAAATGCGTTTGCGTTTAACTTGCTCCGACTGAGCCTCGGGAAATAGCCGCTTCAGTAATAATGCCCGACTGCTTTCTTTTATGCCTTCTATTTCGTGCAGGCTTTGCAACTTTTTCCGCAAACTGTTTTCATTTGTAAGGGCTTCAAATAGTTCATTGTTTTTTTCGCTGGCGGCTCTCCATGCATTCAGGGCCCTTTCCTGTTCATCAGTCAATTCCTGTTTTAAATACAGGAAAATCAAGTGGTCATAGTCATGAAACGCTTCAGGCATGGAACATTGGTTGAGTCTGCTATGGATCCTGCGCTGAATAATTCAGTTCAGGCTATCGCCGTTTAAAGAGTAATCTATCTTAGCTATAACGACAAAGGAAGAGAGATGTCAAAAAAAAGCATCAATTTTTTTTGAAACCATTAAAAATCCATTGCCAGAAGGATAAGCAAAGGGATGCTTTTTTTGTCGGCGGCCAAAGCGATCCTCAGTATTTTGAGCGCTCTGGATTTTTGGCTGGTGACATTGGTTGTTGTTGTGTTTAATCGCTCAGCGACCTGCGCCGTGTTAAGTCCCTCGAAATAAGTTAACTGGAATATATCCTTACATTTAGGAGGGAGTTGCGTGGCTACTTTGTATATTTTTCTCAGTAGTTCGGCTTCGACTTCTAACCGGGCGGCGGTCTCCTCCATATCTGAATTAAACAGATCAGGGAAATCAGTTGATTTACTGTTTGTCATTTTCATTTTTTTCAGAAAGTCGAAACAAGCATTGCGCGTAACCAGGTATAAAAAGGATTTTACCTGGGCTGGCGCGCCGAAGTCCTCTTTCCGTAACCAGTATTTTTGAAAACTCTCAACAACAATATCTTTTGCGTCTTCTCTGCTTTTGATGATTCTTTCGGCGAAATAGCATAGCGGCGAGAAATACTGATCAAAAACTTCGTTGAACCGGATAGTATGTTCGTTTAGAATATGCATAAGAAGCGCTATTGGCCGACTAAAATATGAAGAAAAACAGATCGCTCCATAAGAACCATTTTGATTAGTCAGGTTCGAATTGTTGCGTTTAATCCAATACTAAGATAAAGATTTTGCGGACAGACGGCGTCGTTGCCTTCCCAAGATATGCCATCGACCGACTTAACAGATACTTGTTCTTTATTTTGCGAAGCCCTGTTCGAATACTACAAAATATTGCGTGTTCCAATTCGAATTCAGACTCCCGATAAGCAGCGCATCGCTTAGCCCAGATAGTGGTTAAGGGTCATTTACTCAATACCCTTTTGAATTTCCCGACTGCTTAAATTTCTTTAAAACACGAACAGATTGTTAGGGCGCGGGGGAAGATTTTTATCGATAAGCCTTTTTTCCAATTCTTCAGCCGTTTCTCCCGGGCTTGGCCAAACATCGCCGGGGGTATGGGATTTGTCCATCATCCGCGCTATCCGTTTTACGATATTTGGGTTGCTGGCGCTAAGATCATTGTTTTGCTGGGGATCGGCTATCAGATCGTATAATTCAACATGTTGACTGCCTCCCGCCCGGCGGCCAAACCATTTCTCCGTCCTTATCATCTGGGTGTTCTTAAATTCCCAATAGAGAAAATCATGTTGTTTTTGCTTGCCCTTCCCGGTTAACACGGGCAGCATGGAGATGCCGTCGGTATTCTTCGGGGAATTAACGCCGGCCAAAGCCGCGGCGGTAGGCATAAGGTCCCAAAAAGCCCAGATATGATCGCTTGTTTGTCCGGGCGCGATATGTCCGGGCCAGCGAACCATTGCCGGCACATGGAAGGCGCCGTTAAAAGTATCTCCCTTCCTGCCTTTTGTGGGCGAGGTCAAATTAAAAAACGCTTCCAATGTAGGTCCCTCTTTTTCTTCGAGATACCTGCCCTCATACCCATACGCTGAAAAGCCATTGTCCGATGCAAAAAAGATAATGGTGTTTTCATCGAGGCCAAGATCATTTATGGATTTTAGTATGCTGCCCACCTGGGTATCCAACCGGGTGACCATGGCAGCCCATTCCTTATGCTGGATAGGCCAATCTTCATTTTTGTATGCGCCCAGATCCGGAACCATCAGGGGGCCATGGGGAATCGTATACGCCAGGTATAAAAAGAATGGATTGTCTTTGTTTTCCCGGATAAAGTCCAGGGTCTTTTCGCTGTATATGTCAAAGGAATATTTTGCCTTAGCCGGATCCTTGATGCCCCAGGGACGTACCTTTCCGTCTTCGTCGTATGGGCTTTTCCGGGTATAGTTTTCAAATCTGTAGTGGTCGCCGTTCTCCGGAAAATAAATCCGCGTTTGGTTATGATATAAAAACTCGGGATAATAACAATGCGCCTGGCGTTGACTCAGATAACCGCAGAACTCATCAAAGCCCATTTTGTTGGGTATGCCGGGCTGACCGGAGCCGCCTAATCCCCACTTTCCAAATAAGCCCGTTTTGTACCCCGCCTGTTTAAGCAGCATGGCAACGGTGAGGTCGCCCTCTTGCAGTGATTCCATGTATACCTTGTACTCATTGCTTCTCACGCGCATGTGGCCGGGATGCAAGCCCTGCATCAGCGCGGACCGTGAGGGGGCGCACACGGAACTTCCGGCATAAGCCTGGGTGAATTTCATTCCTTCGTAAGCAATCCTGTCGATATTAGGCGTTTTAATTTTTTTCTGTCCGTAACATCCTAAATCTCCCCAGCTCAGGTCGTCGGCCAGGATAAATATAATATTGGGCGCTCTTTTCGTTGAACCCTGAGCGTTGGTATCGCTAAGCGATAATAAAAACAATGCTATTAAAATATATTTCTTCATTCCTGTTCTTTAATGATTTAAGATAATCTTTCTATTTCATTATCGGCGCGCGATAAGTGGAAGTGTTTATCCAGGTTTTTGTTGATGCTGGTTCTGCATCTATTCATGATGTGAAGAAAGGGATGTATTCTATTTTTTGGGTTCCAGCAATAGCCGCTCCGCGGTAACGCTATTGATCTTTTCTTTTGAAAAATAAGCGGGGAAATACTGGTCATTGGCCCAGGTTTCAAAAAGGTTTTTATAGTAAGGACTTGAGGGATCGGCGGATTGGCCCGGCGTATTGATAATGACTCCCTGGTCCCAGTCGCCCGTATCAAACACCATCCTTAAGCTCGCGCCTGCTGTCTGGTTGTCGGTCGCGCCATTAGCGCCGGGCGTATAGTTGTTTCCGCCCCGGGGGAGCGGGCCTATGTTCAGTTTGTTTTTCATTTCTTCTCCGGCAATAGCAACCATGGGATGTTCCAGGTAAACATGCTTGTATTTTTCCTGCCCGTATTTCCAGTTGGCGATGGAGCCGCCCAATTTTTTTTCGAGATTAAGAACTGCGGCTTCGAAACTGGCTTTGAGAAAGGCGTCCCTTTCGGCGACGGGGTTGTTTCCGAATTTATGTTCGGGCGATTGGAGCCACTGAATGTATTTAGTGAGATGCAGATTGACGAGCCCCTTCAATGATCCGGGCACAAATCTCTCCTGCATTCTTTTGATGAGCTCGCGTTCCCACATTATGTAAATGCCGGCAGCCACGCTGTTTTTGTCCAGAACAAAGTCCCAGTCTTTCAATTGCTCTTTAGCCTGGAGCGCCAGCCCTGAAAACTGCAGGTTGTTCAGCATCGGCGCGAGGGTCCTGGCGGGGATCGATAAGTAATCGGCCTGAAGCGCGCTCATTTTTTCGATGGTGAGTTTATCATCGGCGCTTAAGGCCTCGTTTACCCTGTCTCCGCGGAAAGCGTCCGACCAGGTAAAGCCAATGGCATCCCAATGCGTATAGTCGTCGGGGGTAACATGTTGGTTTGCGGTGGCAAAAAAGCCCTTGGCAGGATTCAGCAGATGCGGTCTTTCCCTGATCGGCAGGTATTCCGACCATTCATACCTGCCGTCGCCGGGCACGGGAACAAGTCCGCTGAAATTTTTCCTGACGGGAATAATGCCCACGGTCTGCCAGCCAATATCGCCAGACTTATCCGCCCAAACCATATTCAGGCCGGGGAGATGGCTATAGCTGCATGCTTCTCTGAATTCTTCCCAGGACCTTGCCTGGTCCATCCGAAGGGACGCCAGGTAAGGCGCGCCTCCCGGCTCCAGCCATCCGCATTTAACAGCATAGGCTTTACGATTTGCCGTATCAATAAAGGTTACCGGTCCATGAACCGTATACCGGAGCGTCGTATGCACATCCTTGTTATCTTTAACGCGGATGACGTCCCGGATCTCCTTCATACTTTTCCATTTGCCTTTATGCCGGTATTTCCTCAGGTCGTCGGGATGGAGATCATATACGTACAGGTCTTCGTTGTCGGTTTCAAAAATGGTCAGTCCCCATGCGCCATGTTCGTTATGACCCAGTGAGATGCCGGGTAATACGGGCTCTCCGCCGCCGATGACATTCCAACCCGGGGCAGACAAATGCGCAATATAACGCAAAGAGGGAACCGCAATTTTACGATGCGGGTCGCTGGCCATCATGGCATGGCCGCTGGCGGTTTTTCTTCCCGATACCACCCAGTTATTGCTTCCCTCCATTTCGGGATCGTGTTCTTCGATCGGGTCCGAAATGGATAACGAAGACTTAAGTATTTTTTGTTCGGTTACCGACAAGCCCGGAATATCTCCATCAAATTCCACTGCTTGCCGGTGAGCAGTATAGAGCTCCAGTATCTGGTTGGAGAGCAGATCGCCGCGTATGGCGCTATCAAGTTTTAATACCGGGTCTTTGGGATGGAACCACATCAGGTCTTTCACCAGGCTATCCCCTGCTTTTGCAACGGCCTGGCCTATGCGAAGCTCCTGGGTTGCATTGTGAATTAAGCCCTGGTGACGGGAAATGACGATCTCAGGCGTCCATTTTCCGGGAAGAATATGAAGCAGTCTGAACTCCAGGGGCAGGGATCCGGGGTTTTTTAATGCTTCGTCTATATAGGCGTTAATGCCGCTTACAAAGGCATGGATGATGGCTTTGCCATCGGGATGATAGTGTGAAAACTCCTTTTTCATATTTCCGCGGAACCGGAAAAGGCGGGAACCGATATCCCTTTTGATGGCAGAAGGCCCCAATATTTCCGCTACGGTTCCAGAGGCCTGACGCCGCCAGATCTCGAATTGGAACAGGCGATCTTTGGCGGCGGCATATCCCTGCGCGAAAAACAGGTCGTGCTGGTTGGCGGCATAGATATGATTTACTCCCCACTTGTCGCGAAGGACCTCAACCGGCGCTTTAAGCCCCTTTATACTCAATTTGCTTTGCTGTTGCGCCTGCAGAAGCGGCGCGTACAGCAGGCAGGCTAAGCAGGCGATGATCAGCATTGTTCGTTGAAGAAGCGCGGCGGAACAGGATGGCCTTGCCGGCGCATCGTTATTAGTCATTGTGATAAAAAGAGCATAAGCAATCCATTGCATAATCAAACAGTTTTGAGAAGTTACGAGGCAAATATATTGTGTTGTCGGCTTTTATGGCCTCGTCGGCTCGTTTGAAGATACAACTATCCCCGCAGCGTATCAGGCGGAGAAAAAATTTAATGCTCCTTCTCTAAGGTCAATGCGAATATTTCTTCCCTCATAGGTTTTGATCAACTCGTCGTCTACATGTAAATGAGAGCCTTCCCAGCTGATATTTATTTTTTTTGCAGGGATACAGGTAAACGCATATTGCGGTTCCTCGCCGTTGATCTTTTTTTGGATATAAGCGGCAAATTGTTCCTTGTCTTCTTCCGGCGCCAGGACTACTTCGAACTGCCCGTCGCCGGGATCGCTTTGGGGCGACAACATCATGTTAGGACCAATGGAATGCGTATTCATGATCTCCGCCATCAGGAATTTTCCGGAATGATCGGTCCCGTCGATTTCCAGGCGGCAATACTTAGGCGCGTAGCAAAGAACGATCTTGTGCATTAGCTTTAGCGCTGTTTGTATTTTCAGTTGCGGATCGTCTTTATCTGTTTCTGTCGCCTTCATTTCCATCATCAGATAGGGGAATATGCCAAATCCCAGGCTTTCCAGGAAGAAATCTGTTTGGGCCAGGTTGCTGATCCTGCCCACGTCATATTTTTTCAGACGTTGTTTTTTCCAGGACCTGATGAGTTGGTCTGTTTGTTTTTCCAAGCTCAGCGTTTTGGCAATATTGTTTGCTGTTCCGCAGGGAAGAAGGCCAATAGGATAGGTTTTTTCCAGTAGTGCGCGGTGCAGCAGTTCCTTGGCCACTTTTCTCACCGTGCCGTCCCCTCCCGCTATGGCTAATAGATCGGCATCCTTTTCAAATATTTTCCATCCCTTTTTTTTGATGGAGGAATACCGGCATTCGAATCCCTCGCCGGTTATAGCGGTAATAAGCGCTTCCGTAAAATGATCGCCGTCTCCCGCTTCCGGATTATGCAATAGGGCCACTTTTTTCATGGTTGATCGTTCAGCAACTAATATTCTATAAATCTTATACCAGCTTTGGAAATCGGTAGGTTGAATGGCCTGCTGGGAAGGGAGGTTTATGGGATGGCATGAAATTTACGTTTTATGAGGTATGCGGATATTGGTTACCAATGACGACGGCATTTACAGCCCGGGAATCGCGGCGCTGGCGAGTATTGCTTCGCGGTTTGGGAAGACGACGGCGGTGGCGCCCGATGTGGAGCAATCTTCCATGGGGCATGCGGTCACGCATTCCCGGCCCTTATCGATCAAAAAAGCCAGGCTGGATTTTAACGGGGTAGAGGCTTTTAAGGTGAACGGCACGCCCGCCGATTGCGTAGCCCTGGGCTGGCATTTGTATGCCAGGACCGACCTGGCGCTTTCGGGCATTAACATGGGCCCAAATCTCGGCAATTCCATGTGGCATTCCGGTACGCTTGCCGGCGCCAAGCAGGCTGTTTTGTTTGGGGTGAAAGGGATTGCTTTCAGCGTCTCCACCGGCAAAATGGATCCTGATTTTACCGCGCTGGCGCCCTACGTGGAAAAAGTCCTGCAACTGTTAATAGGAATGCCGGGGCCTGCGCTCTATAATGTAAACCTGCCCGCCCGGCCCATTGGCATTCGGTGGACCCGGCAGTCGGTCAGGCTATACGACGGCGCCATCGTACCTGGCGTTGATCCCATGGGTAGAAAACATTATTGGTTTACTGTCAAGCCGCTGGCGCCGGCGGATGAGGGCACCGATCGCTGGGCCGTGGAAAACGGGTATGTTTCGATCACGCCATTGCTGCTGGACCTCACCCATCACGACCAGCTTAACCATATGCAACAGCAGAATCCTTTATAAAGGGTTTGCAGATAGCTGATCAACCTATCCAACACGACCAACGATATTAATCTTTTGATTAATATTAAACGAATGTGCGAAACAAATCGCTTTCAATTCGCAAATAATTGACTTAATTTGCAAAATTTCACGTTAATGGCTTCAGCACACCCACAAAAACCAGCTATACTTTTATTGGAAGATGGCACAGTCCATTATGGCAAGTCGTTTGGCCGCGTAGGCACGACTTCGGGAGAGATATGTTTTAACACCGGGATGACCGGCTACCAGGAGGTATTTACCGACCCCAGCTATTATGGACAGGTGGTGATCATGAATACCGTGCATGTGGGTAATTACGGCGTTAAAAAAGAAGAGGTTGAGTCCGAAAGCGTAAAGATCCGCGGGTTAATAGCGAGGAACCTGGAAGAATTATACAGCCGCAAGATGGCGGATGGCTCATTGGAGGAATACCTGATCGCTAATAATGTGGTTTGTATAGAAGGCGTAGACACCCGTTCGCTGGTGGCGCATGTGCGGGAGAAGGGGGCAATGAACTGCATTATTTCTTCCGAAATCCTGGATCTGGACGTTCTAAAAAAAGAACTGGCCAAGGCCCCTCCTATGGCGGGACTGGAACTGGCCAGCGTGGTCAGCGTTAAAACGCCCTATACCAGCGGAGATGAAAATGCCGATATCCGTATCGCGGTGATCGATTACGGCACCAAGAAAAATATTATAGAATGTATGTCCGAGCGAGGCGCTTTCGTGAAAGTGTTTCCTGCCAAAACCAGCCTGGCGGAAATGAAAGCCTTTAATCCCGACGGATACTTTATTTCCAATGGCCCGGGCGACCCGGCGGCAATGGATTATGCCGTGGGCGCGGTTAAAGAAATACTAGCAGAGAACAAACCTGTGTTTGGGATCTGCCTCGGACATCAGCTGCTGGCGCTCGCGAACGACATACCTACTTTTAAGATGCACCACGGTCACAGAGGATTGAATCATCCCGTGAAGAACATCATCACCGGAAGATGTGAGATCACTACCCAGAACCATGGGTTTGGCGTGGATCCCGAAGTCATAAAGAAATCGGCGAACGTGGAAGTCACCCATGTCAATTTGAATGATCAGTCCATCGAAGGGATACGGCTAAAAGACAAGCCTGCTTTCTCCGTTCAGTACCATCCCGAGAGTACGCCGGGACCGCACGACAGCCGTTACCTGTTCGATGATTTTATCGAGCTGATCCGGAAACATAACTAAGCGGTTCGGAAGCGTCTTTGGGATAAAAGGTTTATTTTGCCGTATAAAATGATATATGAAAATTGCTATCATTAACGGTCCTAACCTGAATCTTCTGGGAACCAGGGAGCCTGATGTATATGGCAGCGAGACATTCGAGCAATATCTGGCCTCGCTTAAACGAAGATTTCCCCGCGTCAGTTTCTCTTATTTTCAGAGCAATATTGAAGGCGAACTGGTGAGCGAGCTGCAGCGCGTAGGCTTCGACCACGATGGCATTGTTCTTAATCCCGCGGGATATACGCATACTTCGGTGGCGATCGGCGACGCGATCGCCGCTATCCGGGCGCCGGTTATCGAAGTGCATATCAGTAATGTTCATGCGCGCGAGGAGTTCCGCAGGATATCGCATGTTTCGGCAAAATGCAGGGGAACCATCGCCGGGCTCGGCCTGAAAGGATATGAGCTTGCCATAACATTCTTTCTCGATGCTGTTGCGTGATCCGCGCTACAAGAATATCCGCATGATCAGCGCATGCCCGTTTCCCCTGACCGGGTTGTCGATCTTTCGAAGGATGTGCAGGCCCCTGGGCGTCCATACTTTGAAGAGTTCGTCTTTTTTTCGTCTTGACAATTCCTTTTCCATCTGGGGTATCATCACGCCTTCGGCCAGCCAGCCGAGATCGCCGTTGGTAGCCGCTTCTCCGCCCATGGAATACGACCGGGCCATGTCCTCAAAACTGGCCTGACCGCTGTTGATCCTGTTGATGATATCGCTGGCCAGCGAGTCGGCAAACCGCTGCAGGAATACCGAAGTGTCAAGGAATATCTGCTGGATATGGTTGAAATGGGTTGGGATCGTCGCCAAGGGTTGCAGCAATATTTTTCCTTTGAAGGGGCCATAGACTTTTTTCAGTTTCCCATGGTAGGCGATGCTGTCTTCTATCCCCATAAACTGGCTGCGGCTCATCACGGTTACCGTATCCAACCGGAATTTCTTCTTCAGGACATCCTTGACATATAGCGGGGGATTGTCTGATCTCTCCAGTTCCGCCTTGATCTGGGAAAGGGTTTGTTTTGCCGCGGGAGCGCTTGTTTTTTGCTGTGCGATGCCGGCCAGGGGGAAGAGCAGCAGGCAAATCAGCCAACGCCCGGGAACGGGTCTGCATGAATTAATCGGCGTGCGGGAAAAAGGCGTTGAGAATGGGCTGGCTGAATTAATCCACACGAGAGGGGAAAACCGGTAAGGGACCAAGTCCCATATTGCCCCTGGTTGCCGCAAAGAAAAAAGGATGGTTTTGATAATCAGGATGGTACGATTCATGCAAGTGAACAATTGTAATAACAGCTGTATTTCTATTCTGTTAAATCCAAATATAAGGCAAATTATTGTGCGTAATTTTATAGCGCTGGTATTCGTTATATAAGAGGTTTATGCAGCGGCTGCCGTACGCCATGAAACAGGCGTGCATCGTGAAGGAGGGCTCAGGATACTATGCGGCGGCAGCAATGCCGTATACAAAAAAATATCCGATAAGAGGAATGCCGTAGCAGGAAATGCAGCCAGATAAAAGAAATGCTCGCATAAATGCCCGGATGATTTAGCGGAGAATGATAATGCTAAAAATAGTTGACATGCGCATCCTTATTTTTCTTTTTTTGCTTTGTTCCCTGCAGGGATTTTCGCAGTGGAAAGATTATAAGCTTACGGAGAACGGCGACACGCTGAACCGGGTCGATATGCAGGACAGAAAGCAGGGGGAATGGGTGGTCCGTTATGAAAATCTGCGCGGCGAGCCGGGATATGAAGAAGAGGGCGTGTTTGTGAACGACCGTAAAAAAGGAGAGTGGAGATTGTTTAGCCTGATGGGCGACCTGATCGGCATCGAACACTATCGTTGGGGATTCAAGGACGGTCTTTGCCAGTATTTTACTACTGGGGGAAGCCTGCGTTTGGAGCAAAACTGGAAGGCCTTGAACCCCGACAAGTCCTATGATACCCTGATGGTGGAGGATGTGGATAGATTAAATGTTTACCGCGAGGTGGTGGTAAAGAACGAGGGCGCTTCCCTGAAACATGGCGAATGGAAATATTACGATGCTGTTACGGGTATGATCATGAAAACAGAAAATTATGTGTTGGGTAAATTGCAGTCCGGCAACTCCGCCGCAATAGCCGCCGAGCCTGAAAAAAAGCCCGTAGAAAAACCCAGGGAAGTGCTGGAATTTGAAAGAAAAAATGCCGGCAAAAAAAAGATCAGGTACCAGGACGGCAGCACGAATTGATAGGGGTGGATTCGGTAGCCGATTTTTTTACGCCGGATATTTCATGCAGCGTTGGACGAGCTTCTATAATCTCCTGGTCTGGTTAAACCGATCGCTTCTTATTTTTTCTCCGCCTGCATGGGGTTCAGCCCCATTGATTGTCCCCTCGACTGTTGTTTCATTTTATAGAGAGTGAACCTCGACGGCGTATTGATCTCTCCCCAGCTGTTGTTCGATTCATCGATATCCGCCGTTTCACGCATGGGGTCCAGCCGGATGGACGTTACCTTTTTATCTTTCATGAATGTTTTTGTCAGGTTGTTTTCATTGTAGCGCCAAACCTGCGCAGGGATACGATCTATGTCTTTGGTTCCGTCGGCATAGTTCCATTCAATGATCAGCGGCATTACCAGTCCCCCTTTATTGCTGAAGCTCACTTCGTAAAAATGTTTGGAAGCGATGCGGCGCCGGGTTTCGGCAGACAGCGGCTCCAGGTAAGCGGGCGCGGCGTAGTTCAGGGGGCCGCTTTCAACGGAAACCAATTCCCTGGCGTATTTCCAATAGAAATCACGGAGCGTGGAATCTTTGTCGGTCTCAAAAACGATGTTTTTGTCTTCCCGGTTGCGGATCTTGGAGATGTCTTCGAATTTAGGTAGTATCGGCCTCGGCGCCATAACGCGTATGGTGGTATCTGTTAGTCCTTCCCTGATCTCGGCGTCCGGGTCGGCAACAAAATATTTGACGGAGTCGATAGCCATATCGCAGGCGTCGGTGCTATAGAACCAGCCCCGCCAGAACCAGTCCAGGTCCTCTGCCGTGGCATCTTCGATGGTGCGGAAAAAATCGGCGGGTGTGGGGTGTTTGAAAGCCCATCTCCTGGCGTATTCCTTAAAGGCAAAATCGAACAGTTCCCTGCCCAGGATGGTTTCGCGCAGGATATTCAGGGCGGTAGCCGGTTTGGCATAGGCGTTAGGGCCCAGGCCGATGATGTTTTCAGAATTGGTCATGATGGGTTCCAACTGATCCTTTGGCAGCTTCATGTAGTCCACGATGGCAAATGCCGGCCCGCGGCGGGTGGGGAATTTATTGTCCCACAACTCCTCTGTAAGGTATTCGAGGAAGGTGTTCAGTCCCTCGTCCATCCATGTCCACTGACGCTCGTCGCTGTTGACGATCATCGGGAAAAAATTATGGCCTACCTCATGAATGATCACGCCGATCATCCCGTATTTTGTCGCTTCGCTATAGGTGCCATCGGGTTCGGTGCGTCCGTAGTTAAAGCAAATCATCGGGTATTCCATTCCGTTAGCGGCTTCCACGCTCTGCGCAACCGGGTAAGGATAGGGGATGGAAAACCGGGAATAAGACCGGAGGGTATGGGCCACAGCCTTGGTGGAATAACGGCTGTACAGCCCGTAAGCTTCCTTGCCGTAGAAGCTCATGCACATGATCTTTTTGCCTTCTATATGCACAGGCATGGCGTCCCATACGAATTTTCGGGAGGAGGTCCAGGCAAAATCGCGCACGTTGTCCGCCTTGAATATCCATGTTTTCTTTTTGGCGCTTTTCTTTTGCTCTGCGGCTTTCGCCTCTGCGAGGGTCACGATTTCCAGGGGTTCTTTTGCAGACTGGGCTTTTTGCCAGCGGCCCATCTGGGTTGGGCTAAGGGTTTGCGGGTAGTTTTGGCATTCTCCGGTCGACCCTACCACATGATCGGCGGGAACCGTGATCTGCACATTGAAGTTGCCGAAGGTCAGCGCGAATTCACCGCGTCCGGTAAACTGATGATTCTGCCATCCCCGGTAATCGCTGTACACGCAGAGGCGGGGATACCACTGCGACATCGTAAACAGATGATTGCCGTCTCCCGGGAAATATTCAAAACCGCCTCTTCCTCCTTGTACCATCCTGTCTGATATCTTATAATCCCAATCTATTTTCAATACATATTTCTGCCCGGGTTTTAATGGCGCGGGCAGGTCGACCCGCATCATGGTTTTGTTGATGGTATAGGGCAGCGTTTTCCCGGCTGCGTCCGTAAGCTTGCGGATATTGATGCCATAGCCATTATCGGTTGTTTGTTGCTCGAGCGCGCTGATCTGCGCTTCACTCATCTGGGGGGAAATGGAACTGCCGGTTTGATAGTTGGCGTTTCGCAGGTTGCTGTGCTCGTTCTCATCCAGTTGGAACCAGAGATAGGCCAGATGGTCGGGCGAGTTGTTAAAATACGTAATGGTTTCGCTGCCGGTAAGACGCAGGTTTTCCTCATCCAGCTCGCAGGCAATGGTATAGTCGGCCCTTTGCTGCCAGTATTTGGGACCGGGCGCGCCGCTGGCCGTGCGGTATTCGTTGGGAGAGGGCAGGATGGTTCCCAATTGCTCGAATTTATTGCCATGATTGCTGTTAGGATTGTTGCGGATATCCTGCGCTTCAGCATTGGTTACGAGAAAAGCGGCGATAAATAGACCAAACCATTGTTTCATCCGAGTGTTTTTTGTTTGCATTTCGGGTATAATATATTTTTAATGGTCTCAGCGAATACTTCGTATTTGCCTCGTATATAATGTTTTTTCAATGGTCTCGGCGAATGCTTCGCATTTGCTTCGCGCATCATGTCTTTTTAATGGCCTCAGCGAATACTTCGTATTTTATTGCTGGCATTGAGACTAAAATGGAATGCGTTCCAGGGCCATGATCAGCGCAATCCCGGAAACGGCTCCGGATACGAACAGCAAATATTCGCGGCGCGGAAAATGCAACCACCGGATGCAAATTACAGAAACAATCATAATTGACAGGACAATCAGCAACTGCCCTGCTTCCAGCCCGAGGTTAAAGGCCAGCAGCTGGGAAACGATATTGGTATCCTTGCTCATCAGGCTTTTCAGGTAGTTGGAAAACCCCAGGCCATGGATCAATCCGAAAAAAACCGCCAGGAAATAGATCAGCGGCAGCCGGGAGCGGAAACGGAAATCCTTCTCAAAGACATTGGCTATCGCCGTGGCCAGTATGGAGACGGGGATCAGGAATTCTATCCATTCGCCGGAAAAACTAACCTGTTCGAGCACGCTTAGCGCCAGCGTGATGGAGTGCCCGATGGTAAACGCCGTTACGAGGATCAATACCTTTTTCCAGTCCTTATATGTATACCTGATGCATAAGGCAATAATAAACAGGATATGATCATAGCCGTTAAGATCGGCAATATGCTCCCTTCCCAACTCAAAAAACAACCAGAAATCCGTCATGCGCGGCGATTAAAATGTTATAATGTTTATTTTCCTGCGAAACCCTGTAAATGGAAGGGGCGAGCATGGAAATAAATTAGACCTTTGTAATATAAAAATTTCATGGTATTCATGGCGGCAATAGTATATAAATGGTTGATTATTGTTTCTGCGCTTTTTATGTCGGTCGGCCGGCAGGAGCCGGTATTTTCTTCCCGCGAAGCGGCTGCACAACCGCAAAAAGCTGCTCACCCGTTCTATGTAAGCGTAACCGAAATACAGTATAATGAAAAGAGCCGAAGTCTCGAGATCGCCGTTAAAGCCTTTACTGACGACCTGGAAACGGCCTTGAGGAAAACCTTTCAAACCCCAACCGATCTGCTTTCCGTAAAAGACAGGGATCTGGCAGCCCGGCGGCTAACTGAATACATCAGCTCACACCTGGCCATACGCATCAATAACAAGCCGGTATCGTTAAAATTCCTGGGCTATGAGCAGGAGCGGGAAGCTATCTGGAGCTACCTGGAAGCGGAGCAGGCGCCGGAGCCCGGCAATATTGAAATTGTCAACAGTATATTGTACGATTCGTTTGATCAGCAGATACACCTGGTGCATGTGATGGTCAACCGCAAAAGAAAAAGCGCTAAGCTCGCTTATCCCGCCGATCGCCTGCGGTTTGATTTCTAACCATTCCCTGCGATTGCCTTGCCCAAAGCCAGGTCGCGCCGGTTGGATTTTCTCGCTATATGTGAATGTATTTCTGTCGGCGCGCGGCAGAAGTTTCGGACTGCTGATTCGTAGAAAGGAGCGTTGAGTTGTCCTAACCTACAGGATTTACTCCATGTTTTCCTTGATCTCTTCGGAGATATGCACCAATACCTTGTCGATCCGCTGGGCGTCCATGTCTATGATCTCGATATGGAACCCGCCCCATTCCAGGCTATCGCCGGTTTTGGGAATGCGCTTGAGCTGGTGCAGGATAAAGCCGGCCAGGGTATCGAATTCCTGTTCGCCTTCATTCATCCATTCGGTCTTTTCAAAGCGGCTCAGAAAATCATAAAAAGGGATCTGGGCGTCGACAAGAAAACTGCCGTCTTCCCTTTCCAATATCTGGTAATCGTCGATATCCTGTTCGGGAAGATCGCCGACGATCGCTTCCATGATATCGTTGAGGGTGATCATGCCCAGCAGGCTCCCATATTCATCAATGATAAAGCAGGAGTGGACCTTGGATTGTTTGTATTTTTCCAGCACCTGGTAGGGCGAATTGTTCTCCGGAACATAAAGGGGCGGCTGCATCAGCTCTTTAAATTTCATCAGGTCCTTTGCGATGAACAGGTCTTTTACGGAAACCACTCCTTTGATATTATCGATCTGTCCCTCGCAGACGGGATAAACGGAGTGCGGCTCCGCGGTGATCTTCTGCCTGATGGCGGCAGCGTCGTCATTAACATCAAACCATACCATGTCGCTTCTATGGGTCATCAGAGACGTGATGGTGCGGTCGCCCAGGTGAAAAACCCTCTCGATGATCTCCTGTTCCGCTTCTTCGATCGCGCCCTGTTCGGTTCCTTCGCTGATGATCGCCTTGATCTCTTCTTCCGTAACCTGGTTGTCCTTTGTCTGGATGTTCAGCAGCTTTACGATCACGAAAGTGGATTTTGTCAGTAGCCAGATAAAGGGATGGGTGGCGACGCTGATGAGGCGCATGGGGCGGGCCATGAACTTGGCGATGCGTTCGGGATGGGCCAGGCCGATCCTTTTAGGCACCAGTTCGCCCAGGACCATTGAAAAATAGGTGATCACGATCACAATGATGGCCGTGGCGAGACCGCTGCTATAAGGCTGCAGGGGATCGAACTGGTTAAGGAAAGCCACAAAATCAGCCTTTATTTTTTCGCCGGATAAAATACCGGTCAGGATGCCGATCAGGGTAATGCCTATCTGTACGGTTGATAAAAAAGTATCGGGATGATTGGCCAGCTTTAACGCTTCCCTGGCTTGTTTATCGCCTTTATTTGCCTGGGCTTCCAGCCGGGCCTTGCGCGAAGAGACCAGCGCAATTTCAGCCATTGAGAACAGACCGTTTAAAAGGATCAATCCAAGGATCAGAATAAACTCTTCCATTTATGTTTTATTTATCTCAGCCAACTGCTACAATTTACCAATTTAGCGGGTAATTGGCTGTCAATTTTTCACAGGGATGCGGTTGTTTTCAACAGCAGATTTTGTTTATTATGGCAAAATTAGGGGAGGAACGCCTGTTTAAAATTTATTAAGGGCCAATAAAAAAATCTTTCTTAATTTTCGGCGTGAGATATCCTTTGCTATCCTATGAAATGCCTGTTAAGCTGATAGGAGCAAGCCATATTTTTTGCACCTTTAAATCTGGATAATTGTGGCATTGATTAAAAGCATTTCAGGAATTCGGGGAACAATAGGCGGGGAAACAGGCAATAATTTAACGCCCCTTGATACGGTTAGATTTACGGCTGCTTATGGCAGCTGGCTGCTGGAAAGGTCCGGGAACCGTAAAATAATCGTTGGCCGGGATGGCCGGATCAGCGGATCGATGATCAAAGAACTCGTGATCAATACGTTGATCGCTTTAGGCTTCGAAGTAATAGATGCAGATCTTTCAACGACCCCTACGGTAGAAATGGCGGTTATCTGGGAGAAAGCCGCCGGGGGTATCATTATTACCGCCAGCCATAATCCCAAGGAATGGAATGCGTTGAAGTTGTTGAATGACCGGGGCGAATTTATCAGCGCCGCGGATGGCGCGCAGGTATTGGAAAAGGCCGAAAAAGAGAACTTTATTTTTTCTCCTGTTGATAAACTGGGAACGGTTGCTGTCAACGATGGGTTCATCCGGCAACATATCGATGCTGTTCTGGCCTATCCGCTCGTGGAGGCAGAGCAGATCAAGGCCAAGGGATATAAGGTGGTGGTAGACGCGGTCAATTCCACCGGCGCCCTTTCTGTTCCTCCCCTGTTAAAAGCCCTGGGTATTGAAGATATCATCGTATTGAATGAAACGGTCGACGGCCGGTTTGCCCATAATCCCGAGCCGCTGCCGGAGAACCTTGCAGAGCTCAGCGCTGCGGTCAGAAAGCATAAGGCTGATCTGGGCATTGCCGTGGATCCGGATGTAGACAGGCTTTGTTTTGTTTGCGAAGACGGCAGTATGTTCGGAGAAGAATACACCCTGGTGGCGGTGGCTGATTATGTGCTGAGCAAAAGGCCGGGCAATACCGTGAGCAATATGAGCAGCACCAAGGCGCTCAAAGAGATCACCCTGAAGCATGGCGGGCAGTATTTCCCCTCTGCGGTGGGAGAGGTCAATGTAGCGACAAAGATGAAGGAAGTGAATGCGGTGATCGGCGGAGAAGGGAACGGGGGGATCATTGTGCCCGATCTTCATTATGGCCGGGACGCCCTGATCGGCATAGGACTGTTCCTGAGCGCGCTTTCCTTTCATAAGAACGGGATGAAGTCGTTCCGCGCCCGTTACCCGGATTATTTTATCTCAAAAAATAAGATAGAGCTCGCCAATGGCACGGATGTGAAGAAGATCTTTGAACAGATCCGTAAAAAATACCAGAAACATCCGGTGAACCTGGAAGACGGACTTAAGATCGAATTTGATAACGACTGGGTGCATCTTCGGACCTCCAACACCGAACCCATCATCAGGATCTATGCGGAGAGCAGTTTTGAGACCACCGCCAATAATATCGCGCTCCGGCTGATGCAGGATATCAAGGAGTTTATCTGATCGTTCGGTAGCGGCGCTGTTTCAGCCTTAACGCCTTATGAGGCCGCGGATAAAAAATCAAAATGGGTTACTACCGATCATTCCTTCGGGCAAAGCATTATTTTGCTATTGCTTAACTTGCGGATATTTTAATCCTTCCGTATCCGGCATATAATGAATAAGATATACCTCGATAATGCAGCGACCACTTCCCTGGCCCCGGAAGTACTCGAAGCGATGATGCCTTACCTGACCGAAAAATTTGGCAACCCATCCTCTATTTACTCTTATGGCCGGGAATCCAGGATGGCCATTGAGAACGCCCGCAAATCGGTGGCGAATATCCTGGATGCGCATCCTGCGGAAATATTTTTTACCTCCGGCGGTACGGAAAGCTCTAATACGGCCATAACCGGCGCGGTGAGAGACCTGGGTTGCACGCATATCATTTCTTCGCCGATCGAACACCATGCCACGTTGCATACGATAGAATACCTGCGCCGGAGAGGAGAAGCAACATTGAGCTGGGTGAATATATTGCCCGATGGGCATACCGACCTGCCGCATCTCGAAACCCTGCTGGCGGAAAGCGATGCAAAATGCCTGGTATCGCTGATGCATGCCAATAATGAGATCGGCAATATGCTCGATCTCCGGGCAGCCGGCGAGATCTGCAAAAAATACGGCGCTATCTTTCATTCCGATACGGTGCAGACAGTAGGGCATTTTCCCATCAGCCTTCGCAATATGCCGGTGCATTTTATCACCGCCGCAGGACATAAATTTCATGGCCCCAAGGGCGTGGGGATGCTCTATGTTAACGAGAATGTCAGGATCACGCCTTATATACATGGCGGCGCGCAGGAAAGGAATATGCGGGCGGGAACCGAGAACCTGTACGGTATTGTGGGCTTTGCCAGGGCGCTGGAACTGGCCATGGAAAACCTTGAAGCGGAAACCCGCCTGATCAAAGGCCTCAAGACATACATGACGGAGCAACTGACCCGGCATATTCCGGGTGCGGGCTTTAACGGCGATCCGCTCGGCGCTTCCCTATACCGGGTACTGAGCGTTTCCCTGCCTAAAACAGAAAGATCGGAGATGATCCTTTTTAACCTCGACATTAATAATATCTGCGCGAGCGGCGGCAGCGCGTGTACCAGCGGGGCGGACCAGGGATCGCACGTGATCCGTGCGATCAACAACAATCCCAACCAGGTCACGATAAGATTCTCCTTCAGCCGGTTTAATACAAAAGAGGAGATTGATTATGTGGTGGAGAAGATGAAGACGATGATTTGACGCCCGCGCCCGCGCCATTTGAAAAAATGCGTTTTGTTGTTTACCCTGAATCGATAATGTTATTCCTGAAAATATGAATGCGCTGCAATTTGTTTGCCCTATTTCAGCAGTCCCTTCACTTCGTTGAGCTTCATCAGCGCTTCCACGGGCGTGAGGCGGTTGATGTCGACATCCTCCAACAGCTTGCGTATGGCGTTGAAGGTTTCGGTATGGGCGTCAAATATGGAGAGTTGCACCTTGGGCGCGGCAAGTTTTTTTACCTGCTCCCCAATGCCGTCGCGGACATGGGTTTCTTCCAGTTGTTTTAATATTTCGTTTGCCCGTTGCAGTAAGGGCGGCGGCATGCCCGCCATGCGGGCTACATGGATGCCGAAACTGTGCGTGCTTCCGCCGGGCGCCAGCTTTCGGAGAAAGACCACTTTGTTGCCTGCTTCTTTATTGGTGATATGGAAATTCTTTACCCGGGGTAATTTATTTTCCAGCTCATTCAGTTCATGATAATGAGTGGCAAACAGCGTTTTGGGCCGGTCTTCGGAATGGTGCAGGTGTTCTACAATGCTCCAGGCGATGGAGATGCCATCGTAAGTGGAAGTGCCCCTGCCTATCTCATCCAGCAATATCAGGCTCCTGGCGCTGATATTGTTGATGATGCTGGCCGTTTCGTTCATCTCTACCATGAAAGTGGACTCGCCCCCGCTGAGGTTGTCGTTTGCGCCTACGCGGGTAAATATTTTATCGGTCAGCGGGATCTTCGCGTAAGCCGCAGGCACAAAGCTTCCCATGTGCGCCATCAGCGTGATCAGGGCGGTTTGCCTCAATATGGCGCTTTTACCGCTCATGTTAGGGCCGGTCAAAATGATGATCTGGCAGGTTTCGGGGTCCAGTAATATATCATTGGCAATATAGGCTTCCGAGGGCGGCAGGTTTCTCTCGATCACCGGGTGCCGGCTTTCCTTCAACAGCAGCTCCCCGCCCAAATGGATCTCCGGTCTTTTGTACTGGTACTGTAGCGCGTTGCCGGCAAAGCAGGCCAGGCAGTCAAGCGTGGCAAGCGCGTTGGCATTGACCTGCATAGGGTGTATGTATTCCTGCAAGGCCTGCAGCAACTGGTCATATAGCGCCATTTCAATACTTAATATCTTTTCTTCAGCGCCGGTTATCTTTTCTTCATACTCTTTCAACTCCGGGGTAATGTACCGCTCGGCATTGGTCAGCGTTTGTTTGCGTATCCAGCGTTCGGGAACCTTGTCTTTATGCGCATGCGTGACTTCAAGATAATAGCCAAAAACATTGTTAAACCCGATCTTCAGGCTGGAGATGCCCGTCTGCTCGATCTCTTTCTGCTGGAGCGATACCAGGTATTGTTTGCCTCCCGAAGCGATGGACTGCAGCTCATCCAGCTCTGCCGAAACGCCCTGCCGGATAAAACCGCCTTTGTTAACGGCTGCAGGAGGGTTTTCAACGATCTCTCTTTCGATCCGGTCCGCGATATCGGGGCAGGGATCCAAGGCGCCCGCCAGCGTGGCCAGGTAGGCGTTATCTGCATTTTCGCATAGGCGTTTTAGTTGTTCAATGTGCCGTAGCCCCTTAGCGATATGGATCAGCTCGCGCGGGTTGATCCTTTTAGCGGGGATCTTGCCGGCCAGCCGCTCTATATCGCCGCATTGGCTGATATGGCGCGTTATTTCGTTGCGCAGGTCTGTTTCCTTAATGAAGAACTCCACGAGGTCGAGCCGCTGGTTGATCTTTTTCTCATTGTTTAGCGGAAGGGTCAGCCATCTTTTTAACAGCCGCGCGCCTATGGGAGAAATGGTATTGTCGAGTATGCTTAAAAGCGTATGGTCATTTGCCTGCCCATTGCCCAGAAGCTCCAGGTTTCGGATGGTAAACTTGTCCACCCAGAGATGATCTTTCACGTCGATGCGCTGGAGGGTCGTAATGTGTTGCAGGTTGGGATGTTCGGTATCCCGGAGATAGTGCAATACGGCGCCTGCGGCGATGATGCCCAGGGGCAGGCCTTCCACGCCGAAACCCTTGAGCGAATGGGTCTGAAAATGCTTTAGCAGGCTGTCCAGCGCATATTGATGATCAAAAACCCAGCTTTCCAGGGAATAGGTATAGAAGGCGGAGCCGAAAACTTCCTTAAAATGTTTCTGGTGGCTGCGTTGAAAAATGACTTCAGCAGGTTTTAAGGTTTGCAGGAGCTTGTCGATATATTCCTGCGTTCCTTCGGCTATAAAAAATTCCCCCGTGGAAATATCCAGCAGGGCCATCCCGGTCAGATTGCCGTCAAAATGCACGGAAGCCAGGAAATTGTTGCTGCCGTTGTCGAGCAGTTTATCGTTCGTAGCGATGCCGGGGGTCACCAGCTCGGTCACTCCTCTTTTGACAAGCCCCTTTGCTTGTTTCGGATCTTCCAGCTGATCGCAGATGGCCACCCGATGCCCCGCTTTTACCAGCTTATGCAAATAGGTTTCCAGGGCATGGTGGGGAAATCCCGCCAGCTCGCTGGAAGCCGCGGCGCCATTGTTTCTTTTGGTTAGCGTAATGCCTAATATCCGGGAGGCGATCACGGCGTCTTCGGCAAAAGTTTCATAGAAATCGCCTACCCGGAAAAGCAGGATGGCATCGGGATGTTTTTGCTTGATTGCCCGGTGTTGCTGCATCAATGGAGTATCGGAAGCTGATTTTGCCAAAAATGTTTTTTTAAGATGAAAGCGATTGCCGCCGGGGCGCGGAGGAAATTTATCCGCTCCCGCGCAAATGTAAATGATTAAACTATTTTTGCCCTCAATTATACCATCTACTGAATATTATCATTCGCAGGTATGCGCAAACTGAGTATGGAAGAGCTGAACCGCAAAACGGTAGGCGAATTTAAGACTGCTGCAAAATTCCCTGTTATCGTGGTTTTGGATAATATAAGGAGCATGCACAATGTGGGCAGCGTGTTCAGGACTGCCGACGCATTTCTGGCGCAGGGGATCTATTTGTGCGGATTTACGCCGCGTCCCCCGCATCGCGATATTCAGAAAACCGCTTTGGGCGCTACCGAAACGGTTGAATGGAAATATTTTGCCACTACCCTGGAGGCGGTGAGGGAATTAAAAAAGCTTGGCTATGCTGTTTTTGCCGTTGAACAAGTAGAAAAAAGCATTCCTTTGCAGGAATTTTCTCTGGCGGCAACCGGGAAGTTAGCAGTGATCTTTGGAAATGAGGTCAGCGGGGTAGACCAGGAAGTTCTGCATTTGTGCGAGGGCAGCGTCGAGATCCCCCAATGGGGAATGAAACATTCCCTGAATATCTCCGTCGCCGCCGGGATCGTATTATGGGAGCTGGCGCGCAACCGCCATAAACCGGCCTGATCATCAGGATTAGGGATTTAAAGGATACAGATGGTCTCGGATGCCGGGGCCGGAGGGCCGGCCGCTGGACTTTATATTTTATTTCTAAGCATACAGATCGCGATGGGTACCGTTAAAAATTATTTAAGCTTAGTCGCTTTTTCTCATACCATTTTCGCCATGCCCTTTGCGATGATCGGGTTTGCTTTGGGAGCGATGTATGCGCCGGGACCTGTTTACCAGGGAAATCTTACCGGCTGGCAAAAGGCATTTATGCAGCAGACGACTTGGCTTTCCGCAGCCGTCATCTTCGCGCTGGTGGTGTTTTGCATGATCTTCGCGCGGAGCGCGGCAATGGCGTTCAACCGCTACCTGGATAAGCAATTCGACGCGCTCAATCCCAGGACGGCTATCAGGGAGATTCCTTCAGGGATCATCTCGGCAAACCATGCGCTGCTTTTCACCCTGCTGAACGCCGCTCTTTTTGTATTCTGCTCCTGGCTGATCAACGGGCTCTGTTTTGCATTGTCGCCTGTAGCCTTATTTGTGATCCTGGGGTATAGTTATACCAAAAGGTTTACTCCCTTATGCCACCTGGTATTGGGATTGGGGCTTTCCCTTGCGCCGATAGGGGCATATATTGCAGTAACAGGATCCTTTGCCCTGCTGCCCATATTGTTTTCTTTTGCGGTGATCTTCTGGGTGAGCGGTTTTGATATCATCTATGCCCTGCAGGACGAGGAATTCGACAAAGAACACCGGCTTTATTCTATCCCCGCCGCCCTGGGCAGAAAAAATGCGCTGAGGGTATCCTCGCTGCTGCATTTTTTATCTGCCGCCTGCGTACTTTCGGCCTGGCTATATGGCGGATTCGGATGGCTATATGGCTTGGGGGCGCTGGTATTCCTGGGGATGCTTGTGTACCAGCATGCCATCGTCAAGCCTACGGATATCAGCAGGGTCAACCGGGCGTTCATGACGGCAAACGGCGTTGCCAGCGTAGTGTTTGCCGGATTGGTGATTGCCGATATCTTTATGACCCGATTTTTTTCATTTTAACCTATTCCTCCTATGGCCCGGATCCTTGCGATTGATTATGGACTGAAACGAACCGGGCTGGCCGTTACCGATCCGCTGAAGATCATTGCTACCGGCCTCACGACGGTGGCTTCCGGCGAACTGATCAGCTTCCTGAAACAATATTTTGCCCGGGAGCCGGTGGAGCTTATCATTATCGGCGAGCCTAAGAACCTGGACGATACGGATACGCATGCCACCCCGTTGGTGAGAAACATGATCAAAAAGCTGAAAAAAGAATTCCCCCATTTGCCGGTCCTTGCCGTAGATGAACGATACACCTCAAAAATGGCTTCGCAGGCGATGATAGAGATGGGAATGAAAAAAATGCAGCGCCGCAATAAGGCGCTGGTGGATGAGATAGCCGCGACCATCATGCTGCAGGAATATCTTCGGAGCCTGCCCGGAGGCGCCTAGTGCAAGTTCTGTAGCTTATGGGCCGAACCGCTTAGTCGCTATCCCCTGCGCCGCCCTTGCTGAATCTGCTATTATTGACGTAAATTTGCCTTTATCAACGGCTAAATTTATTCTAATCATGATACTTCCGATTGTGGCATACGGGTCGCCGGCGTTAAGAGAGACAGGCAAGGAGATAGACCCGCAATACCCGGATCTCGACAAGCTGATCGCAGATATGTGGGAAACCATGTATGCCAGCAATGGCGTGGGATTGGCAGCGCCCCAGGTGAACAGGGGGATTCGTTTGTTTGTGGTTGACAGCAGCCAGGTGTTTGAAAACCAGGAGGAAGAAGAGAAAGGCAAATATCCCGACGAACCCGGCATCAAACAGGTATTCATCAACGCCCGCGTAGTGTCGCTGAATGGAAAGGAATGGGCGTATAACGAAGGCTGCCTGAGCATACCCAAGATCAGGGAAGATGTTACCCGGAACGAAACGGTTACGTTGCAGTATCGCGATGAGCATTTTAACGAGCATGTTGCTACTTTTAATGGCATTACCGCCCGGGTCATCCTCCACGAATACGATCATATAGAAGGCAAGTTGTTTATCGATCACCTGAAACCGCTTAAGCGCAAGCTGTTGCGGGGCAAACTGGAAGACATATCCAAGGGCAAGGTGAAAGTGGACTATAAAATGAGTTTCCCCAAGTGAGGGCATCGCCGTTTGTAAACAGGGCGGCGCGAAAGAGCGGGCCGCCCCTACGATTTATCGCTATCTGGCTGTGCGCGCTGTGCTGCATTGGCCTTTCTTCCTATTCGCAGGATACCTCCATTTTTTTTGACAATAAGTCGGTCACGCTGAAAGAGGTGGTGGTGCGCAGCGGACTGAATGTTCCGTTGTTTATCCAAAGGGTGAGGGACGATACTACCTTCTATAAGGCTTTCCGTAATCTTAAGGTCCTGGGCTACTCCGCGATCAATGATGTCCGCATGATGGACAAGAAGGGGAATGCGCAGGCTTCGTTGTCCAGCAGGACCCGGCAGCAGACGGCCAACGGTTGCCGGTGGATGACTACGATCCGGGAAGAGCATACCGGCGATATTTATGCCCGCAACATGGCGTATAACTATTATACCCTTGAACTGTATGCGGGATTGTTCTTTGCGCGCGACACGGTTTGCGGGGAAACCAATATTGTTTCGGGATCCTCATTTAGTTTAAAGGGAAAATCCGGTATTGAAAAGCATAAGGAGCAGCTGAAAATGTTGTTCTTTAATCCGGGGAAAAGAATTCCGGGCCTTCCCTTTATCGGCAATAAGATAGCCCTGTTCGATGAGGACGTATCCAAATTGTATGATTTTACCATCGACATGGAAGAGTTCAAGGGAGAAATGTGCTATGTGTTTAAAATGACGCCGCTGGAGGGACTGACCGCTTCAGAGCGAAGCCAGATCGTGATCAATGAAATGGTAACCTGGTTTAACCCGGAGAACTGGGAGATCACGGGTCGGAACTACGACCTGAGCTATCATGCAGGTATATACGATTTTGACGTTCATATCGAGGTGGAGATGACAAAATTCCAGGACTATCTTGTTCCCAAGACCATGCGTTACAACGGCAACTGGAGCGTAGTCTTCAAAAAAAGAGAGCGCGGCGTTTTTACCGCTACCTTGTTTGATTTTACGAAATGATCTCTCTATATCCTGCTCTTAGCATAGTTTTTCCATTTCTCTATCACCTGCTTCATGTCGTCGGGCAGTTCGCTGTCGAAGCTTACCGGCTGCCTGGTCCGGGGATGGATGAACCCGATCGTCTTGGCATGTAAAGCATGGCGGGGGCATATCTCGAAGCAATTGTCGACAAACTGCTTGTATTTTGTGAATACGGTTCCCTTCACGATCCGGTCGCCCCCGTAGGTTTCATCGTTAAAGAGCGGATGGCCGATATGCTGCATATGCACCCGTATCTGGTGCGTTCTGCCGGTCTCCAGCTCGCATTGTACCAGGGTTACATATCCATATCTTTCCAATACCTTATAATGCGTAACGGCTTCTTTACCCTGTTCGCCATCGGGATAGGCGTCGAATATTTTGCGGAATCTCTTATGCCGGCCGACATGCGCCCGTATGGTTCCGGCGTCTTCGGCAATATCCCCCCATACCAGGGCGATGTATTGCCGGTGGATGGAATGGTCGAAGAATTGTTTGGCCAGGCTGGCATGGGCCTTCCCGTTTTTGGCCAGTACCATCAGGCCGCTGGTGTTTTTGTCGATGCGGTGGACCAGCCCATAACGAGGAAGATCGTCCTGGTTCAGATGGCTGTTTTGCTGCAGCAGGTACCAGGCCACCCCGTTGATCAGGGTGCCGCTGTAATTGCCGGAGGCAGGATGCACGACCAGCCCCACTGGTTTATTAATGATCAGGATATCGTCATCTTCATAAGCAATATTGAGGGGCATTTCTTCGGGGATGATCTCTTCTCCATGCGCCTCCTTGTCGGAAAACATCAGGATCTCTTCCCCGGGCCTGATCTTATGGTTGGGCTGGACGGTTTTCCCGTTGACCAGCACCCGGCCCATTTCGATGGATTGCTGCACTTTGTTGCGCGAGGCGCCTTCGATACGGGCAACGAGGAATTTGTCGAGCCGCATGGGTTCCTGGCCCTTATCGATCACCAGGCTCATTCGTTCGTACAACGCTTCCCCGTTTTCTGAGAGATCTGCGCCTGCTGTTTCTGCGTCAGCCGGTTCGTTATCCTCCGCGCGGCGGCTGGCCTGACCTTCAGCGGGCAGCCGGGTTTTTCCAGGAGCCCGTTTTTCCTGTTTTTTCGCAGAGGGATCAGCCGCGGATCTTTTTTTGCGCATAAGGGAAATCGTGTTTTGGCAAAGATAACTGATTGGCAGTGATCGGCGTTTGCAGGCTGAACAGGAACAACGGGTTTCGGGCGGTTGAACGAAGACCGTTGGGCGAGGCACAGCTCCGGGGCACGGCGCATTACGCTTGAGTTCGAAGATCAGTTCCGCCCTTCATTGAGCGAAGCAGGGACAATAATCTGCCTCGGGCCGCCTGAACGGCCGGCAAGGGTTTTTACGGGAAAGGCTGTAAATTTGCCCCTTTATTTTCCCGGTACAGCATGCAAAAAGTATTGTTAGAGGATTTGGGTTTGGTAGATTATCAGGAGGCCTGGGATTACCAGGAACGCCTGCTGTTGCAAAATGTAGAAGCCAAAAAAGCCCGCGCAGGCAGGTTGGCCGAAACAGTGTTGTCAGCGCCCCCGCCCGATGAAAGGACTGGCATACCGGCTGGCGCTGAGGCGTTTCCCGCGCCGGATACCACGCATCATTTATTATATGTGGAACATCCTCCCGTTTATACGCTTGGGAAAAGCGGCGATATCCGTCATGTGCTGCTCGATGAAGCGGAAAGGGAAAAACGGAATATCCGGTTTTATAGGATCAACAGGGGCGGGGATATAACGTTTCATGGCCCGGGGCAACTGGTGGTATACCCGATACTCGACCTGGAAAAATTCTACCGGGATATAGGAAGATACCTTCGCAACCTGGAAGAAGTGGTCATCCTGACCTTAAAGGATTACGGCATTACGGGCGGCCGGTCGCCCGGTGAAACCGGGGTATGGATAGATCCTGAGCACAAGGGCAGGGCAAGAAAGATATGCGCCATCGGGGTTCGCTGCAGCCGCTGGATAACCATGCATGGGCTGGCTTTTAACGTCAATACCGAGCTGGACTATTTTAACGGCATCATACCCTGCGGCATACAGGATAAGCAGGTCACTTCGCTGCAAAAGGAATTGCGCCGCGAAACGCCGATGCAGGAAGTAAAGGAAAAAGTAAAAAAGTATTTTGAAGAAGTGTTTAACGTAGAGATCATTTAGGAGCGTTTGCCAGCCGGATGCCCGGCATCGCGCTTATTAATGCCATATATCCACGGTAGGATCTTCAATGTGTTTTTCTGAAGCAAGAAGGGTAACATATACCATAACTACTGCCGCAACTGTTCCTATTACCGCCGCTGAAAGTAAAATCTTTTTCATGTAAGGGGTTTTTATTCTTTATGTTCTTTAAATATGCAATCGTTGTGCCAACCTGTATATCGTACAGCGCGACAATCTACATTATTTTTTGTTTGATTCCTTCTCTTTAACGGGACCGGCGCTTTATTATTTTGTACGGACAAAAAGCGGAATTCCGGTTAAGGCTAAGATGCTCTATTTTCTCCGAAGGTTGCATCGGCAGGCGCAATAATCAAAAATCTTTTGGAATATAGAACTTGTTCTTTTCCTTGAGGACGCCGTTCTCAAACAATTCGAACCAGAACCACCCGGCATGAACAAAGGCCGATTTGTCCAGGACCAGGGTAGGCGATTTAAGCTGTTTCAGCTCAAACAGGAAATCTTTGTCTTCCAGAGGGGCGCCATCTATTCCCCTGTCCTCATAAAAGCGAATTGTATATTTTTTAGCCGCCGCGTCCGGCAGCGCGATCATCAGGTTCCCGTACTTTTCCGCGTACACGAATTTGGATGCTTTGTATACCGGCTTGGGCACAAAGGGTTTGATCAGGAAAGTGTCTGCAGCGCTTAATATCAGCGTGTCTTTTGTTTTATACAGGATAGAGTCCCGGAATTTTTTAACCTCTTTTTCCGGCAGCCGGCCTACAAGCGTATCTCTTCTTTTTATGGTGAAAAATTTTTCTTCCCTGGGCTTGGGCGGCGTCGGGAGCGGTTTTTCCTTTATGGTCTTTGCCAGGGTGTCGGGAAGTTTATCGGGTACTATTATCCGTTTGGTCTCTTCCGGCGTCCGGCGGACCCTTACGGTATCGGGAGATGGTCTTTGCGACCGGGTGAACTGGTATTTCCCGCTATCCAACACGATCAGTATGCGATAAAACGCAAAGGGAGACGGGGATTTGGTATCGACAAACCCGTTTTGCGGAATGGTCGGGTCTGGCACGGTCAGAATGGTCTTGAAATTCCTCAGGCTGTCGATGGATCGTTGTATGCTGAGCTGGGTGACCACGGGATAGGGATTGGACCAGCTGATCACGATCCTGTTCTGCGTTTTTAATACCGCGGAAAACTTTGGAAGGGTATCCTGCGCCGACAGGGTAGCCGGAATAAGACCCGCCAATAATAGAATCGCCGCCAGTATTCTGTTCATAAGGGAATAACGTATTTATTGCCTGCTTGTTTTGACCCCGCAAAGATAGCTGATGCCCGCTTTTATCTTTATGCTAAAAATAGGCGGCCGCCCGATTTGTATGTTGGTTTCCGACGAAACAGAAAATGCCCGATGAAAGAGGAGCGCCGAAGCCGCCCGATCTATATATTAGCTTTCGGCCCGGTCGGCCCGGCTGGATCGGCCAGGTTAAAAATGAAGCGCGCCTTCCGGTAGCGAACGGTTTCCGAGTAGTCCGCCGCTGTGGACCACCAGGATGCGGTCGCCTGTTTGGAAATGGTCCTGACGGACCAGGTCGGCGATAGCATAGAATAATTTCCCCGTATATACGATATCTGTGGGGATGCCGGAGGTTCGATAGATTTCATTCATAAAAGCGATAAGCGCGGGGGAATGCCTGGCATAGCCGCCGAAATGGTAATCGAAAAGCAAGCGGTAATGCCTGTTGCTCGTATGGCTTTCAATATAACGGGTAAGTTCATTGTCCGGGGCCGGTCCCGGTATGCGGCCGGAGAGGGGTATCTTAAGACAGCACACGCCGATAACCTGCTGATCTTTGGCGGCATTGATGAGGCCGGAAAAAGTGGTTCCCGTACCAACGGCGCAGGCAATATGCGTGTACTGCTCCAATGGCGCCAGGGATAATATTTCAGCGGAGCCTGCTATGCCTTTATCGCCCTGCCCTCCTTCAGGAACATAATAATATTGAGGGTAGCGGGGAAGAACGGCATCTAGCGTGGCCTGTTTATCGCGATACCCGGCGCGGCTCACAAAGATCAACTCCATGCCATAGTCCTGCATCTGTTTCAGCGTGGCGTTGAATACGGCAGGCTGCTCGCCTCGTATGATACCTGTTGACGACAATCCGTATTGCCGGCATGCGCAGGCCACCGCAACCAGGTGATTCGACCAGGCGCCTCCGAAACTGATCAGTCCTTTTTTCTGCTGCGCCAGCGCTTCTGCAAGGGAGTGTTTTAGCTTAAACCATTTATTACCGGAAATAACGGGGTGGATAAGATCTAATCTTAATACGTCGGCCTGTATCCTTTTTTTTTCAAAAACGGCGTTTGTCCAGCGGTCGATACGGCTTTTTCCGATATCCGTTTTTTCATCTGTATGGGCGCTGCCGTTCATTCCTGTTGTAGTAATACTGCTGTATGCGGCTGTTTTGCGTTCATCGTTATTGCTCCTGCGTTGATGGTATGCTCATCTTTTATTATATAAAATTGCGCGCGCCAATCCGCGGGTTTAGGGCAAGATAGAATTATTTGGGCGATGGAAAGGGGCAATTACTGGACTTCCTTATTTTAATTATATAATTTAGCGCCATAATTTAAAANNTTTAAAAAAGTTGTTTTTATCATTCGCGAAGAATTTGCGGAGGACTTTAAAAATATTTTTGAACCGGCGCTCAAAGGAAAGATCGCTACGGATTATGTCTATCAGAAGCTGGATGCGTTTACGGAAGGCGTGGAGATCCCGGCGGAAAGAACAAAGCCCTGGGGAACGGCTCATGCGGTATTGTGCGCTAAAGATGCCGTAGGCGATCCTTTTGCGGTGATCAATGCCGACGATTTTTATGGCAGGGACGCTTTTGAAAAAGCCGCCGATTTTCTGATCAACCGCTGCGACGAAAAAACCTACTCTATTATAGGCTATGAACTGGTTAAAACCCTTTCCGATAATGGAACGGTGAACAGGGGCGTATGCGAAGTCGATGGGGCGGGCAACCTGGTATCCATTGCTGAGCGCCTGAACATATCCATGCAGGAGGGCAGGATCGTTTGCGATGACAACCTGCAGCCGCGGGAGATCGCAAAGGACGCTAACGTGTCGATGAATTTCTATTGTTTTCATCCCTCCCTGTTTTCCTATACGGAAAAGCTGTTCAGGGATTTTATCCGGGAGAATGTCGCCAAACCGAAATCGGAGTTCTTTATTCCTTTGGTAGCAGACAGTTTCATTAAGGATAAAAAAGGCGCTATCAATGTGATCCCCACTTCTGCCCAGTGGTTTGGCGTAACCTATAAGGAAGACGCTCCCGAGGTGAAAGCGAGCCTGGACGCGCTTATCAGCAAGGGAGAATATCCCGGTAGTCTCTGGGGAAAATGATCAGTGTTAGGCGTTTGGGCCAATAAAGGGCTCACGGGTAGAGCGGCTACTTTACGGGCGCTGGCGGGGATTCCTGCGGAAGGCGGCTGTTGTCAGTAGCTTTTCACCATAAACACGCAATCCTCTATTTTCTTGATCTGCTGCACCCTGTCGAGGCCTTTCAGCGAGGAATGAAGCGGCAGTTTGATATTGAAGGACAGGGAATCGTTGTTGATCTCTTCGACGGAGCTGAAGATATTTTTTGCGGTGATGGCAAAAACAACGCCCTCTGCGGTAGCCTGACGGGTATTGATGATCCCGATCACTTCCCCGCTTTTATTGAAAACGGGGCCGCCTGAATTGCCCGGGTTGGCCTGAACGCCTATCTGGCAGGTGAGGGTATCGCCATTAAAGCCCGTTTTGGCGCTCATATAGCCTTCGTTATACACGATCTCTTCGCGTGGAAAGCCAAGAGTGAACAGGGTTTCGCCGATCTCTGCCCCGATCTTTTTCAATCCGTAGGGCAGCGCTCCCCGGATTTTAAAATCAGGGTCTTCGATCTTCAGGATGGCAATATCATTAACGTCATTGATCAGGATGGCTGTGGCCAGGTATTCCTGTCCCTTGTTATTCTGGATCACTACAGAACTGGAACCCTGCACCACATGGGCGTTGGTAACCAGGTATCCCTTTCCGTCGATCAGGAAGCCGGTGCCGCCGGATTTGATCGGGGTATTGGTAGGCGCTTTTTCGATCTTATCGCTCTCTACCTGTTGCTTAAGGGCGTTGACGGTTCTCTCTGTATTTTCAAACTTTTTGCTGAGTTGTTCGAGCTCGCTGGCATTTGCCCTGCGGGAGTAATAAGACGCCATTCCCGCGATAAGCAAGGTCGTGATGCCTGCTATTGAAGCGGCGACAGCCATTACGCGGCGGTGTTTTTTCAGCAATTGAACAACGACGGCCCTGGACGGTTTTTCCTCGATAGCGCCTTTGTCGAGCAGGTCGGCATGGATCTCATGGAGGCCCGACCGGAAGTTTTTACGGTCGCTCAGTTCGTCCATCTGGTGCAGGAAGATAGTATGTTCCACCACCAGCTGATCGATCTCAGGGTTCGACTGCCGCAGTTGATCAAACGCCTCTTTTTCAGCGGGCGTCATTTCGTCTTTAAGATATCTTTCAACGGTTTCCAGCATTTTTATTTTTTCCATCACAGCTTACCGGGTTTATAGTTGGCAAAGAATAGTTTTCTTAGTCGGATCAGGCATTTGTATTTCTGGTTCTTGGCATTATCTGCATTGGTATATCCAAAAGCTTCTGCAATATCATTCATGTTCTTTTTTTGGAGGTAGAAAGCTTCCAGCAGGCTTTTGCAGGGTTCGCCCAGGCTGGAAAGCGATTTTTCTATGACCTGGAATTCCTGGTTCCTGAGTTCATGCGCATCGACATCTTCCTCCACGGGAACAGTTTCTTCCAGTCCGTTTACCTCGGTATTTATTCGTTGCATTTGTTTCAGTCTTTTCAGCCATAACCTGCGGGCAACAGAATAGATATAGGTTTTTAACTGGCAATGGAGCTCAAAAGATCCTGATCTGGCTTTTTCATACAATACGATCATGGCTTCCTGGAAGATATCCCTGGCATCATCTGCCGACCCGTTGTTGTTGATGATCATGGATTGGATCATGCTGTAGTGCCCTGCATAGATGGCTTCCACGGCATCACGGTCATTTTTTGCCAGTCCATTCAGTAAGCTTTTTTCATCCTGCTCAACTTTCACTCTTTATTCCTTTAGTTTATACCGAATTTATGAAGAAGTAACCCAAAGATTATACTATTATCCCTTAAAACAGGCGTAGAATTTTCTTAAAAAAAATATTTTTCCAGGCGGGTTACCTTTCCCCGGTTCGCGTATAAACACCAAATCATCTAAAAAAATTCAAAACTCAGTACAATGAAAAAACTCTTATTGGTTTTAGCGATAGGCGCGTTTGCAGCCTGCAATGATAACACGAATGCAGATGAAACCACAACAGATACAATTCCTGCTCCGGCTCCTGCAGAACCTGTAGCGCCTGCAGATACCACCACTGTTATTGATTCAGCGCCTGCAGTAGTAGATTCCCTGCAAAAATAAAACAGTAAATTTTTTATACGGCAAGCAATCGTTAGGTCGCCCTGTTTCAGGGCGGCCTTTCAGGTATGTAGCGAGAGAAGCGTATCGGGTCCTGCAATGGTAAGGACCCTTTGGCCCGGTTATTTTGGTCCGCAGGGTGATCGCCCTGCCTGGCCCCGGGGATATCTTTGTTGCGCGAAGCTCTGATGCCGGATGAAATAAAAAAACCCGGAAGCTTGTATTTCCGGGTTTTCGATCAATGCGGTATTTTTATTGTCCTAATTTCTTTTTCAGGTTTTCATCGACCGTATCGAGGAATTCTTCCGTATACAGGAAATGCTCTCCATGGGCAACCTTGGAGCCATGAATGACGATGGCCAGGTCCTTGGTCATCTTCCCGCTTTCCACGGTTTCGATACAAACCTGTTCAAGGGCGTTGCAGAAATTGATCAGTTCCTGGTTATTGTCCAGTTTACCCCGGAATGCCAGTCCCCTTGTCCATGCGAAAATGGAGGCGATGGGGTTGGTGGAAGTGGGTTTCCCGGCCTGGTGGTCGCGGTAATGACGGGTAACGGTGCCGTGGGCGGCCTCAGCTTCCATGGTCTTTCCGTCGGGGGTAACCAATACGGAGGTCATTAATCCTAGGGAACCGAATCCCTGGGCAACGGAGTCGCTTTGCACGTCGCCGTCGTAGTTTTTACATGCCCATACGAAGTTGCCGTTCCATTTCAGCGCGCTGGCCACCATGTCGTCGATCAGGCGGTGTTCGTATACGATATTGGCTTCGGCGAATTTTTGCTTGAATTCGGTTTCAAATATTTCGGCGAAAATATCTTTAAACCTTCCGTCGTATTTTTTAAGGATGGTGTTCTTGGTGGAAAGATACAGCGGCCATTTTTTGCTAAGCGCCATGTTAAAGCAGCTTCTGGCAAAACCTATAATACTTTCGTCGGTATTGTACATAGAGAGCGCCACGCCGTCGCCTTTGAAATTATACACTTCAAAAACCTGCGGTTCGCCGCCGCCTTCGGGCGTAAAGGTCATGGTCAGCTTGCCTTTTCCCTTGATCACGGTATCGGTGGCCCGGTACTGGTCGCCAAAAGCGTGACGGCCGACAATAATGGGCGCGGTCCAGTTGCCCACGAGCCGGGGAACATTTTTCATGACGATGGGCTCGCGGAATACGGTTCCGTCCAGAATATTGCGGATAGTGCCATTGGGGCTTTTCCACATTTGCTTGAGGTTAAACTCCTTAACCCGGGCCTCGTCGGGGGTGATGGTAGCGCATTTGATGCCTACGCCGCATTCCTTGATGGCGTTTGCGGCATCAATGGTAACCTGGTCGTTGGTTTTATCGCGGTATTCGATGCCCAGATCAAAATAGCGGATATTCACATCTACATAGGGCAGTATGAGTTTGTCTTTGATAAATTTCCAGATAATACGGGTCATTTCATCGCCATCCAGTTCTGCTACCGGATTGGCCACTTTGATTTTTTGCTTCATCTGTTTGTTTTTTGTTTTTTAGTTGTCAGATGGAACCTTTGATGATTAAAATAATCATTATCTTGTATGTTTAATGATTACTTTAATCATGCCGGTTTCATATTTTATTTGTTTTTATCAGGGTCAGCAAAAGTAAGGGTTAAAAGCGTATAAGTTTTCCTCCTTTCAAATAGAAAATTTAACTTGCGCTAATGGTTAGGGCGCTTAAAGAATATTTAGGTGGGTTCCTCGCGCTATCTGATGAAGATTTTGACGAGATCGCCAAGGTGTCTGAAATCCGCACCTATGATAAAAAGACTCGGCTGATCGAGGAGGGCGAAGAAGAGAAATACCTGAATTTTGTCGTGAAGGGGCTGGTCAGGAAGTTTTTCCTTAATGGAGACGAGGAGGTGATCACCCAACTGGCCCGGGAAGGAGAGGTCATCAATTCATCAGTATCTTTTTTATCCGGCGAACCATCCCAATACATTGTTGAAACCATTGAGCCTTCTACCTTTATATCTGTCAGCCTGGAAAACATTACCATGCTGTATGAGAAAGATGTTCGCTGGCAGCGGTTGGGTAGGCTGATCATCACCGATCTTTACCTGCAGAAAGAGACCTGGGAGCTGGAACGGGCGGCGTACAATACCCAGGAGCGGTTCATTCGCTTTGTAAATACCAATACTGCCTTATTTCAGCGGGTTCCGCAGAAATTCCTCGCTTCATACCTGAATATACAACCGGAAACATTCAGCCGCCTGAAACATTTATTGCGTAACCGGAGCTTCGTCGCCAATAAAGCCAATTATTCTGTTTAATGGGTCAGGCCTCTTTTAATATCAGCGACTATTTAGGGTATGTGCACCGGTTTGTGCAGAAGTATGTAGACCTGAGCGAGGAGCAGATCAACCTGTTCATACCCTACCTGGAGGTCCGGCAGTTTGCCAAAAAACAGGCGATCCTGCCCGAGGGGCAGGTGGAGGACCATCTTAACCTGATCATCAAGGGGCTGATACGAAAATACATTGTGATAGACCAGCGGCAGAAAACGCTGCAATTGGCCACAGAAGGCCATGTTGTCCTGTCTGAGCATTCCTTTTACAAGCGTCATCCTTCTGATATGGTCATCGAAGCCCTGGAGCCTTCCCTGCTGATTTCGATCCGATATGATAATTTCCAGCAGTGTATGGAAACCATCGAGGGCGCCGAACAGCTGGCGCGCAGGCTGATGACCTACCTGTTCATTAAAAAGGACGCTTATTACCTGGATTGCGTAAAGAGCACCGCCCGGCAGCGTTTTATTCATTATATCACCCANNGAGACCTTCAGCAGGATGAAGCGGCTGTTAAAGGCTGATGACTAGTAGGATTTTCAGCAGAACGTCCGCTGTAGTTATTCTTCATGGGTTACAAACACATTCCTGGCAACGTTCTCGCTGATGGTGATGGGCTGGTGATTGCGGATGTTGAGCTCAAGGGAATTGTCGAAGGAAAACTTTTTTTTGATCTCCAGCTTTGTCCCGAGGCCGATCCCTTTGTGGGTGAGCAGCTCCAGCATTTCGGGCGATTGGTCGCTGATATTGCAGACAGCGGCGATGATATTGATCGGGAGATCCCTCAGGCTGATCTGCTTGATCAGGGGTATCTTTCCATTGGCATCGGGGATCGGGTCGCCATGCGGATCCGTGGTGGGAAAATCAAGAAACTTATCCAGGTGATCTACCAGTTTTTTGCTGCTGATGTGTTCCAGTTCTTCTGCTATCTCATGCACTTCCTCCCAGCCAAAACGCAGCTTTTCTACCAGGAAAACCTCCCATAAACGGTGTTTGCGGATGATCTGCAATGCTACTTTCCGCCCTTCCAGGCTAAGTTTAAAGCCCTTGTATTTTTCATAGAGCAACAGTTTCTGCGTTTTTAGCTTCTTGAGCATATCGGTTACGGAAGCGGGACTGGTATCCAGCGCGCGGGCCAGGGCATTGGTGGTTACCACCCCCTCTTCTTCCTGGAGATGGAAGATGGTTTTCAGGTAATTTTCTTTACTGGGTGAATATCTCATGTACGATGGTCAGGGCAATTTAATTGCCCTAAATTTAAATTTAGACAAATCTAAAAACTTAAATTCTAATAAGAAAATATTATTTTCAGGACTCCCGTCGAATCAGTACTTTAAATGATCACCAGCGGTTATTGTATGAAGAAATATCTTTTTGTGTTTTGTGCGGCCATATTGACGATAGCGTGTAAGGATGCGGTGGAGCAGGCAGAAGGAGAGAAGCCGGTTGATATCGAGGGGTTTATGGACTTTTTCCCCGAGGTTTCCCTGCCTTTCCGGATAGCGGATTCCACGCTGAAGAAAAAGCCAAGGGATTCTTCTGCTATCGCTTATGATGTGGTTGCCCGGTTCATCCCCGACTCCGTATGGTCAAAAGACTTTGGGAAAGACGTTAAACCCTCGCTGTATCCAATGGGAAAAGCAATGGAAAAAGGGAGGGAAACCTATCTTTTTATACAGGCCCGCCATGGAACAAAGCAGGCGGCCTACCTGGCCTGTTTCGGAAAAAAGAATGAATACCTGAGCGCGATGCCCGTCATAAAGATGGGGTTTGATCAGTTCAGTTCCGCCTATGGTCTATTGGACCGGCGTTTCCAGATCACCACCTACCGGCAGAGAAGACTAAAGGACGGGGAAATTGCTTTTAAAAGGAACGTATATATCTTCAACAGCGCGGCCAATGAGTTTTTGCTTATTCTCACCGAGCCCAATAAGGAGATCATTGAAAACATCATCAATCCGATCGATACGCTGGCCAGGAAAAGCAAATATGCCGGCGATTATTCCATTAATAAAAAGAATTTTATTTCTTTCAGGGACGGCCGCAATCCTTCTGAATTGTTGTTTTTTGTTCATTTTGAAAAAAATAATGGGGAGTGCGTTGGCGAACTCAAGGGGACTGCGCGATTTGTATCTCCCAAGGAAGCGGTGTATAAGGAAAATGGCAACCCCTGTGCGCTTCAGTTTACGTTCGGCGCTTCATCTGTTTCCATGAAGGAAACAGAGGGCTGCGGCTCGTACCGGGATATCAAATGTTTTTTTGAGGGAACTTATCCGAAAAAAAAGGAGGCCAAAGCCGCGGCCGGAAAGAAAAAGGAAACAAATGCCAAACCTGCTACCAAAAAATAAACGATCCCCGTCGGGATCGCCTGTTGCGCCGCTGTTGTACCACGGGGTTAAACGCGCATCGTTTTGAGCGTCTTGCTGGCGATTATAAACTATAACTGCTATATTGCAACCCATTTTGCCGTTTATTGTTAAGCGGCTCCAAGGATTATCAAGAAAACGAGATTTGTTTATGAGTTTTACCAATTACAAAGTACCCTACCCGGTCGACGAGCGTTATTCGAAGAAGACGGCTTATTTTTCTATGGAATTCGCCATTCATCAACCGTTAAAGATATATAGCGGGGGATTGGGCTTTTTGTCGGGCTCTCACCTGCGCAGCGCATATGAGCTAAGACAAAACATGATAGGCGTCGGCATATTGTGGAAATACGGGTATTACGACCAGGCCCGCAACCAGGATCAGACCCTCCAGGTTACCTGGATGGAAAAAGTATATAGTTTTCTGGAAGATACCGGCATCAAGTTTCAGATCATGATACATGATCACCCGGTATGGGTAAAGGCAATGTATCTTAACCCCCAGACCTTTAAAACGGCTCCCCTGTTTTTATTGAGCACGGATCTTCCCGAGAATGATTATGTTTCTCAAACCATCACGCACCGTTTATATGATGCCAATGTGGCGACCAAGGTGGCGCAGTTCATATTGCTTGGCGTCGGCGGGGCCAAGCTCATCGATGAACTGGGCTTTGATCCCGACCGGTATCACCTGAATGAGGCGCATGGCGTATCCTCTGTATTCTACCTGTACAAAAAATTCGGGAATGTGGAGGAAGTGAAAAAGCGGCTGGTGTTCACCACGCATACTCCCGAGGAAGCGGGCAATGAAAAGCATGATATTCATTTGTGCCAGAAGATGAGTTATTTCTGCGGACTGGGATTGGATGAAGTGCGTAAACTTACGGGTATGGAAGATGATCAGTTCAATCATTCCCTGGCGGCGCTGCGGTTTGCGCATATCGCCAATGGCGTGTCTGCATTGCACGGAAAAGTATCGCGCGCCATGTGGGGGAAATACAGCGGGATATGTCCGATCATCTCCATCACCAATGCGCAGAACTGGAAGTACTGGGCGGATAAGCAGCTGTATAAGTTCATGGAAGATGAGAACGATCATTTATGGGACGATAGAAAAAGCTACCTGAAAAGGCGCGCGTTTGAGCTGGTGGCCGATCAGACAGGCAAGTTATTTGATCCGAATGTTCTTACCATTGTATGGGCCAGGCGTTTTGCAGGTTACAAACGGGCAGACCTGATCACGAGAGATAAGGAGCGTTTTGAAAGATTGATAGCCGATACTAAATACCCCCTGCAGATCATCTGGGCGGGGAAGCCCTATCCGATGGATTACCCGGCGATCAATGATTTTAATTACCTGGTTGACCTGAGCCGTCAGTATAAAAATGTTTCTGTGCTGATCGGGTATGAACTGACCCTTTCCAAAAGGTTAAAACAGGCGGCGGATATCTGGTTGAATACTCCCCGCGTTCCGCGCGAGGCTTCCGGAACCAGCGGCATGACTGCTGCCATGAACGGCGCCGTTAATTTCTCAACCGATGATGGCTGGATCCCGGAGTTTATTGATCATGGCAACAATGGCTTTGTGGTGCCCGGCGCGGATTATGCAGGGATGAACACGCAGCAGCAGGACCAATACGACCTGGATAAGCTATACGAGATTCTGGAAGGCGATATACTCCCGCTATACTACGAGAATCGCGATATCTGGAGGCAGATTGCGCAGAATGGCATGCGCGACGTAAGGTTCCAGTTTGAGTCGGGAAGAATGGCCGCAGAGTACTATGATCTCTTATACAAATAGGGTTTGCCGCACAGGGTCGCCAGCGAATAGCCGATTCCGTTAGAAAACCGCAATCGGCCTGCATGGATTTACTTCACGATTTCCAGCAGTTCTACGTCGAAGATCAGCGTGGACCCGGCTTTGATATCAGGCCCTGCGTTGTTGTCGCCATACCCCAGTTCGGAAGGAATGAATAATTTCCATTTGCTGCCTACGGGCATCAGCATAAGCGCTTCTGTCCACCCGGTAATGACCCCGTTGACATTGAGTTCAATGGGCTCGCCCCGCTGTATGGAGCTGTCGAATATCTTCCCGTTGATCAGCGATCCTTCATAATGAACTTTCACCTTATCTGTCGGGCCGGGTTTTTCACCCGAACCTTCCTTGAGTACCTTGTATTGTAATCCGCTGGGCAGCGTTACCACGCCGGGGTGGGTTTTGTTGGCGGCCAGAAAGGATTCGCCTTCTTTTTTATTTTCTGAGGCTTTCAGGCTTTTGGCATGCTGCACATGGGATATGATGGCATTGTTCACTTCATCATCGTTCAGCAATGCTTTGCCTGTTTTGGCATCGTTCAACGCCCTGACCACCAGTTGGGAATTAATATTCTCAATGCCCTGTTCTTTGTAAAACCCGGCCATGCTCAGTCCCAGCGCATAACTGAAGGAATCAACTGCATTTTTTAATGCCGGAGCGGCGGCGGGCGCAGGTTTTTTCGTCTGTGCAAAGCTTATCAGGCCGATAAGCATCAGGGTATTCAGGAGTATTATTTTTTTCATCCGGTTGTTTTTTGTTTTTACCTCGGGCATAATATATTTTTCAATGGTCTCGGTGAATGCTTCGCATTTATCTCGGGCATAAAATATTTTCTATTTGTCTCGATGAATGCTTCGCATTTCAATGGTCGGATGGAACTCCGCATATATGTTGCTGCATGTGCGAATCTTTCTTAGGCTGCGTTTCATAGATAGATAAGAGTTAATAAACAAAAATAGTGAGGCGGGGCGAATCCGCCCAATGTTATTGCTTTTTTAAGTTTGCGGGTTGTTTTTGATTTTATTGCGGGCGCCGCGGGGTGTGCAGCGGCCGGGCTGCCTGTTTGTTTTGGAGATGCCTGTTAAGTGTTTCCCTGTATCAATGCGTTGATCTTGAAAACGGACCCGGGTTTGGGCAGGAAGCCTGTAATCAAAGAAGCCTGCGCGCTTTCAGAAAAAAATCGATAATTAAAAAATCCGGCGCCCGAATTGTTAAAAACAGGGCGTAAGCGGCTTCCGGCCTAGACTCGGGGGGATGCTTAACAAATAATTTTGAGCTTATCGCGTTATATTGAGCATAAATACATCTTCATGAAGACCATTTTATTTGCTTTTGCCGTCCTGCTTGGGATATGTTCATATGGATATGGCCAGGAATCCGGTTCTTCCGGCGGAGGATTACTGAAAAAGGTCGGGGGAGCGCTCAACAAGGTAAAAGGCAACGACGGAGGCTTGTCCAACGAGGATATCGTGGCGGGGTTGAAAGAAGCGCTGTCCGTGGGCGCGCAGAATAGCGCTGCTAAATTGTCTGCGGCAGACGGCTTTTTTGCCAATGCTGCGATCAAGGTGCTGATGCCTGAGGAAGCGAAAAAGGTCGAGTCTACGTTGAGGAGCGTAGGTATGGGCAAATTGGTGGATGATGCTATTTTATCGATGAACCGCGCAGCGGAAGAAGCGTCTAAATCCGCAGCCCCTATTTTTGTGAACGCCATTAAGCAAATGAGCTTTCAGGATGCCCTGGGTATTCTGAGGGGCAGCGATACGGCCGCTACTTCCTATCTGAAAGGGAAGACCGTAACCCAGCTTACCGGCTCATTCAGACCGGTCATTGAAGATGCGCTGGAGAAAACCAATGCGACAAAATACTGGACCTCCCTGGCGGAAGCGTATAACAAACTGCCTACCACGTTTAAAAAGCTCAATACCGATCTGCCGGAATATGTTACCGATAAGGCATTGTCCGGCCTGTTTTACCAGGTGGCCCAGGAAGAGCAGAAGATCAGAAAGGATCCTGCCGCCCGCGTTACGGATGTGTTGAAAAAAGTATTCGGCAGTTAGTTTGCGCTTACTTCAAATCCCTTTTTAGCATTTCATCCCTGTTGGCAATCTCCCAGGCGGTGTAGAATATGAGCTGCGTTCTTCTCTGAAGCAGGGGATAGTTTATTTTATCCGGCGTGTCTCCGGGCCGGTGATAATCCTCGTGCAGTCCGTTAAAATAAAAAATAACAGGCGTTCCTTTTTTGGCGAAATTATAATGATCGCTGCGATAGAATATGCGTTCCGGATCATCCGGCGCATTGTATTTATAGTCGAGATAAAGCTGCGTATAGCTATCATTGGCTTTCTCGCTGATCGGCCGGAGATCCGAACTTAAGCGGTTATCGCCGATCACATAGACGTAGTGCATGGTTTCATTGGAAGAACGCTTGGGCTCAGTTCTTCCGATCATATCGATATTGATATTTACTGTTGTTTTGTCCAGCGGCCAGGCTGGATGCTCCGCATAATAAGAGGAGCCCCACAAGCCTTTTTCTTCTCCTGATACAGCCATAAAAAGGATGCTGCGTCTTGGACCCTGGCCTTCCTGTTTGCTCCGGGAAAAGGCTTTTGCCATTTCCATCACGGCCACGGTTCCGGACCCGTCGTCGTCGGCTCCGTAATAAATGGTGGAATCATCTTTTTTCCCGAGATGATCGTAGTGCGCCGTGATCACCACGACTTCCTCCTTTTTGTCGGTCCCTTCTATATAGCCCAGCACATTGCTGCTTTCCAGCCTGAGTTGTTCTTTATTCAGTTCCAACGAGGTTTGCGCATAGTAAGTCTTGGGCCGCAGCGCTCTTTTTTTCGCGGGCCTTACGGCTTTTTTAAAATCCCGTCCCATGATGGCCCGCGCAACTTTGTAGGAAACATAGAAAATATGGGGTCCCTTGTCATTGGGGCGATCATTGACATACATTGGCCCGATAGAAGGATCGGGCGGTCGGGGGAAGTTGCGGTCTGCTATCAATATGACGCTTATGCCATGCTGGCGCGCGGCTTTTCTGAGGGCGGCATGATCCTCGTAATGCGACCTGGTTTTTTCCCGGCCTGCAGACAGCAGGTTGCGCCGGGGCGCGATCAGCGCAATTTTTCCGCCGCCGGCAAATCCTTTATAATTCTCGAGAAGCGAATCGCTCAATCCGTCTCCTGCGAAGAATACCTCGTTGGCGTTAAGGAAAATATTGGCGGGGTTGCCGCTTGGGGCGAAATCCAGGTCTTGCCGGAAAGAAGCCCCGTTGATGGAAAGGGAAGAACGGATAAGAGAATCGCGGTATACGGGAAAAGCCTGTTGATAGTTGTTGTTCCAGGCGGGCAGCAAGCCTATCGATTGAAAATAGTTCTCTATATATTGCGCGGCCCTTCGTTGTCCGGCAGAGGCGGTTTCCCGGCCCTCCATTTCCTTACTCGCAATGGCGTAAAGAAGCTTTTCCAGGCTTTCGGTCTGTATGGATTTTCCATAAACCGAGGGGTCGGCGGTCTGCTGCGTCCAGCCTGTAAGGCAAAAGCCCAGCAGGCAGTAAAGAACAATATGTTTCATGAAATTTTTTTTCATAACAATGGTCAGGCGGCGCCGTTGACTTTCATTGACGCCGGATAGTATGGTTATTGACCGGCAAATTCGCTCAATTCAAGCCATCGCAGTTCCTTACTGTCGATCGTTGCCGTTATTTCTGATATTCGGTTGGTCATTTTTGTTAGTTCATCATAAGGTAGCCCTGCCGAGCTTATTCTTTCCGTGAGCTCATTTTTTTCTTTTTCAAGGCCTTGAAGCTCCTGCATCAGGGCCTCGAATTCCTTGCGCTCGGAGTAGGTCAGTTTTCTTTTGACGGGAGCCGTTTCCGGGGAAGCGGGCGCCGCTTTTTTTGCTTCGGGTTTGGTTTCCCTGTTCCTCGCGGCGTTCTCCTGTTCTTTTACCCAGGCCCGGTATAAGGAGTAGTTGCCCGGAAAATCGCGTATGGAACCTTCTCCTTCAAATACGAACAGGTGATCCACGAGACGGTCCATGAAGTAACGATCGTGCGAAACGATCAGCAAACACCCGGCGAAATCGCTTAAAAAATTTTCCAATACCCCTAACGTCGGGAGATCAAGGTCATTGGTCGGTTCGTCCAGTATCAGGAAATTAGGGTTTCTGAACAGGATGGACAGCAGGTGCAATCTTCTTTTTTCGCCGCCGCTCAGCGTAGAGATATAGGAGTATTGCTGTTCGGGCGGAAAAAGAAAAAGATTCAGGAACTGGGAAGCGCTTAAGGTTCCTCCGTCGGCCAGGGGAAAATGTTCGGCGATGTTTTTTACGAATTCGATGACGCGCAGGTCTTCCTTGACTTTGAGGCCCTGCTGCGAATAATTCCCGAAAACGACGGTGTCGCCTATATTTATTTTACCGCTGTCGGCGGGCTCGAGTCCCTGGATAATATTCAGGAAGGTAGATTTTCCCGCGCCATTTCTCCCGATAATGCCGATTCTTTCGCCTTTTTTAAACGTGTAGTCAAACCCCTTCAATATCACTTTCTCATCATACTGTTTATAGACCTTCTTTAATTCGATTATTTTGCCGCCCAGACGGCTCATTTTAACGTTGAGCTGTATGCGTTGATCTTCGATGGTCTGCTTTGCCTTTGCTTCCACGTCGGCAAAAGCGTCAATACGGCTTTTTGATTTTGTGGTCCGTGCCTTCGGTTGTTTGCGTATCCATTCCAGTTCCTTCCGGTAGAGATTGCGCGCCTTGTCTATACTGGCTTGTTCGCTTTCTATCCGGCCGGCTTTTTTTTCCAGGAAGTTCTCATAATCTCCCTTATACGGATAAAGGCTGCCGTCTATCTCCCATATTTCTTTGCATACATTGTCGAGGAAATACCGGTCGTGGGTTACCAGGAGCAGGGTTATTTTTTCCTGGTCGAGATAATGTTCCAGCCATTCCACCATCTGCACGTCTAGGTGATTGGTCGGCTCGTCCATGATCAGCAATACGTGTTTGTGTTCAAACCCGATATCGATAAGCGTTTTGGCAAGCGCCACCCTTTTTCTTTGGCCGCCGGAAAGCGTGGAGACTTCCTGCTGCAGCCGGTGGATATTCAGCTTGCCGAATATCTGGCTGACCTTATGGTCGAAGTCCCATGCATTCAGCTCATCCATCTCGATGATGGATTGCGTAAGCCGTCGTTCGTCTCCGGAGTCTACGGCCTCTTCATACGCTTTGATGGCGCGGATCACGGGATGGTCGTGATGAAATATATTGTCTAATATGGATTTGTTTTCAATGAAGGAAGGCTCCTGCTCAAAGAGCGCTACGGTAACATCCTTATGGATCCATACCGTTCCGCTATCCGGCGTTTCTTTACCGGAGAGAATCCGGAGCAGGGTGGATTTGCCGCTGCCGTTGCGGGCGACAAGCGCGATCTTATCGCCTTCTTCAATATGAAATGAAATGTTTGTGAACAGGGGCTTTACCCCATAGGATTTTGTAAGGCCCTCTACGGAAACATAATGCATAACGCGAAGATAATCTTCTTAATGATCTTGCCGCAAGCTGACCGGGGCGAAAATTGTAGGATTGAAAACAGGCGCTAATGCTGCTTTATGCGAAGGTTGGCCGGAGGCGCTAAGGGCGATCTGCGCATATGGCTTATGAAGTATAAAAAAATAAGAGGCCGTCTGGAACAGCCTCTTATCTCTTGCAAAAAGATCATTGATTTATCAGATCAGTTTTACATTCACCGCATTTAAGCCCTTTTTTCCATTTTGCACATCGAATTCTACACGATCATTTTCTTTGATCTCATCAATCAGGCCGCTAACATGTACGAATGTTTCCTTGCTGGAATCATCGTGTTTGATAAAACCGAATCCTTTTTCTGTGTTGAAAAATTTAACGGTTCCCTGGATTTTGTTGTCCATCATTAATTGTATTAGTATAAAATAAAGCTCCGAAGTTAAGCATATTTTGGCCAATTAACGGCATTTGACCCAACTATTCCGGATCGATCCTAAGCGCTTCTTTGGTAAGCGTTTAGGTCGTTGTTCAGGCATTGACCACATCTTCAATATCGATATTTTTGTTTCTGAGGTCGATGCCGCCTTCCAATATGGATTTAAGATTGGCCAGGTAAAAGGTCCATCCTGTGCTGCATCCGATGTGCAGGTCTATTTTTTCCTGGTCGTCCTCCGGGAAATCATGCTGCTCCAGTTCGCAGACGGTTTCGTTGTTTTCCGATTTTATTTTGACGCTGACGATGCAGTCGCCCGAGAAACGGAATTGTAAAAAATCCTTTCCGTTCAGAGAAAGTATGCGTTTTTTTTCCGTTACATGGTCCGGATACCCATACCATTGCCAGAGGTATGCGTCGCCGGCCTGGAATTTTTCTTCCTGCCCGCGGGGGCGTCCATAGGAGTCATAAAAAACGGCCTTGCGCAGAAACCACGATTCCAGGCCCTTAGCGGTAGACCAGGCATCGTACACGACCTGGGTAGGAACATGGATCGTGATCCGTTTAACGAATTGATTCCAGTCGTAATAGTCCATTGTCTTTTGCTTATGGTTATCAGATAAGAACAATGCTGCGTCCTGCCGGGCGATCCGCAGCTTTCTATCGGCTAAGACCCTTATTGCGGGGGCTGATCCCCCTTCATAGAGGATCCGACTGAACAAAATTATTACGATATATTCATTATTCCGTCCTCAGCAGAAAATCTATCTCCTGGTCGTTGGTTCGGAGATATTTTCCTGGTTTTGTCCTTAGCTTCAGCGGAACCGTCAGTCGCCCTACAGCGCGCGCAAGGTTCTCTTCCGGCTTGTCTGTATAAGGATTAAAGGGGTAAACCGGCCAGGACAAGCTTGCCGTAGGATCCGCCTGCAAGGTCCACCCGTTGTGTTTTATCCATCCGCCGATCTCTTCGGGGGATAATTCAATACGTTGGTCGCTCAGCATGATCTTCTTTCCTGTGGCTGTTTCCAACGTTTTCCCGGGTATCAGGCACAATTGGAGATTCAATGCCGGGTCTTCCACCGCTTCGCCTATACTGGAAATGACAAAACGAAACTTCAGCTCTTTTTCCGAGGGCTTAGGGATATACAGATCAGCAAAAAACTTATAGTAAGCCAGCGACAGCCGGTTGGTATCGGCAGCCATCTGAAGCCGGGTACTGACGGGAATGGTATAATAGTTGCCCATCAGCTTCCCCTGGAAAGTAGCCAGTTCCGGCTGGCGTTTTGAGTTGGCGCCGGAGATGATATGACCGAGTTGCTTGTGAAAAATGCCCAGGTTCCCCTGGCAGTCGAGATGAAACCGGCTATAAATGACCGGGGGACTTATCACCCCGGAAAAAGCCGTGACCCATGGCCCATTCTTACTGATGCCGGCTTCCACTTCCTTGAGTCGGTAACTGTATTGCGGCTGATCCTGCGGGATGGGTTTCATCGGCCCCTCATGATAATAGAGGATATTCTGGGCCAATCTGCCCAACAGGTCCACATTCATGTCTTTCGGTTGATAAAAACTGGTCAGGAATTGCACATAACGGCGTCCATCCGGAAAATTGGTAAAGGCAAACTGGCCCCAGGGGATAACCGTCAGGTAATTATTAGGGTTGGTTTGGTCGGCGCTACGTATTATTGACCCTGTCCAATAGCGATTGCGGTCGTTCACCACTTCTACCGGTTCCCCGTTAGGGTAGGTGAAATTCTTGTGAAAATCCGTGGCCCTGCGCAGGGCGGGAAGAACTGATTTATCGCCGCTATGTTCCCAATACAGGGCCACACAGTAGAGCGTGAGGTGGTTATACCCGATGGTTGGACTGGCTCTTATGAATTCTCCCCAGTAACCGTCCGGCGTTTGTTCAATAGTGGCAAACCGCTTGAGGATATGCGCTCCCAGCTTTACCCAGTTCTCTTCCTTAAACACTTTGCCGGCCAGGTGTACCATAGAAGCATAGATGGCATAGTGATTTGGCGAAGTGCCTGTATAAGGGGAATTATACCAGGCAAGGTCTATTCTTTGAATACATTCCTCCTCCAGCTCTTTGATATATTTAATAAGCTCCTGTTTCCATAGCGCTTTTCTTTCTTCGCCTAATTCGTTTATTAGTATCCGGTAGGTCTCCAGCCACATATAGGTTTCCCAGTCGTTATCCACCCGCTTTTCGTAATCTCCTTTAACGCTTTCCGCCGCCATCATATCGCCTATACGGAGGGCCAGATCCAGCATGCGGGGATCGCGATAGCGTTTGTTGGAAGGGTGTTTCTTGGCATACAATACGGCAGGGCCGAGGATGGCAAAGGGGAAATGCCAGGAATTGAAATATTCGTTCAGTTCCGCCAGGCTGGCTCCAGGGCGCGCTTTCATGCCTTCATCTACTTTGTCTACATAGGAATCCATCAGCCAAAAATACCTGGCAGGCATCTCTGAAGGCCCGTTGTCCAAGGGTTTCGGAGTATTGAGGTATTCCTTGCCGGCAAAGGGATGGATAAGATTATTCATGATTTCCAAGCTGCTTCCGGTCGATACTTTGTTGCGCCATGGACCGACAGGGCCGGCGCTTGCGGTAAAGGGAAAGATCAGCAATACTGCGAATAAGCTCCTTAAAAGATATAAAGAACGTTTACTGGATGCTTTTTGCATAATTGATAGGTTAAGGGTGGGTAAAGTTTTGTACGTCTGGCGTAAGCTCCATTAATCTATCTTCAGCTCCATATTATAAGGTCTTGCGGCTCATGGAAGCGTTTATAAGGGACTATGTATTATTCAAGTATGATCATGCTTACCGGTTTAGGAACGGATATTTCTTTTCCTGTGGGCTGCAATAACCCTGTTTGCTTATCTCTTTTGAAGATCGCGATATTGTTGGTCTTTACATTTGCAGCGAGTAAAAAATTGCCGGTGGGATCGATCAGGATATCCCTTGGCCATTCGCCTCCTGATTTTTGAAATCCCACGGATTCCAGCCGTCCTGATTGCTGGTTGATGGAAAAGATAGCGATCGTATTCGATTCACCCCTGTTGGAGGCATATAAAAACCTTCCGTCGGGAGAGATGCGGATGGCTGCGCTGGCGATTTCCCCTTTAAAGCCCGGCGGGTGGGAGTTGATCCTTTGCAGCGGCGTAAGATTGCCGTTGCCGTATTGGTAGACGTCCACATATCCCAGCATTTCTTCGATGACATAGGCAAAGGGCAATTGTTCGTGAAAAACAATATGACGGGGACCGGCTCCTGGAGTGGTCTTTACTTCAGTCGCTTTTTCGTTCAGGGGTTTTTCTTTACTGGGGTCGAACGCATGGATCATCAATTTGTCGATGCCGAGGTCGACCAGTACCAGGAAGCGGTTATCCGGCGTAAATACGGCGGCATGGCCATACGGTTTGTCCTGGCGTTCCCGGTCTACGCTGCGCCCGGAATGCTGGATCGTTTGAGCGGCAGCTCCGAGATAGCCATCGGACCGAAGCGGGTAGATGGAAAAATTGCCTCCGCTATAATTGGCCACCGCTACCCATTTATTGGTTTTATCTATCGAAACATGGCAGGGATGGTCGCCGTGGCTGGGTTGTTTATTGTTAAATTCCAGTTCGCCCGAATCAGGGTCAAATGAAAACGCGTTGACCCCGCCTGGCGTTTTACCGCCGGCTTCATCTACGGAAAAAAAGGAGCTTCCATCGGGCGTAATGGCCAGGTAGGAAGCGCTTTCCGATAAGATAGAGCCCACGCTGTTGAAGTCGCCGGTAGTCGTATTAAAATGATAGGTATAGATACCCTTGCTGTCTTTGTCCGTATAACAGCCTACAAAAAGATAGGGCTGGCCAATGGAGGTCTGGATTGTCATAATCGTTAGGATAGTAATAAATAGTAAACGCATATCGGGTATTAAATTAAAGGAAAACGGTTAATAATCCCGCGGGCTTAACCTTTTTTTAAAAAGATGATCTATTTACGCATATGCTTCCGTGGGTTCGCAGGTACAGATCAGGTTCCTGTCGCCATAGGTATTATTGATCCTGGCAACCGCGGGCCAGAATTTATTCCGGGCTACCTGGGGAAGCGGAAATGCAGCCTGTTGTCTTGAATAAGCATGTTTCCATTCTTCCCCGCAAACTTCCAGCATGGTATGCGGCGCATTTTTTAACGGATTGTCTGTTTTGTCTGACTGTCCGGCGATAATGGCATTGATCTCTTCGTATATGCCGATCATGGCGTTGCAAAAAAGATCGAGTTCTGCTTTCGACTCGCTTTCCGTCGGCTCTATCATCATGGTGCCAGGAACGGGGAAGCTCACCGTAGGCGCGTGAAACCCGTAGTCCATCAGTCTTTTGGCCACATCTTCCGCTTCTATACCTGCCGCGCTTTTAAAGGGGCGGAGGTCCACAATGAATTCATGGGCGCAGGCGCCGTTCTTGCCGAGGTAAAGCGTTTTGTAATATTTCTCCAGCCTCGCCTTCATGTAATTAGCATTCAGTATGGCATATTCGGTGGCGGCGCGCAGTCCCTGCCCACCCAGCATTTTAATATAAGCATAGCTGATGAGCAGGATATTGGCAGATCCGTAAGGCGCGGCGCTCACGGCGCGATTGTATTCGCCATTGTTTCCAAACAAGCCATGACCCGGTAAAAAAGGCGCCAGCTTTTCATTCGCGCAGATAGGTCCCATTCCGGGGCCTCCTCCGCCATGGGGGATGGCAAATGTCTTATGCAGGTTCAGGTGACATACGTCGGCGCCGATATTGCCCGGAGAAGTGAGTCCAACCTGCGCGTTCATGTTGGCGCCGTCCATATATACCAGGCCGCCGTTTTCATGCACGATGGCGCAGATATCCTTGATGCTTTCTTCGAAAACGCCGTGCGTGGAGGGGTAGGTTACCATCAGCGCGGCGAGGCTGTCTTTATATTGCTCCGCTCTCGCGCGAAGGTCCGATACGTCGATATGTCCTTCTTCATCGCTTTTTACCACCACCACCTTCATGCCTGCCAGCACGGCGCTGGCGGGGTTGGTGCCATGNNGAGCTCGCCGATGATCTGCGTATATCCCTCCGCCTGGTCGGCCGGCGCAAAGGGATGCAGCTGGCTGAACTGCGGCCAGCTCACGGGTATCAGTTCCGTGGCGGCATTCAGTTTCATGGTGCAGCTGCCCAGGGCGATCATGGAAGTATTCAGCGACAGGTCCTTGTTCTCGAGCCGTTTGATGTAGCGCATCATTTCTGTTTCGCTGTGAAAGGTATTGAAAACGGCATGCGTAAGGAATGCAGAACTGCGTTTAAGGTTGCCCGGTATATTGGTCAAAGGCGCTTCGGCGTCGAAGGTTATAGCCGGGGCTGATTTGCCCGAAGCCTCTCCCAGCGCGGCGGCGATCTCCCGGATATCGTTCTGCGAAACGGTCTCGTCTATCGATATCCCCAGATGCTGGTCGTCGTAATACCGGAAATTGAGTTGCCGGCTTTCCGCGATCTGCCTGATCGCGGTTATGTTGTCCGTTTTGATTTTTATCGTGTCAAAAAAAGCGTCGCTTACCAGTTCATAGCCCAGGCCTTTGACCGCGGCGGCAAGCGTTGCGGCAAGCAGGCCGACCCGCCGGGCTATGTCTTTCAATCCTTCCGGACCATGGTACACGGCGTACATGGCGGCCATATTGGCCAGCAGGGCCTGCGCCGTGCAGATATTGGAAGTCGCTTTTTCGCGTTTGATGTGCTGCTCGCGCGTTTGTAAGGCCATACGGAGCGCGCGTTGTCCCGAGGCGTCTACAGAAACCCCGATGATGCGGCCGGGAATGCCGCGCTTGAATTCTTCTTTAGTTGCGAAGAAACCGGCATGGGGCCCGCCATAGCCCATGGGCACGCCGAAGCGCTGGGCCGATCCGACGGCCACGTCGGCGCCGAGCTCTCCGGGAGGCGTCAGTAGCGTCAGCGCCAGGAGATCGGTCGCCATAATAACATAACCGCCGGCGGCGTGTATTTTTTCGATAAAGTCCCGGTAGTCTGCTATGGACCCGTTGTCGTCGGGATATTGCAGGATCGCTCCGAAAAAGCGATCATCCGGTTTGTCGGTCAGGTAATCGCCTTTTACGATCTCAATACCGATCGGTTCAGCGCGGGTAATAAGGATATCCCTGGTTTGTGGAAACAGGCGCTGATCGACGAAAAAAGCCGGCTTTTGGATCGTATCCGTTTTGTTTACATGGTGAAAGATCATGGACATCGCTTCTGCAGCGGCCGTGCCCTCATCCAGCAGGGAGGCGTTCGCCAGGGGAAGGGCGGTAAGATCGGCGACCATGGTTTGGAAATTAAGCAGGCTTTCCAGGCGCCCCTGGGCGATCTCCGACTGGTAGGGCGTGTACTGGGTATACCATCCCGGGTTCTCAAAAATATTCCTTAAGATGACCGTAGGCGTGATGGTTCCATAATATCCCTGTCCGATATATGTTTTAAAGAGTTTATTTTTTGAAGCGGTCTTCTTCAGCTCCTCAAGGTATTCGTATTCATTCTGCGGCGGGGGAACCTGGATAGGGCGCTGCAGCCGGATGCCGGCGGGAACGGCGTCTTCGATCAATTCTTCAATAGACGCTTTACCAATGAGTTCTAACATTTCACGGGTATCGCGGGCGCCGGGCCCGATATGGCGGCGCTGAAATTCCTGTTGCTGACGTTCAAATATGTTCATGTTGGGATTTTTCTGTCCGAATTGCAAAATTTGCGCAAAGTTAAGCGAAACGGCCGACTAACAACTGTTGGTAGTAACGATGTTGAAAAGATGTTCGGAGAGATCCGGGCCGGCGGTTTTAACGCTCACGGGCCGGTCGCGCTTACGCGGCAGGATCGACGGGTTTGCGGAGAAATGCTTTGCCGGGAAGCGGCGCTATTTTTTTTCGGCTTCCATCAGTTTTTCCAGCACATAATAGACGATGGGGCAGAAGCTCGCATTCTTTAAGGTGATCTGCTGTCTTTTGATCAGCACATCCTCGTCCGTATAGGGAAAACGCTGGCAGTCCGAAGGCCTTGCTTCGTAAATACGGCAATGATTGTCTTCTCCTAAAAACGGGCACGGCGTCGACCGGGTCACATAATCGCCGTCTTCATCCAGCCGCAGGTAGGTTTCTATAAAAACGCCTTCCTTCATCTTCAGATGCCTTGAGATCCGCTTGATATCCGGCGTTTTAAAACGGGGCGAATACCGTTTGCAGCAGTTTGCGCATTTCAGGCAATCCACCTTGCTGAAAGCCTCTTCATGAAGATCGGGCAATTGCTTCAACGTTTTGTTCTTATCGGCGCGGAGAAGAAAATTCCTGTATAGTTTTTTTCTTTCGCCCGATCTTTTCTCCCAATTGCGCAGCAGGTCTTCAGCCATGTGGCATGTTTAAGGCAAGGTTAAATAATGTTGTCCATCGTCGTATTCCTGTTCAAGCGCGTCGGCGATCACTTTCAGGTGTTTCTCATTGCTTAGGAAATCGGCGTTTGCCGCGTCGATGAAAAGGGTTTTGATGTTGTGCTGTTTGATGTATTGGGTATAGGCTTCCTGTATCTTAAAAAGATACTCATCCCGGATATCCTGCTCATAAGGGCGGTTTCTTTTCCGGATATTCTTTTGCAGGATGTTGATCGGAACATGGAGATAGATCAGCAGGTCGGGCTGGATCAGCGGTTGTCGGATGATATCATAGAGTTTGTGATAAAGCCGGAATTCCTCTTCTGAAAGATTGATTTTGGCAAAAAGCAGGGATTTGGCGAACAGGTAGTCCGACAGGGTAATGCTGTGAAAAAGATCATTCGTGTGGATCAGTTCCTTCAACTGCTTGTACCGCTCGGCGGTAAAAAACAATTCCAGCGGAAAAGCATATTGCCCGGGGTTCTCATAAAACTTGGGTAAAAAGGGATTGTTGGCGAATTCCTCCAGCGCCAGCCTGGCATTGTAATGTTTGGCAAGCAGGTGCGCCAGGGTGGTTTTACCCGCGCCGATATTTCCCTCTATGGCTATAAAATGATACTTCATGATAATTCCTTGTAACCGGCAATCGCAAAGAAATACGAAATCGCGCAAACTGCGGTTAGATTTTTTTTACCGGCAGGGGATCGGGGCATTCCGCCAGCAATTGGCATATGGGTTTGTGAAATGCCGGGTGTATAAGGGCAGGGGCGATCTCGTTCAATGGCTCCAGCGCGAACCGCCGATCCTGCAGCCGGGGGTGGGGTATCGACAGGCCGGGCTCCCTGATGATCTGGTGATTAAAGAAAAGAATATCAATATCGATAACCCTGGGCCCGTATTTTTCATCTCTTTCCCGGCCCATATATTTTTCTATGGCGAGCAGTTCTTTAAGCAGGGCGGAGGGGTCAAGGGGCGAGTAGATCATCATTGCCTGGTTGAGAAAATCGCGTTGATCGGTTTTGCCCCAGGCGGCCGTTTCGTAAATGGAAGAAAAATCAACGACCTCCCCGCAACGTTTACCTATACCAAACATCGCCTCGGACAGTTGTTCATGCCTGTTGTCAAGGTTCGAGCCGGTTAGTAGGTATACTGTGTTCATCAAGTGGACAAATGTAAATATATAATGTAATATCCCCAATGCGTATATTCATTTACAGTGGTACATTTACATCCTAAAGCGGATACCGATGCGTAGCTTTTTCAAAACTTTTTTAGCGGCCTTGCTGGCTATTGTGGTATTTTTTGGGTTGATCTTCCTGCTGGTTGCCGGGGCGACGACGGCGCTGGTTTCCCGCAGCCAGGATAATATAGGGGATAAGGGCGCGCTGGCGTTGGATCTCGGTCAGCATTTCGCGGAAACGGAGCAATCCAATCCTTTGGCAGAGATCAGTCGCAGGGGCGAATATGATGTTCCCTCCTTGTATGAGGTGATCAGGATCATCCGGCATGCGAAAGATAACCCTTCTATTAAAGGCGTCTACATCAGGTGCGGAGACAATGGGCAGGGCTTTGCAGCCGCCGATGAAATAAGGAACGCCATAAAAGACTTTAAGGAGAGCGGCAAATTCGTATATGCTTTTGCCGATGTGATCAATCAAAGGGCCTACTATATCGCCAGCATTGCCGACAAAGTGTATTGCAATCCGAAAGGCGGGGTAGACTGGACGGGGTTTGTGATGCAGATGCCTTTTGTAAAGGGCGCGCTTGAAAAACTGGAGATCGAGCCGCAGATATTTTATGCCGGCAAATTTAAAAGCGCCACCGAACCTTTCCGGGAAAACCGGATGACCGACGCCAACCGTTTACAGACAAGCGAATTGCTGGGCGATCTCTATGGTCATTTCCTTCTGGGCGTCGCTGAAGGTCGGGGGATAGATACGGCTACCCTGCATCGTTATGCCATGGAAAATCTTATTCGTTTTCCTTCAGACGCTTTACAATATGGTTTGGTGGACGGTTTGAAGTATGAGGATGAGGTAAAAGAGGAGATGAGGGAGCGGCTGGGAGCGGCAAAAGATGCCGATATTAATTTGATCCGGCCCGGCAAATACGCGAGCGCGGTTGATTTTAAACAGCATGGCAGGGATCGTATCGCGGTGATCTATGCGGAAGGGGATATTATCGAGGGGAAGGGAGAGCGGGATATGATCGGCAGCGAAACCTACAGCCGTTATATTGCACGGGCGCGCAATGATGAATCGGTAAAAGCCGTGGTTTTTCGCGTGAATTCAGGCGGGGGGAGCGCGCTTGCCAGCGAAAACCTCTGGAGAGAGCTTACGATCACCCGGGAGAAAAAGCCCGTTGTGGTAAGTTTTGGAGACGTGGCGGCTTCGGGAGGATACTACCTGGCCTGCAATGCCGATAGCATTTTTGCCCAACCCAATACCATTACAGGTTCCATCGGCGTATTCGGGATATTGCCCAATATGCAGGCGTTCTTCAATAAAAAACTGGGCGTTAGTTTTGACGCGGTGAAAACGGCGCCCGACGCCGATGCGTTTTCTGTGGTCAAACCGCTTACGCCCTTGCAGAAGCAATATTTTCAAAGCAGTATAGATTCGACATATCATGATTTTAAAAGGCGGGTAGCGGAAGGAAGAAAGATGGATATTGACCTTGTCGATAGCATTGCGCAGGGAAGGGTATGGAGCGGGAACCGCGCCCTGGCGTTGGGGTTGGTGGACAAGCTCGGGGGCATAGACGACGCTATTGTTTCGGCGGCGCGCATGGCAGAGGTATCTGCTTACCGGTTGAAGGAATACCCGGGCAAACAAAACCTGTTTGAAAAATATTTCGGCTCTCCCCAGCAATCTGCCCAGGAGGCTGTTTTAAAGGAAGAACTGGGCGAAGAAGGGTTTAAAACATACCAATCCATCAAGAAGATCCGTCGGTTCATAGGTTCCGCGCAGGCAAGGCTTCCCTTTGAGTTTGCGATAAAATAAAGGATCGGAGGAAGCCCGGAGGCATTGAATTGATTAATACTTTATATGAAACTGATTAAGCTTGGATTGCTCAGCGCTTTTTTTCTGTCGTTGCTCCTGTTTTTAATGTCATTGCTGATCCCGTCTGTGGTCCGTATCTCGAGGGCAATAGACATTAATGCCCCCATTGAAGCAATTCAGCCCCGGCTGGCCGATCTGCAGGAATGGAAGGGTTGGAATGAAATGGCCGGGGATGAGATGGAAATAAAAATAGTATCGGTCTCACGGGATACCATAAACGCTTCCTGGAAGAATGGCAATAACCCGGTAATGAGCGCGTTTACCCTGGCGGAGTCGGGAGGCGCCACGGTTGTACAATGGTATTTTGATTTTCAGCTGGACTGGTATCCCTGGGAGAAATTCGGAAGCATTATTTTTGATAAGCATTTTGGATCGCCCATGGAGAAATCGCTCAGCAATCTCAAAGCGATGATCGAACGCCCCCAATAGTTCAGCGAAGCATCGCGTCCGCGCGATCGACAGTTTCGTTCAGATCTCATTGAGAATATCGGTGATGACGCCGTAAGCCTTATCCAATTCATCATCTGAGATGCAGTAGGGCGGCATAAGGTAAACCGTATTACCTAACGGCCTAATATATACGCCTTTTTCAATGGACCGGTTGGTGAACAGGTCGCGGATATCGCTGATATAGGCGTCTTGCGCCTGGTTCACTTCAAAAGCCATGATGGTTCCCGTCTGGCGCAGGTTCTTAATGATCTTTTTGTCCTGGTAGGGCTGCAGTTGTTTGCAGAACGACCGGTGTTTATCGACAATATTGGAAATGCCTGCGGCAAATTCCGGCTGTTCCGTCAGGTCCAGGCTCGCGAGCGCGGCGGCGCAGGCGATCGGGTTAGCGGTAAAGGAATGCCCGTGAAACAACGATTTCAGCTTGTCGTCGTCCACAAATGCCGCATGGATGGCTTCGGCGCAGGCGGTAACGCCCATGGCCATGGCGCCGCCGGTGAGCCCCTTGCTCAGGCAAATGATATCCGGCTTTGTTTTGCAATACGAGGAAGCGAACAGTTTTCCCGTTCTTCCGAAACCGGTCATCACCTCGTCGGCAATACAGATGACCTGGCGCCGTTTGCAGCGCTCCAGGAAGCGGTCCAGGGCCCCGGCTTCATACATTTTCATGCCGCCTGAACCCTGTATCAGCGGCTCATAGATCACGCAGGCGGTCTCGTCCAGCAGCGCGTCGGTCTGGCGTTCGTCGAGGTTTGGAAAATGGATATCGGGATTTTCCGCCGTAGGCGTATCGGCAAACAACACGTCGAACAGTTTATCCTGGAAGGCCAGCGTAAACACGCCTCTTTCACTCACGCTCATGGCCCCGAAAGTGTCGCCATGATAGCTGTTGCGCAAGGCAATGATACGGGCGCGTTTCGCATCCTTCTTATTCCACCAGTATTGGATGGCCATTTTAAGCGCCACTTCTGTAGCGGTGGAGCCGTTATCGGAATAAAATACTTTTGCAAAGGGGCCGGGGAGAATGTTCAATAAGCGTTCCGCCAGCGTTACCGCAGGCAGATGGGTAAAATTGGTGAAGATCACCTGCTCCAGGGCCCTGGCCTGCTGGTATATTTTTTCGGCAATATACGGATGGCCATGCCCATGAATCGTGACCCACCAACTGCTGATGGCGTCGATATACCGCTTCCCTTCCTCATCAATAAGGTAAACGCCTTCGCCTTTAACGATCGGGATGGTAACAGGAGCGTATTTTTGCGGCGTATAAGGATGCCATATCGTCTTCTTGTCTCTTTCAGCTATAGATACCTTCATAATGGTCAAAGGTAAGACGGGGGAGGATATGACCGGCGGGACAGATAGGCGTGGTATTTGATCATTAAATAAATAAGATCAGGACGCGGTTGCCGGCCGCCTGGCATAGGCTTGTAGCCAGCGGTAAATAAAAAACGGGACCGGGTGCAACGGAAAGATATGGGAGGTTGTCAAATGGGCGGGAATGAATGAAGGGAAGATTTATGATCGAATTGACGGTAAGCCGGCTAACTTGCGCAGCTCGCTTGATTTGGCATGATGGCGTTGGGCGCCTGAACAGCGATCGCCGCCGCGTTGCCGGATTTTAAACGGAAATACAAGACGGGTAAAGAGTATCCGAATGGATAATCAACGGTTGATTAAAGATTGCATCAAGGGCATACCACAGGCCCAGCGGCAGCTCTACGAGCAGTTTTCGGAGAGCATGCTAGCGGTATGTTATCGTTATACCAAGTCTGTCCCTGACGCTGAAGATGTTATGCAGGAAGGATTTATAAAAGTTTTTCGAAATATAGGGCAGTTTAAATTCCAGGGCGAGCTGGGGGGGTGGATACGGCGGATCATGGTGAACACGGCGTTGAATTACCTGAAGAAAAACCGTAATTACCAATCGGACCTGTCCTTTCTCGATTCGGGCATGCACCCTGTTTCGGACGATAACCCCGAAATAATGTTGAGCGCCAAAGACCTGGCGGATCTCATCCGCCAGCTGCCCACAGGCTACCAAACCATATTTAATTTATATGCCGTTGAAGGCTTTAATCATGTTGAGATAGGTAAAATGCTGGGTATTAACGAAGGCACTTCGAGGTCGCAGTATGCCCGGGCCAGGGGATTACTGATCAGCTGGCTGGAAAAACAAACACCAGAAAGAAAAACAGAATCTTATGTCAGACAATAAGTTTGAGAAACAGGTTCAACAAAAAATGGATGAGTTGAAAATAACTCCTTCCGGCGGAACCTGGGAGAAGATCGAGGCTGGCATCCGGTCGCAAAGGCGACGGCGCTTCCCGATCTGGCTGCCTGCTTTATTGCTGCTGGCGGTAGGAGGAAGTTATTTTGTTTACCAGGCGCTGGACAATCGATCCGGCCCCCTTAACGGATCTGCCGTCGATCTGCCCTCAACCGCCGGCGATATAAGCGATGCTGTTAAGGAGTCAACGGGGTCGGTCTTAGAACCCGCTGCCGGCAATGATCAGGCTGTTGCCTTAGGCGATGCCGATAATAAAGAAGCTCTTATCGGAGATAATTTATCCGTTCCCGGTACCAAAACAATGCACGCGGCGGAAAGAAAGGGTAGCGATGTTAGGGAGCAGGCGCCGGTTAAAAAGCCATCGACAGACCTGTTCCGCTCCCGGCGCAGCGAGCCGTCCGGTCAGGAGAACAATAAAGCGGATAAGGTCCGCCGTCCGATAGAAGATCGCGATGAGCAGGATCCTTTCAATAAAGCGACCCCATTGCAGCCGGCGCTAGATGATACCGGAAATGCAGGGAAGGGGTTAAGCGAAGAAAACATAGCAGGCATAAAAGAAAACGATAAGGAAGCCGGAGAAGAAGAAAAAATAGACGCTGCTGCTCCGTTGAAAGAGGGTTTTACGCTGCCTTCAGCAAATGAGGTAGACCTGGCAGAAAGCGATGAAAAGCAAATGCCTTCCCCTATGGTCAATAAAAACAAACGCGCTGGCGGCAACTGGCAATGGGGCGTTTCGGCAAACGCGGGTATGGCGTTTGTCAGCGAAGGCGCAGGCCTGCATTTTGACCAGGTTGTGGTAGAAGATATTTCTATGTCGGCGCCTCCTATGATGGGGCCATCATTCGCTCCCTCTCCTCCTTCAGCGATACCGGGGCCCTCGTTCACGCCTTCGGATCCTGCGGCCATCAGGCCCGGGTTTGCGTTTACCGCCGGCCTGGTCGTTAAAAGAAAGCTTTCGGATAAGATCTTTGTTTCCGGGGGACTGTCCTACGCGCAATACAATACCCGCGCCAGGGTGGGAGAACGCGTGGAGCGGAGCCAGATCGTGAACTCGGGCGTCATGGGATACCAGAATGTAGGATCCTATTTTTTGAACGCCAGAACGCATAATTATTCCAATCGTTATCATTTTGCAGAGCTTCCCTTGGCCTTGCATGTCAAGCTTAACAGGAGTGAGAAGACGCCTTTTTATGTTAACGCAGGCGGATACCTGGGCAAGTTGATCTCATCCAATAATCTTCATTTCGACGGCACCAATGCGGTATATTACAAGGATGAAAGCTTCTTAAACAAAACGCAGGCGGGCGCTTCTGCCGGCTTCTCAGTGGTCGCTTTCAATCAACGCGCGGCGTCGTTGTGGATCGGGCCTTCCCTGCGGTATAGTTTTTCGCCTCTGCTTAAAAAAAGCGTGTCGGGGAGCAAACGATTGGTCATGCCTTCGCTTGATATCAGGTTATTCTTCAATAAATAATACCTGGAAGGCCGGGTTTGAACGGCCGGAGCCTGCCTGAGAAATGCGCTTCTTTGGTATGCGTATATATTTTCGTTTGTCCATCCACGTTTATATCCCGATGATTTTCCTGGTCGTTAGCAGTCGCGGATCCGCTGTTTCGGACCTGATGCAATTGTTTCGGGGGATTGTGCGTAAAAACAATTCTTCATACAACGCTTGTGCTGTTTTTTTTGTCAACGTAAAAAATACGAGCATGAGAAAAATATTGTTTACAACAAGGTTATTCCTTGCGATGATATTGATGGTTATGTTGGGAGGATGTCTTAAGGATAGCGTTACCAGAACATACTCGATCATGCGCCCTGTATATAAAAGCAGGGCGGAAGCGCTCGCTGAGATAAAAAGCGGTCCCCCGCAGCCGTTAAAAACGCCGGGAAAAATATTCCTCAGGGGAAATTATTTATTCATTAATGAAGTAGATAAAGGCGTTCATGTGTTTGACAACAGCGATCCGTCTTCGCTTAGAGGGGTCGCTTTTATCGCCATCCCCGGCAATGTCGATATTGGTTTGAAAGACCATATCCTGTATGCGGATATGTACCGCGACCTTACGGCAGTGGATATCTTCGATCCCCTGCAGGTAAAACTGCTGAAGACGGTCCGGGATGTTTTTGCGCCAAGGGATTTCGGCATAGGGATAACCGATATAGGCAACGACGATATGATCATCTCCGGCTGGGTGATGAAGGATACGACGGTTCCCGTAGGAGCAGAGACAGACAATTGGACATGTCCCAACTGCATAACGCTGCACTCCGATTTTGCCGGGGCCAGGGTCGGTTCGCCGGCGCCGGGTATTGCCGGATCCATGGCCCGGTTTTCCATCGTCAATGATTATCTGTATGCTATTCAGTCGTCCACGGTGGGCGTATACCATGTCGCCGATCCTCTTAACATTGAAGCAATGAGCGCTCCCTGGGCTGGCCTGGGCATAGAAACGGTTTATCCTTTTAAGAATAAGCTTTTTATCGGCTCGCAAACAGGTATGTTCATTTACAACCTGAATAATCCCGCCGCGCCTCAGAAAGAGGGCAGCTTCTTTCATGCGTCGGCATGCGATCCTGTAATTGCCGATGATGCATTTGCCTTTGTAACATTGAGAACGGGCAATTTCTGTGCGGGCGTCAACAATGAACTCAATGTGATCAATATTGAAAATATCAGCCTGCCGCAGTTGGTGAAAACCTACCCCATGACCAATCCGCATGGGCTGGCCAAAGACGGCGATCTGCTGTTTATCTGCGATGGAAAGGACGGATTAAAAATATATAATGCGTCAAATCCCAACGACCTTAGGCTGATAAAACATTTAACGGGCATGGAAGCTTACGATGCTATTGCCTGGAACAAGAGACTCATATTGTCAGCGACCAACGGTATTTACCAGTACGATTATTCAGACCCCCAGCGTATTCGTTTGTTGAGTACGATTGCCGTCAGCAAATAACTTTAAAGTCAATCAAGATGAGAATGTTTTTCGCGATCGCCGCGGTTTTATTGGCATTGAGCGGAACAGCTGTTGCGCAGTCTGCTTATCCCTTCCGGTCGCAGCAGTATATCGGTATGCTGAACGGAGAATGGGGAACGGCGTTTTCATTGCAGTCCGTTAACGGCGTTCAGCACAGGGACTGGTTCCTGGGCCTGGGCACAGGGCTTGACTATTATCGGTTCAGGACCATTCCGCTGTTTCTTTCCATTTCCCGGTTTATCACGCCGGCGCAACGTTCTTTTTTTATTTCGGCGGATGGGGGGCTGAATTTTATGTGGCCGGAGCTTGATAAAACAATTGTCTACGATAGCAGGTGGAAGCCCGGTCTGTATGCCGCAGGATCTGTAGGCTATAAGATAGGATTAAAGGACAGGACCGACGCTTTTTTGATGAGCATCGGGTATTCGGCCAAATACTTTAAGGAAAAAAGGGAAACGCCCTTCCTGTGTTTTGATCCGCCCTGCGCGCCGGTAACCGAGACCTTTAACTACGCGTTTAACCGGCTCTCGATCCGCCTGGGCTGGCAGTTTTAATATGCGTTTTTCGCTTTTTTAACCTGCCGGTTCTGGCGCGTATTGTACATAAACCGGCGAGGGTCTGCGCATCCGCCGCGAAACGGTATGATGTTTTCCGCGACGCCTGATCATCTTCGTCGGATAGTCTGGTCTCTTGAAGAAAACGGCGCTTGCGGGTAGTAGGCGCTTGAGCATTCGCCATAAATCGACGCTATGTTGCCCGCGATCCGGTAACGGGCCGGGCGTCTGCTATGAAACAATATCACGCTGTTTGCGGGGCGGTATCCTCGCCCCCGTCTGCGCGGTTATTCAGAAACTGAAGATTTCTTTTAATACCCTGGAATTTGGATCTTTTCAAAGGAGAGTGACGGAATATTTTTTTAAAAGCGTCTTCCGTCATTCCTTCCCAATCGCGGGTAGTGAAATTCAATATGCCCGGGATGGGTTCAAATTCGGGTTCCTGCGTTGAACGGGAAAACCGGTTCCAGGGGCATACATCCTGGCAGATATCGCAGCCGAACATCCAGTCCTGGAATTTTCCCTGCATCTCCCCGGGAATAAGCATATCCTTCAATTCAATGGTAAAATAGGAAATGCAGCGGCTGCCGTCGATCACCTTGTCCGGCGAAATGGCTTCAGTGGGACAGGCTTCTATGCACCGCGTGCAGGTCCCGCAATAATCGGTTACAAAAGGAGCGTCGTATACCAGCTCAAGATCCGTGATCAGGGTGGACAGGAAGAAGAACGAACCGGCGCTTTTGGTGATCAGGTTGCCGTTTTTACCCACCCAGCCCAACCCTGCTTTTTGCGCCCAGGCTCTTTCCAAAACGGGAGCGGAATCCACAAACCCCCTGCCATTCACTTCCCCGATATTGTCGGCGATCATTTGCAGCAGGGCGTTTAACTTGTTCCTGATCACTTCGTGGTAATCCTTTCCATAAGCGTACTTGGAGACCTTTGGCGCTTTTCTGTCCTGCTGCCGGGTGGGAAAATAGTTCAGCAACAGGGTGATCACGGACCGGGCTCCCGGAACCAGACGGGCAGGATCTATCCGAAGATCAAAATGATTCTCCATGTATTTCATCTTGCCGTGCATGCCCTTGTTGAGCCAGGCTTCGAGCCGCCGCGCATCCTCATCCAGTCTGACGGCTTTTGCTATGCCGCAGAAATCAAATCCCAACTCCGCGGCAAATTTCCGGATCAGGGCGGTATGCTTCTCTGCGTTATTCATGATCATATCGGCTGTCCGCAATTTATAAAGTAAAATAATATTGTGGCGATCTGTTTTGCATTTCTGCTCCTGCTGCGTTACGCAAAACTTGCATTCAGGGCGTAGCAGGCGGAAGATAGATGAGAGCGACTAGCATATTTTTCATAAATTGATCGCGTAAATAATTTGTGATGCTGGAAACAACGCGATGCGATACTGGTTTTAATGACGATCTTTTATGAGTGATAAATATTTGCTTGGCATTGATATTGGTTCTTCTTCCGTGAAACTCGCCTTATTGGAGATTGCCACGGGAACGCCTGCGGCTACGGCTTTTTCTCCTTCTTCTGAAATGCCCATGATCTCCCTGCGACAGGGGTTTGCAGAACAGGATCCCGAGTTGTGGTGGAAGGAACTCGGCAATGCCATGCGCCTGCTCAGAAGCCGGCATGCTTTTAACGGAGAGGATATAGCCGCCATCGGCATTTCCTACCAGATGCACGGCCTGGTTTGTATCGATAAAGAAGGCCGGCCCCTGCGGAATGCGATCATCTGGTGCGACAGCCGCGCGGTGGATATCGGCGCCAGGGCGTTTAAGGCATTGGAGGAAGAATACTGTTTGCGTAATTTTCTGAATACGCCCGGTAATTTCACCGCTTCCAAGCTTCGGTGGGTAAGGGAAAATGAACCGGATATCTATCAAAAGATTTATAAGGCGATGCTTCCCGGCGATTATATCGCGATGAAGCTAACCGGGGATCCTGCGACCACTACCCCTGGTTTGTCGGAAGGGATCCTCTGGAATTTTTCCCGGAATGCATTGGCGACGGAATTACTGGATCATTATGAGATCGACCCTTCCCTGATCTGCCCGGTCGTGGAGACTTTCGGCGGGCAGGGATTGCTGACGACGGAAGCCGCCGGGGCGCTGGGACTGAAAGCCGGCATTCCCGTCGCCTACCGGGCGGGCGATCAGCCCAACAACGCCTATTCGCTGAATGTGTTGCAGCCCGGCGAATTCGCGGCTACTGCGGGCACTTCGGGGGTGGTATATGGAATTACGGATAAGGCTGCATATGATGCCGCATCGAGGGTGAACAGTTTTGTGCATGTGAATCATTCGGTTAATGAACCGCGTTATGGAGTATTGCTCTGCATCAACGGAACGGGGATCTTGTACAGCTGGCTTAAAAACAATTTCTTCAATCATCTTTCTTATGAGGAGATAAATGCAAAAGCTGCCGCAGCTCCTGCAGGTTGCGAAGGGCTGTTGTTTTATCCCTTCGGCAATGGCGCGGAGCGGGTATTGGAGAATAAGGATCCGGGCGCGATGTTAAAAGGCCTTCAGTTTAACCGCCACGGGCAGGGACATATTGCCCGCGCGGCAAAGGAAGGCATTGTGTTTTCTATGTGTTATGGCATCAATGTTATGGAAAGTATGGGGATGAAGGCAAAAACAGTAAGAGCTGGATATGCGAATATGTTCCTGAGCCCTGTTTTTGCCGAGGCGTTTGCCAATACGACCGGAGCGGTTCTTGAACTGTTTGATACGGATGGCGCGGTCGGCGCCGCCAGGGCCGCAGGCGTCGGGGCAGGCATATACAAGGAACACAAAGATGGTTTTGCAGGAATGAAAAAAATCAAGACCATTGAGCCCGCCGCGGAATCATCCGGTATTTACGGCGAGATATATGAAAAATGGAAAAAAGGTATTGACTATTGTTAACGTTTAAAATGATCAGCAGCTCATGCAGCACAAAACAAACGACCAAAATGAATTTTTTCCGGCGATCGGCAAGATCCGATTTGAGGGTCGCGATTCCGATAATCCCTTAGCGTATAAATGGTACGATGAAGATAAACTGGTGGCCGGCAAGTCGATGAAGGATCATCTGCGTTTTGCCGTGTGTTACTGGCATACCTTCTGCAATACCGGCGCCGATCCTTTTGGGCCCGGAACGAAAATCTATCCCTGGGATGCTGCCGCCGATCCTGTACAGCGGGCCAAAGACAAGATGGACGCCGCTTTTGAGTTTATTACCAAACTGGGCGTTCCCTATTATTGTTTTCATGATATCGATCTGGTAGATGAAGGAAACTCGCTGCAGGAATATGAAAAGCGCCTGGCTGCCATAGTGGACTACGCCAAACAAAAACAAGGCGAGACGGGCGTTAAATTGCTATGGGGAACCGCAAATGTATTCTCGCATCCGCGGTACATGAATGGCGCGGCCACCAATCCCGATTTTCATGCCCTGAGCTATGCCGGCGCGCAGGTGAAGAATGCGCTGGACGCCACGATCGCGCTGGGCGGTGAAAATTATGTATTCTGGGGAGGCCGGGAAGGCTATATGACCCTGCTCAATACCAGGATGAAAAAAGAGATCGATCACCTGGGAAGGTTCCTGTCGATAGCGCGTGATTATGCGCGGAAACAGGGCTTCAAGGGAACCTTTTTTATCGAGCCCAAACCCTGCGAGCCTACCAAGCATCAATATGATTACGACTGCGCCACGGTTATCGGCTTCCTCAGGCAATACGGGCTGGACAAGGATTTTAAGATCAATATAGAAGTCAACCATGCCACGCTTGCCGGCCATACGTTTCAGCACGAGCTACAGGTTGCGGCCGACGCAGGCATGATGGGAAGCATCGACGCCAACCGGGGCGACTATCAAAACGGGTGGGATACCGATCAGTTCCCGGTGAACCTGAACGAACTAACCGAGTCGATGCTGGTGATCCTGGAAGCAGGCGGTTTTACAGATGGCGGCATTAACTTCGATGCCAAGATAAGAAGGAACTCCACCGACCTGGAGGATCTTTTCCTGGCGCATATCGGCGGTATGGACGCTTTTGCGCGCGCGCTGACGATTGCGAATGATATCCTGGAAAAGTCGACCTATAAACAGTTCCGTTCGGAGCGTTATGCATCGTTTGACAGCGGCAAGGGTAAGGAATTTGAAGAAGGGAAGCTAACGCTGGAGGATCTGCGAAATTTTGCGCATGCCAATGGCGAGCCCAAACAGATCAGCGGCAAACAGGAATGGCTCGAGAACCTGGTCAACCATTTTATTTAGCGAGAGGCGACCGGAGCAACAGAGTATGGTTGCCCCTGCCGAGAATTATAAGTTATTCTGGCGGTATTGCTGAGGTATCCGATCAGCCATGTATCCTATAAGGAGAAAAGTAAAAAACGCATCGATTGTTTTTATATCGTAATAAATCCGGGGCTGCTTTGGAATCGAGACAATCTGCGTCTCGCTGAATCGTGTTTTCTTCATGGTGATTGTTTAAAATTAAGCTTATTCTGATAATTTTAAACTGTCTGCCATTTAATTTAGGAACAGTTACAAACTCAATCGATCTTTTGAGCAAAATGTAAAATTGAGTGTAGCCATAAGGATCACTATACCCTTTTGTGTACTCCTTCCATAAAAGTAATCGGGTAACCCCGGTACGCTTAAGTTCAGCCAGCAGGTAAGGGATTCTTTGACGCAGATCCTGGCGACGCTCGTTTTTGTCGATATCAGCCTCCTGTGCGGCAGGATACATAATCACAGCAAGCTCGGCATCAGACATCTGCCGAAGCGTCGTATACGAACAGCAAGAGCTTTTTATCTTTTCAACATAATGGGTGACCGTTTGCCTGGATAGCTTCAATTGCGAAGCAATGGCCCTTAGCGAGAAGCCTTGTTCCAGCGACTGAATGAGAAGACGGATTTGTTGCATTGAGATCACTTT
>DEHV01000021.1 GCA_002352105.1 Chitinophagaceae bacterium UBA2791 | reverse complement strand
TCATGATGCTGGAATAGTTATCAAAATCATCCTGGTCGTCGTACATAAATTTCTTCACAAAGGGGTATTGATCGCTGCTCCAGTCTTCGTAGCGCACGCCGTCGATTTCATACAGAATATAAGCGTCCTTACGGGCGGTATGAGGAAGCGCTCTCTCCCATTCGGGTTGAATGGTAACATCTCCCCAGCCATCCATAAACCCGGGCCGGTATATCTGCGGATCGGTATTAATATCAGCGTAATTGGAATTAAAGCTCCACATCATTTCGGGACCGTATTTGGTTGCTGTGGAAAATACATTCCTGATATCCGTCACCAGCGAATAGTCAGCCTCGTCGATCACCTGCTTGGCATAATCTGCCGCTTTCTGATAGTTGGCGGTTTGATTTAAAGGAGCGGTGGCCATGGTAAGATAAGCTTTGGCCAGCAATCCTTTTGCCGCACCGCTGGTGGGCCGGCCTCTTTTATCAGCGGACCATTGCCGGGGCAGGTTATCAGCAGCTTCTTTAAAGTCCGCTTCGATCAACGCATATACTTCAGCTATAGAGCTCCTAGTTACCGGGTTCGTGACCGGATCCGGCGTATCTTCGGTGATCAAAGGCAGGCCGCCAAACATTCTCACCAGCATAAAATAATTGTACCCGCGTAAAAATTTGGCCTGCGCCATCAATACGTCTACCTCTGCCTGAGGCGTTGTGCCCAGGTTGCCCTTTTTCATGGCCCTGATAGCGCTGTTCAGGTTTAAGAGCGCGCGATAATGTATGTTCCAGAGATCGCTGCCGTGATTATTATTGATCACCAAGTCGCCGCCTATGTACTGGTCGTCATTAGTAAACGGCCCATACCCATAACTGTATCCTCCCCAGTAGTCCCAGAGCGTGTTCATAGAAGCCGCAAATGTCGCTTCTATCTGAGACGGAGTAGTATAAAAATCGTCTGGCGTAACAAAGCTGATAGGCTTTTCGACCAGTTTTTTGCACGAAACGCTCATGAACGCCAGGGCAACCAGTAAATACCGGAATTGTTTAAAATATAATATTGTATATCTCATAATAAATACTATTAGAATGATAAATTCAAGCCGACGTTAATAATTTTTGATTGAGGGTAGCTGCTGAAGTCCACGCCTATTTGCGCGTCATTTCCATTATATGCGCTCACTTCAGGATCATACCCGGTATAATCGGTGATCGTAATTAAATTGGTAGCGCTGACGAAAATCCTGACATTATTCAGCTTGATCCTGCTCAACACGTCTTTTGGCAAATTATAGGCCAGCATGATATTCTTTAAACGAATATAAGATGCGTCTTCCACCCAACGGCTTATCCGCTGGTCGCCGCTGATAGATACCTTACTTGTCAGGCCTGCCGCATTCCTGGTCAGCGCATCAATAAGGCCGGGAACATCTGTATCCTGGTTGTCCGGGGTCCATCTGTCCAGTAACCTGGCGCTGGTTCCTTCTGCCGGGTTTTCCATACGGATCCTGGGCATATTAAACAGATCATTGCCCTGGGATCCCTGGATCAGCAGGGTAAGTTCAAAGGACCTGTAAGAAAGCCTGTTGGTCCAGCCAAAGATATAGTCGGGGAATGCATTGCCAACCACTTTCAGGTCCTGGCTGTTGATCGACCCGTCGCCATTTTCATCGGTATATTTGGGATCGCCGGGCAACTGGCCAAATGCTGCCGCTTCAGAAGCCTTATCCGTACCCCACACGCCTTCATAACCATATCCATAGATCTGGCCAAAGGGTTGTCCCACTACCAGATACATGAAGGGGTTGTTAACGCTATAGCCGCCTTTTGTGGTTCTATACCCGATTCTTTCAACGCCGCCCAGGTCCAATACCTTGTTCTTATTAGTAGATATATTAAACCCGGTATTCCATTTAACGGTCCCCACCAGGGGATCGCCGCTGATGGCAAATTCAAAACCTTTGTTTTCGATAGACCCGATATTGTCTGTTACGGATGTGAAACCCGAATACCCATATAATGTTTTGGACATCAACAGGTCTTTGGTTGTTTTGATATAATAATCAGCGGTAACCAGTAATCTTCCGTTAAAAAAGCCCAGGTCAATACCGTAGTTGGTTTGGGTGGTGCTTTCCCATTTCAGATTAGGGTTGGCTGCGTTACCTACAAAGAAACCAAGGTCGGTCCCTTCCGTTCCGTTATAAGGGTAATTGCCGCCGGAATTGATGCCAGACAAAGACTGGTAAGGCGCTATCCCCTGGTTACCGGTAATACCCCAGCTCGCCCTGAATTTAAGATCGGAGAAAAGGTTCAGGTTCCGGATAAAGTTCTCTTCGGAAGCTCTCCAGGCCACTGAAGCAGAGGGGAAATACCCCCATTTGTTATTGGCGCCAAAAACCGAAGAACCGTCAGCGCGCCAGCTGGCTGTCACTAAATATTTATCCGCATAAATATAATTCACCCTGCCGAGATAGGAGTTAAGCACCCTTTCTGTAACCAATGTGGGAGCAGCGGTCAGCAAAGCTGCCCCTGCCATATTATTGGCGCCCAACTCATCGACCAGGAAAGTCTTTCCGGTAAAAGAATTATAATGGTATTTGGAATACTGTTGTTCAGCCACTCCCGTAATGGTAAAGCGGTGTTCGCCTAATTGTTTGTCATAGGTCAGAATATTGGAATTCTGGTATCGCTGATTGGTTATAGGGGTAACGATTCCTACCCCCCCACTCTGTTTACCATCAAAAGTGTTCTGGTTGAAATAAAGCTGGTTATTGGTATTGACAACATTTGCGCCGCCGGAAATCCTCAGGGACAATCCCGCCAGGGGCGTGAATTCCACATAGGTATTTAACAGGTTCTTATTGGTGCCGTTATTGATGTTAGGTTCAATTGTGCTTGCCAATGGATTCCAGGTATCGGGAACGCCATAACCGTTTCCATGCTTATGATAGCTTCCATCCGCATCATATACAGGTTCTGTAGCAGGCCAGCGGGGAGCCGTATTGGATGACATCCCAAGGAAACTGATCAGATCGCTGCTTCCGAAAGGAGGGGCGCTTCCCATTTCCTTGGTGCCATTCCAGGTTATACCAAAGCTGGCCCAATTGGTTACATCCGCCACCAGGTTGGCGCGAAGAGAGAATCTTTGATAGTCAGAATTCAGCATAATCCCTTCCTGGTTGAGATAACCTGCAGAAACCAGGTATTTTAAATTATCCGTTCCGCCGCTAACCGAAAGCTCATGGTTATGCATGGGCGCTTTCTGGTAAATAACATCCTGCCAGTCTGTTCCTCCTGTTCTGTCGAATTCCGCAATCTGCGCATCGGTAAAAATGGGCGCCGGAACGCTTGTAGCATTCTGCGTAGCTTTATATGCATTTGCCGTCCGGGCAAAATCACCTGCGTTCATGACGTCCAGTTTTTTCCGGAGCTGAGAGCTGCCGAAAGTATAATTGTATCCAATGATCGGCTTGCCTTTTTTACCGAGTTTGGTGGTGATCAGCACCACGCCGTTAGCGCCCTGCGCGCCATAAATAGCGGTAGCGGAAGCGTCCTTCAGGATCTCGATGGATTCGATATCATTAGGGTTCAGGGAATTAAGGTCTGCGCCTTGCAAGCCATCAATAACAATAAGCGCATTGTTGCCGCCATTGATAGAGTTCATACCTCTCACGCGAATAGTGGTGTTGCCGCCCGGAGCGCCATCGGTATTCAATACCAGTACGCCCGCAGCCCGGCCCTGTAAGGCCTGGTCAACGCGCTGTGTAGCGATCTGCGTAAGGTCTTCCCCTTTGATAGAACTGATCGACCCGGTGAGGTCGCTTTTTTTCTGGGTTCCATAACCCACTACCACCACTTCGCCAAGCGAGGCATCTCCCTCAGCCAGGCTAATGGTAATGTTGTTGTCGCCGGGATTTACAAATTGCTCAAGGGTTTGAAAACCAACAGAACTGATTTCGAGCGTAGCCCTCGTTGAAGGAACGCTTATCGAAAACGTTCCGTTTGCATCGGCCGCTGTCGAAACAGAGGTTCCTTTTATCGCTACTGTAGCGCCTACTACGGGCGAACCATCCGGCCCAACCACTTTTCCGGTCAGGGTTCGATTCTGCCCCATCCCAAACAGACAAGCTGCGAGAAGGCAGAACGTTAAGGTCAATCGTTTTAATTGTGTCATAAGCAGAAGAATTGATTGATTTTGATTGATGATTGGTTTGAATATTTAGTAAAAGCCCAGAATACTTATTCTATATTAACAATTACTATTTAAGAAATCCGGTCCACAGTTTTATACTCCAAGCGTATACCATATATTTAGTAACCTGATCGTAAGTAACCTACGACTTTTTTTCTTAAAAAGCTCCCTCAAAATGTGGTTTTTTTTGCAATTTTTTTTACGCAAACGTTTGTGTTTTTTATTCATTTTATGCTTAAAGAGAAAAGCCGTGAGACGGTGATTTCATAAAAGCGCTAAGCTTTCATGCGCTAACAGCTTCTACCAAATCAACGCTTCACATACATCTGCCGATCATTACAGTCCCAAATGCAACGCCGGCATGTATTGTAAAACAAAATCACGCAAGGGCGTCAATAAAATGCTGTTGCGCAGGAACCTACAAATCTATATCTAACGCTGTCCG
>DEHV01000068.1 GCA_002352105.1 Chitinophagaceae bacterium UBA2791 | reverse complement strand
AAGAACCCGTTGTCGGATATGGTGCCGGGCGCATTGGTTGATGAAAACAAGCAGAACCGTCTTTTTGCCAGCCTGTTTGCAGAGTATGATATCACCAGGGATCTCAGCGCGCGGGTGAACTTTGGCCCCAGCCTGACCTCGGGCAGAAGAGGAACATTCAGCGCTTCGCAGACCAGTGTTCGTTCTGAAGCCCTGCCCTCGGCTACGGTGGACAATACGGGAGATTTTTCCTATACGCTGGAAAATATCCTGAACTATAAAAAGCAGTTGGGAGATCATTCCATAGGCGCAACGGCATTATTTAGCGTGCAGGCTGAAGAGAACGAGCGCTTTTCTTCTTCGGTGGAGGGCGTTACGGCCGATCAGCAGCAGTTTTATAACCTGGGCAGCGCCTCTACGATCCTGGGCGTAGAGAGCGATTACAGCAAATGGGTGATCCTGTCGTATATGGGCAGGATCAACTATGGGTATAAGGACAGGTACTTGTTGACGGTTACGGCAAGAGCAGACGGTTCTTCGCGTTTTGCGCCGGGCAACCAATGGGGTTATTTCCCTTCGATGGCCCTGGCCTGGAGGATCAGCGATGAGAATTTCATGAAAAATATCAGTTCTCTGGCGGAAATGAAATTAAGAGTAGGTTATGGTCGTACGGGCAATACAGGGATCAATCCCTATGCCACGCAGGGCGCCCTGCTTAGGAACGCCTATTCTTTTGGCGAGGCCAGCGCCTTTGGCTTTCATCCCAACGTGTTCCGTAACCTGGACTTAAAATGGGAGAGCACGGCATCGTTTAATGTGGGAGTGGACTTTGGATTTTTCAATAACCGGTTGAGCGGCTCGATCGACCTGTACCATCAGAATACGACGGACCTGCTGATGGACCGTCAGATCCCTGCAAACACGGGCTTTACCTCGGTGCTGAGCAATATCGGCGCTACGCAGAATCAGGGATTGGAGATAGGGTTGTCGACGGTGAATATTGATTCGAGAAGCGGTTTTAAATGGCAGACGGATATTAGCTTTTACACGAACAGGGAGAAGATCGTGAGCTTATCGACAGGCAAGAACGATGATCCGCAGAATGCATGGTTTATCGGCAAGCCGCTGACGGTGTTTTATGATTATGAGAAGATCGGCATCTGGCAGAGCAAGGACGAGGCTTTGGCCTTGAGCTATAATGCAAGACCAGGAGAGATCCGGTTAAAGGATCAGAACAACGACGGAAAGATCAACTCGCTGGATAAGGTCATTCTGGGCAGCGATATCCCGAAATGGACGGGGGGCATGACCAACCGGTTTAGTTACAAGGGCTTTGATCTTTCTGTTTTTGCTTATACCCGGCAGGGCAGCATGATCCAGAGCAATTATCATCGTTTCCTTGCTTCTCTCTCGGGTAAATCCAATGTGATGAACATGGATTACTGGACGCCGGAGAACCCTTCGGACATGTGGCCGCGTCCCAACAAGAACCAGGAAAGCCCGACGAATGTAAGCACGCTCACTTATTTTTCAGGGTCCTTTGTGAAGATCAGGAATATGCAGTTGGGGTATAGCTTTCCGCGGGCGTTGATGGAGCGGATGAGGATGCAATCGCTGCGCATTTATGCCAGCGCACAGCAGCCGTTCATCCTGTTTTCTCCGTATGTAAACAAATACTACGGCATCGATCCGGAGTTCGACAGAAGCGCAGGCGTCAATACCCCGCCGATCAAGATCTTTATGCTGGGATTAAACGCTAAGTTTTAAAAGGCGTATACCATTAAACAAACGTATCCATTGATTCGGACAAAATCCGTAAATTATCCTCAGTTATATGAATGCGCCCTGCATTCCGGGTTGTGCTGAGATCGACGCGAAGACATTCATTGGAAAACAGACCTGGCGCATCGGCGGAGAAGGGTTTTGAGACAGCGACCAGGATGCCTGCATCGAATAAATATTAACATAATTTTTGGACTTTTCCCGGATGTCATCGTTACTACTATCTGCAATACATCAAATAAAAATAAAGTATAATGGATAAAAAGTATGACCGAAGAAGTTTTATAAGGCGGACCACAGGAGGCTCCCCTGGCGATAACGCGCTTGCAGGGACGAACCTGCCATCAAAAAATACCGCAACGCGTCATAGCGCCGACAAGCCCATCAGGCTTGGGTTTATCGGCGTGGGCGGCCGCGGCGCCTATCATCTGAATGCCGCGCTGGGTATTGAAGGAGTTGAAGTGCCCGCGATCTGCGAACTTAAGCCGGTTCGCTTACACCAGGCAAAACGTTGGGTGGAAAACGTAGGTCTGCCTACGCCAACGCTTTACGACCGGGGGCCCGAAGATTATAAAAGATTGTGCGAAAATGAAGATCTCGACGCCGTCATCTGTTGCACGCCCTGGGAATCCCATACCCCTGTTTGCCTGGCGGCAATGAGGAACAATAAGCACGCCGTATCGGAAGTGCCTATTGTCGTTACCCTTGACGAAGCCTGGGAACTGGTGGAAACCTATGAAAAAACAGGCAAGTGGGCCACTATCGGACTGGAGGGATTAGGCAATCTTTCGGTGCAGCATATGATACAAAAGGGAATGTTCGGCAAGATCGTTCATGCCGAAGGCGGATATGTGCACGATCTCCGGTTGGTTAAATTCGACCCTGATGAAGAGCCCTGGCGTTTGCAGCATTCTATTGAACGAAACGGCAATCTTTATCCCGATCATCCGATGGCGTCGATCATGCCTTACCTGGATATCAACTATGGAGACAGGTTCGATTACCTGGTGTCGATGAGTTCCAGCTCGGTAATGCTTAGGGATTATGCTGAATTAAACTACGGCAAGGATTCGGGAGTCGCCAACGCGGTAAAAAATGCCGCGCTCGGGGATTGTAATGTAACGCTTATCCGTACCGTGCAAGGGAAAATGATCACCCTTAATCATGATACCAGCACCCCGCATCCGCGGGAGTTTTCCAGGCTGCAGGGAACAAAAGGCGTTTATATTGCCGATCAGGGTTCAAGGAGGATCTACCTGGAAGGAATAAGCCCCGAGGTAGATCAATGGGAGCCGGCGGATAAATACCTGGAAGCAAACCGGCCGTCCATCCTCACGAATTACAATCCTCCTCCGAGAAGAGGCGGCGGCAAGATCGAAGGCCATGGCGGCGGGGGCTCGCAGACGCCCATGGTATGGACCAGGTTAATTGCTGCGCTTCGGGAAGACAAGCTTCCTGACTGGGACGTATATGATTCTGTTACCAGCAGCGCCATATCGCCCGTTACCGAACTGTCCGTTGCCAATAAATGCAGACCTGTTGACTTCCCCGATTTTACCAGGGGAAAATGGGAGACAAGGAAGAGACGGCTTACGTTATCATGATCATCTATCTATCACCAAGAAAATTAAAACATGAGTAAAATATATTATAACCGTCGAAGCTTTGCAAAGATCTCTGCGACGGCTGCAATCGGCGGCGCGGCTATGTTATCGGGATTAAGTTTTCCAAAAGCGGCTTCCGCGCGAGGCTACCAGGATAATAAGCCGGTAAGGCTTGGCTTTATCGGTATAGGCGGTCGGGGTTCCTATCATCTCAATGCTGCCTTAGGCATAGAAGGAGTTGAAGTGCCTGCGATCTGCGAAGTGATCCCCAAACGCCTTCAGCAGGCGAAGAAATGGATAGAGCAATCGGGTCGCCCCACGCCAAGGCTTTATGGAAAAGGCGTTACCGATTTTAAACGGTTATGTGAAACCGAAAAATTAGACGCCGTAATATGCAGCACATCCTGGGAATGGCATACGCCTATTTGCTTGGCCGCAATGAGAAACGATAAGCATGCCGTATCGGAGGTCCCGATAGCGATTACCATGGACGAAGCCTGGGAACTGGTGGAAACCTATGAAAAGACCGGGAAATGGGCGACGATAGGATTGGAGGGTTTCTATGAGCTGGCCGTGCTGAACATGGTGCAGAAAGGCTTGCTGGGAGATATCGTTCACGCGGAAACAGGCTATATCCATGATCTCAGGAATGTAAAATTCAACCCCGAAGAGGAGCCCTGGCGCTTGCAGCATTCGATCAACCGGAACGGTAATCTTTATCCCGATCATCCGATGGCCAGGATGCTTCCGGCCCTTGATATCAACCATGGCGACAGGATCGATTTCCTGGTTTCCATGAGCTCCTTTGGCGGGATGCTTAATGATTATGCCGCCATATACTATAAAAATAAAAATCATCCCCTCACGAAAAAGAAAATTGCGCTCGGCAATTATAATGCTACGCTTATCCGCACCGTGAACGGAAAGATGATCACGCTTAACCATGATACCAGCACGCCGCATCCGCGGGAGCATTACCGTATCCAGGGTACAAAAGGCGTTTATCTGGGCGACAGGAGATTAAAAAGGATCTATATTGAAGGGATGAGTCCTGAAGAGCACAGATGGGAGCCTGCGGAGCCATACCTGGAGGAATATGAGCACCCGATAGTCAGGAACTACAACCCGCCGCCGAGAAAAGGGGGCGAGATCATAGGTCATGGCAGCGGCGGCTCGCAGACGCCGATGGTATGGACCAGGCTGGTCAATGCGCTTCGCGAAAACAAAATGCCGGATTGGGATGTGTACGATTCGGTAACCAGCGGCGCTATTTCTCCCGCCACGGAAGCGTCGGTGGCCAATAAAAGCAACCCGGTTGACTTTCCGGATTTTACCAGAGGCAAATGGAAAACAAACCCGAGGATCAGCTTGCAGTAAGTTTGTTTAAGTTGTAAACTAATCCTGGAATCGCTTTTATTGGATTTAACTTTAATTGAAAACAGATCGGCATGCTTGTTTTATTGCAGGCTTATTCAGCGTGTATGACGATCTTTAAGGTCTGGCCGGAAGCCGGTGATCAAGCGTTTGCGTATGGCTGATGTATTAATTTTTAAAATCATAATGGTAATGAAAAAAACAATTTTCCGTTCGATGGCATCTTTATTCCTGTTCGCCTCGCTGTCTTTCTGCAGCGGGTTGTCGGCGCAAACCGGCGATCTCAGGCTGCTGGATTGGAAACCCAAAAGCCAGCTGGTGGTTAAGGAGACGATTATTCTTAAGCCTAAATTTCCTGTTATAGATATCCATAACCATTTGGGAAGGCTGGAGAATACGAAAAAGTACCTGGAGGAGATGGACAAGGCCGGCGTATGGATGACGGTAAGCCTGGACGGGGGCTCCGCCAAAGATTTTTACAAGGAACATCTCGAAGCTTCCCGGAAAGTTTCTAAAGACAGGTTCCTGGTTTTTTTCAGACCGGATTTCAGTAAGATCGATGAGCCGAATTTTGGCGTAAAAGAAGCGCAGAAACTGGAGGGCGCGGTGAAGATGGGGGTTCGCGGTTTGAAAATAAATAAATTGTTAGGGTTGGTATATAAGGATAAGACCGGCAAAGTGATACCGGTGGATGATCCGCGCATAGATCCCATCTGGGCCAAATGCGGGGAACTTGGCATTCCCATCGTCATTCATGTGTCGGACCCTGTTGCCTTTCATACGCCAATTGATGAGTTCAATGAACGTTACGATGAACTGGGCGCGCATCCAAACTGGTCGTATTACGGCGATCAATATCCGTATTCAAAGGATGAGATCCTGGCCCAACTCTACCGGGTCATTGCCAAACACCCCAAGACGATCTTCATTTCTACGCATATGGGCAACCTGGCGGAAGATCTGGGCCGGGTTTCCATGTGGCTGGAGCAATATCCTAATATGTATGTGGACATCGACGCAAGGATCAGCGAATTAGGGAGACAACCGTATACGGCCAGGAAGTTTATGATCAAATACCAGGATAGGATACTGTTCGGAACCGATACGCCGCCGAACGCGGAAGCTTATCGCGTGTACTATCGTTTCCTGGAAACGGACGACGAATACATTGACTCCTCGCCGAGCCATCACCTGCAGGGAAGATGGATGATCTATGGAATTTTTCTTCCCGATGAGGTGTTGGAAAAGATATACAATAAAAATGCGCTGAAGATATTTGGTATGTTTAAGGGATAAGATTTTGTCGTTATACAATAGGAAAGGCGGTCGGACAGGCTGCCTTTTTTTATTATGATTATGGATGCGCGAAGCGTTTCATTTAAATGGCTTTGTTCAGGTATAAGCGCCGAATCCGGATGTTGCAGATATACTAAAAAGGGCCGGATAGAAATCCAGCCCGTTTAGAATCCAATATCCTATGAAAAACCGAAATAGTAGGATCGAAATGGGCGGAGTGACATCAGATTCTAACTAATCTCATGAGCGGCTCAAAAGAATATAAGGCGGGTCTTCTGCCCGCAGCGTCCTGTTTGCTTACCAAATAACCGGCATCTAATAATTTTTTAGTAAATCCTGCCGCAGTACCTGGTGGAATTCCGGAAGATGTAGTAAACTTATTATTCCGAAAGACCGGGTTTGTAAACATAAAATCAAGCGTGGTCAGGCTCCATTTGGAAGAAAGCAATTCAGAGAATGTTGTTTTCATCTCTTCATATAGATCTTTAATACTTTCGGCAATTGCCAGATTCTTAGTTGCCTGCTTCTCTACAGCCGTTAAGAAGAACCTGATCCAGTTCTCCCATTCGCCTGTTCGGGAGACTTCTCTCATTGTATCAATGTAGAGATCTTTATGTTCTTCAAAGTATCCGCTTATATAGAAATGAGGCTGCGACAATACTTTTTCTTTCCATAAAAAAAGTGTTATCAGCATTCTTCCGATTCTTCCATTACCGTCTTGAAATGGATGCAAGGCTTCAAATTCCAAATGCATCAATGCGGTTTTTACCAATACCGGGTCATTACTTTCCTTTAGATAGGTAAAAAGAGTTCCTAAGCCATCTGTTAACTTTTCGGGACTAATGGGTATAAAATTGATTTTGCGCTTTACTTTGTCCGCTAAATAGTTTTGTTCTATTTTGAATTGGCCAGGCGATTTTGCCGCTCCCCTGCCATAAAATAGCAATTGCTGATGCATCATTTTTATGAAACTTGCAGAGATTTCATATCCATCTGTTAGGCCTTTTTGAGCATTTTTTAAGGCGCGCTGATATAATATTGTTTCTACAACGTCTGGCCTGACGTTGACATTGGCATTCTGTTGATCTTCGTCGGCCTCGTACTGAAGGATTTCGTCCATTGTGCTAATGGTTCCCTCTATTCGGGAAGAAATGACAGCCTCTTGATTTCTTAGAGGAGCCAATAGAATTTCATTGTTATGTAGGTTTTTAAGTACTTGATCAAATCGAGCCAATGCGTCTGTTGCTTTCAGGATCTCCTGAATAAACAGATGGTAGTCGAGTTTGCCGGGAGGAAACTTGTCATAGTGATAAGATACTGCCTCGTTTATCGCCAAGTTCATCATTTTTTTCTCAAATTTAGCATAAAACATAGATCAAATGAGATTGATCTTTATTTTATTGAATTTTTCATAATCAAATAATTTAGATTATGGAATTTGAAAGTCAAATTTGGTTGTATTTGGTTTCGAATCAAATTTGAGAGACAATGGTTTTGATGATAGAAAATATTAGTCAAAATTCGTTGTTTATGATATTTGTAGAAAAATGATAGACAAACTTTTTCAAAATTTACAGTTTCCTATCTTAAACTAGAATGCTGATCCGAATTCCAAAAAGCAGGCTGCTAAAATTTAATTAATTGATAATCAATATAATAAGATCTGTTGTCAATCCCGTATTCAAAGTATGATCCTGACCGGCAGCAAAAGGCGGGGAGATATGGCGATTAAGAGATTTTGGCAAGAAAAAGGGCCGGATAGAAATCCAGCCCGTTTAGAATCCAATATCCTATGAAAAACCGAAATAGTAGGATCGAAATGGGCGCCAGTTTCTAAGAGTTTGTTTAGCAATAGCTTATAAAAAACCATTGGTCTATAACGTCTTATTTTGGGAAAGATAAGGCCAGAAATGAGAATACCGGCGGAGAAGGGCATGAACGCTTTACCGGGGGCTTACTTTGAAGCCGTTTAATTAGGCGTCGCAGCGCCCATGGCCTCCTCCAAATTTAGAAGCGGTTAGAGAGATTAGGAGCGTTTAAAAAATAAATGACAAATTATATTACATCCGGTAAATTTTTATTTACTTTGTATTTCAAAGTACTTTATATGACGAGTTCAGATATTGGTCTCGAAGCAATACAAGACATAAGAAAGATGATGGAACGCAGCAGCCGTTTTATCAGCTTAAGCGGATGGAGCGGTATTTCGGCGGGCGTCTGCGCCCTGGTTGGCGCGTTCGTGGCACAGCAGCGGATCACTGCTTACCAGGAAAGTTATCCTAGCGCGACAGGCTGCGTTTCCTGTTTACAAAGGGAACTGATCGTAATTGCCGGCGTTGTTTTTCTCGCGGCTTTTTGCAGCGCCGGCGTGTTTACCTGGGTAAAGGCGAGAAAAGACGGCGTTAAAATCTGGGACAAGACCTCCCGGCGTTTATTGTGGAATACCTTGCTGCCGATGGCGGCGGGCGGATTTGTATTATGGAGAATGATCGCCCTGCAACAATACGATCTGCTGGCAGCCGTGTCATTGATATTTTACGGCCTGGCGCTGGTCAACGGAAGCAAATACACCATGGGAGAAGTGAGGTATCTCGGTTATGCGCAGATCATCACGGGAATAGCCGGGCTCTGGCTGGCCGGCTCAGGATTGTATATATGGGCTATAGGTTTCGGGCTATGGCATATCGTGTATGGAATAGCCATGTGGTGGCAGTACGACAGGAGGAATTAAGCATGAAACGCCCGCATACCATTCTCATTAAATACGCAAAAGAATGGAAATTTTATGCGGCAAGTTCCATCAGATCATTGAAACATTGGAAAAGACACTGATGAAAAATCCAATAGAAAATCTTAATAAATTATTCGATAGCCGGGTCCGGCTCGGGATCATGAGCGCCTTGCTGGTCAATGACGCCATAAACTTCAACGAGCTGAAAGAGCTGATCCGGGTAACCGACGGCAACCTGGCCAGCCACCTGAAGGCATTGGAGGAGAACGGTTATATAAAAGTGCATAAGGGTTTTATAGGGCGTAAAACAAATACTACCTATGCGGCAACCAAAGCAGGAGAGAAGGCTTTTAAAGCCCACCTGGACGCGCTTGAAAAAATGATCAGGTCTATCGGCTAATTTTTTTCTTTAAATACTTTGAATTACAAAGTGCTTTTAAATAGTAAATTTTCTCACCCATACAACACAACAACATGGAAATGCCAAATATTCGCGTGCCGCAATCTGTAAAATCCTTTGTCAAGGGATCGGCTATTGCCATCCTTATTTTGCTAATGCTGATCCCTACGGCGTTTGTCAGCGACCTTATCGATGAGAGGGCGGCAAGACAACGGGAAGTTGTCGCTGAGGTCAGCAGTAAATGGGCTTCCGCGCAGACCCTGAGCGGGCCATTCTTATATGTGCCTTTTAAGCATGTCTCAACGGATACCGAAGGAAAGATCGTGGAGACGCTGCAGTATTTCTGGATCCTTCCGGAGAACCTGGAGGTGACAGGGGATATTCGCCATCAGGTCAGAACGCGCTCCATCTTCAAGGTCCTGCTTTACCAGGCTGCGCTTCATAATAAGGGGAGTTTTATTATCAATATTCCTAAGGATATCGATCCGGCAACGATCCAATGGCAGGAGATCAGGATATGTTACGGGCTCTCGGATTTTAAAGGAATTGAAGAAAGAATAGTTATCCGGTTCAACGAAGCCGATAATGAATTATCTCCCGGGCTTCCTCAAAAGGATCTGGCGGATATTGGTTTATCTGCTCCCGTGCCATTGGACCGTGCGGATATCGGTAAGCGCATTTCGTTTTCATCGGGCGTCAGGATAAAAGGCAGCGAAAGGCTGCATTTTATCCCCCTAAGCGGAAACAGTTCATTTTCTCTACGATCAGATTGGCCGAGCCCGTCCTTTGACGGCAACATTCTTCCTTCGGAGAGAAACCTGAGCGATTCAGGGTTCACGGCGAGCTGGATATTCAACAAAGCCAACCTGCCTTTCGGGACGGTATTGAAAGACGTATCATTTGACGAACGTACGCTTGCATTCGGGCTAACCCTGATCCAACCCGCAGATCAATATGCAAAGGCGCAACGGACGGTGAAATACGCGATCCTGATCATCGGGTTGACCTTCTCCTTGTTTTTTATCGTGGAAATGATGCAGAAGAAGCCCGTCCATCCCGTACAATATGTATTGATAGGGATGGCGCTCGTGATCTTCTACACCCTGCTCTTATCCATCAGCGAATTTGTGCCTTTTGATATCGCCTACCTGATCGCGATGCTGTCCACGATCTCCCTGGTCGCCCTGTACGCAAAGGGCCATTTCGGCAATTGGCGGGCCGCAGGCATTTTTGCGGGCATATTGACATTGCTGTATGGATTTATTTTTGTGCTGATCCGTCTCGAAGATACCGCGCTGCTCGTGGGAAGCATAGGGCTGTTCATCATCCTGTCCATCGCCATGTACGCCAGCAGAAAGGTGAACTGGTATGGAAAATGATTTTCAGCGTATGGATGTTCGAATGAGGGGAATGCGGATTTTTACTTAAAGATCCGCAGTATTTTATCTAAGTTTTACAAAAGGTTGCCGAACTTAATCGAAAACTATCTTAAAACGGGCTTAACCGTATACTTGCAAAAATTGAAACGGCCGATATGATAATAAATGACGATATTTCCATTATTACGTGAAGAACATGTCCGAGCGTTCTGATAATGCGGGCATTCCGCAAATTAATCCGCAAAATAATATTAGTCATGTTAGACCTGGTTATCGAAGCGCGTAAAGCCTCGCTGGCGCCGGGGATGGATGTACGAAGGATTCTCCCGTTCAGGCTAAAGCGAATGGTAGGTCCTTTTATTTTTATGGATCATGCCGGTCCGGTTGATATAGTTCCTTCGAAAGCAAAATCGATGGATGTATTGCCGCATCCGCATATCGGGTTATCTACGGTTAGTTATTTATTCGGCGGGCAGGTTATGCATCGCGACAGCACGGGCGCCGAGCAATTGATATTGCCGGGAGAAGTGAACTGGATGACTGCCGGCAAGGGCATCTCCCATTCCGAAAGGTTTGAAGACCCGGCCGCGTTGGCTGGCGGCTCGCTGGAAATGATCCAGACGTGGGTAGCGCTTCCGGAAAAAGATGAAGAGTCAATGCCCGCTTTTGAAAATTATAAGCCGGATGTTTTACCTGTGTTCACTGATGCCGGCGTATGGATGCGTTTGATTGCTGGTAACGCGTTCGGGTTGAAAAGTAACGTGAAAACGCACTCTCCATTATTTTATCTCCATGTCGAGCTTGAAAAAGGGGCCAGGTTTGGACTGCCGGCAGAATATTCAGAACGCTGCATATATGTGGCGAAAGGACAGATCGAAGTTTCAGGCAAAACATATACGCCTGGTCAGATGCTTGTTTTCAGCAGCGGCGTTGATCCATCGATTGTATCAAAGGAAAAGTCAACGATCATGTTGTTGGGCGGCGAGCCGCTGGGCGAAAGGTTTATTTGGTGGAATTTTGTTTCTTCCCGTAAAGACAGGATTGAACAGGCAAAGGCCGACTGGAAAGAAGGAAGGATCATTCTGCCGCCAACCGACGATCATGAATTTATTCCATTGCCCGCAGATAACTCAAAACCGGCAGGAACGGGGCCGCCTCCCCCTGCGCTTTCATGAGGTTTCTTTCTGAGGCTGCTTATTCATTCTTATCGCCAGCCATGCCATACTAGGATTTTAAAAACTAAAGAATAGGGGCAGAAGAATAGGGTTCACTATCGAGATCTATAATTTATCCTGGAATTATTTATCATAAAAGTTATGAAAAGGAATTATTATATCGTTGGGCTTATTATGCTCATCTTCTTCATCATCTCTTTTCTTACTAATATCATTGGTCCGCTCGTTCCTGATATTATTAAGGGATTCAACCTGAGCCTCACTCTTGTGGCAGTTTTGCCCCTGGCTTTTTTTATTGCGTATGGCGTGATGTCGATCCCGGCCGGTATACTTATTGAAAAACATGGGGAGAAAAAAGTGATACTGGCCGCTTTTATGCTTGCCTTCCTGGGCGCGCTTATGCTTTCCCTGACGCCGAACTACCTGACGGCGGCAGCCTCGCTGTTCTTAATAGGGTGCGGCATGGCCATGCTCCAGGTGGCGATCAATCCCTTGTTACGCGTCGCCGGGGGAGAGGAACATTTTGCCTTCAACTCGGTGATGGCGCAATTGATATTCGGCCTAGCGTCATTTGTCAGTCCCCTGGTTTACTCTTATCTGGCCTTGAACCTGAAAGCAGGAGGCGGTAGCGGACCCTTTCTGTCGATCCTTTCCGCGCTTACTCCCCCGGCGCTTCCCTGGATTGCCATGTATTGGGTTTTTGCGCTGATCTGCCTGGCAATGATCCTTATTGTTTTTGCCAGCCGGTTCCCGAAGGTCGAGCGGAGTAAGGAGGAGGAATCTTCCGGCTCCTTAAAAATGTATCTTACTTTATTAAAGAACCGGACGGCGATACTGTTTTTTTTAGGGATATTTTGTTATGTGGGCTCAGAGCAGGGAATTGCCAACTGGGTATCGCAGTATCTTTCCGTATATTATGGGTATGATCCGCAGACGACGGGCGCGCAAACAGTGGCTTATTTCTGGGGACTTATGACCGCCGGCGGAGTGATAGGATTGTTGCTGCTAAAGATAATGGATAGCCGAAAAGTGTTGATAGGCTTCACCGCGCTTGCGATCATCAGCCTGACGATCGCCTTGTTTTCGAGTCCGGCTGCCGCCTTGATCGCTTTCCCCATGACGGGATTTTTTGCCGCGGTGATGTATCCCATTATTTTCTCGCTGGCCCTGAATTCGCTGAAAGATCATCATGGCTCATATTCAGGTATTTTATTAACGGGTATCATCGGCGGCGCGCTGGCGCCTATAACGATCGGCTGGATAGGCGATAAATGGGGACTACAAACGGGGATGTTGCTGATCTATGTTACCCTGGCCTATATCCTGAGCATTGGCTTCTGGGCGCGACCATTCATTACCAATAAAACCGTCAGCCTGTCTTTTTTCAAACGGAAAACTTCCGCCTGATATCCTGCGCGTCTAAACAGGTATAGAATTATTTATTTTCCTTTAGTAAAGGGGCATAACTGGGAATGTTGCCCCTTCTTCTTCCAGAGGTTTGAGATTTGTTCCAGCCGCCCATAGGTTATAAATGGGAGTCTCGACAACGGCCAAGACCTATAGAGATGAATCTATTAGGTTGCCGGTGAAAACATGCGGCAACGGAAATATATAGAAATTCTATTTGATGAAATCTTGAGAGAAGACAGGCATCGGCTTAAAATGCGTAAACTTGCATCAATAAAAAGTAAATTAGTGGAAAATATGATTACGAGCAATAAACATTATAGCGAGCCTTCGGTTTTTACGCCTGAAAATTTACTGAGAGAAGCAAGACGACAAAAAAATATTGACGACTGCAAAGTTCCTGATGTATGTGCGCTTGATCCTGACGGAGATTTGGTAGAATATCTGATCCGAACAGGACAGGCAACGCTTAACGAATGTTGGGCTTGTTACCATACCAGGCTTTATACTGTAAAACAAAGAGGCGTTGAATTTGCCATTTTAGGTTGTGCTGTAGGTTCATCGTTTGCTGTCCTTGTAGCGGAACAATTATTTGCCTCGGGTTGTAAAACTTTAATCAGCGTAACTTCCGCAGGCATTATCAACCCGACAAAAAACAATTCAAAATTCGTGCTGATTGAGCAAGCAACCAGGGATGAGGGAACAAGTTATCATTATCTGCCTGCCAACGAAACAAGCAATGTCAATGCTGATTTATCGAACAGGTTAATGGCTTATTATCGCGCCGCAGGCTTGCAAATAGAAACAGGAAACAGTTGGACAACTGACGCGCCATATCGTGAAACGCGAACAGCAATAAATGAGGCAAAAAAATTGAATGTAGTTTGTGTTGAAATGGAAGCGGCTGCGCTTTACGCTTTTGCAAAGGCAAAGGACAAAGATGTAATTTGCTTTGCGCATCTTACCAATACAATGGCTCAAACAGAGGGCGATTTTGAAAAAGGGGAAGAAATGGGAAGCCTTGATACATTAGAGTTGATTCACCATACCATAAATGCGGTTGTCAAAAACCAGGCCTATCATTGGAATAAAATTTATGCTACCAAACAACCAAATGAAGTAAGCTGGACACAGGAGATTCCTAAAACATCATTGGATTTTATTCATTCATTTGGTTTGCCTAAAACAGCTAAGATTATTGACGTGGGCGGCGGCGAAAGCAAACTTGTGGACTGTTTACTTGACGAAGGCTACGAGAATATTACCGTGCTTGACATTTCCAAAAATGCGCTCGACAAAGCAAAAAAACGTTTGGGCGATAAAGCGCAAAAAGTGAATTGGATAGTAAGCGATGTTACAGAATTTAAGCCGACAACAAATTACGACGTTTGGCACGACAGGGCAACATTTCATTTCCTAACAACAAGCGAGCAGGTTTCAAAATACCTTGGTATAGCAAGAAATCACGTTAATGGTTATATGACCATTGGAACATTTTCAACAGATGGACCAGAAAAATGTAGCGGGCTTGAAATACGACAATACAGCGAAGAAAAATTGACTGCAGAGCTTAGTAATGGCTTTGACAAAATTCGGTGCATAACGGAAGACCACACGACGCCGTTTAACACGACGCAGAATTTTTTGTTTTGTTCCTTTAAACGGCATTTAAACTAAGTCGGACGAAATAAAACGTTTAATGAAACCCGATAAAAAAAACTAAGATAATCTCATTGCCTTTTTCTTTAAGCAATGACGCATTTAATTTTTTGATTTCCTCGGTGTTGTCGGTCTTCTATGATATTGTGACCGGGCCCTTGGAGCCGATGAGTCGTCCTATTCATTAGTAACATAAAAAAAGGCCGGATAGAAATCCAGCCCGTTTTAAATCCAATATCCTATGAAAAACCGATTAGAGTATAACGAATCTGGCGCCAAAAATGAAATGCAGCGCCAGAGCGGATTTCGGCAAGGCGCCTTGAAAAGGACAGGATCATTTTGGGAAAAAAAAGACAAAATCGGGAAGGCGCGCCGTTCTACAGCAGTCCAACGGGCTTATGATTTTAAAAATAGCCAGGACAGGCGTAAATGATCACAACCATTGTAAATAATCAGGACAAATGCTGAGGATCCCTGATCTCATTGTCCGGCCAATGCCTTAAGTTTTTTATATGAATATCCTGTAAACAGCGTATTTTAATACAAAGCTTGTCTATGGATAGAAGAAAATTTCTGCAAGCCGGCTCTTTATCAGGCATGGGAATGTTGTTTTCGGGCAAACCGGATGCGGCTCCAGCCATATTCCCTTCCCAAAACCTTGAAGAAACTTCTGTTAATCAATTGCAGGAGAAAATGCGGCAGGGCGCGCTGAGCGCTACTGACATAACCAGGGGATACCTCAAACGCATCGAAGCAATAGACCGGCAGGGACCGTCATTAAATGCAGTGATCGAAATAAACCCCGACGCGCTGTCTATGGCAGCGGCGATGGATAAGGAAAGGAAACAAGGCCGGGTAAGAGGCCCTTTACACGGCATTCCCGTGCTTATCAAGGACAATATTGATTCCGGGGATAAGATGATGACTACTGCAGGCGCCCTGGCATTGTCGGGCAATAAGGCAAAAGCAGATGCATTTATTATAAAACAATTGCGCGCCTCCGGGGCCGTGTTACTCGGCAAAACAAACCTGAGCGAATGGGCAAATTTCCGGGGTAACCGTTCTGTAAGCGGATGGAGTAGCCGCGGCGGGCAAACAAGATGCCCATATATTTTAGATCGCAATCCCTGCGGCTCCAGCTCGGGTTCGGCCGCGGCCGTAGCCGCCAGCCTGTGCGCGATAAGCATCGGTACTGAAACGAACGGATCTATCGTATCGCCGGCTTCTGTAAATGGCCTGGCTGCTATCAAGCCGACGGTAGGATTATGGAGCAGATCGGGAATTATTCCTATTTCTTCCACCCAGGATACTGCAGGCCCAATGGCCAGAACTTTGGAGGACGCCGTTATTTTATTGGGAGCTCTTACCGGAGCAGATCCGTCGGATGCAATAACCGAAGAAAGTAAAGGAAAAGCGCTGACGGATTATACGCCTTTTCTGGATAAGAACGGTCTTAAGGGAAAGCGTATCGGCGTCGATCCAACGCATATTAAAAGCCGTTTAGCCACGGGCGGGTTATTCCGGGAAGCGATCAATATCCTTAAGGAGCAGGGCGCGACCATAGTGGAAGTGGAGTTGTTTAAAGCGCTGGATCCTATCCGCAATGCTGAAATGGTTGTGTTGTTATATGAATTCAAGGAGGGCGTGAACCGCTATCTTGCCGGCGCTGGCGCAAGCGTTCGCTCGATCGCAGATGTTATTGCCTTTAATGAAGCCAATGCCTCCGTTGCCATGCCATTTTTTAAACAGGAACTGCTGGTTCAGAGTAATGAGAAAGGAGACCTGGACAGCGGGGAATATAAACACGCCCTGGCGCAGGTATTGAGTTCCCGAAAAATCATTGCCGACCTGATGGCAGAACACAAGATAGATGCATTGTCTGGTATCACCCACGGCGTAGCCTGCTGCATAGACCTTATCAACGGCGATTATGGAACCGGCCCTTCTTTTAATACGCCCGCCGCCATCTCCGGCTTTCCGCATATTACTATTCCTATGGGATCGGTAAAAGGCTTGCCTTCAGGAATATCTTTTTTCAGCACGGCCTATACAGAACCTGATCTGATTGCTATGGCCTATGCTTACGAGCAAGCGTCTATGATGAGAAAGGCGCCGCAATACCGGAAAGATTATTTAGGGTAGACGCCGTCATTATAATACAATGTATATCAGTTATTGCCTGATAAGGTATTTCGGGGATAGCAGGAGGATTGACCCATCAGAATATGGTTTCTGCGGCGAGCCCGAAGCTGATCAGCAGGTTCTCTCTTTGCGTGCGGGATACTTTATTGTAGGTAACGGCGGCGGTCAGGCTAAGCCATTTCCGCAATTGATAGGAAAGCGTTGAGGAGGATTGTATCAGGTAATCATCGAAGCGGGAGAGCGAAGGCTGCCAGAAATGAGCGCCGTCCAGCGAAAGGCGTTGGCTCAGCGCCAGCTTGTGTTTTATGCGAAATGAATTCCTAAACGTATTGTATTTTTCGGTTGTTGCCGGCTGCGGTTGCATTTCACTGGTTTCATAGAGGATACCGTCGCTGATGACTAGTGATATTCCGGGCTTGTTAAGCACATTATAGCCGATGCCAGCGCCTGCTTGTAACTGGCTGTTGATCTTCAGGGAATAACTGGAGGCGAAATTGGCCAGCCCCCAATAATAAAGGCGCTGGAGCTCTTTAAGGAAGTCCAGGTTGAGCGTAGACGTGAAATCGTTATTGGTCAGTTGTTTGTTTTGGCGCCCGTATACCCAAACATTATTGCTGTTTAATTCTATCTTTTTTCTGACCAGGCTCAGGCCAAGGGCATTGGTGAGCACCTGCGAGCGGGTGTCATTGGTTTTGTTGAGAATTCCTGTTACCCTGTACTTTAAATGATATTGCGTTGTATCGCCTGCCTGGCTGAAACCCTTATGGATAATGCCTATGGATAAGCATAAAAAAAGAAAATACTTCATTGCCTCGCTGAACTTATTTTGTTACAAGTCTATTCCAATGGCCAAAGTTAGGAAAACCTGCGGCGAACCGGATCGGGCGCCGGACCTAACCGGATCGTATTTCGGCCGGACCCTGATTTTGTTCAATGGCTACCGAGATTTAATCTTCAAAGTGCGCGGCTTCTTAAACAGCTTTGTTATATTTGAAGCATCCTAAACTATTTATTATGTCAAAACTTGATCGAAGAAAATTTTTAAAGCTTTCCGCTGGCGCCGGGGTAGCCTCGGCAGTGTTGCCCGCGCTAATTCAAAAAGCGCTGGCGGTAGAAGCGTATAATGTTAACCGTTCTATAAAGGATGTGCAGCATATCGTGATCCTGATGCAGGAGAACCGCTCCTTCGATCATTATTTTGGAACGATGAGGGGCGTGAGGGGCTTTGGCGACCGGTTCCCGATCCCTTTGGAAAGCGGTCAAAGGGCTTTTTACCAGTCGGATGGCAAGAAGATCGTTCCTCCTTACCGGGCTCATAAGAACAAATCAAACGCGGCGTTTGTCAAAGGCACTCCTCACGGGTTTGATGATATGCAGGCTGCCTGGAACCAGGGCAAATATGGCTTTTGGCCCCTGTTTAAAACGCCTTATTCAATGGCTTACTATACGCGTGAAGAAATTCCGTTTCAGTATGCGCTGGCTGAATCCTTTACGATTAGCGATGCCTATCATTGCGGGGTGGCGTCAAGCACCGATCCTAACCGGGTCATGTTTTGGTCGGGCTCCAATTTCGATCCCGAAAAAAGGGCCGCAGGCATTAACTGTACCGACCTGGAGTCGGAACCCTTGAACCATCGTTGTAGGGTAAGAGGCAAGATGCCGGATCCCGGTTATAGCTATTATGGCAGTTCGTTTAAATGGGATACAATACCGGATGTTTTGGAGAAGGCGGGGATCAGCTGGCGGATCTACCAGGATCCGAATAACAACTGGGAAGGGTTGATGCACGGAGGATTGGCCTTTGAAAGTTTCCGCACTGCCCAACCCGGTTCTCCCATATACGAAAATGGACTGAAGAACTGGTCGATAGAGGATCTTGCCGAGCATGTCAAAAACAATACGCTTCCGCAGGTATGTTGGGTATTGCCTTCAAAAGCCGACTCGGAACATCCGGGAGCGCCTTCCAGTCCATACCGCGCCGCGGATTTTACGCATTCGGTGTTGAGCGCGCTTATATCCAATCCTGAGGTCTGGAGCAAGACCGTTTTCTTCCTGACCTTCGATGAGAACGATGGCCTTTTTGATCATATTCCCGCGCCTGCCGTGCCTTCCTATAACCTGGACAATACGCTGGCGGGTAAATCTACCATTGATGTCGCGGGTATGTATTTTCACGATGACCCTGACGCTCCGCCATTTCGGAATCCTTTTGAAGGCGGAGAGCGACGCTATCGCTACCAGGACAAGCGGGATACGATCACGGGGAACCTGCGTCCCTGGGGCATGGGCCCCCGCGTGCCGCTGTATATCGTGTCTCCCTGGAGCAAGGGCGGATGGGTGGACTCGCAGGTTGCGGACCATACTTCCGTTGGTCAGTTTATTGAGCAACGTTTTGGGGTTACGGTACCGGCGATCAGCCCCTGGCATCGCTCGGTGAGCAGCGATCTTGTTTCGGCCTTTGATTTTGAAACGCCCAATGACCCAGTGTTTCCGGAGATGCCGGATACCTCGGACCATGCTTCGCTGGATGCCGCTTCCAGATTATTACCGACGCCTGCGGCGCCGGAGACGCCCGCGCCGCTATACCAGGAAAAAGGAACCCGCTATTCCAGGGCCCTGCCTTACCGGCTGCATACGCGTTTCCAGGCGTTAAGGGATGAAAATAAGATCAGCCTGGTATTTGAAAATGTGGGCAAGGTGGGCGCCGTGTATCATGTGTATGATCTTAATCATTTAGACCGCATTCCCCGGCGTTATACGGTGGAAGCGGGCAAATCCTTATCGGACCAGTGGGATGTATCGCCGGACGGAGGCGCGTATGATCTGGAAGTGTATGGCCCTAATGGTTATTTTCATAAGTTTTCGGGTAATATCTTATCGCCCGAACCCGATCTTACGCTTGAGTATAACCACAGGAGGGGAGGGTTGTCGGTGATCCTGCAGAACAATAGTAGCGAGCCGGTGGAACTGACCCTTTCTTCCAATGCGTATCAGTATGAAGGCCCCTGGTCTTTCCGGATGGGTTCGGGCAGAAAGAAAAAGAAGAACTGGTTGTTGAAAAGCAGTGGCAACTGGTATGATTTCTCGGTGCAGGCAGCGGGGGGGTATCTTCGCCGGTTTGCGGGCAGGGTAGAGACCGGCAAACATAGCGTCAGCGATCCGGCAATGGCCGCGCATATCTGAGGGCGAGTCTTTTCTGTCTACAAATATTTGTATCCCGGCGGCTGACCGATTGCCTTTATTGCGGCGCTAAAATAGGATCGACCTTTTCGCAAAGGAAAATTGGTTTTACAAAAGAGGAAACATTCTTGCGCCTTCGAGAAAATAGGGTCTCCCCGAAAATTGTTATGAGATGTGCGTTTTCTTTTTTTGGAGAAGCATTTTTTTGGGGGAGTCGGGTTTTGTTTTAAGGGTCGGATATCGTGGATTTTCGAGCCTTTAGGCAATAGACTAAAATAACTGCCGGCAAAAAAATAAGAGCGGCGCATTCCGCCGCTCTTATTGAGATAGATGTGTTCGGGGTATCTCTCCGGTTTCTTTATTTGCGTTTTAGTTTTTCGAGTCTTTCCGCCATGGCTTTCCTGATCGAATAAAGCTCCTCGCGGCTCCGTGAAAACGCGCTGACATCGATGACCATCTGGCTGACCAGCGAATCGGCGTATTCTCCATCGCCCAGGTTTTTAAGCATCTGTAAATATTCGTAATCTTCAATACCCTCGCGCAGCAGCTCGAAGCGAATGGAAGAAACAGGGCCGTCCACATCAGGTTGACCGGTAAACCGTTTGGTATGATCGCCGGGATAAAGCAGTACGCCTTCTCCGTTGAGCAGGTATCCGTCGCTGCACAGGAAGCCCGAGATAAAGGTTATCGGGTCCAGCCAGGGATTGGGGGTTTCAGGCCAGAAATTAGCGGCCCAGTATAGGAATCCGGCCATTTTATATTTAGCCGTGATCCAGGGAACCATAACGGGATCCATAGCTGGCGCGTCAATGAAATAATTCGGCTGCGGATAGGTCTGATCGCAGGAAATATACCAGGTGATCTCTCCGCCCTTCTGTTGTTCTTCCTTAATGGCTTGCTTCACGTTTCCATGGTTCAGCGCATTGCCATGCACAGAAAAATGATTGACATGCCCGCGAAGGGTTCCCCAATCCGGATCATCCGGAACAGGCGATTCTGTAGAAAGAAAGGGAACGCCTTTTGCCGCTTCATGCACCATAGCGGCCCATTTGCGGGTATCCTCGTATTCTTGCTGGGTATTGGGTTCGTCTACTGGACTGTTAAATACCAACCGGTCTTTCCATCCATTCTTGCGGAAATATGCTTCTACCTGCGATAAATAAGATTTTACCTTGTCGTTAAATCCTTTTGAGAATTCAGGGTCCTTTATCTGCCGGTGCAGCTCTCCGGGTAAAGCGTCCAGCAACACGCGTTTGCTGTGAAGCTTATTCATATAATACCGGTACCGGTCGTCGTTGAATTTTACTTCTACCTTATCTCCCTTCACTTCAATATGCGGTTCCAACTGGTAATTGAACCAGGGCTCCATACGACGGCTGTATAGGAAATCGTAATAGGTTTGCGTGAGCTTATCCATCTCGGGGGAAGAAGCATCCTTGTTATAGAATCTTGACAGCCATCCTTTGGATATGTTCATATAGGTGATGAGGCTGGTGGTTTCGGGAAGCGAAAAATTATATACCTGCACTTCCAGGTTCAGGGTCTCCAGCGTTTTCTGGTTTTGCGTTACCGTGACAGTTCCGGTATATGTTCCGGCCGGCGTACCGGCAGGGATGTTCAGGTCTACCCAGACCGGGCGATTGCGCACAACATTATATTGTGCCGCCATGGTAAACGGTTCTTTGATGGGCGCAAGCGCATCCGGCCAATAGCCTGTTTCCCCTATAGCGCTTGATTTGCCGTATAGCATGATATAGTGCTGGAGAAAAAACTGGATATTCTCGCGGGAGATGGTCTTCCCTTCCTTTGACCTGAGATCGGAAGCAGTGATAAAAAAGCCTCCTGCAGGTTTGGGCCTTCTGCCTGGCGGCGGCGGACTGGTAATGATCACCTGGAAAGGCACATGTTCATTGCCGGCGCCGGATAGGTTTATCTTTTTACTGGCTGCCGACCAAACCAGGTTTGCGGATTCGATCTTGTCGTCCGGCCGCACTTTCTGCTCTGCGGGAACGGCCCATACGGATTGTTTCTCTCCTGTAGCGGTCGACTCGTCTACGGTATTTGCTCCGGTCTTGGCGATCTGCCCATACATGGAAGAGGGAGATGCTAATAACTGTCCTGCAAGGAACAGGATCGCTAAAAAAGGCGTTGTATAACGGTCCGCTGTCTTCTTAAGATTGGCCATTGACCTTCCTGGCCGACAATTTTTTTCTGGCATGCGCGTGTTGGTTTTTGTATTCATCCTGATTAAGATTTATCGATCTGAACGGATCGTCAATTTACTTCGTAAAAGGGAATTATTGCATTAAAATAAAAACGTTTGCGTTGGAAAAGAGTTGGAAGCTCTTTACCTCAACCGCGCTTTCAAACCGGCTTGGGGTAATTCGGGTTCTGGCTGATCGCCGCTGGCAAAAAAGTGACCTTGGTAATGATCTTTGGAGGGCGTCTTAAATCGCCGCCTTCAGCGCAATGATTTTGATTGAGTTGTCAGGTAATTGATGATTTTTATGGGAAGAGGGCCGAAAAATTTCAAGAATAGCTAATAGTCAACTTATTAAATTTCCGATATTTTCTTTATATTAGGATGCGTTTTACTTTTACAGGCTTCAGAAGCCCTGGCGCCACGCTCCGTTCCGCATATGAACTCTCCAGTTATCTGAGAAATACCATCGGTCAATCATTGCGCTCCGGCAAATAATAAATGAAGGTTGTCCTTGCCGGATCAGGTTATTAAGTTCGTGTCGCTTTCCAGGCCACTAAAAAATACATATATATGGAAAATGAATTAACCCCCTCTCAACCGGACGCCGATATTTCGAAAACGCAGCCGGAAACGCAAGCACAAACACAAACGGCTGCTACGACTCCGATAGCAGACAAGGAAGCATTGAAACAGTTTTATAAGCAGGACCTGATGGGCATCGTGAAAAAAATATTCATGGAACCATTTAACGGGACGTACCAGTTGTTTGTTAATCGTTCAGAGAAAAGTTTTTTCCATGCTATCGTCCTTATTGCGTCGGCGGCAATACTGTGTATGTTTCTCGTTTTCTTCACGCTCCCCGGGGAGTTCCGGGAATATGCGCCGTGGTTCAGCATTATGGTCCGAAGCGCAATAGCTGCCGTTGTCCTGCTGTTGTTGATATCGGCTTTTTCTTTTGGTATAAAGATGTTATCAGGCAAGCCCAGTTTCCGGAATGAATTATTAACAGGAGGCTTATGCGCTATTCCTTTAACGGCATTGATGCTGTTGATCTTTATTTCCGCTAAAATGATCATTGATGAAGATGTGCTGAGCAGTATCGCTTTCGGAGGCATTCAGGCGGTGATCCAGAAAGCCGGCTTTGTGCTGATCATTGTATTTTATATCCTGTTGTTGTTCATTAATATCTTTCAGCAATCCTTGCGCGCCGCAGGTACGAAGGACGTATTGTTGTGGTATCTGTCGCCAATCTGCATTTTGTTGTCTTTTTATATTACCGCGAAGATCATGAGTTGAGCGGGCGGAATCAGATCATCGTGAGGCTGTATCAGAAGATCGATACGGCCTCTTTTTATTCGGGCGGCTGGTGGGAAAGCTTTCGTTTAAGCGATGCTCAAGCGCTCCGTTTTATTTTTGAGGCTTTCTCTCGCGCTTTTCCGGCAGAGGAAAACAGGTTGTCGGTCTTTATCCTTCAAAGATCAGGGAGAAAACGATCATCCTGGAATTCAGCTTGTCGATAACATTGGAGAACTTGAGGTTTTCGTCGCGGCTATGGCTATTGATCAATCCCTGGCTGATCTTTATTTCCGGGGAGAGGATAAATACTGGGAAATAGAAATTAAAACCGATCCCGCCTTCAAGGCTCATATCGAATTTCTTCAGCTTCACCAGTTCCTCGGCTTTTTTGGCGCGGGCGTTTGAAGCCAGGTCATATTCTATTTTACCGCCGCCGAACATATATACGCGGAAATTCTCGATGCGGTCCGACCGGAATTTTAGATGTACCGGGACGCCAAAGGAGATGGACTCGACCTTTTTACTTGTCACCGGCTGTTCCTCCTTTCTTCCATCGGGGTAGGTAAGGTTATAGGTAAGATTTTTTGAAGACAGCATAAACTGCATACTGGCCCTCACGGAGAACCGGGGGGAGAGCACAAAATTATTCATTCCGGATAGCCCGAAACCACCGGCGTTTTCGGGGCTGGCGAGCATGACCGTATCGCTTTGTAAGAACCGGGAATGATGACTTAGCTGAAACCTCGATTTATTGTACATTATTCCGATGCCGATATAAAATTTTTTATCGTCATGGTTGGGAAGGTTCAGTTCCGCCTGGGCAGATACCTTTTCGGAAGAGATCAGCAGACCGGAAATAAGCGCCCCGAGAAGGATCCCTTTTACACTTTGCTTTTTAAGCCTCCATAAACCTGATAAATACATAAGTAGATATGACCCAATAACTTATAGTTTAGATACGAAAAAGGGATTGCAGGAATTGTACATTGGCGTTCAACATCGTAAAAACTACTGGTTTAAACCATTTTGGATAACGGCTAAATGTAAAAATAATTGCCGGCGGACCATATTATAACATCTCTGTAAGCGGTAAACTTATGAAAACTATTTTTATCCTGCCCCGGGCGGAACAGGGAAGAAAGTTAAAACAATACAAATATTGGCGGCCGGGCGGGTTTGGTTAGGGTAAAATAGGATTATCGCGCGCTTCGGCGCGGGCCGGTATGCCGGCTTTTTATCGTTTGGCTATGACAAGTAGGATCAGCGGCCCGCTAAACGTCTTTTTCCCTCGCTGCCGCTTGTTTTTTCCCGCAATAAATGGTGCATATGCCCAGGGTCAGTCTCCTGAAAAATGCATTTTCAAAACCGGTCTGTTTTATAATTCTCTGCAGGGTTTTTCCTTCGGGGAAGGCCTCAACAGAAGCGTGCAGGTATTCGTAAGCCGCCCGGTTGCTGCCAAAAAAAGCGCTGATGCGATTGGCGACGACCTTCATGTACATATTGTAGAACGGCCTGAAGAGTTTGTTTTTGGGTTGGGAAAATTCCAGGATGGCCAGCGTTCCGCCGGGCCGGAGCACGCGGTACATCTCTGCAAGGCCTTTTTCGAGGTTTTCAAAATTCCTGACGCCAAAAGCGACCGTCACGGCGTCGAAAGAACTGTCGGGAAACTGAATGGCCTCGCTATCGCCCTGGTAAAGGCGGATATGATCCTGCAGGCTGTATTTGGCAATTTTTTTACGGCCCAGTTCCAGCATCCCGTTTGAAATATCTATGCCGGTGATCTTGCAGGGGCGCAATCGCTTATAGGCCATGATTGCTACATCGCCGGTGCCCGTGGCTATATCCAGTATATCTTTTGGTTTGCCCGGGACGAGTTCTTTTATCAGGAGTTTTCTCCAGTAAACATCAATGCCGCCGGATAGAAAGCGGTTAAGAAAATCGTAGCGGAAGGCGATCTTGTCGAACATTCCCTCCACCTGTTGTTTTTTTGTTTGCGCTGAACCTTTAAATGGAACAATATTGTCGTGTGAATATGTAGGCATGGATCGCAAAATTACCAGAAAATTCTGCTAAATTTCCTGCTATGCTTATTAAATCGGCCGAATATGTCATTAGCAGTCCCGATTTTACCAAATGTCCCGCGCCGGATAAGCCGGAGTATGCATTTATCGGGAGAAGCAATGTAGGGAAATCATCCCTTATCAACATGCTGTGCGATAACCGGAAGCTGGCCAAGACCTCGGCAACGCCGGGCAAAACGCAAATGATCAATCATTTTATCGTCAATAAAGAATGGTACCTGGTAGACCTGCCGGGATATGGATTTGCCAAAGTGTCGCATAACGCGCGCAATCGCTGGGGTCAGATGATTGAAAATTATCTGCGCAAAAGAGAAAATCTCGTAAATGTTTTTGTGCTGCTGGACAGTCGGCATACCGCTCAGAAAATAGATCTTGAATTCGTGGACCAGTTGGGCAAGTGGGAGGTCCCTTTCTGCCTGGTATTTACAAAGGCCGATAAGGAAAAGCAAAAAGTAGTGAGCGCCAATATCCGCTCATTCCTTGACGCTATGCGAAAAACATGGCAGTTTCTTCCCCCTCATTTCGTCACCAGCGCGGTGAAAAAGATGGGGCGGGATAAAATACTTGATTTCATAGAAGAACATACAAACGAATACCTGGAGCCCGATCCCTGAGCCGGGGTTGGCGCTGCCGCTCAGTTCACTATTTTGTTGGCGCAACTGCTGCTGGCAAAAGCTTCCGGTTTTGCCTTAAATGCAAATCCCATTCCCAGGATATAGCCCATTGCTTCTTTCAGGGCGTCGTTGCTTTTGAAATGCGGATTCGTATTGATATCGGCATGCACTTCCATGTCTACATTGTATTTTGTAAACAGGTTGCAAAGCTCATAGGCAATCTCAATACTTTTTGCTACTTCCACCAGCATCCTCTCCTTGATGGTATAGCTGCGTTTGTCCTTCTCGTTATGAATGAACATGAACCCGCCATGCCCTTCCCGTAAAAAAACAATAACGGTAGCAAATTCAGTTTCGGCGCCTTTTACCTGGGAGTCGGTGCCGATACATACTTTCAAATGGAATCCGTTGGCTGTTTCTCTTTTTATTGCTTTTTCCACGGCGTCTGCTATAGGCAGGTCGATGGGGTCGCCATTAAACCTTCTCCATTTCATATAAATTGGTTTTCCTAATGTACCAAAAAAACCCGTCGCGGCAAAATGAAGAAATCATTATCGCCGGCTGGGGCAGGCCGTTACTGTTTGACGAGCTTAAATACCTGCTGGTCTTTACTATTGAATATCTTCAGGAATAGCAAGCCTTTTTGAGCCGTATGTACAGGAAGATGGTGAAAGCCAGGGACGAGGGTTCCCTGCGCCAGGAGGCGCCCGGATGCGTCCGATAGCCGGTAGGCGGAGGGTACGCGGACATTTAACCTGATGGTTTGATCGATGATATTGCCTGATAAGGAGATGTCTGCTCCCGGGCGATGCTGCAAGGAAATGATGTTTGAGTAGTACGCCCTTTCCCCATTGAGCGTAATGAGTTTAACGCGGTAATACCTGTTGCCGCTGTCCCCGGCGGCGACCTGGTTTGTAAAGCTGGCGACTGCAGGATGCATGGCGGTAAGTTGGGTAAATACAATACCATCATGAGAGATCTCTATTGCGGCTTCCTTAACGGGCTCATCGGCCATGAAACTCCATTTCAGCTGGTGTTCGTTGTTTACGGTCTCTCCCGTGAGTATCAGGCGGGTGACCGGCAACGTTATGGAAAGCGATCCCTGCAACGTGTAATAACCGACGATCCCATAGTCGGTTATGTAATTGTTTCCTACGCCATCCACTACCAGCAGGTACGAGCCTGCGGCCAGGTTGGTGTCTATCGCCGCGCTCAAAAATTGCGGAGGATTATAATGATCGAGGGTATCGGTTCCGTTTTTTACGAGGCTCAGTTTAATGTCGAGGTTGGCGCCGGAATTATTATCAGCAACATGATAGGGGATAGCCTGAATATGAAGCGTGGACGGGCTTTGAATATTGAAGCTGAATACATCGCGGTCGGCCGCATTATTGATGATCCCTGAGGACTGTATCAGGGAGCTATAAAGGGCAAGCGGCGTGGCGTCCTGCGCCGTATTGCCATGATCGTCGCTACGCATCTTCAACCCATGCGCGCCCTGGGTAATGATCGCTATATCGTTCTGGATCACTGAACAGCCTTCAATACTGGTCCCATAATGCCAAACGGAGAGGTTTTTATAGTAGCTGGCGCCCATGATAGGCGCCCATCCGACTTCGCCCGAGCCCCCGCCTTCGTAGTATTCGGCTATCAGCTGGCAATTATTGTTGTTGTACTTGCTCTGGTGTTGCAATCCCAGCGTATGACCGATTTCATGGGAGATGGATTCTGCTATGTATTTGGGGTTATTTTCCAGGAGCGTGTTGAATACCCAGGCAGGCGTATCATCGCCCCAGATAAAGGAGCCCACAAAAGCTACGCCTCCGGCGTTGCCATACCAGTTGTGCGTAGGAGTGATGATAACGCGCAATCGTTTTTCCAGGGGAGCGTTCTCGTAGATGATAGAGTCGATGACAATATCGATCTCGAAAATGCGGTAGTCTTCCGTCACCCGGTTCAATATTTCGTCGATAGCAGCCTGCGACAGTCCGCTCGGCGCCGCGTGAATGGCGCTGTCCCAGTTCCAGGAAGTGCCCCGGACAAAATGGCCGTCAAAATCGAGGTATACAGTGGGCCGTCCATTGCTCAGGCCGCTGATCGAAGCAGGCTGCCCGTTAGCCAGGCAGGGTAATAACCAAACGGCATATATAAAAGCCAGGAATATCTTTTTTAGGCCGAATCTTAATATTCGGTTAGATATGGTAGATATAATAGGGGGATAGACTTTTGGATGCCGGGAGGTCAACTTTCCGCCCCTGTTTTTGCGAAGCCGGGAAAATTGTCCGGGCAAGACCGGTATAAATTCGTGGGGCTGTATCTGGGCGACGCTTTTCATCTGATATCGGGTTATTCGGGCATTACTAACCGTTGATCGCGTTTGTATAAATAAAATGTATTGTTTTCTTTGGTAAGCATCAGCGCATCGCCATACCGTGGATGCAATATTCTTCCCTGGATGCTTGCCGTATTATTGGCCTGCAGCCTAAGCGTCAGGTTGAACAACGCGTTATCGTAGTTCTGCAACCTGATGTTAACGGAGAGGACCCCGCGATTGTCGAGCATCTTATCGATAACCAAACCTTCCAGCAGGAGCCGGTCGGATAACGACGTTGAAAAACGCTCGTTGATTTCCCGGGAAAAGAGCGCGGATATCTCAGCCGCGTCGCATTCGAACCTTTCCGGAAGAGCGGCAAACAGCAGGGGTTTGTCTGTCTTCTTTTGATGAAGGGGTAACCGGGTTTGCTGGGCCCATGCTACCGCGCAGGGCAGCAGGCATAACAGGCCGGATAGCAGGATGCAGTTGCATTTCATGGATCAGCGTTTAAGCAAAAAATCCCTTTTTAGCTTGCTAAAATGAGTTTCAGAAATTTATTGGTAACGCGCTATACTAATTCGGTGATTAACCCAGGCGGTATCCTGAGGAAGATTGGATTTAACCTGTATATACAATAAGCATACCGCGCCGTTCAGGGATGAAAAAAGCATGGAGCCCGGACGGAAAAATCCGGATAATTTGCCGCCAGCTATTCTTTGAATAAGCAGGTCGCCAGGTTGTGCTTCAGCATTAATATTGACCTGTGCCCAACAATACTAAGGTGCAGGCTTCTACCGCCTGTATGCCGTTTTTCTCGGCAAGGGCGGCGAGTTCTCCGTTCTCTGTTCCCGGGTTGAAAATGATCCTTTTGGGTTTAAGCGAGAGGATATAGTCGTAATATTCCTGTTGATGGGCCGGGTTGAGGTACAGGGTCACCGTATCGACATTTTCCACCGGTTTCTTCTCTGTGCCAATGGCTATATCGGCCACGGTCGCTTTTTTTCTTCCGATGGCTTCTACCGGATGGTTCTTTGCGCGAAGTTGGTTGATGGCGAGATAGCTGTATCGCGCTGGATTGTCCGAAGCTCCCAGTAAAACCGTTTTTTTTATCTGTTTTTCCATGGCTGTTTTAGCGTAATTTACGCTGTTGTATTTTTTTCGCCTATATTTCGTCGGGAGGTCTTATCTTGCGCAGAGATTTTTGTTTTGGTATACAATTTGCAATTACCGTACCGGATCATTTTGTAAGTTCGATATCCTTCACAAAGCTTTTACCGCTCCTCTTTAACTTCTGTACCGTTGATTGTTGTGAAAGGGACCTGCCCGTTTAATCTTCCATGGAGGAGTTCATGGACTAAAGCTTTATTATGAGGAATTTATACGCTATTTGTTTTGTCTTTCTCTTTGTTTTGCCTGTATTGAAGGGTTATGGCCAGGAAACCAGCCCGGCCAGGAACACGTTTTATGCGCAGCTTTCTTCCCAGGCTTCTCCTTATTCGTTGAATTACGATAGGGTTTTTCATGTTGGTAAGAAATTGTCCTATGCTTTTCAGGTTGGTTTTGCGGTAAACAAGAATGATGTTTCCGCGCCTTTGGGCCTCTCCGCTTTTACCGGCAAGGGCGATCATCACTTCGAATTCGGAGGAATGTTGATCCCTTATATCTATACAATCACGGCAGAGGATAAAAAAAGCCAGTCGGATCTATACCTGTATTTTATACCGAATATAGGATACCGTTACCAGCGTACGAGCGGGGGGCTTTTCTTTAAAGCCAATGCCGGCCCGTCTGTATTCTGCGATCCTCCATCGGATAATTTCTGGAAGATGGAACCTAAGCTTCAGGCTTATGGAAGCCTGTCGCTGGGATTCAGCTTTTAAAATACCGGCGCCTATTGCTTATTTACCTCGCAACAGGCGGACAAGGCAGGAGCGCGCTTTTTATTTTCGCATGCTGCAATAACTACTTTTTTCGCGACCGGGCGATCAGCCAAAAAACAAGAACAAATACCAGCGCAACGATGAGTATGCCCGACCACATGCCTGTTTTAAAAATGCCGCCCACTACTTCGCATGCGCTGAACAGAAAGCTGCTGAGCATAACTAAGGCCAAAACGGGAAGTTGATTTTTTATCATATAGGGTTTTGGAACACCTATGCAAAAACCTTACCTGCCGTTCCGGCCTGATTATTCCGGAGCTGAAAAATGAGGAAGATCTTGCCCCTCCTTCCCGATACGACTATGTTCCTTAGCGATTCTCTGCGGGCTGATGAACCTTTCGGGATCGATCATGTTCTTTCCGTTTTGCCTTCCCGGCCCCTGCCGGTTCGGGAGATGGGGTCGATCTGCATGCGGGATAAAATGATCCCTTAGTGATTTCTTACAGGCTGACGATAGTTTCTTTGGGGCCGGCGGCTTCTTTCCGCGGGCTGCATTGCTCCTTCCCTCCGATGCCGCTGAATGCTTACCGGCGGCCTGGCCGGCGCGGCGCCAGGGGCGGCATGAAAGGGATGTTCCGTCACCACGGGAATGGTCCGCGCAATCAGTTTATGAATGTCTTTCAGGTATTCTTTTTCTTCCGTATCGCAGAAGGAGAAGGCTATGCCGCTGGCGCCTGCCCTCCCGGTGCGGCCTATGCGGTGAACATAGGTCTCGGGAACATTGGGCAATTCAAAGTTGATCACATGTGAAAGCTCGTTTACGTCAATTCCCCTGGCAGCGATATCCGTGGCCACCAGCACGCGGGTGCGCTGCTGTTTGAAATTTTGCAGCGCGCGCTGACGCTGGTTCTGTGATTTGTTGCCGTGAATCGCTTCTGCGCCTATTCCTGCACGATAAAGCAACTTGGCTACCTTGTCCGCCCCATGTTTGGTACGCGTAAAGACAAGCGCCGTATTGATGGATTCGTCCTTTAACAGGTGGACCAGCAGGGCGTGTTTGTCCTTTTTCTCTACAAAATATACCGATTGCCGGATGGTGTCGGCAGTGGACGATACAGGGGTGACTTCCACCCTGGCCGGGTTGGTAAGGATGGAGCCGGCCAACTGCTGGATCTCTTTAGGCATGGTAGCTGAAAAAAACAGGGTCTGCCTTTTCTGCGGCAGGCGGGCAATGACTTTTTTAACGTCGTGCACAAAACCCATATCCAGCATCCTGTCGGCTTCGTCCAATACAAAGATCTCAATGTTTTGCAGGCTGATCAGCTGCTGGTTAATCAGGTCCAGCAGTCTGCCTGGCGTCGCTACCAGTATATCGACTCCGCGTCGAAGCGCGATGGTCTGCGCATGTTGGGGAACGCCGCCAAAAATGACCAGCTTCTTCAGATCGGTATATTTTCCATACGCTTTGAAGCTCTCCTCGATCTGTATTGCTAATTCGCGGGTAGGCGTGAGTACCAGGGCTTTGATAACGCCGGGTTTACTATTGCCTGAGGCTTTCCGGTCGGAAAGCAACTGTAGGATAGGGATGGCAAATGCAGCCGTTTTACCTGTTCCTGTCTGCGCGCAACCGAGGAGATCCCGCTGCGCCAATACGTGGGGAATAGACTGTTCCTGAATAGGGGTAGGATGCATATATCCTTCATCTTGCAATGCCTTTAGAATGGGCATTGACAAATTCAATTGTTCAAATGTCAACGTCGTAATATTTATTTTTTTAATGAAAAATGCGGTCTTTGCTGACCACAACTGCGCTGTATCAGCAGAATATCTTTACTAATCAGAACTTTACAGGCTATTTTTGAAGAAAAATCAGCGAAGGTAAACGAGATAGAATTGATATCGGATGCAAAGTTAAGGATTTATGCGGAATATTTCCCTTTCTTTTTTCCCAGCTTGTTAAAAGGCCAGTACCAGGGCGATGATCTTTTGCGGCGGACCTCAATTAAATTGACCAGCGACCGGTTAAAGATGATCAGGGCCAGACCAATGGCTACCCGGAATGCCGCCATCAGGAAATAGCTGATATCGGGCCGCGCCATCCGCTGGTATAGTTTTCTTTCCTGCACATAATAATATCCCTGCCTGAACAATTCGGGGGTCTCGTAGACCAGTAAAAAACCTCCCATCAGGATGATAACGATGCTTAACACCACCGATCGATGTAAACGAAAGGAAAACAATACTTCCTCCTGGCGGTCCAGTTTTAATACCCGCATGATCCATTCCGTTTTGAATATCAGCAGCCAGGAACATACAGTATAGATCAGCATCGGCAGCGCCGTCATCCCCAGGCTATACAAAGCCTCTCCACGGGTAGCGTACTGTGACAGATATATCAACGCTGAAACTGTTTGGGACAATGCCAGCAGCCCATCTTTGATAAAATAGATGCCCAATATCTTAAGCAGCATATTCAATAAGCTTCCCGAACCGGTTTGCTGGGCAGGCTCCTTTTTTCGCTCATGTCCGGCAATCGGTTTCTCGGGGGCCTTGGGAGTCATATATGATTCTTCTTTCACACGCATATTCGATAGAGGGGGGGACGGGCCAATAAAGCTATAAATAATTTCCGAGGACGGGGGTCATTTTTACCAAAGATTTTCAAGTATTACACGATAGTGGCAGCATGATTTTCATCAGGTTTAACGTTTTAAGGGCGCACGGTATTGCGCCGCGACGGAACTAATATTCCTGCGTTTGTTTTTCGCACGTTCTGAAGCCGGATTCGTTTACTGGATGACGTTATTGAAAAAGGCTATTTTCCAAAGCTGAATTTCAGTCCGTATACCTCGGCGCGGCCCATATCTCCCGTTAATCCTAATACCATCCATATCCGGTCATGGATGGGATCATAGGCCCAACCCCGGTTTTGCGAGAACATCTGGTTCATTGTTTTTCCTGCGGGAGGCTGGATATCCAGTTTATGCCAGCGGTTTTCCCCTACCCGGTAAGCCCAAAATCCGGCTTTTGTTCTGTCGCCTCCCGGCCCTCCGAAGGTTAGCAACGCGTCATCCTTCTCCAGGTAAACGGCTTCGCGGGTGCAGACAGGCGCCTGTTCGCCGGCGCCTGCGGCAAAACCGGGCGTTATCTTCTCCCATTTGCCCTTCTCCAGTATAAAGCGCCAGAGCTCGTCCCTTTTTGGCCCGGCTCCATGAAGGATCAGGTGTTTGCGACGCGAGTCGTACACAAGGGCGGCCGTTTCATAAAGATTCTGCGGCCAGGGGCCTTCGATGGTAAGTTTGTCCCATTTGCGATCGATTACCTTAAGCAGGTAAACGGAGTTATTCACCATGGGCTGACCCTGCCAGACGCTCATGTCTTCGCGGTCTTTATTGTCGACTGCTCCCCAGTTGTGGTCTATCGCCATTACCCCATATGGCGTTTGAACGGTCAGGTCCAGCCCGGGCAGGCCGCTGCAAACGATCTCCCAGCCATCTTTTTCTTTCTCGTCATATGCCCAGGTTACCCATTTGGTATAGCTCCATCTCGTATATTGGTTTTTATCTGGCGCCTGGGGCGAAGGGCTTGCTATTCTTTTTAATACCTGGGGTTCATAACCGGAGGTCAGGAATATGGTCCGGGTATTAATGATCTTTTTGCTTATCGGGTCATAAGCGTATATTTTCCGGCCATGGCGTATCCAGGGGGCGCCATTGAAGGTCAGTCCCCCGGGATTGATGCCCCTGTTCCAGGCGCGTTCGGGGTATTCGGCTGTATGCGGACTGGCGATCCAGGTATGCTCTGCAACATCATAAGAGTCGTAATCGTTGCCGCCGTAGCCGCAGTGCCCGCCTCCCCAGGTGATGATGCGTCCCCGGTCCGTATCGAAGGCGCAGGAACCCCAGGTGCGGATGATCGCCTGGCGACCGGGATCGGGAAAATGGATCCATTGGTTATCGGGCATGTTCAGTATGCGTTTGGCTTGTTCGCTGCGGCGAACCGGGTCGGGCGCTGTGCCGGCGGCAGTCTCTTCGGGTTTGCGTTTGAGGATAGCTGTGGTTTCCCTGCCTTCAGCAGCGGCATCGGTCAGTCCCTGCTTTTTTACCTGGTAGGCCCAGGTTGTCCTTACCGGGTAGATCTCATTGCAGCCGCGGGTATCTCCCTCGCTCTTGGAGGAAGCGGTCAGCACGATCCTGCTTTTTTCAGGAATGATATCGGCAGTGATAAACCAGCCGGCAGGAACCTCTCCCTTGAGTTTTGTCCAGGAGTCCTTAGTTGTATCATAGCCCCACATATCCGAAAGATCTTTATCGTTGTATCCTCCGCCGATGATCACCAGCCCGGTCGCGGGATCATAAACGGTAAAATGACCGGCTCGCGCGCCGGGGCCCTTGGCGTTTTTGCCTTGGCGCCAGGTATCGGTCTTTAGATCCAGTATCCAGGTATCGCCCAGCCAACTGCTCTGGGCATCGCCGCCAAAGACGACTATTGTTTGGTTGCGGGTATCGCAGACCAAACGCGTGCACATACGCGGAGGCGGTTCAACGGGGCTGGCTAAACGCGACCATTGCGCGGATGCGCAATCATAGACCCAGGTAGAAGTATAGCCGGCGGGTCGTCCATCGGGGCCGGTCTCGGCCACATGGCCTCCGCCGCACAGGATGATCCGGTCTTTGAATGGATCATAACATAATGATCCGAAGCATACCGGGGGAGGAGCGCTTTCTCCACCTATATCTACCCATTCGCGTTTTTCCACGAGATAGGCATATGTTCTTCCGCTGATGAAATAAACCATCCGTCGGCGTTTGCTGTCGTAAGCCACCTGGTCGCCCACAATATTGAGGTCGGGGCGAAGAACGCCTTCGCGGACCTTTAACTGGCTAAGATAATGTCCCGAGGTGATGCCATAATAATTATCTGCAAGGTGCATGGGCGGCAGCTGGTTTTGCCATTCGCGCTGCTTGTTTTGAGGGAGCTGGTTTTCCCAACGGCCCGTAGCCGGGTTAAAACCCACCATATCGTATTCCTTGTTACCGGTCCAGGGTTTTTCAGGATTGCCATAATCCTCGCTCAGAAACTCGTGGAATCCCCAGAGTAAGAACCGGTCTATGTCCGGAACATACCGAAAGGAGCTGAATCGCCGGGCGCCGTACTCCTCTCTTACAATACGGGTCCAGGTATTGGCATTGAGCGGAAGATTGGCCAGGTCTTGCAAACCGGAAAATTGTGTTTCAAATTCCTTTGTGCCGGGACCAAAGATGAAAAGACCGCCGAAGCCCAGAGTGGAATCCTTTAAAAATTTTCTACGGGGAAGATTAGCGCGCATAACAATCGTTTTTGTTTTTATTGCTTGTTGAATAAGGTTAAAGTACCTGTCGCGAATATACTAGATCTCATAACACCAGCCGGGCAATGTACTAATGCCGCCTGTCCTGCAATAACAGACACCGGCCAGGGGGCGATAGGAGTATTTGGGAAAGAATATCAACCGGTTGGCGTACTACAAATTGAGTATTTGACTGCTATCCTGCCCTTGATACTTTTATTCCTTAAAACCAACTTAATTTTTTCATTATGATACACGCTACGAAAACCTCCCCCTTCATTTATTTAGCGGCGCTAATGGCGATACTGGTCCTGGCTTCCTGCAAAAAAGACAACGGGGGCCAGCCCGACGGAGGGGAAGGCGTAAGAGATATAGATGGCAACCATTATGACACTGTAACGATGGGCACACAGGTATGGATGACGGAAAACCTGAAAACCACAAAGTATAATGACGGCACGTCTATACCAACCGGGTTGAGCGATGAAGCCTGGAGAACTACCAAAACAGGAGCCTATGCCATATATGATAACAATGCCGCCAACGATGCCGCCTATGGCAAGCTGTACAACTGGTATGCTGTAAACTCCGGCAAATTAGCCCCTAAGGGCTGGCATGTGGCTACTATTGATGATTGGAATGACTTATTTAGGTATTTAGGTGGCAATGGTAGAGTTATAGGCGGCAAAATGAAGGCCACCACCGGCTGGAACAGCCCCAACACCGGGGCTGACAACAGCAGCGGTTTTTCAGCGCTTCCCGGTGGATTCCGTAGCTGGGCCGGGCGCTACAACCTCATGGGCAAGAACGCTTACTTTTGGACTACTAAGGAGTATCTCCCCCCCTCTGACTATGCATGGTATATTGTTCTTTTCCACGATAATGCCGAAATCTACAGCTCGAGCGAGTATAAGATGCAAGGAATGTCGGTGCGCTGTGTAAAGGATTGATTGTTTAGAGCAATTGATAACTATCGGTTATGTATTATGAGACCTGAGCGTATGGTTTTTCTGTTTAGCGCAGCGCTCAATACCCAGTCTTCAACCACACATTCTGCAATAAAAACAAACGGGATGAGTAAACAACCGATGATACGGCACAACCTACGGCGCGGGCTATTGGACTAACTTTTGGTCTGCGACGGAGCACGGTCCCCCTACTGCATGGTATCGTAGAATAGGCTTCAGCGAGGACAAAGCGCTCAGATACAACTTCGACAAGAAAGCCGGGTTTTCGGTGCGTTGTAAAAAAAATTGATCACCCCTAATCTATATTAAACATGAAACGCTTTTTAATTTATCTGCCGATATTATTTATGATCGCGATAAGCTCCTGTAAAAAATCAACCGGCAATAAAGAGGAAGAGGAAGAACAACGCAACGATCTGGCGGAAAACAATTTTCTCATTAACGGAACCAAGTATGCGGCTAATTCTACTATTTATTTCGATTTAAACAATGAAATAATATCCTGCTACCAGGTAAATCCCGACGGCTACGGGGGATTTGAGAAAAAATACTGCATACATGTTTTTTTTAGCGGCAATACCCTGCCTACTCAGGGCGGCGTTTATGACGTGGTTTTCTTTAGCAACCTTACCAATGCCAACAACGACAAGAAGCTGTCGTTAACCGTTTATCAAAACAGCGATGCGTATTTTTCTTTTGACGCAAAGACCTACCAAAACCCTGCCGCCGGCGTTACGCAAAAAGCGACTGTAACGGTAGCCAATGGAAAAGTAACCGTTAATTTCACTGATATTAAGCTGTTTAATACCTCTCCAACATCGGTTCCCATAAGCGCAAATATTGTTATTTCGCAGGGGTAGACCTTTCTCGCTTTGGTATTGCCCCGGCAAAAATTAATATGCCAATTTTAAATATATGTACTTTAGCGCCGTATGCAGAAATGGATATTGCTTTTTTGCTTCCTGTTTACGGCCATAGCAGCGTTCGAGCAAACGCAAAAGATCAGCCTGCTCAAACAAGACCTGTATCAGGCAAAAAATGACGGGCAAAAACTTATCGCCATGCTCGCGCTCTGCAACGAGTACCATAGTTTAAACAGGGACACATTAGATGCTTTGGCCACAAAAGCCTTGCAACTGGCCGCCAGGCAAAGCAATGAACGTTATAAGAGCTTGGCCGCCCTGGCCATGGCGAATACCTATATGCAATGGGGATGGACGGACAGCGCCTTGTTTTACATTAACAATACATTGCCGCTTAACCCCGTAGCCAATAACGAGACAAGGGATATTTATTTTAAGCTTATTCGCCAAAAGGCCATTAGTTATGGAAGCAAATCAGATTATGCCGACGCCTTATCTGTTTTATTTGCCGCATTACCCGATGCGGAAAAATATAAGGATACCTTGCACACGGCGGGTATTATGAATACGATCGGCTCCGTTAAAATAGCTGGCGGCGAACCTTCTGAGGCGCTTAAATGGATCCTAAAAGCGGCCGGGTTAGCCGCGTTCAATAAAAGATACAATGAAGCGTTGGCGGCTATCTATACCAATGCGGGCAATGTATATAATACGTTAGGTAAAACAGATTCCTCATTATACTATATCCGGCAGGCTATCCCGCTATGTAAGGAAATAGAAAACCTGAATTATTACGCCACTGCTTTACGTATACAAACAAACATACTCGCGAAACAGAAAAATTTTGCCGATGCGGAAACCTCGTTGAAGGAAATGCTGGATATCAGGGGCCTGATTTCCGGCGAAGGAATTGTATTGGAAGATAAAATAGCGCTTGCCGATTTTTATGCCCATACGGGGCAGTTGGACAAAGCCATCGCTTTCTGCAAAAAGCAACTGCAGACGGGCAATTTGTATGAGGCTTTAGAAGATTCCGCTGCGGAATATACCAATAGTCTGAAGAACAGGCTAAGCTATTATCTGGCGTTGGCGAGATATTATAAACAGGCCGACCAGCGCGCCGAGTATCAGCAAACGCTGGAAAACATCATTACGGCAAAGGATTCCTTGTACGCCGCTAACCTGCCCCAGGCCATTGCGGAAGCCCAGGAAAAATATGAAACGCAAAAAAAGGAAAATACCATTTTACAGCAGAAATACAGTATTCAGCGAAAGAACTTTTTTATTTATGGCTCGTTGATATTGTTGGTCGTCTCTTTAATTGCCGGATATTTTATTTTTGCCAGTTACCGCCGTCGTCAACAATTAAAGATGACGCTGGCCCTGGAAAATGAAAAACGCAACGCAGCCAATGCCATTAAGGAAGCCGAGGAAAAAGAACGCGTCCGTATTGCGGCGGATCTGCACGATAATCTTGGCGCTTACGCGGCGTCGCTGGCTTCTAACCTGGGTTATTTTCAGCAAATACCCGGAGAGCCTGTAATGGTAAACGCCTATCGGGAAGTAAAAAACAATGCTAATGCCATCATTTCTGAACTGAACGATACGATCTGGGTATTAAAAAAAGACGCTTTATCGCTAACGGCGATCAGCGACAGGATCAAAACATTTATCAACCGTATCAATAGGAGCTACCCGGATGTGACCATTGACGTGAATGAACAAATTAATAACGATATAAAGCTGCTGGCTTCGCAGGCTTTTCATTTATACCGGATATTACAGGAAGCCATTAACAATGCCCTGAGGCATAGCAAGGGCAAACATATTGTAGTAACTATTGCCTCGGATGATAGCTGGCAGGTTTCTGTTGCGGATGACGGCATGGGTATTCCGGATGCCGGCCGGCAGGGCAATGGCATACAAAATATGCTGCAGAGAAGCGGCGAAAACCACTGGCGGATCGAATGGAAGCAAAATGGCGCGCAGGGCACGATCGTGGAGGTGAATAGCAAATCGGGTAAATAGGGATCGGTTAACGGGCGCGGACCATGAAAATCCCTTATTGCTACTACAAATTGATTATTTTTTGAGGGCGGTTTTCGCCATAGTTTTATACCAATATGAATTTTTCAGTAGCCCTTACGGAGGACAATAGTATTAACCGGAATACTTTTTTGCAGAAGATGAACCTGCTCGGCAATATGAATATTGTTTTTGTTGCCGTCAACGGGAACGACTGTTTAGAGAATCTAAAAGGGATGCCGCTGCAAAAATTGCCGCAGGTTGTTTTTATGGACCTGGAAATGCCGCAGTTGAATGGCATTGAAACCATACGCCTCGCAAGGTCATTGTATCCGCAAATACATTTTATAGCGCTCACTGTTTTTGATGATGATGAGAAAATATTTGAAGCCATCAGGGCAGGAGCCTCCGGTTATTTATTAAAACATGAGCCGGCGGGCGTCTTGCAGGAAGCAGTCATTGGCGTATTGGAATTCGGCGGAGCGCCGATGAGCCCTGCTATTGCAAGAAAAGCGTTGCAGCTGATGAGCAAGGCTTATTTGCCCGAAGAGGCTTCGCCGGGAAACGCCGTACCCGAAATGATCACCGCGCGGGAAGAAGAGATCTTAAAACATACCGTAAACGGCTGGGATGCCAAGCGCATTGCCGATGCGCTCAATATCAGCGTTCTTACCGTTCGGAAGCATATTGCGAATATTTATGAAAAGCTGCACGTTCAATCAAAAGCAGAGATCATTAGCATGGCCCATCAGCAAAAATGGTTTAAGCGTTAGGTGAAGCTAAACTTCAGGCCGTACATTTCGGCGCGACCCGTATCTCCTGTGAGTCCTAGTACCATCCACACCCGGTCATGAATGGGATCGTAGACCCAGCCTTTGTTTTGCGAGAACATCTGGTTCATTGTTTTTTCTGCAGGGGGCTGGATATCCAGTTTGTGCCATCGGTTTTCCCCTACCCGGTAAGCCCAGAATCCGGCTTTTGTCCTGTCGCCTCCCGGTCCGCCAAAAGTTAAAAATGTATCATCCTTTTCCAGGTAGACTGCTTCACGGGTGCAGACGGGAGCGTATCCGCCGGCGCTTTCGGCATAGCCAGGTTCTATCTTTTCCCATCTTCCTGTATTCAGTATAAAGCGCCAGAGTTCGTCTCGTTCTGGTCCTGCCCCATGAAGGATCAGCTGGTTACGGCGTGAGTCATATACCAGTGCGGTCATCTCATAAAGATTTTGCGGCCACGGGCCTTCGATGGTAAGCTTGTCCCATTTGCGGTCGATCACCTTGAGCAGGTAAACAGAATTATCTACCATCGGCTGTCCCTTCCAGACGCTCATATCGGCGCGGGTTTTATTGCTGACTGCTCCCCAGTTATAGTCTATCGCCATTACCCCGTACGGCGTTTGTACGGTTAGGTCCAGGCCTGGCAGACCGCCGCAGACGATTTCCCATCCATTCTTCTCATCATAGGACCAGGTGACCAATTTGGCATAGCTCGGTCTTGTATATTGGTTTCTATCCGGCGCCTTGGGCGAAGGGTTTATTATTCTTTTTAATATTTGGGGGTCATAACCGGCGGTCAGCGATACAGTTTTCATGTTAATGATCTTTCTGCTTACCGGGTCATAAGCGTATATTTTTCGACCATGGGTCATCCAGGGCGAACCGTTGAAGGTCACGCCTCCCTGGTTTATACCCTTATCCCAGGCGCGTTCCGGGTATTCGGCTTCGTGCGGACTGGCGATCCAGGTATGCTCTGCAACATCATAAGAGTCGTAATCATTGCCGCCATAGCCGCAATGCCCGCCTCCCCAGGTGATGATGCGTCCTCTGTCCGTATCGAAGGCGCAGGAGCCCCAGGTGCGGATGATTGCCTTGCGACCGGGATCGGGGAAATGGATCCATTGGTTATCGGGCATGCCCTGGATGCGTTTTTGTTGTGCGCTGCGGCGGGCAGGATCGGGCGCTGTGCCGGCGGCGGTCTCTTCGGGGTTGCGTTTGAGGATTGCCGTGGTTTCCCTGCCTTCTGCAGCGCCATCGATCAGTCCCTGTTTTTTTACCTGGTAGGCCCAGGTGGTCCTGACGGGATAGATCTCATTACAGCCGCGGGTATCTCCCTCGCTTTTTGTGGAGGTGGTCAGCACGATCCTGCTTTTTTCGGGGATGATGTCGGCGGCGATAAACCAGCCGGTCGGTACCTCGCCCTGGAGCTTTGCCCAGGAATCCGTTGCGGTATCATATCCCCACATATCCGAGAGGTTCTTATCATTATAGCCTCCGCCAATGATCACCAATCCGGTCGCGGGATCGTAAACGGCGAAATGGCCGGCGCGGGCGCCGGGGCCTTTGGGATTTTTGCTTTGTCGCCAGGTATCGCTCGTCAGGTCCAGTATCCAGGTATCGCCCAGCCAGCTGCTCTGGGCATCGCCGCCAAAGACGACTATTGTTTGGTTGCGGGTATCGCAGACCAAACGCGTGCACATACGCGGAGGCGGTTCAACGGAGGATGCTAAACGCGACCATTGCCCGGATGCGCAGTTATAGACCCATGTGCCGGTATAACCAACAAGCCGGCCATCCGGCCCCGTCTCGGCAATATGACCGCCGCCAAACAGGATGATCCGATCTTTGAAGGGATCATAGCATAGGGATCCGAAAGATACGGGTGGAGGCGAATCTTCTCCGCCGATATCCACCCATTCTCGTTTTTCCACGAGATAGGCATATGTTCTTCCGCCGATGAAATAGACCATCCTGCCGCGTTTGCTGTCATACGTAATCTGGTCGCTTACAATATTGAGATCGGGGCGGAGTACGCCTTCGCGGATTTTTAACTGGGTATAATAATGCCCGGGGGTGTTCCCCCAGTAATTATCAATGAGGTGCATGGGTGGCAGCTGGCGTTCCCACTCTTTTTGCTTGTTTTGCGGGAACTGGTTTTCCCAGCGGCTTGCAACCGGGTTAAAACCCACCATATCGTATTCCTTATTGTCTGTCCAGGGTTTTTCAGGACCTCCATAATTTTCGCTCCGATATTCGTGGAATCCCCATAATAAGAAGCGGTCTATATGCGGGGCATAGCGGAAGGAACTGAATCGCCGGGCGCCGTACTCATCTTTTAAAATACGGGTCCAGGTATTGGCATTCAGGGAAAGTCCTGCAGGCGGCTGTAAGTCCGCAAGTTCTGTTTCAAATCCCTTTGCACCGGGGCCAAAGATGAAAAGACCGCCGAAGCCCAGCGTGGAGCTTTTTAAAAATTTTCTACGGGGAAGATTAGCGCGCATAACAATCGTTTTTTGTTTTTATTGTTTGTTGAATAAGGTTAAACTGCCTGTTTGTATAACGCTAAGGGCGGTTTACCCGCTCTCTCTTCGTCTGGCAGACCCCGACTTGCTATCATTCCGGCTTATGCCGGGATTTCCCGGCTATCTTCGTTTGTTCTATTATGTTAGCATCTTCGCTTATCCTCGGAAGCTGAACTTCAGGCCATATACTTCGAGCCGGCCCATATACCCCAGCGCCATTACCACCCTGTCATGAATGGGATCATAGGCCCAGCCCCGGTCCTGCGAGCTCATGTTTTTCATCGTCAGGCCGGCAGGGAGTTGAATATCCAGTTTGTGCCAGCGGTTTTCGCTTACCCGGTAAGCCCAGAATCCGCCCTGCGACCCGGCGTTGGTAGGTCTCTCGAAAGTAAGCATCAGGTCGTCCTTTTCTAAATAGACCGCTTCCCGGAAGCAGGCAGGGGGGCGTCCGCCGGCGCTTTTGGCATAGCCGGGTTCTATCTTTTCCCATTTGCCGGTATCTAGTTTAAAACGCCAGAGCTCGTCGCGTTTTGGCCCTGCTCCATGAAGGAGCAATTGGTTGCGGCGCGAATCGTATACCAGTGCGGTCATTTCGTATAGGTTCTGCGGCCAGGGGCCTTCAACGGTAAGCTTTTCCCACTTGCGCTCTGCCACCTTGAGCAGGTAAACAGAATTGTCTACCATGGGTTTTCCATTCCAGGCGCTCATGTTGACGCGATCTCTTGGATCGGTTGTTCCGAGGCTGAGGCCCGGAGTCACTACTTGCGTTCCCCAGTTATGGTCGACGGCCATCACGCCATGCGGCGTTTGAACGGTCAGGTCCAGTCCGATCCGGCCGCTACAAATAATTTCCCATCCATTTTTTTCTTTCTCATCGTATGCCCAGGTCGTCCATTTGGTATAATTCGCTTTTTTATATTGATCTTTCGGCGCTATGGGAGAGGGGGCTTCTATATTTTTTAAAGCCTCCGGTTCGTAGCCCGCAGTCAGGAATACCGTGCGCGTACTAATAACTTTCTTGCTCACCGGGTCGTATGCGAATATTTTCCGGCCATGGCGTACCCAGGGGGCGCCGCTGAAGGTCAATCCTCCGGGCTTGACGCCCTTATCCCAGGCGCGTTCGGGGTATTCGGCTGGATGCGGACTGGCGATCCAGGTATTCTCAGCGACATCGTAGAAATCATAATCGTTGCCGCCATAACTGCAATGCCCGCCGCCCCAGGTAATGATGCGTCCCCTGTCCGTATCGAAGGCGCAGGAACCCCAGCCGCGGATAGGCGCCGTGCGACCAGGATTAGAGAAATGTATCCACCGGTTATCGCGCATATCCTGGATGCGTTTGGCTTGTTCGCTGCGGCGAACCGGATCAAGCGCTGTGCCGGCTGTAACCTCTTCAGGCTTGCGCTTGAGGATAGCTGTGGTTTCTCTGGCTTCCGCCGGACCGTCGACCAATCCTTTCTTTTTGATGGTATAAGCCCAGGTGGTCCTTACAGGATAAATTTCGTTACAAGTCTCGGTATCGCCTTCAGTTTTTGAGGAAGTGGTCAGCACGATCATGCTTTTTTTAGGGACAATGTCGGCAGCGATAAACCAACCCTCCGGAACCTCTCCCTGGAGTTTGGCCCAGGAGTCCTTAGCGGTATCATAGCCCCACATATCGGAGAGGTTGCTATCATTATAACCTCCGCCAATGATGACCAGCCCGGTCGTAGGATCGTAAACGGTAAAATGGCCGGCGCGGGCGCCGGGACCTTTGGCGTTTTTACTTTGGCTCCAGGTATCTGTCTTCAGATCCAGTATCCAGGTATCGCCCAGCCAACTGCTCTGCGCATCGCCGCCAAACACGACCATTGTTTTATTGCGAGTATCGCAGACTGCTCGCGTGCACATGCGCGGAGGCGGCTCTGCGGAGGTTTTTAAGCGCGACCATTGCCCGGATGCGCAGTCGTAGATCCAGGTAGAGGTATAGCCAACGGGCCGCCCGTCAGGGCCGGTCTCGGCCACATGGCCTCCGCCGGACAGGATGATCCGGTCTTTAAATGGATCATAGCATAGGGATCCGAAAGATACGGGTGGAGGCGAATCTTCTCCGCCGATATCCACCCATTCTCGTTTTTCCACGAGGTAAGCATAGGTTCTTCCGCTGATGAAATAGACCATGCGGCGGCGTTTGCTGTCGTAGGCGACCTGGTCGCCCACAATATTGAGGTCGGGGCGAAGAACGCCTTCGCGGATCTTTAACTGGCTAAGATCATAGCCGGGAGTGATGCCATAGTAATTATTTGTTAGATACATCGGCGGCAATTGTTTTTCCCACTCCTCTTGCTTCTGTTGTGGGATCTGGTTTTCCCAGCGTCCTGCCGTAGGGTTGAAACCTACCATATCGTATTCTTTATTGCCGGTCCAGGGTATTTCGGCGCTGGTATAGTTATAGTCGTCGTTGAGATATTCGTGGAACCCCCAGAGTAAGAACCGGTCTATGTCCGGAACATAGCGGAAGGAACTGAACCGCCGGGCGCCCTGCTCTTCTTTTAAAATACGCGTCCAGGTATTGGCATTCAGGGAAAGTTCTGAAGAAGACTCTAAGTCGTCCAATGCTGTTTCGCATCCTTTTAAGCAGGGGCCAAAGATGAAAAGACCGCCGAAGCCCAGGCTGGAATCCTTTAAAAATTTCCTGCGGGGAAGATTAGCGCGCATAACAATCGTTTTTATTTTTTATGGCTTGTTGGAATGAGATTCGAAATAACAGACACCGGCAAGAGGTCGATGGGAGTACTGGAATAAATTATTTATTGCCCGACCAAGAATAGCGGAAGCCGTATATTTGATCGCCCCCCTGAAGAGAATATTCATTTTTGCGGAGAAGACAACAGCGCAACCATGTATGGCAATTTATACTTTCCAGGCTTTTAAAAGTCGCAACTACAGGTTATATTTTTTCGGCCAATCGGTCTCTCTTATTGGCACCTGGATGCAGAAAACCGCGGTGAGTTGGGTGGTGTACTCATTGACGCACTCGAAATTTATGCTGGGGCTAACGCTGTTCGCTACCATGTTTCCCTCCTTTTTATTTTCGTTTATCGGGGGCGTTATAGCCGACCGGTACGACCGGTATCGGGTATTGCTGGCGACGCAGGTATTGTCGATGGTTCAGGCCGTGTTGCTCACGCTGCTGATATTTTATGGAAAGTACAGCGTTTGGGAAGTGCTCGCACTGAGCGTATGGCTGGGCATCGTCAATGCCTTCGATATTCCTGCGCGGCAGTCGTTGGTATATGATATGGTGGATGATAAAAAAGACCTGCCCAACGCGCTGGCGCTGAATTCTTCCATGGTCAACCTGTCCCGGCTGATCGGCCCGGGTATAGCGGGACTGGTGATAGAGCGATTTGGCGATGTTGTTTGCTTCGGGTCGAATGCCCTGAGCTTTGTGGCCGTGATCATTTCCCTGCTGATGATGCGTTTGCCCAAACGGGCGCCAAAGCTCATCAACAAGAATATTTTATCCGAATTGCGGGAAGGGCTGATCTATGTGCGCCGAACGCCGGATATCTCCTTTGTGCTGGCGATGCTGGCGTTGATCAGCTTGTTTGTGCTGCCTTTCAGTACGCTGATCCCCGTATATGCCAAGGATATTTTTCAGGGTTCTGCCTATACCTTTGGGGTGATCGACAGCGTTATCGGCTTCGGGGCCTTCACAGGCGCTATTTTTCTTGCCTCGCTAAGACCCGGAACCAATCTCAGGAAAATACTGGCGATAAATACCTTTGTTTTTGGCGTAGGGCTGGCCTTGTTTTCCCATGCAACCTTGTATCCCCTGGCCCTGGGTTTTGTGATGATCGCAGCCTTTGGCATGATGTCGCAGGTTACCCTTACCAACACGCTGATCCAGACGGCTGTCGACCCCTCCATGCGGGGAAGGGTCATCAGTATCTATGCAATGGCTTTTTTTGGGATGCAACCGCTGGGAGGGCTGATCATCGGATTTGTATCGCATTATATTGGCGTTCAACTGACTGTTTTAATGGAAGGGATCATTGCCATAGGGATCGGGGTATTGCATGTCCGCTTTCTGAGAAAAAGAAGGCGGGAAAGAAACCCCAGGCCGGGTCTCCGCAAACAACCTCCCGAAACGACCCTGCCGGTCTGACCCGTCATGGCCCGTCATCATTTGCCGCTGTTTGCCGTACTGTTGCATAGATATGCTTTCTCCGTCATGGCTTCGGGAAGATCGTTAACTTTACCGATTGGTAGCGACCCGCCGGACTTTATACGGTTTGCGGCAGCGAATCAATTTTAAAGCCGGTCGATACCCGCGATTAAACAATATTTTACTACTTATTCTGTATAGATCATGGGAGTGTGGAGACAAATAGCCGAATACCTTTATCTCCGGAAACGGGATCCGAATGCGCCCAATACCAAATGGATGAGGTATATGCATGGAATAAACCGCCTTTCGCTATTCATATTTATCATAGCGGTGATCACTATGATACTGAAACTGCTGGTGTTTAAAAAAGGTTAGCGGTTTCTGTCGGGAAACAGGGAGCTCGCGCGGTTTACCCGGGCCGGGAAAACGCGTGTTTCAATGATCCCGTACGTAATTGTAAATGATCGCGGCGGCTTTCTGGGAAGCATGCCCGCCTTCTTCCAATATGTTTTTTAAGGCGGCATAATCGGCGGCGATCTGCCGTATGGCCTGCTGGTCGTTCAGAATGCGGCTCAGTTCCCTTTTTACGTTTTCGGTCGTCAACTCGTGTTGAATGAGTTCCTTCACCACTTGCTTATCCATGATCAGGTTCACCAGCGAAATGTATTTGATCCTGATCAGTCTCTTGGCAATCTCATAGGAAACAGGCGACCCCTTATAGCAAACCACTTGCGGAACGCCCAGCAGGGCGGTTTCCAGCGTTGCCGTGCCCGATGTGACCAAGGCTGCCTTGGATTGCATCAGCAGCTCATAGGTTTTGTTGCGGATGGAACGAACATTGGGATAAGCGGTCATGAACTGATCATAAAAGGAATCGTCGAGTGAGCTCGCTTTGGCGACGATAAAGCGGTATTCAGGAAAGGCGGCGCTGGCTTCCAGCATAATGGGCAGTTTCTTGGCCACCTCCTGCTTCCGGCTTCCGGGCAGCAACGCAATGATATTTTTTTCATTCAGGGGGGAGAGAAGGGTTTCCGGGACGGGTTCCAGGCTGCTCTGAATGGCATTGATCGTTTCTGCCAGCGGATGGCCGACATATTCCACTTCATAGTCCCATTTCTTATAGAACTCCTTTTCAAAAGGAAGGATCACCAGCATTTTGTTCACATTTTTCCTGATCTGCTTTACGCGGCTCTCCTTCCATGCCCATACCTGCGGCGAGATATAATAGATCACCGGAATGCCTTCCTTAGCCGCCCAGGAAGCAATGCGCAGGTTAAAGCCAGGATAGTCGATCAGCACGATGACATCGGGTTTAAAGGCAAGGATATCTTCCTTGCACAGGCGCAGGTTGCGGAAGATGGTCCGGATATTTCTTACCACCTCGATAAAACCCATAAAAGCGAGCTGACGGTAATGTTTTACGAGGGTTCCGCCGGCCTGCTCCATCAGATCGCCTCCCCAGCAACGGATATCGGGGATATTGTCGAGTTTTTTAAGTTCTTTGATAAGATTGCTTCCATGAAGATCTCCGGAAGCCTCTCCCGCTATTATGTAATATTTCATACGCTCTTGTAATCGGCTATAATATAAATTTTAGCGCCAGGCTGGCGATGGCATAGATAAGCGTGATGACAAAAATGCCCCTCGCAGTTTTATCCTTGTGCGCATTGATATATATAGTGAACAGCGCAATATTAAGGAGCAGGCAGGGTACGGAGATGGCGCTGATATGGGTTTTGTTCTGGCCGAGAAAGGAAAAAAAATCTCCTATGCCGAACGTGGGATAAAATTTATAAAAATAATAAACGATCACGCTGAGCAGCGGGGCGAGAAACCCCAGCAGCAGACCCAATTGCAGATTATCTTTTTTTAACATAGGTTAGTGTTCCCGGGAGATGAAAGCTACCATTTCCAGGCCTTTTTCAGTTTGGTCCTGAGTTCATAGTGGGTCAGGTCGAAAGTGACGGGCACCACGCTCACATAATTGTTCTCCAGGGCCCATACATCTGTATCCTTTCCCTTGTCAAAGTTTACGAATTCGCCGGTAAGCCAGAAATATTTTCTGTTGTTGGGATCGTTTCGTTCAACAAAATCCTCTATGTATTTGGCGTATGCCTGCCGGCAGACCCTTATTCCCTTGATCAGGTTTTCGGAAACGGCCGGGAAATTGACATTCAGGATGGTATGCTTGTCCATCGGTTCCTCCAGCATCTTCTGCACCAGGATGCGCGCGTACTTTTTAGCGGCCGTAAAATCGGCCTCGATGCTGTAGTCGAGCAGGGAAAACCCGATAGAGGGAATACTTTCGATGGCGGCTTCTACAGCGGCCGACATTGTGCCTGAATAGATGACGTTGATGGAATGGTTGGCCCCGTGATTGATCCCGCTGAGGCAGAGGTCGGGTTTGCGGTGCAGGATCTTATCCACGGCCAGTTTGACGCAATCCACCGGGGTGCCGGTACATTGGTAGGCTTCTATCCCTTCAAAAGAGTGCGCGGCCGTTAATCTCAGGGGGTGGCCGATGGTAATGGCATGACCCATGCCAGACTGGGGCTTATCAGGCGCCACCACTACCACTTTTCCAAGGTCTTTTACTGCTTCTACGAGGTTTTTGATGCCCGGCGCGGTGATGCCGTCATCATTGGTAATCAGAATAACAGGTTTAGCTTTCTTTTTTGTTTTTGCCATAATTTAAGCCTTAAAAATAGTTCATTTGCAATCAAATTGCTCTTTTCTCCTGTAAACGTCGCCTGAACCGCTCTTATTTTACGCATACAGATGGAGTTTCTGATATCGTAATCATGGCCGCCGCCGTCGATCCGGTGGTATTTTGGCGGTATACATGGCGTTTTATCCTCAGGCGCCTGTATCCCCCGGCATAAGCATCAACATTTTGTCCATCTAAGTGGAATTTTGTCTGGTTTCCTCTACCTTTGCACCCGGTAAAAAAGCGGCCGGGGCGGCCGTAAAAAACAGACACCCGATACTACAACCAGTTAATTTATATGGCAGGTCAGTTAAAAGAAGTCCGTAACAGGATAAAATCGGTTCAGAACACGCAGCAGATCACCAAGGCGATGAAGATGGTGAGCGCCGCCAAATTAAGGAAGGCGCAGGAAGGGATCGTACAAATGCGTCCTTATGCCCGGAAATTGCAGGAACTGTTGAGCAATATTGTCAGCGGCTCTGATGGCAATATTGGCACGAGCCTGGCTTCGGAAAGGCCTGTTGAAAAGGTATTGATGATCGTGATCACCAGCGACCGCGGTCTTTGCGGCGCCTATAATGCCAATATCATAAAGCTGGCCAAAGCTACCATCAGCGAGCGATATGCCGCCCAGCAGGCGAAGGGCAATGTGGAGATCTGGGCAATCGGCAAAAAAGGATACGAACATTTTCTGAAGAATAAATTCAAGGTAGACGCCCGGTTTAAAGATATTTTCCTGCGCCTGAATTTCGAAGGCGTACAGGAATGCGCCCAGGCCGCCGTCAAAGCCTTTGCCAAAGGCGAGTATGACCGGGTGGAACTGGTGTACAGCGAATTCAGGAATGCAGCCACGCAGCGGTTTGTCGTGGAGCGCTTTCTGCCCATCCCCAAGGTGGAATCCAGGGAAGGCGACAAAAAAAGCGATTTTATATTTGAACCCGATCGCGAAAAACTGGTGGCCGAGCTGATGCCCAAAATACTCAACACCCAGCTATATAAGGCCGCGCTGGATGGTAATGCCTCGGAGCATGGCGCTCGTATGACGGCAATGGATAAAGCCACTGAAAATGCCAACGAACTGCTGAAATCGCTGAAGATCTCCTATAACCGCGCCCGTCAGGCGGCCATTACTACGGAGCTGACAGAGATCGTGAGCGGCGCCGCAGCCCTTCAGGGATAAAGCGCGCTTAGCTGCCTTTGTTGAATGCTAAAATGAATTAATTATATGGAGATCGGGCATATTATACCTCATATTGAAGCCCTGGTGTTTGCCAGCGATAAACCGTTAACGCCGATCGATATCACGGAGCTGATCAATAATGCCTTTGGCTTTATGGATGATAAGGTCACGATGGAACAGGTGCAAACGGCCATTGAGGGGATCGTGGAAAAATACCGTTCCGAATTTTACCCCTTCGAAATGAGGGAAAGCGGGGGAGGATGGCAGTTCCTTACAAAAAAAGATTATCATAAAACGGTAGCGCAGCTGAACGGCGAGAAATTCCTGAAACGCCTGTCTACCGCCGCCCTCGAAACCCTGGCGATTATTGCTTATAAACAACCGCTTACCAAGTCGGAAATAGAAAGCATCCGCGGCGTCAACTGCGATTATTCCATTCAGAAACTGCTCGAGAAAGAGCTGATCGTGATCAGCGGCCGCAATGAAGAGCTTCCGGGCAAACCCCTTATCTATAATACCTCCCGGACCTTCATGGATTATTTTGGCATTAATTCAGCCGAAGATCTTCCCAAGTTAAAAGAAGTGTTCAATATCGACGCCGTGATCCCCACCGCTATCCATGAAGGCGAGGAGCAGCAACCTGAGGATATGCTTTCTGAAGAAGGCGTGTCCTTGGACACGGATTCTTCAGCCGCAATGATCGTTACAGAGAACGGAGAGTTACAGGAAGAGACCGGGGCCGGGTCTGCTGATGCCGGCGCGCCGTCAACCGATGAAGAAACCCCTACTTCTTCCGAACAGGAAGAGTTTCAGGACTTCTCGGGGGAAAACAGCGTTTCCGGCGATATTGAAGGCGACCAGGCGGTTGAGCAGGAAGAACCCGGCAACTCCGATGAACCCCACGTTGATGAAGAAGGCTTCAATGATAACGCCGATGAGCGCGACGCTGATGAAGACATGGCGCCCAAAGGTCCTGCTGAAGCCAACGACCCGCCTGCTGAAGAAGAGTTCCCCGCCGCCGATGATCAGGGCTCTACTGACGAAGGATCCCGCAGCATTGATGAAGCGCATGATGCTTCTGATGAAGACGAGAAGCCCTAACGCGTTAATATATTCCAAGCTTATGTCACCACATCTTTCCAAAGAATTCCTGGTTCAGCTTGGCGACCAGTACGGGACGCCATTGTATGTTTACCATGCGGAGAAAATAAAAGAGCAGTTTGAGAAATTAAAAGCTGCCTTCTCCGGCGGCGATACCAGGTTTTTTTATGCTTGCAAGGCGCTTACCAATATCAATGTGCTCAAATATATCAACAGCATAGGCTGTAATGTAGACTGCAGCTCCGGGAACGAGGTATTGCTGGCGCTCCGCGCAGGGTTCCCGGCAAACCGCATATTGTACACTTCTAACAATATTGCTTTCAGCGAACTGGAAGCCGTCGCCTCGCACGGCGTGAACATCAATATCGACAGTCTTTCCAATCTTCGTAAATTCGGACTTAAATTCGGTTCTTCCTATCCGGTAGGAATAAGGCTGCGGCCGAACATCATGGCCGGAGGAAACCTGAAAATAGCCACCGGCCACGAGAGCAGTAAATTTGGAATACCTATAGAACAGCTGGAAGATATCCTGGATCTGATCCGGGAAACGGGGATAACGATACGGGGATTGCATATCCACACCGGCAGCGAGATCAAGGATGTGAGCGTGTTTTTGCAAGGCGTGGAAATATTGTTTGGCTTGGCCGATCATTTTCCCGAGCTCGAATTCCTGGACCTTGGCGGCGGATTTAAAGTCCCTTATAAACCCGGCGAAACAGGAACCGATATCGACCTGCTGGGCAAAAAGCTGGCGGAAGCCGTAACTTCGTTTGAGCGCCGCATGAACCGCAAGATCCAGGTATGGTTTGAGCCGGGAAAATTCCTGGTAAGCGAATGCGGCTTTTTTATTACGCAGGTAAACGTGCTCAAGCCTACGCGCACCATTAATTTTGCGGGTTTGAACACCGGACTGAACCACCTGATCCGCCCCATGTTCTACGATGCCTGGCATACCATAGAAAACATATCCAATCCCTCAGGTCCCATAAAAAAATATAACGTGGTAGGCAATATCTGTGAAACGGATACTTTTGCGTCCGACCGCGAGCTGAACGAGATCAGGGAGGGCGACTACCTGGTTTTCCGTAATGCGGGAGCCTATTGTTTTGAAATGTCCTCTAACTATAACGCGCGGCTCAAGCCCGCCGAAATTTTAATAAAAGACGGAAGGCCCCGGCTGATCCGCAAAGCCGATGTTTTTGAAGACCTGCTCCGGAACCAGGTTATTTTAGATGAAGGAGTTTGACAATATCTCATTATCTTGATGAGGATATGCGTAATCATAGCGAGGAATTCATCCGGTCAATGACCAGTGGGCTGAAGTTCAGGTTGTTCCTGCTAATCAATTTACCCGCCGCTTTTTTTTCGGGTTTGCGTGTCCGTGAGATGGATGAAGCGCGCTGCGCCGTTACTGTTCCCTTTAAATGGTTCACAAAGAATCCTTTTCGCTCCACCTATTTCGCCTGCCTGGCAATGGCGGCGGAAATGAGCGCCGGCGCGCTGGCGATGGCGCATCTCCATAAATTAACTCCCCGCGTATCCATGCTGGTTACCGGGCTGAGGGCAGGCTATTTTAAAAAGGCTACTGGCCTTGTTTGTTTTACCTGCGACCAGGGGCTGGAAATGAAGGCGGCGATCCGTAGAGCGATCGATACGGGCGAAGCGCAACAGTTTACCGCGGCGGCGGTCGGACTGAATGAGCGGGGAGAAAAGATCGCGGAATTTCATATTGAATGGGGATTTAAAACAAAAACAAGCTGAGCGTTTGGTTACGTTTAGCCAGGCATACTATAATTATTAACGAAATGGTTTTTTATGAAGATTGCTTTTCATGGCGCTGCAAGAACAGTTACAGGCTCTAAACACCTGCTCTCTTTAAACAATGGAAAAAAATACCTGTTGGATTGCGGAATGTTCCAGGGAATGGGTCGGGATACCAATGAAATGAACAAGGAATGGGGGTTTGAGCCGGCAGAAGTCGATTTCTTAATTCTGTCGCATGCGCATATTGATCATTCGGGGTTGATCCCCAAACTGATAAAGGATGGTTTTAAGGGGAGGATATTCTGCACGCCCGCCACGCAGGAACTGACGATGATATTGCTGGAAGATTCAGGCGGCATCCAGGAAGACGAGGTGAAATTTGCCAATAAAAAAAATGCGGCAGAGGGTCAGCCCTATGTTCAGCCGCTCTACACTCGCGAGGATGCCAGGAAGGTATATGGTTATTTTACAGCGGTGGAATACGGGCAGTGGTTTACGATAGACGACAACGTACAGGTGTTGTTTACGGACGCGGGCCATATTATTGGCAGCGCCGCCGTGCACCTGAGGATAAAAGAGAATAACAAGCAGCGGCAGCTGACGTTCAGCGGCGATGTGGGCAGGTATCGCGATATTATCCTGAGATCGCCGGAGCCCTTTCCACAGGCGGATATCATCCTCCTGGAATCCACTTACGGCGCCAGCTTGCATGATATTCACCACACCACGCCCGACTCGCTGCTGGAATGGATCGATAAGATCTGTCTCAAAAAACGAGGAAAGCTGATCATTCCTGCCTTCAGCGTAGGCCGCACGCAGGAAATACTATTTGTGCTTAACCAACTGGAAGTGGAGAACAGGCTGCCGCAGATTGATTTTTTTGTAGACAGTCCGCTCAGCATTGAGGCTACGGAGGTATTGAAAAAATATTCCAAATATTTTAACCGCACGCTGCAAAAGATACTGGAAACAGATCAGGACCCGTTTTCGTTTAAGGGATTGCGATATATACAAACGGTGGAGCAATCCAAGGCGCTGAACTATCGCGATGCGCCCTGCGTGATCATTTCCGCCAGCGGAATGGCGGATGCCGGAAGGGTAAAGCATCATATCAGCAATAATATTGAGAACAGCCGCAACGGGATATTGTTGACGGGGTATTGCGAACCGGCGTCTTTGGGAGGGCGGCTTATGGCCGGCGCCAAAGAAGTGGGCATATTTGGCGTTACCCACGAAGTGAACGCTGAGATCGGCTCTATACGGAGCATGAGCGCGCATGGCGATTACGAGGACCTTTGCCAGTTCCTGGCGGGGCAGGATCCTGCCGCTGTGAGCAAACTGTTTCTTGTGCATGGCGAATACGATGTGCAGCATCAATTCAGGGAAAGACTGATGAAAAAAGGATTTACAGATATCGTTATTCCCAATCGGCACGACGAAGTGGGGCTGGGCTAGGTTATTGCTGATAAGCTGCCGCATTGCTGATGCGGCAGTTTGTTTTTGAGGCTGTCCCGTTTTTGCGCCATATCCTTATCAGCGACTCATGAGCGCGGCGTCTTTTATTTTTTCTGTAAGTTGCCGTATGAAAAACTTACTCCTGCTGATCTGCTGTTCCATAGCAACCTCGCTATTGTACAGCCAACCTTCCCCCCACGCCGGGAAAAGAATAGCTATCATTCCCGAACCGGTAAGCCTTAAGCAAGGCTCCGGCTCCTTCCTGTTGCCCGCCCGGCTAACGATCTGGGCTTCCGATGAAAAAGCTTCCCGGTCTGCCATTCGTCTGCTGCAACACAAACTTTCCACGGCTGCCGGCATACGGGTTGAAGTAGCAGGCGGAATCGCCGCCGCAAACCGGCCTGCAGCCATAAAATTAGCGCTTAACGCCTCGCCGGATGAAACGATCGGCCAGGAAGGCTATCGTTTATCGGTTACCGGGTCGGGCATCTCCATCGCCGCTAATCAGCCTGCAGGTTTGTATTATGGCGTACAGTCGCTATTGCAGTTGTTGCCAGAGCAAATAGAAAGCGCCCAGCTTATAAAGGATTTGCAATGGGAAGCGCCCCTGGTGGAAATTGTCGATTATCCCCGTTTCGGATGGAGAGGAGTATTGCTTGACGTAGCGCGTCATTTTTTTACCAAGGAGGAGGTAAGGGACTTTATCGATGATATGACGAGGTATAAATATAACCTGCTTCATTTTCATTTATCCGACGACCAGGGCTGGAGGATAGAGATCAAGGCCCTGCCGAAGCTAACGGAAACAGGCGCCTGGAATGTGAAGAAACAGGGGTATTTCGGGACCTTCTCCAAGCCCCTGCCCAACGAGCCCCGGAATTATGGCGGGTTCTATACGCAGGAAGACATTAAGGAGCTGGTCGCTTATGCAAAGGAAAGATTTGTGAACATCATGCCGGAAATAGATGTGCCGGGGCATAGCCTGGCGGCCATTGCCTCGTATCCGGAGCTCTCCTGTACGCCGGGCGCCAATCAGTATAAGGTAAACTCCGGCGAGAACTTTATGAAGTGGGGGCCGAAGCTCACGGCGTTGGTCGACAATACGCTTTGCCCGGCCAATGAAAAAGTATATGTTTTTCTCGATAAGGTATTCTCCGAAATAGCCGCCCTGTTTCCCTTCGATTATATTCATGTAGGCGGCGATGAATGCGCGAAGAATTTCTGGGAGCAGAGCGCCGAGGTAAGATCGCTGATGCAGAAAGAGAAATTAAAAAATATGGAAGAGGTGCAGGCTTATTTTGAACGAAGGCTGCAGAAGATCATTGCCGCCAAGGGGAAAAAATTTATGGGCTGGGATGAGATCCTTGAAGGGGGATTGGCGCCAGGCGCCGCAGTGATGAGCTGGCGAGGCGTTAAGGGGGGTATTCAGGCGGCCAAGCTTGGGCATGAAGTGGTGATGACGCCTTCCACGCATACCTATGTAGATCTTATGCAGGGGGATCCGATCATAGAACCCCGCGTGTATGCCTCGGTACTCTTAAAAACATCCTATCAATTTGATCCCGTTCCCGCCGGCGTAGACGCCAGGTTGATAAAAGGAGGGCAGGCCAATCTGTGGACCGAGCAGATCTACAATACCCGTCACCTGCAGTATATGCTCTGGCCCCGCGGCCTTTCTATTGCAGAGTCGCTCTGGTCGCCCAGGGAAAAGAAGAGCTGGGATGGGTTCATCGACAAGGTAGAGCGCCATTTCAAACGGTTTGATATAGCCGAAATAAAATATTCTCGGGCAATGTACGATCCCATTTTTGTCAGCGGTAAAAAAACTGACAATCCCTTTAAGATCGCGTTGGAGACGCAGATAGACGGGCTGGATATCTATTACAGTTTCGATAACTCTTTCCCCGATCATTTTTATCCCAGGTACGCCGGCCCGCTTATCCCTCCCAAAGACGCCGTGATGCTGAAAGTCATTACCTACAGGGGAAAAACGCCGGTAGGCAGAATGATCGCCATGCCTATCGATGAATTGAAGAAACGGTTGAGGTAAAGGTTCTGGCGAACCCGCTGGAAGCCCGGGCAAGGCTTGCGGCTGCGCGTCTTGGCGTGGGTTGGGGATTTAATGCCGAACAGATTTAGTTTATAACGTGTTGTGCTATTAACAGGTGTTGAAAAATAAAGTCGTAATAAATTGACTAAAAAGATGTTGTGCTGTTGTCTTAGTTAGTGACGAAACCTTCTAAAACAGATGCACAACATCAAAACGAATTTCGGTAGATTTTATCGGATATGCAAAGAGTTCTTTGAAGACGAAACTGATTCCAGGGGAAATTTTCAATTTTATCCTAAATCCCCTATGATGGCGGATTTGGAAGTAATTGCCCTTTCCTGCACAATGGAAGCGCTGGGCATTGATTCTGAAAACTTGTTGTGGAGCAAAATCAAAAAGGATTATCCCGGCATGTTTTCGCATCTCATTTGCCGAACCCGCTTTAACCGAAGGCGAAGAAGGCTTCAGCCTTATATATTAAAAATGCAGGATAAAATTTCAGCCAAACTGGAAGATCAAAGCCAGACCATGGTGATTGATTCTATTCCTGTTCCGGTTGTTAAGATGGCAAGGGAGCGAACGTATAGGGCTTTTAGGAAGAATTTTGAAACATCTCCTGCCAAGGGATATAGTTCGGTAAATCGAGGCTGGTTTATTGGTTACAAACTGCACGTGGTGATCTTTGACAATGGAGTGGTTCAGCAAAGCGGTTTTACCAGGGGTAATGTTCATGATATTAACTTTCTAAAAGGATTGAACAAGCTGCCGGGCTAATAAACTGCTGTTAGGAGATCGGGCATATCGTTCAAAGCCTTTACAGATGGATCTTTTCGATAAATACAGTGTTAAACTAAAGGTGCCTTTCAGAATCAATCAGCATGATTATAAAAAGCGCCCCAAAAAATATAAATCAAAACGGCAAATGGGTGAAACATTCTTTGCGCAGATGTGCGATCAGTTAAATCTAAAGAGAAACTATGCAAAAACCTACGAAGGATTGCTAACCAGATTGACATCAAAATTGTCTTCTATGTCAATCTTACATTGGATTAATCATTTGAACGGTAAAAAACTAGCTCAAATCAAACACGCTTTGAGTTTTTAATAGCACAACACGTTA
>DEHV01000032.1 GCA_002352105.1 Chitinophagaceae bacterium UBA2791 | reverse complement strand
GAATGCGTGGGATACCATTGAGGAGGCAGTCCGAAACGCCAGTCTTTATAACCCGGCAGCGGCGCAGTATGATAATGATAATACTCCCCTTCGCTGTACACCAGCTTCCCAAATCCTCCGGCCTTAAATATCTGCCGCATCGCATACAGCCTCGCATGAAAATACGAGGTTTCAAACATCATATACTTGAGCCCCGATCGTTTCACTGTATTTAAAAGCTGCTCGCCTTCCTCTATTGATCCAAATGTTGCGGGCACTGCCACGGCTACATGCTTTCCGTGATTCAGCGCTTCCATAGCATGCCTGGCATGGCTGGGCGCGTCCGTCGCAATAAACACCGCTTCGATATCCTTATCCTTCACCAGCTCCTCCAGCGAAGGATAGGTTTTATTTACGCGGCATTCCTTTGCCAACGCCGCGCAACGATCGGGAAAAAGATCGCTCACCGCTACGATCTCCACATTGGGATGATCCTGGAACCCAAAGTGGGCGCCGAACCGGCAGTATCCATATCCTACAATGCCTACCTTAACCTTCCGATCTGAAACGGGTTTCCATTCTTTCACCTCCTCCGCTTTTTCTTCCGCCGTTTCAAAGCCCTGTATCTCGGGAGCATTTGCTGATCCCTTGCCTGTCTTTTTCGACGATGAACATCCGGCCTGCGACAGTCCCAAAGCCGCAGTCCCCAATCCTATCGAATGTAAAAACCAACGCCTGGAATGCAGGTTGTGCGAATCATTCTCTGCCGGAGAAGAAAGCGCCGAATCCTTGTTTTCTTGATTCGCTTTGTTGCGTTTAGACTTCATATCAAATAAGATTTAAAAAAAATTTAAATAATATCGCTAAATACCATCGGTTGATCAGTAGTTATCATTTTGTTTCAGGGTAGGCGCTCCGTCGCTCATACTGCGGTCGATCTGGATCTGTGGGATGGGATAAACCTCGTTCTTCCCCTGCGTAAAATGGCCGTCGCTCATATAGGAATTATCGTACCCGGGAACATTTTTTTCAAATGTCAGGTAATTATTCATTATCGTAGCCAAATAACCGGAGCCATTATCGTAACGCCGCAGATCAAACAGCCGGTGATGTTCCAGGGCCAGCTCAAGCCTTCTCTCAAACCGAACCGCTTCACGGGCAAAATCTTTTCCCTGGGTAGTGAACTGGCCGGTATAAAGGCCCACAAAATAATTGGCGGCGGGAATATTGGAGAATCCTTTGTCGGGATCGTCGTCAATATATTTTTTCACAAAACCATCGGGGTTGGCAGCGCGGGCCCTTATCATATTTACATAATCTTCCGCAAGCTCAAGGCTTCCGATCTCTACCTCCACTTCTGCCGCCCATAGCAGCACATCGGCGAAACGGATCAGGTTATAAGGGTTGTTCGTGGCAATATTCTGGCGATCGGTGGCTGCCCTTGCCTTGGTAGCGATATGTTTGATGCCGGTATACGGTCCGCCGGAAAACTGCTGTCTCACCCAGGCCTGGCCTGGATGATAGCCCCAGTCGAGATAGGGAATGCCTCTTCTGCCGATGCACCAGTCGAGGCGCGCATCCAGCGTGCCGCTATGCGGGGTAAAAGGATCCGAAGAAGCCAATCCCTGGTCGGTTACAATAGGCGTATTCTGATAGGTTCCAATCAAAGGCAACCCGGTTGCCGGGTCTGTCTGATACGCATTGGCCAGATCAAAGGAGGGCTGAAGCCATCCGAAACCTCCTGTTGTCGGGCTGTTGAAAGGGCCTCCATACCCATCGGTATAATTTCCGTTGGCGCCATTGGTTGTGCCGTCAAGCACAGACATTTGTATTGCAAAAACCGCTTCCGGGCCATTCCTTGCGCCGGAGTAAAAATTATCATAGTATTTCACATTCAGCGCATACTTGAGACCGTTTGTCGTATGCCCATTGTCGATGATATCTTTCAAAAGCGGTTTTGCCTCTGTAAACTTATGCTGGAACATATAGGCTTTGGCCAGAAATGCTTTTGCCGCCCAGCTGTTCACCCTTCCTACCTGCGAATTGGCAGCGGACAGATTCGCTGCCGCAAAGTTAAAATCGTCCTCTATCTTGGGCCATACGGGGTCGGTATTGGGAACATTGTAATTTTTATTATTATAGGTGATCGTTTCATCAAGATAGGGCACATTCTTCCACATCATCACCGCTTCCATATGATAGAAACCCCGCAGGAACCTGGCTTCCGCTTCTGCCTGGTTTGCTTCGGCAACGGTCAGGTCCGTAGCCTGGCGCAATACCCTGAGCGCGTCGTTAGCGCGCTGCACTGCAGAATACAACATCCGCCACCTGTTGTCGAAGGGATAGGAAGTAGCGTCGAAAGTATATCCTTCCATCTGCGCCAGTATGCCATTGGGGATGGTGCCCGTATGCGCATCATCGGAAGGGATCGTTGCATGCACCATGCGACTGCCGTAAACATCCCCTCCGCCTGTTCCAAAACCATCTAACAAAGAATAAGCGCCCACCAGCAGTCCATCCACCCCCTGTTTTGTTGCAAGGGTGGTTTCATTAACAGACCCGATAGGTATAACTTCGAGGAAGTTCTTTTGACAGCTAAAATGAAGAAGGCTGACAAAGATCGCCAATGTATATAGTCTCATATATCTGTTATTAATGGTTGATTAAAATGAAAGGTTAATGCCGAATAAAAAATTCTTCTGGTTATTCGGATAGTTGCCATAATCTATCCCGAAGCTTGAGCTGGACCCGCCAAGTTCAGGATCAAGGCCGGAATAATTGGTAATGGTGAACAGGTTGACGCCCTGCGCGTATATTCTCCAACTGCTTATCCCGAGCTTTTTCAGCGCGCCCGGTTTTATGGTATAACCCAAAACCAGGGACCTCAATCGCAGATAAGACCCATCTTCTACAAAATAGGAGTTCATGGCGCCGTTGGTGCTGAAGTTTCTCACCCCCTCGATCTTTGGCACATTTGTCGACGTATTCTGCGGCGTCCAGGCATTGAGCAATACGTTGCTCTTAGCGCCAACCTCGCCAAGAAAATGCGTAAATGCATTCACCGTATTCACCAGCTCCGCTCCCTGGGAACCATAGAAAACAGCGCCCAGATCAAACCCTTTATAGGTAAGTCCAAGATTTAAACCATAAGTAAAATCCGGATTCGGGTCGCCGAGAAATACGCGGTCCTCGGGAGTGATCGATCCATCCTTATCGGTATCCCTGTATTTAAATCTGCCCGGAGCGGCTGCGGTTTGAGCGGGCGACTGGGTAACATCTTCATCATCTCTGAAAAGACCGATGACCTCATATCCGAAGAATGAGCTGAGCGGTTGACCCACCTGGTTCCTGATCATATTTCCCAAGCTGTTTATACTTGATCCGTCGAAATATCCCGGGTCCGGCGTATATACTACTTTGTTCTGATACGTGGTGATATTCGCGCCTATCGAAAAACCCAGATCGCTTCCTATCTTGTCCTGGTAGGTAAGCGATACATCCACTCCCTTGTTCTGGATATCGCCTATATTCACCACAGGCGCTGCAGCGCCGCCCACCGTTGCCGGCAGCGGTTCGGAAAACAGCAAGCCGTTAACCGCTTTTTTGAAATATTCCATGGAGAAAATGATCCTGTTGTTCAGGATAGCGGCGTCAATACCAATATTTGTAACCAGGTTTTTCTCCCATCCGGTATATGCGTTGCCGATGCGGGTCTGGTAAAACCCCCTGATCACGCTATTGCCTGAGCCGGTCATATCATAATACGCATCTGTATAACCGCCTCCGAACAAACTGTAAGGATTGCTCGCGCTGACATTGTTCTGCGATCCCAGTACTCCATAGCTGGCCCTCAATTTGAGGTCGTTCAGCCATTCAGCCCCCTCCATAAACCTTTCACTCGAGATCCGCCAGCCCAAAGAAACAGAAGGGAATACGCCATACCGGTTAGCGCTGCCAAATCTCGACGAGCCATCTCTTCTCAAGGTGCCGCTTACCAGGTATTTATCAGCATACGCATAATCTACCCGGCCAAAAAGAGAGAACAATGTTTCTTTAGAACCTGAACTGGAGTTGGAGATATTTAATGTTCCATTGTTCAGGATAAGATAGTTATAATCCGTGGAATAAAACCCCTGCCTGCCGCCGGATACGGACCTCGCCGCGGATCTTATTGCTTCCGAGCCAATCAGCGCCTTGACGCTATGATCGCCGAACGCATTGTTATAGCTCAGCGTGTTTGTCCACATTAGCGTACTGCCATAGGAAGCGCCTTCGCTATAGGAATTGGGATTGCTGTTTCCCTGTGAAGCTTCGTAAGGCGTGAAAGCAAAGCCCTGGCTATACCCATTATCTATCGCTCCGCCAATGCTGGTGCGCGCAGTAAAATGACTAAGAAAATCCGCTTCTGCAAAAACGTTCCCCGTCACATTCCAGTTATGACTTCTATTGTTCACCGTTCTTTTCTGAATGGCCACCGGGTTGGAATGGCCTCCGAGATCCGGACCTGCAAAAGTGCCTCCATAGTTCCCCCGGATATCATATACCGGTATTACCGGCATCATTCTGTATACTTGCGACATTAAGCCAAATTGCTCCTGGTTGCTGAAAGAAGGATTGTCGCGATAATAGACATAAGCATTTTCGCCGATCCTTATGTTCTTCGATGGCGTAAACAATGTATTTATCCTGACAGAATACCGCTTCAGATAGGTTTCTATCAGCGTGCCCTGCTGGTCAAAATATCCAAGGGATAACAGATAGGAGCTCTTATCAGAACCTCCGCTTGCCGATAAAATATGGCTGGTCATCGGAGCGGGTTTAAATGTTTCGTGGAACCAGTCTGTTCCCGACTTATTGATCTCCTGGATCAGGTAATTCCTTGAAGAAACTTCAGGATCGAGATTATACCTGTCGGGGTCCACCAGCGGATTGCCGGCCATCGCCACGCCGGAACCGCCGGGACTTCCATACATAAAATCAGCCAACCCATCCTTGAACAATACTGCATTCGGATAAGCAGTTTTCATCACCTCCGTAAAATCGTCCACATTCAGCAGGTTAAAAGGATTGCCGGGAAGCGGGCGTTGCGTTCCGTAGTATGCGTCGTACGTAACTTTTGTTCGACCTGCCTTGCCTTTTTTTGTAGTGACGATGATAACGCCGTTGGCGCCGCGAACCCCATAGATCGCGGCAGATCCGGCGTCTTTCAATACCTGTATGGATTCGATCTCCTCCGCATTAACATTGTTCAGGTTGCCTTGTACGCCATCTATCAGCACAAGAGGACTGGTATTGCCGAATGAGCTCAGGCCTCTTACAAATACAAAGCTTCCTCCTCCGGGAACGCCTGAGCTGATTACATTCACGCCCGAAGCCTGCCCCTGCAGCGCTGCGGTTGCGGAACCGGTGGGAATGGATCGCATGCTCTTCATATCCACCACAGCGACGGAACCGGTAATATCTTTTTTCCTTTCAGCAGTATATCCGGTTACCACTACCTCATCCAGCGCAGCGGTAGCCTTGGATAAGAGAACATCATAGACCGACCGGTCTCCCACAACTATTTCCTGCGGCTGGTATCCGACAAAGGAAAAAATCAAAACATCTCCCCGGTTTGCCAAAACAGAAAAAGAACCGTCCTGATCAGAGATCACTCCTGAAGCAGAGCCATTGATATTCACAGAAGCGCCTGCAATCGGCGTTCGCGTTTCAGCATCCGCAACCGTTCCGGAGATCCTGCTCTGGGCGGAAGCAGCCAGCGTAGTAAGCATAAATATGGATAGGATCCAAATACATGTCTTACTCTTTTTAATACGAGGAAAATATATCATAGTATTTAGTTTTGGTATTCAAATTTACCATCGTAACCAACCGGGAATTTTAATAGTTTATCCAGTTTGTAAACCATTTTATCCATACCGAAAACACATAACAACAAATCATACTTTCTCTTTGCATTCATCAATCGGGAAGATATGCCGCTGTCGTTTCATTGTTCATTATCTTAAGTTGCAGTCTTCTTCCAAAGATCATCGCCTGGTTATCCGGCACATGACCCGCGGGAAAATCATAGCAAACAGGATAATGATATTCCCGCACCGCCTCTGCGATAATATCGTGAACGCTAAGGCCAAACGGAATATCATCGTCGTGAATATTTGTAAACCTCCCCACCATCAATCCCGCAAGCCTGGCCAGTTTTCCCGCTCTCTTAAGCGTAATGATCATCCGGTCCACCGCGTACAAGGGCTCGTTCACGCATTCAAGAAATAAAATTTTATTATCATAATCCGGTTCAGAGGCCGACCCCAGCGCCGCGGTAAGCAGGGTTAAATGTCCTCCCATCAAATATCCTGTCGCCTCTCCTGCGCGGTTGAAATAGCGGGATAAAAAGCGGTAGCGTATTTCTTCTCCGAACAGCGCGCGGCGCAGCGATTCCAGCGAAGCGGGCGTCGCTTCCGGAAAGGTATACGGCATTTGCCCATGGATGGTTTGCACGCCGCAATGAGTAAGCGCATGCTGATGCAGCAGGGTAATATCGCTAAACCCCACGATCCATTTTGGGTATTGCATAAAGCCGGTAAAATCAATTTTATCTATGATGCGGATCGTCCCGTATCCACCTCTCGCCGCAATCACTGCCTTGATCGAACGATCATCGAGAAAGCGCTGCAGGTCTGCAGCGCGCAGATCGTCCGCGCCGGAAAAACGGTGGAAGGAAGCGTCGACCGATTCCCCCAGCGTCGCCTGCAGGCCCCACGATTGAATTATCTCAACCGCCTCCGATATGGGAGCAGTCAGCTTGCTTGCAGGGCACACAATAGCGACCCTGTCTTTTTCTTGTAGATATGGCGGCGCAATCATCCTTACAAATATGGGTCACATACGCGCGCATACTTTAGACTTAATTGTCCATTGCTTAAATTATTTTATCCTGCCGTTACAGAAGCCGGGCTGACGACGCCCTGTAATGCATTCATGCGATTGCGCTATCATCTGTTTATCAGAAAAACAACGGCTGCCATTGATAGAGAAATTCGGCGATACCGGCTCAGGCGGGCGCCTGGTTGTTCAGTTTCAAACGATATTCCGACGGGATCATTTTGGTAAGGGACCTGAAGTTCTTATTAAAACTAGCCAGGTTATTAAATCCTGACCGGTAACAAACCTGTGAAATGCTGAGGTTTTTATCTCCAAGCAGTTTACACGCGTAGCCAATTCGCACTTCGTTCACAAAAGCAGAAAAGGTCTTTTGGGTTTTACTTTTAAAATATTTACAGAAAGCAGTAGGCGTAAGGTTAACCACCGAAGCGATCTCATGCAAGGAGATCTTCTCCGTAAAATGCGACATCACGTAGGCATACACCTCGTCTATCCTTTTCACGTCCTGCTGGCTATAAGTATTTAAATACCCTTCTCTCGCAAGACATTGATATTCTTCTGAAATTGAGATCTGTTCGAGAATAAACAGGATCGAAATAATACGCTTAAGACCTGTCAGGGTCTTGAGCTTGATCATCTCTTTTATGACCTTTTTCCTGGTATTGCCCAAGATCTTAATTCCCCGTTTTGCATCTTCAATAAGCTTTCTGAATTTAGCCAGGTTGGGGGAGTTCAGGTGGTTCTCGGAAAGCCAGTCCGGGTTAAAATAAATGACAAGCGCCTTTATCCTGGAGTAGCTTCCGTTCTCATACGATACATCCGTTCCATAATAGGTCATATGAGGCACGTTAGGGCCCAGCAATACGAGATCGCCATCCGTAAAATCTTCAATATTATCGCCCACGATCCTTTTTCCACCGCTTGTTATGATCAATGCGATCTCATATACATTATGGAAGTGCAGCTGCTCCTCAAGCGCAACGCCGTCAATTTCCTTAATGTGAATGGAATCCGTCAATAAAGACTTAACATCAATTAATAGTGGCCTCATATTCAAAAGTCTTTGTTGGTATTATTAAATTTCAAATTACTAATTTACCCATTCCCCGCAAACAGATTTTTAGCAATGACTTATTCTGAATTTTTATCCGCGGCCCATAAAGCATTAAGACTGAAACCAGGTCGCTACCCGATTTTCAATTCGGGGTTGGTTCATTTTCAATCAGAACCTGCTGCCTGGCCCGGGATAAAAATGCAACGCGCGTTACTACCTCTAGATCCGATTCCCAGAGCCGGACGTTCAACTTAGACGCTATCCTCTTTTTAAATCATGCGCTAAGGGAGATAAAAAGCAGCGCCGTCCCATCTTAAATTTTATTCCTTGCCACCCTGCGCCCCAAAATTGAAATGAGATCATTAAGTAAAAGCTATCGGCTCCTTTCGAATTTCCTGCTGCTATTTTACGCCTTTATCCTAAGCAAGATCGCATGTTCACATTGAAAATGAGCCCCTGCAAATCCTCTGGGAATTTGACACACAACAAAAGGTTTTCTATCTTTACAGATGCAGTTAACCCCTTCAACCCTGATCCTGGCAGGCGCCTTAATGGCTTCTGTTCATTCATTTGCACAAACCGACTCTACATTTTTTAATACCGGCAATGCTATTCTTTCCCGGGATTTCACCCAGCATATCACCGTCAAGGGCGAGGACCTGGAAAGGTTCCCTTTCAGCTCGCTAAGCGAAGCCATCAACGTTTATTTTTATGGCGCTTATACCAATGCCGGATCATTAACCTATGTTATTGACGGCAACCTCTTCAATGATGTAAATGCATTCAGCATACATGATATTGAAAGCATTACCCTGATACAAAATGCGCAGATGTTGCTAAACGGAGCCGATAATCCAAAACAACTGGTCCTTATCAAAACCCGGACCTCAAACGCGCGAAAATCCGGCAATACCATTGCTGCGGACATATATCCCGGTCGTTACCAGCAATTATATCTTTCAAAAGCGCATAATGGAAAGCGTATGCAGGTTGGCGCCTCGCTGAATTTTATGAGGGAAACTGGGCCGAATGTAAAAGCGGATAGCATCCTTTCCTATCTTTCGCCGCGGCTTAGCCAGTTTCGCGCAAATGCGTGGATGAATACAGCTATAGGGTCTCATTCAACGTTAACGATAAGAATAAACGCTTCGCCCGCAAGAAACAGGTTTGCACAGGAACGTATACATAATGAATGGGAGCAGAAAGATTCGACCTATAAACAAACCGGCCTCATTGTCGTCCCTTCCCTAAGATTGACCACCAAACTTGGCAAATCCTGGAGCAATGAATTTAACGCCAGTTATACATATACTAAAGAACATACTGATTATCAAATAGAATCGGATTTTTCCGATTTTCAAACCCTTAAAACCAGCGACGATAAGCGCTCTGCACAAACAATCTTCCTGAGGGAACAATTGCAATACCATAAAAATATAAATGGGTGGGATATACGGCCTTCTGCAAACATTTCTTTTCAATACACTAAAGGAAATACGGAAATAAATCATATGAAAGCGCTTAACGGAGCTCCGGACGCAGCGAGCCGATCATATAGCATCCAAAAGCAGCAGTCTATCCTGATAAGCCCGGCTATGCATATTGGTTATAAAGATTGGTTTGCCTTACAAGGCGGGATTCAGGCGACCATATCTAAAAAACAAGCATTAATCCCTCGTAAAACCGACACTATTTTCCCCTTTGCCGCTGCATCAATAAATATCATCCGCATCATTAAACCTGAATCCGGTTCTTCATTAAAGGTATTCGGGTCTTATGCAAAAACAATTAATCCCTTATATGGTATTGTTACTTCCATAAATGGCAGAATAGTATACCATCTTCCCCAAAACCCTTCCAACACTTTTACGGCAGGATCTACATTACAAACCTTAAACAATTCTTTATTGGTTGCTTATACCTATGAAAAAAGGAATTATGATATATTGATCACATGGCAAGCGCTAAATTCTATTGGTTTCCTTGAAACTTATCATTACTCTGATGCAACGATTAACCTCCCTTCACATCGTTTCTCCGTCCAGTATACTATTAAAAATGCCGATGCAATGGAATGGAGATCAGGAATTAATGTTACAGGTATTAGGCCCACAATCACTTATAACGGAGGATATAATCTGCAAGTAGGAACGCACCAGGATCAATACCCGCAACAGGGTTGGTCGGGAGGGTGGACGAATCATTTTCGTTTTAACAAGATCACTGCCGGCTTGAATGCGCTTTACTTTTTCGACGAGCAACGCTATTTCCGGCCCAGATTTAATGCGCCGATTCAATCCATGAAGGCAAACTCCTTCCTGTTGCAACATGTTTATCTTGGCCTGAAAATAGAAAAGAAAAACCTCCGTTCGGAAGTATATGCCAGCGCCAGGAATCTCTTCCAGAATACAAAATCAACGCTAGCGAGAGGGGATATACGCTACCTGGGATTGGGCGTAAAAGCCGAACTCTGAATAAAAGGCTTCTAACAAAGTCGGTTGGATATTGACAAACTTACTGATGGGCGCTATGTTGCCGAAGCAACCGCCTATATTCCAAAAGATTGTCGCTTAGGTAACGATCGCCGTAGCAGCAGGCAACGAATAGCAATGGCTTAACTTAAATACTATCCAAAAAGATTGCTGCTCAGGTAACGGTCGCCGCGATCGCAGGCAACGAATACGATAACCCCCGAATCGATCTCACGGCTCAGCCTCAACGCCGCTGTAGCAGCTCCTCCGCTGCTCATGCCGCAAAAGATCCCTTCTTCTTTTGCCAGCTGTCGGGTAGCCGCAACCGCTTCCTCCTGCGTAACTTCCATGACCCTGTCGAGCCTGCTGGCATCGAATATTTTGGGAAGATATTCAGCAGGCCATTTCCGGATACCCGGAATGGAAGACTCATCCGTAGGCTGACAGCCGATGATCTGTATCGATTCGCGCTGCTCTTTCAGATAGCGGGAAACGCCCATCACCGTGCCGGTGGTGCCCATAGCGCTGACAAAATGAGTGATGGAACCCTTGGTATCCCTCCAGATCTCCGGACCCGTGGCTTTGTAGTGCGCCAGGGCATTATCGGGGTTGGCAAATTGATTCAACAAATAGTATTCTCCCTTAGCCGCCTTTTCTTCTACATAATCGCGGCAAATTTCTATGCTGTCGAGCAGGGTCACTTTGGCGCCAAAAGCTTCCATGGTTAATACGCGCTCACGGGTTGAATTGGACGGCATCGCCAATTCGATCTCCAGATCAAAAAGATTGGCCATCAGCGCCATGGCAATGCCGGTATTGCCGCTGGTGGCTTCTATAAGTTTTGATTGCTTATTGATATCGCCTCTCTCCAATGCGCTGCGGATCATATTCAGGGCCGACCGGTCCTTAACGCTGCCGCCGGGATTGTTCCCTTCCAGCTTGGCCATAATTTTTACCGCAGGATTAGGACTTAACTTTCTGAGCTCCACCAGGGGGGTATTTCCAACCGTATCCAATATATATGCCATAACCTATTGTGTTAAGAGTTTACCTTCTTCAACGATGATCTCAGGGCTATGGTACACTACCGATCCCGGAGGAGCGCTTTTGGTTAACCATACATTCCCCCCGATCACACAATGGCTTCCGATGACCGTTTCCCCGCCAAGAATGCTCGCCCCCGAATAGATCACCACATGATCTTCAATAGTGGGATGCCGCTTGGTGCGGGCCATATCTTTACTGACGCTTAACGCGCCTATCGTGACTCCCTGGTAAAGCTTGACATGCTTGCCGATCTTTGCGGATTCCCCGATCACAATACCGGTGCCATGATCAATAAAACAGTGTTCGCCGATCTCGGCGCCGGGATGTATATCAATTCCGGTGCGAGAATGCGCATGTTCGGTAAGGATCCGGGGGATCAACGGAACGCCAAGACGATGCAGAGCATGAGCGATCCGATAAAAACACAAGGCATAAAAACCCGGGTAAACCCGGATCACCTCGTATTCAGACTGAGCGGCGGGGTCGCCTTCCACGATCGACTGCACATCCGTATTCAGTAAACGAAGAATTTCCGGCGTCTGTTCAAAAAAATCCTGCATTGCCTGGCGATGATCGAATGCTTCATCTCCGGCTGTTTTCTGCAAAATATTCAACAGGTCGTTGCGGAGGTTCTCCATTGCCTCCCGAACCGCCTGCTCTGATGAAAAAGAGCAGGTATCCAATTGAGGATAAAGCAAACAGATCAGTCGCTCCGCCCAGCCGGCAACTACATTATTAGCGGGCACAGCCTTTCTTAAATGCTGCTGCTCAAAAAGCTGTTTATAAAATTTATCGTCCATTTCAGCGGCAAAAATAGTCAGCCCTAAGCGTATCTTACTCTAAAATATCTTAAAATTGATCCCCGGGGTCAAAATATCTTGCCCGGTCCATCTTCAACAGAGCTATCTCAAAAGAAATTTGCCGGGAACTTCTTCCAGCACATTGTTGCCATAAGCGTCCGTAGCTGCTATCACTACGCGGTAAAAGCCAAACGGCTGACCGGGAACGGTTTTGCTGAATACCTGGTCGCCGGCCACATCATCGCCATCCTTCCCATCGTCTTTTAAGGTTAACGTAAAAGAACGATTGCTCCTGTCTATAAAAATAAAAGTAGCCGTTACCGATCGGATTGCCGAGCCGTCGTATACCCTGGCATGGATAATATTATCGCCGGAAACCCTGATCTCCCCCACCACAGGAGGCGTCTGATCCTTGCCGGTTACGGTAATCGAAACTTTTCCCTGTTTTACAGTATGCTCCGGCATCTTACCGGGAAACATATACTCTGCAAAAAAATCGATCTTATGCCCTTCGGGAATATCCGAAGACAATAAGGGAACGGAGTATTTCGCCGAGCTGCCGACATTGTCAAACACTCCCCAATCGTCCGATTTGCGGACCGGCGCTCCATGGGGATCCACATAGCTGTCCGCGCTTATCAGCTCGGTGCGCCAATACTTGTTCTGGTCTTTCACCAATATCACGATCGACTCCCCGGGATTGGCTATCCCGTCGCCGTTACCCCTGCCAACAACCCCTGTTTCCATATCGTCCGCCCCTTTTACAACCGTCAACACCCTTCCATCGGCAATTTCAATATCCTTTATTTCCGGCAAAGCCCTCCTGATGGGCAGCTCAAAAAAATCCGTCCACTCATTCCTGCTCCCGTCCTGAATGGTTAATTTAAATTTCACCATCTGGGCGCTGTCGGCGCCAGACCGGAAACTAAAAGGAATGCCTGAGCCTGTTTCGTTAATGCCAATACCCGCAACAGCAGATTCGGCCTTACTCACGCTAACATTAGGAGAAACAGCCGTTAGCCTGGCCCTGATATTTTTTGCGGGCGACTGACCCTTATTGATCAGCTTAACAGAAATGTTTACTTCTTCTCCATGAACAGCCCAGCCCATATTGTCTACCGCTACCGCAGCAACTGTGAGATTGGGCTTATCGGATCTTTTATTGATCCCGATCTCATGCAGACTGCCGGTCAGCGTTATAGTCAGCCTCCCCTGGTCATCGCTCAGGATCGTTCGCTGCGAAACCTTTCGGGTACGCAGGTCCGTGTCGTTAATGATATACGGCTGGTTCTTCTCATAGACCGGCGGCGTAATCACCCTGACCGATACATCTGCCAGCAATCTTCCATCGGGAAGAAATTCCCGGACCGCGCACCGGAAGCCTCTTTTGTCAACCTTCTCCAGCGCCGTTACCCCGCTTGTGCTGCGATCTGTTTTTACAAGGTAATCCCATACTGAAAATTCGGGATACACATCTATATGATCCCATTTTTGCGGGTGCGGCGGCGGATTTTTGAAGGTTTCCACAAAAAAGCCAAACAGATCCCCCAGCCCGGTAGTAGCGTGTTCGCCGGGGTAAATTCTAAAACTATAGTCATTCATCACCTGGGGCCATACCCTATTGAGGTCTTCATGGTAGCTACGGATAAAATCCCTATCGCCATAATGCAGGCGCACACGTTGCGCGCCATAGTTCTTATACATATCGAGATGACGGTACTCAAATGGAAAATCCCTGGGCCCGATATGAAATTCCGCCGAACCGCAGAAATTGCCTACGGCAGAAAACAAATGCGGGTATTTTCCCCCGATCACAAAAGCCATGAAGCCGCCCATGGAAAGTCCCGAAATAGCCCTGTTCTCCCGGTTGGCGCGGGTTCGGTAAGCGGCGTCTATATGATTGATCAATTCGGGAAAATAGATAGGAAACTGGCGATAGGTCTCCACCGGGCCTATATTATAAGGACGCAGATAGTATTCTTCGTCCATCCCCCGGTTATAGCCGTCAGACTTAACCACGATCACCTCGTTACGGGAAACAAAATTCGCGATGTTATCCCCGGCATTATCATCGCCCTGCTCGTATTCCGCATACCTGTTCACCGCGCTTCCGAAATACCGCTGCGACCAGCCATGCATAAAATAGATAACCGGATATTTTTTATCGCCTTCCGCCTTATAACCGGGCGGTAAAAATACCCGGTAGTGGCGCATTTCTCCAAAAACGTTGCTGTAATGCCTTGCATCTATTATGGTAAGGCTGTCTGCAGCAGCGGCGTTCATTACCCCTGCAAATAATACCGAAAGAAAAAAAACAAGATGAAATACCCGGGAAGATCTATTAACCATAGTCGATATAAAATATTTGGCTTTATTTTTATATATCCCTGCCGTTAGGGATAGATAAAGGAAGAAGGGTTCAACCGGAAAGGTCGGTCAATAATTTAAAATGACCAGCATTGATTTTGCGGAAGAACAAATTGTTTTTACCGGAAGTCATTCATTTACTAAGTTTGCGCCAATCCCAGGACCAGCCGGGATCATGTTTGGAGTATCGGGACCGGACTATGGCCTTGCGGTCTTTTCTTAACCTTTCTTTAACGCGGGCGGAAATGGTTTTGACAACTGCCAAATACCCTAAAGGCCGGGAAAGAACTAGATTTGATTATTAATAAAATTTATGAAACGAATATCTGCATTATTACTGGCATTAGGCTTTAGCATCTTAGGATTTACACAGGATTCCACTACCGCGAACTTACCCGCGTCGGATACGGCAATCGTCGAAAATCTGCCTGTGGCCGACAATACCAAAGAAGCAAGAAAAGCCGCCAGAAAAAATAAATGGAGCAATCTGGACCTGGCCAACAGGTCGAAAGATCACTTGTTGCTGCAGTTTGGCATGATCGGATTATCCGGCGCGCCCGACACTATCCGTACCAGGGGGCTGTCGAGAGGATTCAACGTCTACTTTATGTTCGATTTTCCTTTCAAGTCCAACCCCCAGTATAGCGTAGCCATAGGAGCCGGGGTGTCTTCTTCCAATATCTTTTTCGATAAAACCTATATCGATATATCCGGCAAGAATAACAACAGGCTGAGCTTTAATGATGTTTCAGACACCACTCATTTCAAGAAATACAAATTAATGAACACCTACCTGGAGGCCCCGGTAGAGCTGCGCTTTACGGCTGACCCCTCGCGTCCCAATAAAAGCTGGAAAGGGGCTGTAGGGTTCAAGGTAGGCACAATGATAGGCGCCGTTACCAAGGGAAAAACATGGCAAAGCAGCTCCGGTCAAACCCTAAACACCTATACTCAAAAAGAGAAGGCCAAGCGTTTCTTTAACGGAACGCGCCTGAGCCTGACAGGAAGGGTCGGCCTTGGCGTTCTCTCCCTTTTCGGAAGCTACCAGATCAATCCCTTTGTTAAGGAAGGTTTAGGGCCCGATATCCGCCCCTTCGCCGCTGGTATTACGATAAGCGGACTATAACGATGGTTTTTATGGCGCGGCGACATTCATCACGAGCTTTATGGCCTAAGTCAAGATTTGAAGCGTAATGTTAGATAAGAAAAAAAGTATCCGGGAAGAAAGAGCCGTTCTGGTGGGGTTGGCGCATAAAACGCAAACGGAGGAGCAGGTGGTCGAATACCTGCAGGAGCTTGCTTTTCTTGCCGAAACTGCCGGCGCTAAAGCCGTGAAGAAATTTGCACAGAAACTAACGCACCCCGACAGCCGCACCTTTATCGGGAAGGGAAAACTGGAAGAAATAAAAAACTATATTGACGGGAAGGATATCCAGCTGGCCATTTTTGATGATGAGCTCAGCGGATCCCAGATCACCAATATCGAAAAGATACTGGGCATAAAAGTTATTGACCGGTCGGATCTTATCCTGGATATCTTTGCCAGGCGCGCAAAAACGGCCCAGGCAAAAACGCAGGTAGAGCTGGCGCAGTACCAGTATCTGCTCCCCCGATTAAAGGGAATGTGGAGTCACCTGGAACGGCTGGGAGGGGGTATCGGCACCCGCGGCCCCGGCGAAACAGAGATCGAGACCGACCGCCGTATTGTAAAAGACAAGATATCGCTGCTCCGGAAACGCCTGGCGGAAATCGACAAGCAGGCCTTTATTCAGCGTAAAGACCGCGGCGAGTTTATCCGCGTAGCCCTGGTAGGATATACCAATGTGGGCAAATCCACGCTCATGAACCTCCTGAGCAAAAGCAACAGTTTCGCCGAAAACAAACTGTTTGCCACCCTGGACACTACCACGCGTAAAGTGGTTTTCGAAAACACGCCCTTCCTGTTAAGCGATACCGTTGGCTTTATCCGCAAGCTGCCGCATCACCTGGTGGAGAGCTTCAAAAGCACGCTCGACGAGGTTCGGGAGTCGGATATCCTGCTGCATGTGGTAGATATCTCCCATCCAAACTACGAGGAACAGATCGGCGTGGTCAACAAGACCCTGCAGGAACTAAAAGCATTTGACAAACCGACCATTACGATCTTTAATAAGATGGATCTCTATGAAGAACGCACATTCGATCCCTGGCTGGAAGAAGGCATCCGCGCCGAGATACTCAACGATCTGAAAGAAAGATGGGAGCATGAGACCCAGGGCAACTGCGTATTCGTATCGGCCGTAGAAAAGCGGAACCTTGATCTGCTTCGGTCTACCATACTCGAAAAAGTCAGGGCGCTCTACCAGATCCGTTATCCCTATAAATCCGAATATTTTTATTAATACGATAGCAGCATGACCAGGTTTATCTTACCTGAACGCGGGTGTTGGATGTGAAGATCGCCACGATGCAAAGATCATCGGGACCCGCGGCAGCCGCCCTGACCCGGTTTAACAACTAAGCATGAAGCAACTCGTTCATACATGGTATAATATCGACCGGGAACTTGTGGAAACGGCTCCCTGCGAGAACGGCGTCATGACGCTTGAGCTGGCGGGGAAAAAAATATGCATCGCCCGCCGCGATGATCAATATTATGCTTTTGCCCATACCTGCCCGCATGCCGGAGCGATCCTGGCCAATGGCAGGATAGATGCAAAAGGAATACTTATCTGCCCCCTGCATAAATACGGATTCAATATAAAAAATGGCTATAACGTGAGTGGAGAAGGATTTTTCCTGAAAACATACCCGGTCGAACAGCGGGAAGACGGTATTTTTATCGGATTATAGAATATTTTCAACATGCTTTTATTGAATTTGCCAGGATGGCTCGACAAAACAGACAGGGAAGTTTTTAGCTTCATTCATGCCAGCGCTTCGTCGCCCTACCTCGACTGGCTCATGATGGCCATGCGAAATCCGCCTATCTGGATACCCTTATATGCTTTTATGCTCTATTGGATCATCAGGAAGCACAAACAATTTGCCTGGCCCTTTATCCTGCTTTCGCTGGTCGGCTTTGCGATCACCGACTTTGTCAGCGCCTCCATCCTTAAACCTTTTTTTGCCAGGCCCCGCCCCTGCTATGATCCCGAACTAACGGCCATTCTTCGCAACCTGATCGGGTGCGGCGGCCGGTATGGCCTGCCCTCTTCGCATGCATCCAATCATTTTGGGCTGGCCGCATTCTGGTTCCTGGCCGTCTCCCATATCAGCGGCAAAAAATGGTATTGGCTGTGGATATGGGCCATACTGATCTGTTATGCCCAGGTATATGTCGGCAAACACTATCCCTTTGATATTATCGTAGGCGCAGGATTGGGCATAACCGTGGGCTGCTTAATGGGCTTTCTGTTTCGCCGCTGGACCACAAAAAAGGAAAAGGACGATCGCGTAGTGCAGATGTGGGGAAGCGAATAGCCCGGCATTCGGTCTAACCTCACAGAAAGGCTTTCGGCAAGCGGTTATGCGCCTCAGCTTTCGCAGCAGAGATGAGTTTAATGCCCGACACATAGGCATTCCAGTTCTACTTTATGGGCGGACCGGAATGCGTCGACTTCAGCAGTTTAATGCATGAACGCATAAACCCGACCCATTCTGCATCCCCGAACCTATCTTGTCGTTAATTTAGCATTTATGAACATGCTGTCTTCAGGCCCTGGGAAGGTTTCGATCCTTGGCGCGCCGCGCCTCTGGAACATTGTTTTTATATGGACGCTGCTGGTATATGCAGCCGGGCTTTCCATCGATATCATGGAGCCCGATGCCGCGGTATATGCAGAGATCTCCATGGAAATGCACGACTCCGGCAACTGGCTCAATATCTTTCACAAAGGGAAAGACTGGCTCGATAAACCTCATTTTCCTTTCTGGATGACCGCCTTATCCTATAAAATATTTGGGGTAAACGCCTTTGCGTATAAGCTACCGGGGATATTATTTGTCTTGCTCGGCGCCTGGTATGTTTTCCTGTTCGCCAAAAAATTCTATTCTGCCCGCCACGGCTATATCGCCGCGCTGCTCCTCCTAACGGCGGAACATATCATTATTTCGAACCAGGATGTACGGGCAGAGCCCTATATGACAGGGCTCACGATCATGAGCCTCTATCATTTTGCGCTGTATCTGCTGGCGGTTCGACCCTCATTTGCAGGGAATATCGCCGCCCGGCTCCCGGCCGCGACTGGCCCGGGAAAATGGTTTCATGCCCTTGCCGGCTCCCTTGCGCTCTCCTGCCTGATCATGACAAAGGGCCTGTTTACCATTATCCCTGTTGCAGGAGGCATTGGGCTTTCCTTATTGTTTGCCGGAAGATGGAAAACCATCTTTCACTGGCAGTGGCTGGCCATCGGATCATTGGTCCTGATCGGGTTATTCCCTTCTTTGTATGGATATTACCTGCAGTTCGACCTGCATCCGGAAAAGGAAATATTCGGACAACAAAATGTTTCGGGCGTGGAGTTTTTTTTATGGACCAGCCAATGGGGAAGGTTTACCAATACCGGTCCCATTACCGGGAAGGGCGACCTGTTCTTTTTCGTACATACGCTGCTTTGGGCCTTTCTTCCCTGGGCTTTCCTCGCTTTTTTTGCGCTTTTTCGTAAAACAAAGGAGTTGATCCGCGGCGTATCGGCGACGGAAAACTATACCTACTTCGGGTTTATCTCCTTGTTCATCATATTTTCCCTGTCCCGCTTTCAGTTATCCTTTTACCTTAATCCCCTGTTCCCCCTGCTCGCCATCCTGACTACCGCCGTATTGCTCAAACAAAAAACAAAGACACTGCGGACTTTCGCGATCATGCACGGGGTATTGTGCGGCCTGCTGCTGGCGGCGCTAGGCCTGCTGCATTTTTTCTTTTCAGGAAGCATGCCGCATATCGATACGCTGGTCATACTATTGACCGGAAGCGGCATTGGTTTTTATCTTTTCACGCGAAAAGGAAAATACCTTAAAAAGATCGTTTTTGCCACCGCCCTGATTACGCTTTCGGTAAACTATTATGTAAACCGCGATTTTTATCCTGTCCTGCTGACCTATCAATCCGAAAGCCAGGTAGGGTATTATGTAAAGGAAAACGGCATTCCGGCGAAAGACCTGGTGATCATCGGGGATGTACAATCCGTCGCGGATATCATTCTTCGCCAGGTAACGCCCGTTTATCCTTTTGCAGATCTGGGGGTGGAAGAGCTGGAAGGGAAATATGTCTACACCGATGAAACAGGCCTGCAGAAAATAGATTCTATCGGAAAGCCCTACCAGTTGCTGAAGGTCTTCGATGATTTCCACGTCACCATGCTAACCGGTAAATTCATCAACCGGAAAACGCGCGAAGCCGCGGTCGACAAAAAATACCTGCTGAAGATCGAATAAGACCACTCCTACTGAAGCCATGATTTTAACCTGTCCGATACCATTTTCGGGGGAATGCCGGTTATGCAGGGTCGCGTGAGGCAGGTCGTCTTGCGATGATTGGCGGCGCTTACACAGGGAGAGCAGGGCAGACCCAGGTAAAAAGACTCCGCATTGCCTCCCAGCGGCCCATATAAGGCCGGCGTTTCAGGACCGAAGAGCACAAACACTTTTAAAGGCGTCACGGAAGCAAAATGCGCGGGACCCGAATCATTGGTGAGCATAAAATCAGATAAGTTATACAGGGAGGTCAGCTCATCAAACGCGAATTCGCCCGCCGAATTCACGCAACGCGGATGAGCGGTCATGTCCACCATGCGCTGCACATAGGCTCTTTCCGAAGGCGAGCCCGTAGCCACGATAAGCACATCCGGGAACTGATCCAGCAGCTCCCGGGCGACTGCGGCAAAATTCTCCTGCTGCCAGCGGCGCTGCGGAAGCATATCCGAAGCATTCACATTAAACAGCGCCACCCGCTCCCTGTCCCAGGCAGGATAAAGGTTTTTGATCTTAGTCCTCACGGTTTCCAGCCGGGCGTCTGACACTTCGGCCCTTTCCAGATGAAGATCGCCGTCGATCAGCGGAACCGTCGCATAAGGATTATCAAATTTTCCCATCGCGCGGTTAACCAGGGAGATAAAATTCACCGCTACATGAACGTGCGGATTATAACGAACAGGATGATTGATAATGCTTCCCCTGTAAAGGCCCTCGTCGTGAAAGCTGGCAAAGCCTACGCGGTATTTAGCCCTGCTAAAAAAACAGAGTAAGGCAGTAAACCTCGAAAACAGTTCCAGGTCGATCACACAGGTGATCTTTTTCTTCCTGCACCATGCAATAAACCGGATCAGGCTCAGCGCCAGCGCCAAGAGATTATCCGAGCGCATCTTAAAAATATTATCGGGAGGGATGGTATTGAGTATCTCCAGGCTTTTTGCGTTGTCCTTAAAAATCGCGAAAAAAAGCTGGGCACTGGTTTCCCGCTGCAATTTACGCATGGCGGGATCCACGATCACCGCGCTGCCCATCTCCGACAATTCAATAAACAGGGTGCGGCTGGTATCCGGAGCAGATCTCCTGGAAAAACTAAAAAAATGGGCCAGTCTGGAGAGTCCGGAGAAAAGAAAACAGAGGGGTACGCCCGCCCATTTATCAATTTTCCGCATAGTATCTACGTTCATGATCTTGCCGGCGCTTATTTACCGGCTTCGCTGCAAATTTACAAGGAATAAAAGCTTTTACCAGCTGATGTTTACAAAACCATAGCCC
>DEHV01000014.1:2177-5542 GCA_002352105.1 Chitinophagaceae bacterium UBA2791 | reverse complement strand
ACCTATATTAAAAAAGATTCCGCGCTCGTGGAAAGAACCGCGCTGGGCAAATGGTTTGTCTCCTCTACGCAAAGATTACAGAGCCTGAACCTGAAGCGGTTTTTCACGGAAAGACCCTACCAGGTATCCCTTTTACCGCATCTCAGCACCAATGGAAGACTAAACAGCCAGGTTGTCAATAATTTTTCCTTTAATATTTTCGGCGGTTACTCCGGCGGCGTAAACGGATTTGANNATCGGCGGCATTTCCAATTTTACAAAGGACAAATTCAGCGGCGCGCAGATCGGGGGGATATACAATCATGTCGGCGCTACGATGGACGGCGCACAGATCGCCGGCATCGCCAATTTTACCAATCACAAAACCCGGGGAGCGCAGGTAGCAGGCATTGCCAATATCAGCTCCCGCGAAGTAAGCGGCGCACAGATCGCCGGAATATTTAACTATACCCATCATCTCAAGGGCGTGCAGATAGGGTTGATCAATGTTTCGGACACTTCGGAAGGATACAGCATCGGGCTGATCAATATTGTGCTGAAGGGATATCATAAGCTCGCCTTGTTCGCCAATGAAATGATGAATGCCAATATTGCTTTTAAAACAGGCAATACAAAACTGTACAGCATCTTCCTGGGAGGGTACAATATTGTTCCCGATCAGAAAGTATGGAGTTATGGCTATGGACTGGGCTCCGAACTAACCCTGGTGAAGAAATTGGCGTTGAACATAGAGCTCAGCTCGCAGTACCTGCACCTGGGGTCATGGGATCATCTGAATCTTCAGAACAAGGTCAATGCCCTGCTTAATCTCCGGCTGAGCAAGCATTTTTCCATTTATGCAGGGCCCGCCTATTCGGTCTTTGTCTCCAACCAGCATGAGACCATCAGCGGGTATAAGGATCCCATTCCCCCGGCGGGATATAAGGCGCACGATTTCGGCGGCATGGTAACCGGGTGGATCGGCTGGACGGCAGGGATACATTTGTTTTGATCAGATCGTTTTTCCCTGGCTGTCAACGCGGCATCCTGATTCCATGCGCCGGCATACTGCATCGGTCAACCAATCGCATTGAAGTGAAAATAGTCAATCCTAAATCTTCCCATCGCATAGGGGTAATCGTAGCCTTCATTGTCGTACTACTATAAACCGACAATATGACGATCCATCAACAGAAAAAATATCTCTTTCTCGCCTTTATCGCGCTATTCTTATTCAACCTGGGTTCTTATGCGCAGCTTACGCAAACGATCCGCGGCAAGGTCACGGATCAACTTCTTCAAAAGCCATTGGCCGGCGCCACCGTTACCTTAGGCGGAGCAAACCTTTCAGTCATGACCGGCGCCGACGGCAGCTTTCGGATCGCCGGCGTGCCCGTCGGCTCCCGGCAACTCACCATCACCTATGCAGGATATAATGATGTGCAGATAGACAATATTATTGTCAACAGCGGAAAGGAAACGGCGCTGGAGATTGCCATGGAGATCGATGTAGACATCCAGCAGGCCGTGGAAATAACGGCGCGAAGCAAAAGAAACCGGCCGCTCAACGAGATGAGCGTGGTCAGCGCGAGAGCATTTACGGTAGAAGAAACACAGCGGTATGCCGCAGCCGTCAATGATCCCTTGCGCATGGCTTCCAGCTTTGCAGGGGTCGTCTCCGCCGAAGACGGCAATAATGAGATCGTGATCCGCGGCAATTCGCCGGCGGGATTGTTGTGGAAGATGGAAGGCGTGGACATCCCCAACCCCAATCATTTCAGCAGCGCCGGCAGCAGCGGAGGCGGCATCTCCATTCTCAGCGCGCAGTTGCTGGCCAATTCCGATTTTGTCACCGGCGCCTTTGCGGCAGAGTACGGCAATGCGCTCAGCGGCGTATTCGACCTGAAGCTGCGCAAGGGCAATAGCGATAAAAAGGAATACACCGCGCAGGTGGGATTGCTGGGGCTGAACCTGGCCGCCGAAGGCCCGCTGGCGCGCGCTTACAAGGGTTCCTATCTCGTCAATTACCGGTATTCCACGCTTCAGGCGCTCAGCAAGCTCGGGCTGGAAGTAGCGGGAGGCGTTACCAATTTCCAGGATCTATCTTTCAATATCTACCTGCCCGCTGCCGGGGCCGGCGAGTTCACCTTATTTGGATTTGGCGGATTAAGCGACCAGGATATGGAATCAGAAAAGGACCCGCTGAAATGGGAATCGGAGGGCGACCGGTATGGCGGCGTCTTCAAAGCCAATACCGGCGCGATAGGCGCTACGCATGGGATCGCGCTGGGGCGCCGGGCCCATCTCAAATCCTCTGCCGCCCTGTCTTATGCGCAGAACGAGTACAATGAACTATACGACGAGGGCAATGGCTCCTTATTAAACACTTACCGCAATCAATACCGTACCAAAAAATGGATACTCTCCTCCGTTGCCAACTACCAGCTCAATGCCAGGAATAGCATACGGTCTGGTATAACCGCCAACATCATCGGCTATGATTTCTACCAGAAATCCAGGGAAACCCCCGATGATCCGGTATTGGAAAGAATAAACCAATCGGACAACACCGGAACGCTGCAGGCCTTTGCTCAATGGCAGTACAAGCCGATGAACCGGCTTGCTTTCCAGGCGGGCGCGCATTATCTCCATTTATTGCTCAACAACAGCCATTCGCTGGAACCCCGGGCTTCGGTGAAATACGAGTTGAACCGGAAAAATGCCCTGGCTTTCGGGTATGGGCTGCACAGCCAGATACAACCGCTGGGCGTGTATTTTGCCAAGACGATCAATGCCGGCGGCGCTGCCATCCAGCCCAATAAGGAACTTTCATTCACAAGAGCGCGCCACTATGTGCTATCGTATAGTCATGCTTTCAGTCCCGGTCTACGCTTCAAGGCAGAAGCCTATTTCCAGTCCCTATTTGATGTTCCCGTAAGCATTTACGATAGCCTGAGCTTCTCCACGCTCAATATCCGCGGCGATTACACCACGGAAGCGTTGGTCAATAAGGGGAAGGGAAGAAATTATGGGGTAGACCTGTCGATGGAAAAACATCTACACAACAATACCTATTTTATGGTCAATACCTCCTTTTATCAATCTAAGTATACGGCTGCTGACGGGATAGAAAGGGATACGCGGTTCAATGGAAATTATGTCAGCAATTTTACAGGAGGGAAGGATATTGTGTTGAAAGATGGGAAGCGCACCATCGGCGCGCATATCAAGATCATCTATGCCGGCGGCTTCCGGAATACGCCGATAGATATAGAGCGTTCCATGGAGAAGGGGTATACGGTATGGAAGGAGAAAGAGGCGTTTACGCTCCAGAATCCCGATTATTTCCGCACCGATCTGCGGGTCGCCATGAAATGGAACCGGAA
>DEHV01000014.1:0-2038 GCA_002352105.1 Chitinophagaceae bacterium UBA2791 | reverse complement strand
GTTTGGAAAAACCGCAAAGCATTAACAATTTTTTTTGAGTTCCCGATAGGGGTTTTGGCCGCAGGGGTTGTCATACCTGTGCAAATCCAAGGTCATTACCATGAGGCGGGTATCCGATTCATCAACCGCTCAAATATTTTAAAAACAGCAACATGAAAAAGTTCAGCGTGGCCGCTTTATTCGTCCTGGCGCTTATCAGCCTAAATGCCTGCCGCAAAGTGGTCGGCGAGGGGCCCGTAGTTACAGAAACCAGGAGTACCGGCGAGTTCTTAGGCATCAAGTTTGAGGTCCCCGGCGAGATGATCTATGTCCCGGGCGATGGTTATAAGGTTGAGATCAAGGCGCAGCAGAACATCATCAACGTTATTGAAACCGCTATTGTCAACCGCGAATTAAAGGTGAGGGTCCGCAACAATGTCAATCTTCGTTCGCATGAAGACATAAGGGTAACGGTGACCGCTCCCCCGGTGCTCAGCCTGGGCCTANNCTGGATGCGAGTATCAGCGGCTCCGGCAAGATCGAGATCCTAAGAGGATCTGCAAACGTGGAAGATTTCAGCATCAGCGGCAGCGGCGAGATAGAGGCGCTTGGTCTTCCCGCGAAGAAAACGCATACGCAGATCAGCGGTTCGGGAAAGATCAGCGTAAAGGTCAGCGAGGAATTAAACAACAAGATCTCCGGCAGCGGCTCCGTCTATTACCTGGGAACCCCGGTCGTCAACAGCAGCATTTCCGGTAACGGCAAGGTGGTTCAGTTGCAGGAGTGAATCTGCAAACAGCATATCCGTGAAATATATTTATTGAGTTCCTCTATTTCTTTTTATCTAGATCATTCCTACTGGTCATAAAAACGCTGAAGACAACAACTGTATCCTCAATAATTTCAAAAACCGTTATATAAGGAAAACGCTTAAGATTTCCCTGACGAACAGGTTCCTGATAATAGGAGTAATGTTGGGGATGTGATTCAAGACTTTTATAAAAGTCCTCCAAAGAATCAAGAAATTCTAAGCCCAGTCCTTCCCTTTGCAGTTCATACCAGTCGTACGCTTCGATAATCTCTATAGCGGCAAGAGGCCTAACCTCGATCTTATAAGGCATTTCTTTTTTCTTTATCAATAGCCATCTGCTTAATCTGATCCCAGTTAAAAGAGGGTGCGCCGGAGCCACTGAAGTATTCTTCGCGATCTTTGAGAATTAATCGTTTTCTCGCATCAGCTTCCGCATCTGGCGAGCTCGCGCTATTCAGATAGTTTTTTGCTACAAGAAGCAAAGACTCCTTTTGAACCACTGATAACTGAGACCAGTACTGCATAAATTCATTGTCTAATTGCAATGCTCCCATATAAACGGTTTTTTACAAATTTACATTTATTCCTACCAAATATCAGCCCTATCAGGCATTGATAAAATCAAGTTCTTTTAAAACAACATCGATATGTATATAATTTTGGCCACCAACCACTAACGACACCTATTAGTTTAGTCAAAAACCGTTATTGGTCTATTAATACCCGGATTTTTTTAAACATTTCCCTTCATAAAATCCTTAATAGCGGTGTGATAAGCAGCTTTGCCTTTTTTTACTTTGTACGCTGATTTTTTAGCGGGGTCCCGAATAATAGATTGAGCAAATTTAACCGCCTCCGCGAACGTGCGCCTTCTCTTTTTCTGGGCTTTGGAAGGCTTAATACCGCTCATATCGGGATACTTGCTGGCAAAAGTTTTGTTTCCTCTTTTTCGAAGAACGATCTGTTTGCCGATGGCGCCGGTCAGGCCATCCAAAAGCGAACCAGGAGAGATGAATGCCATATTCTTTTTAGTATTAATATACGAAGTTCTCTTTGATTAATACCTGCGAATATTTACATATCCTCCATTTATCCTTCGTTTATCCTTCGTCATGGCATTTGAGACAGTTTTGAGATCTGATTAACAAATGCAGCGGCCTCCTCCCATATTTCGTAGCGGTTGAAATTTGAATTTTTATCCGCGGCTAGATAAGGCGTTAATGCTGAAACTGATTCATACCTGATTGC
>DEHV01000022.1 GCA_002352105.1 Chitinophagaceae bacterium UBA2791 | reverse complement strand
CGATCGATCTGAAATTAAAGGAGAACCGGAAGAGGGGATATTTTGGCAAGCTGGAGCTGGGATCAGACGGCCAGAAATACTGGAACAATAGCGCCATGATCAACGCCTTCCAGGGCAAGCGGAAATTATCGGTGTTTGGCGTGATGTCGAATACGGGCAAGACAGGATTGAACTGGAATGAAAATATGCAATATGGAGCTGCCCAGGACATGGAGATGAATTATGACGGAGACATGGGTTATATCACCATTGGCGGCGACTACGACGCCTTTGAAGAGGGGAATTTTTATGGGCAGGGCCTTCCCAAGGGATGGAATGCAGGCGGTTTGTATTCGAACAAATGGAATGAGGACAAGCTGAAATTTAATACTGCTTACCAATATAAGAAATTGAATACGGAAGGAGGGAGCGGTCTGCTCAGCAAATATATCCTGCCCGATACCTTATACTACCAGAATGAAGAGGGGCGCAGTTTTAGCAGCAGGGACCGGCATACGGTCAATGGAACCTATGAATACCAGCTCGATTCCTCCTCTAATATCAAGATCAGGGGAAGGGGGTACGTTGGAAGATCGCTATCCTTGAATGAGGTTTCCACGGCATCGCTGGACCGGTTTGAAAGGGCGGTGAACAGCAGCCAAAGGCATACTTCATCCGATATGGATGAGAAAAACATCGATTTTTCCTTATTGTATCGGAAGAAGTTTAAAAAGCCAGGACGCACCATCTCTCTAAATTTGTCCCAGAAATACGGCGCTTCTGAATCTGCAGGTTTTCTTCGCGCCAATTACCAGTATTTTGATGAATTCGGATCGGTAAAAGACGAGGAAACGACAGACCAGCAAAAGCTAAGGGACAATAGTTCCTCTCTTATTAATTCCCGCATTGTCTACACGGAACCCTTGTCTACGCTCTCTATCCTTGAGTTTAATTATGGATTGATCAACAATCATGGAAGTTCGGCCATTACTACCCTGGGGAAGCTGAATGGCGGGCAGGATAAATATGAAGATATTATTGATTCGCTGACCAATAATTATGCGCTCAATGTGCTCTCGAATTCGGCGGGCGTCAATTACCGGTATGCAAAGCCGAAAAAAATAAGTTTTTCATTTGGCGGCAATATATCCCGGGCGGATTTTACCCGGAGGGATCTTATGGTCGACACCGCTTTCTCTTACGACTTTATTAATTTTTTTCCGCGGGCAAATATTAATGCGACGATCCCGGGAATTGGCAATATCTTTCTTAATTATAATGGAACAACCATTGCTCCTTCTGTTGATCAACTGCAACCAGTTAAGGACAATACGGACCAATTGAACTAGCGCATAGGAAACCCTGACCTGAAGCAGGCTTTCAGAAACCGCGTTATATTTAATTTTATGAATTATAAGCTCTTGTCCGAGCGTAGTATTTATTTGCAAATGAGCTATAACGTCACGGCAAACGATTTCAGTACAAACAATTTTATAGATGCGCTGGGCAAGCGGCTTTCCCAGCCGGTGAATGTTAGGGGGAATAGCTCGACCTATATGTACGCATACTATGGTAAACGGATAAGGGACCTGGGGATAAGCATAGGCGCTAATCTGAATAGCAACCTTTCGCGGAATACTAATTTTATTAATGGGTTGGAAAACCGTAACTATTCGTCTTATGTAGGGGGAGGACTAAATATCCGGTTCAATAAGGATAAAAAATATGATATAAACCTGGCTCCTAATATAGGCTACACTTCTTCGCGTTCCTCTATCCGTCCTGATGAGACTACCCATTATTTTACGCAGGACCATCGCGTAAGCGCAAGCGTAACGCTGCCTTTAAAAATTGAGCTTAATACGGATTGCAATTTCAGCATCCGGCAGAAAACCGAGGCCTTTGATCGTAATAACAATGCTATCCGGTGGAATGCCCGTCTCGACAAAAAATTGCTGAAGAACAATACGGGTATCATCAGGTTTGCCGCTTTTGATATTCTTGATCAGAATATTGGGTTTAACCGAAATGTACAAACGAATTTTATTTCGGAAAGAACCTATGATACGTTCCGGAGGTATTTTATGCTTTCTTTCCTGTATAATTTCACTAAAAACGATAACTCACAGCCATGACCAGGTTGCTTTTTATATTGGTTTTGACGGGTTTTTCATCCGGCGTTTTCTGCCAGTTTGTTTCCAAGGGAAAAATTGAATATGAGCGTAAAACCAATCAGCATGCGTTAATGAATGAGGAGTATGCATGGGATAGGGCGGCAAAGAACTCGCTTCCTAAGTTTGTAACTTTTTATTTCGAACTGAGCTTTGATAAGCACAAAACCTTGTATAAGCGCGGCCGGGCCCCTGAGACGCGTCAGAATGTTTACTGGGGTTTATTTGACGGCGACAATATTATTGCCTCAGACCTGGATATTGCGCAATCGATCGTGCAGAAGAATATTTTCGGGAACGCTTACCTTATCACGGATTCGATCAGGAAAATAGATTGGAAGATCGGGGAGGAGATCAGGAATATCGCCGGTTTTGATTGCCGTAAGGCGGTGGGAAGGATCATGGATTCGATAGTGGTTATTGCTTTTTATACAGATGAAATACTCGCTAGCGGAGGCCCCGAGTCATTTGCCGGATTGCCGGGAATGATTTTGGGCGTTGCCATTCCGAAGATGCATACCACCTGGTATGCGACCAGGCTGCAATTGACGGAAGTATCGGAAAAAGATCTGACCCCGCCTCGGAGAGGCGATAAATTTTCAGGACCTGAGTTCAGGCAGAAAATACAGACCATCGTCAGGGAGTTCGGGAAAGGCTATGAAAACATACAGTGGCAGATGATGTTATAGATGCGGCATCTGCCCCCCTTCACATCAATAAAAAACGGGTCGTCTTAGAGCGACGACCCGTTTTAAACCTTATAATGTTTTACGTAGGCAACGTATTGAAGATTTTATTTCCCGATGCGTTTTAATACTTCTTCCCCGATAGCGGCAGTATTCAGTATTTTATCCGCCGGCGTATTGGCGTCAGCGATATCCGCGGAACGGAACCCATCTTTCAATAATTCTTCCACTGCTTTAATTACGGCATTTGATTCGGCTTTCAGGCCAAAAGAGATGTCCAGCAATAAGGCCGCCGATAAAATAGAGGCCAGGGGATTGGCTATTCCTTTGCCGGTGATATCATGCGCGGAACCATGGATCGGCTCATATACGCCGGGGCCGTCTCCGATGGAGGCGCTGGCCAGCATACCCATAGAACCCGCGATCTGTGAAGCTTCATCGGTCAGGATATCGCCGAACAAGTTGGCGGTCACTACTACGTCGAACCGGCGGGGATCCTTGATCAGCAGCATTGCGGTAGCGTCGACAAATTGATGATCTACCGTTACATCCGGGTATTCCAGGGCCAGCTTTTGGATTACTTCTCTCCATAACCTGGAAGTTTCAATGACATTAGCTTTGTCTACGGAGCATAGTTTTTTATTTCGGGT
>DEHV01000009.1:13414-14968 GCA_002352105.1 Chitinophagaceae bacterium UBA2791 | reverse complement strand
TTGATCAGCAGTTCTTATTCCAAGGTTTCCATCGAATCGTATATGGCCCGTTTGAATTATGGGTATAGGAATAAATACCTGGTCGAACTGGCCAGCAGATGGGACGGTTCTTCCAAGCTGGCGCCCGGGTACAAATGGGCTTCCTTCCCTGCTGCTTCCTTCGGTTGGGTAATATCCGAAGAGGGTTTTATGGACAAGCTGAATTTTATTTCTTTCCTGAAGCTCCGTTTCAGCGCCGCCGAATCGGGAAACAATGATAATATTAGCGCTTATGGAACACAGGCTACATTGGGTTCTCCGATCCTTTATAATTTCGGCGGCTCTTCCATTACGGGTTATCTTCCGGGCGGGCTCGTCAATTCCAACCTGGTCTGGGAAAGGACCCGCGAATTTAACCTGGGGCTGGACTATGAACTGATAAACGGCAGGGTTTCCGGTAGCATTGAAGTGTACGACAAGCTTTCAAAGGGCCTGCTCATGGCCAGGAATATACCTGTTGAGACCGGCTGGACCTCTATTACGGACAATATCGGTTCGGTAAGCAACAGGGGGATTGAACTGAGTTTGCGGACAGTTAACATTGCCACAAAGGATTTTAGATGGACGACCTCCTTTAATTTTTCCCGCAACATAAATGCCATACGGGAATTACTAGGGAGAAAAGAAGATCTGCCGGGCAACTCCTGGTTTATCGGCAAGCCGGTAAGGGTCATTTATAATTATGTTCCGGACGGCGTATGGCAGCCAGGGGAGAAGGATTTGGCTGCCTCCTACGGCCAAACTCCCGGCCAGGCAAGGGTAAAAGACCTTAATGGCGACGGCAGGATCACTGCGAGCAACGATTATGCCATCAGGGGGCAATTGGATCCGAAATGGGGCGGCGGTTTCTCTACGCAGCTTAGTTATAAAAATTTTGATTTTTCTGCTTCGCTGTTTGCAAGACAGGGAATGCTGATCAGCAGCGCTTTCAACGCGCAATTCCTGCGGATGGAACTAACAAATTATGTTTCCCTTGATGTTCCCTATAATATGGCTGCGAACGATGTAACCCAGGCGCGCACTTCTGATTATTATCCTCAGGTGGGAAATGTCGGCCCATACTGGAGGAATAATATAATGCCTTTTATAGACGCTTCTTATGTTAAGGTGCAGAATATGGCATTGGGCTATACCTTCCCCGGCAAATTGTTGGAGCGGGCAAAGATCAAAAGCCTGAGAACCTATATAAACGTGCTGGATCCATTTGTGTTTACCAAAAAGAATTTTACAGGCTTTGATCCGGAATATGACGCGAACGGCGCAACTAACAATACCACTATAGGCGCTATCATCTATCAATTNNGATTTTTTTAGCACGGAAGCCGGGTATGAGCAACTGGTAGCGGCATCCTATGCTTCCTTGCGTACCATTTATGCTCATCCTTATGCTTTTATTTATTGTGCAGGCACGGATATGTATATAGAAAAAGCTCCCTTGCCTGAGGGCCTGCATCAATACAGAACACTGAACCCCGGCGATAGTTATATTACCACATTTTATAGGGATCTGTATAA
>DEHV01000009.1:0-13388 GCA_002352105.1 Chitinophagaceae bacterium UBA2791 | reverse complement strand
ATGATTTTATTATCAAAGAAATGAAAGAGGCTTTAAACGTGGTACCTGAGGTTGCTGCGGAACCGGGAAGGGTGTACAAAAGGGCTGTGCGGCATTTTCTTGCCAAAGTGTACCTGACGCGCGGCTATGAAAGCTTTGGAACGGCCGATGATTTTACCACCGCAGCCAGTTTGGCTGATGAAGCCATTCAGGGCCAGCCGCTTTCTACTTCTTTTGAAGACCTGTTTTATCCGGGTAATGAAAAAGACCCGGAGATCCTGTTTTCGGTGCAGTACAGCAAGGCTTCGCTTCTCGAGGGCGGTTTTGCCGGCGGCAACGCGCAGTATTATTATTTTGGCGCCTACATGGGTTCTTTCCCCACCAGCGGGGCGCCCAACCGTTATCACTCTTTAGTGGCTTCCTATTACACCTATGATCTTTTTATACCCGAGGATTCTCGCTGGGAAGCCTCATTTATGGTGAATTTTTATGAACCCTATTGGGCTTATTATGATCAGAGCGGAAACCGGGATGATCTGACCATTGCCTGGTATATGAAACCCAAATGGGAAACCATTTCAGATGAGGATTGGAGAGCGCAGGATCCCGTTCACCGGGCCAATACCAAAATAGTGCCTTATGGCCCGCTTTGGGTGCCGCTTCCTACCGGTACTTCCGGGGATCAATGTCCCTCCGTCAAGAAGTTCGACGATCCGAATTCGGAATATGGCACATCGTCCAGATTCACCAGTACAAGAGATCTGTTCCTTGCCCGCCTGGGAGAAACCTACCTGATCGCCGCCGAAGCTTATTTCAAGGCTGGTAATCCGGGCACGGCCGCCGACAGGATCAATGAAGTAAGAAGAAGGGCCGCAAAACCAGGCCAGGAAGCCGTTATGGCAATTACAGCCGGCGATGTGGACATTGATTTTATTTTAGATGAAAGAGGCAGGGAACTGCTCGGCGAATATCATCGCTGGTTTGACCTGAAGCGCACCGGAACGTTGGTGGAACGGACCCGGCTATACAATAGAGAGATTAAGGTCTGGTTTGATCAGGGTATCAATCCTTTCATGGGCCCCGATGGCCAGCTTAAGATATTAAGGCCGATCCCTGCAAGCGCGCTCCTGCTCAATGAGGGCGAGTATGCGCAGAATCCCGGCTATTAAGGATCTGAGACAAAAGGTCAAGCGCTGGTCGCTATTTGATCAGAACGCGGCTAACGCTTGTCAGGCGCCTGTTTTATTTTTGCCGAATAAGCTTATCTGGCGGAATAAAACAGGCCCTGCTTTAGTAAAATATTCATGCAGATCATTCCCGCCTTGCGAGGCTGTGCTCCTGGATGGCCTGATACGGTTTGATTTAAGCGCGCTCTTCCGCACATTGCTTGAAGGGCATAAAAAACAGGGATGTTTAACGAATACATTAGTAAATTTAAACGCTTGCAGGCCTTTGTAGGAAGGCGCTAAAAGCGGATAAGGTGAATTATGGAAAAACGGAAATCATCGCGAAAGGAATTTGTTGTTAACGGGGCGCTGGCTATTGGAGGATTGATGTTCTCAGGTCTGCCTGTATTTAGCTGGGGCCGGCTTAAAAACGATAGCATCGGCATTGGAATCATTGGTTGCGGAGCCAGGGGGCGCGGCCTGGCGGGCATCCTCAAAACGATGAAGGGCGTTACGTTAACGGCTTTTTGCGATATCCTTCCCGAAAATCTTCAAAAAGCGATGGAGTTGGCCCCTAAGGGCGTAAAATCATTTACAGATTACCGAAAATTACTGGAAGATAAGCGGGTAGACGCTGTAGTTATTGCCACTCCGCTTTTTTTACATGCGCCGATGTCGATAGCCGCGTTGCAGGCGGGGAAACATGTTTATGAAGAAAAATCGCTGGCTTACGATATTCCCCAGTCCATGGACCTGTTGAGGACAGTAAGGAATACCGATCTGGTTTTCCAGGTAGGGTACCAGTATAGGTACGACCCGAAATACAAAAGGGTGAAAGAGATCATCGAACAGGGATGGCTGGGAAAAATAACGCATATCGAATGCCAGTTCAATCGGAATTCCGATTGGCGGAACCCGGTGAAGGACCCCTCGATGGAAAGGGTTGTTAATTGGAGATTGTACAAAGAGTATTGCGGCGGGCCCTTGTCTGAATTGTGCGCACACCAGATCGATGCTATTCATTTTATGTTTGGCGGCATGAATCCGGTAAAGGTCGCAGGAATGGGAGGGGTGAACTATTGGAAAGACGGAAGGGATACCTATGATAATATCCGCGCGATATATGAATATCCAAACGATATCAAAGCCAGTATCGTTTCCGTATTGTCGAACGCTTACAACGGGTATTTTATCAGGATACTCGGAGATAAGGCCACGGTTGAAATTCAGCGTAAACAGGCTTTTATATATGCCGAATCGCTGAACAATAAACAAGGGACGGTAGACGGGGTGACCGGCGCTACCCTCCTGAACAAAACGCAGGGAGAAGCGGTTGAGTTAACCAGCGATGAAATAAAAACAAAAACCAGGGAACCGAGTTTTTATTCGCTGGAAGATTTTATTGATTGTATCCGTAACAGAAGAGGAACAATTTCTAATGCGGAGACGGCCTATCAAAGCTCCATAGCGATTCATTTGGGGAACATGTCCGCAGAAGAGGAAACATTCAAGTACTGGAATTCTTCATACAATATATAAACGAATAACGGGATGGTCTGTAAAACTGAGAAGACTATGCGAAAATTAATATGCGTTGTTTTGGCCTTATTATCGGCCTCTGTTATGAGCGCGCAGGAACCTGAGTTTGAAACACGCTCTTGAATTATCAAATTGGCATCTTTTTTAAGTTACGATTTAACGCTTCGGTAGAATTTCAAGTTGATAAATCTGTTTATTTATTCTTTTAGATATGAAAAATAAAAATTTTACCAGGCGGGACGCCATCAAGCTGGCTACAGGAACGGGGCTTTCGCTTTCACTAGGATCGTTGGAGTCGTGTGGGAACGATGCTTCAAACAAACAGCCTTCAGAAAACCCGATAGTTATTGAGAATAAAAAAAAAGGCTCTGCCGATTGGCAGTTGACGCGCGTGCGTCCTGATGGAAGTTTACAACGCACTCCCTATATTGAGGGCTATTGTTCAAGGCAGAGTATCAGGGCCGGGGAGCAATTGGATATCATGGTTTCTACTGCTACGCCCCAATCCTATAAAATTGATATTTATAGGACCGGTTACTATTCCGGCGCGGGCGGGAGGCTGTTGCAGACAATTGGCCCCTTGGCAGGGAAGCAGCAACCGGTTCCGTCTCCCGGGAACAAGGACATCTACGAGTGTAACTGGGATGTATCCGCGAGCATAATCATTCCGGATGACTGGGTTAGCGGAGTCTATCTTGGCAAACTGATGACGCTCCCGGAGAGGGAAGATGAGCCGTACTGGGAGAGCTATATTATTTTTATTGTTAAGGATGAGCGCCCGGTGGATATTCTTTTCCAATGTTCGGACAATACCTGGCAGGCCTACAACCAGTGGCCTGTCAAGAACTCGCTTTATACTAACCCTAAAGGGTCGTCGGGTCCATGGGACGCGGTGAGTTTTGATCGTCCATATGGAAGGCAATCGCAGTTCATGGGTATAGTAAATGATCCCTTGTCGTTTGGTTCGGGGGAGTTTATTTCTTTTGAAATGCCCTTTTCGTATTTTTTGGAACAGCATGGCTATGACGTATCCTACTGTTCCAATTGCGATCTACTGACTCCTGAAAGAGGCCTGAAGGCGAAGTCTTTTTTGAGCGTAGGCCACGACGAGTATTGGGATATAAGGCAGTTCAGAAGCGTTGAGACCTTAAGAGACGGCGGGGTAAACCTGCTATTCTTTTCAGGTAATGCTATTTGCTGGATAACTCCGTTTTCTTCAAGTAGTAAGGGAGCGGCCAACAGGACAATTTTCAGAGCCGGGCCATACGGGGCTGGTAATGTTTTTGCGAAAGAAATGGAGAAATTGTTTGGCCCGTTTCCTGAAGCACGAGGCCCTGATGAAGGAATGTTGATGGGCGTAAGAAATATTCTGCCGGTTAATGGCGGAGGAGATTGGATCATTATTAAGCCTGAGCATTGGATGTTTGAAGGCGCGGGAGTAAAGAAAGGCGATAGGATTCGGGGATTGATTGGCTGGGAATATCATGGGAATGCGCCTGCAATTGAGGGTTTAGAGGTAGTAGCAGAAGGAATTGCCTGGCAAGGGGGAGACAATCCTTCTAAATGGCAATCTGTTATCTATCCGGGGCCAAAAGGAAATTTTGTTTTTAATGCTTCTACCATATTTTGGGCGCAGGCTTTAAGCATGCCTCCCGGGCATACATTGCCCTGGTCTCACTATAGTCGTCCTCATGGGCCCGATCCAAGAGTGCAAAGGATCACTCATAATTTATTGAAGAAGGCAATATCATAAGTAAGCGGCGATCACTAAATAAAGATGAAATATAAGACTAAGCGCCCCTGGCGCGGACTTTAAAAAACCTGGTATGAAGAAGCGCAGTAATTTTACAACGGTAAGATCATTTTTAAGATATACGGTAAGGAATAGAAATGGAAGCGCTTTTCGGTTCAGACCTGCCTTTGGGTTGGTAATGATCAGCCTGCTGTTTGCCGGTTGTAGAAACGATGCGCCTGTTGGTGAATTACACGGGATGCAGGTTCCCGAAGGATTTAGCATTGAGGAGGTCGTGGATCCGGCTTTGATCTCTTACCCCATGTTTGCTTCTTTTGATAACGAGGGGAGGCTTTTTTTGTGCGAGTCAACGGGCGAGACTTTTTCCACGGAAGAGCATCTCAAAAAACCGCCCTATCATATCCGTCTTTTAGAAGACAGGGATGGAGACGGCAAATTTGAGAAGAGCAGCATCTTTGCCGATTCGCTTACCTATCCCAAAGGCGCGGTGTTTTTCCAGGGAAGCCTGTATGTGGCTTCTGCCCCGGATCTTTTAAAATTCACCGATACGGATGGCGATGGGGTTGCGGATAAAAAAGAAATACTGCTTTCAGGATGGGTATTGAGCGCCAATGCTGCTACATTGGGAGGGCCTTTTATGGGCCCCGACGGATGGCTGTACCTGACGGATGCGCGGCGCGGATTTGATATTACTACTAAAGAAGGCGAGACGCTGAAAGGAAAAGGGGCAAGGATATGGCGTTGCCGTCCCGACGGGAGCGGACTGGAATCTTTTAGCGGTGGAGGCTTTGACAATACGGTGGAGCTGGTCTTTATGCCCGACGGAGAGTCGATCGGTACCATGACCTATTTCACGGATCCGATGAATGGTTTTCGGGATGGGTTGATGCACTGGGTATATGGCGGCGTTTATCCCAAGCCCCAGCAGGTGATCGCCGCCGACCGCCTGAAATTCACCGGCGAGCTGATGCCGGTAATGACAAAGCTGCCCCGTATATCGCATTCGGGTTTGATGCGCTACGAAGGGCCAGCATGGGGCGATTCTTTTAAAGGAAATCTTTTCAGCGCGCAATTCAATACGGGGCGCATCATGCGTCATATTATTACGCCCGAAGGCGCTACCTATCAAACGAAAGACGACCCGTTTGTAACTTCCTCCAACGCCGACATTCATCTTACTGACGTACTGCAGGACGCTGACGGCAGCCTGCTGCTGGTAAATACGGGAGGGTGGTTCATTGCCGGGTGCCCGCTGTCGGTGGTAGCGAAGAAGGAAGCGAAAGCCGGGATTTACCGCGTCAGGAAGCTGGATGCGAAGCGGATGGATGATCCATGGGGGCGCAGGTTGAATTTTACAGAGATGACGGCAACAGACCTGCTGCAGTATATAACGGACGACCGTCCTGTAGTGCGCAGCCGGGCAATTGAACAACTGGTGATAAAGGGAGCGTCTGCCGTAGAGGAAATTAAGCATACGCTTCTTTCTTCAACAAATGAAGAAGCCCGCACAGCGGCTGTCTTTATGCTTTACCGGATCAATGAACCAGGATCTGCAATGGAGGCCATACGCGCCGCGCTGGATGATAAAAGCGCCATGGTAAGAACAGCAACGGCGCGGGTGCTGGGGCTGTCCAAAGACCGCTCTTCTGTTACAAAACTGATGGAGCTGGCGCAGGCGGACGAAGCGCCTGTGCGCCGCGAGGCTGCTACGGCCCTGGGTCGGATCGGCGATCGCGAAGCCATCAGCGCGCTCATAAAGGCATCATCCAATCCCAACGATCGTTTTGTGGAGCATGCCGTTATCTACGCGCTGATCACGCTCGGGTCGCCTGAGCCGCTGATCGGGGCATTGACCGATACTGCTGTCAACGCCCGGAAAGCCGCGCTGATAGCGCTCGACCAGATGGATGGCTCGCCCTTAAAGAAAAGCCATCTGGCTCCCTTTCTGAATAGTGAAAATGAACAACTGCAAAATGCCGGTATATGGGTAGCCCGGCATCACCCCGACTGGGCCGATGTGGCGGTGGACTTTTTGAGGAATAATCTTAGCGCTGACAAGCTTACTGCCGACCGGCAGGCCTCGATCAGCGACCTGATGATCGTATTTAGCGCCAATGCGTCAATGCAGCAGTTCATTACTGCGCAGTTAAGTAATAAAGCGCTTTCCCTTTCGGGAAGAAAATTATTACTGGATGTTATCCAGCATGCAGATGTTGAAAAATTACCCGGCGCCTGGATAGGGCAACTGGGTCATCTATTGCGCAGCAACGATCATGAGATTCGTTCGGAGGCGTTGAATACGATCAAATCAAGAAGGATAGCTTCATTGAACAATGAGTTGAACCGGATCATCGGGGATGCAAAAACATCGACGGATTTCAGGCTTAAAGCGCTTGGCGCGCGGCTAATGTCGGAGCCTGCTTTAACCGATGCCGAATTTGAGATGATCTCCTCTTATGTAGGATCCAAAAATGAAACGCCTGTGAGGCAGGAAGCCTCGCGTCTTTTAACACAGGCCGCTCTCAGCGAGGCGCAGTTGGTTGCCCTTGCCAATGAACAGGTAGCTACGGCAGATATTTTCCTTTTGCCGGATCTTGTAAGCGCCTATAAAAGCGGTAAAAGCGAAGCGGCTGGAAAAGCCCTGATCACGGCGCTGGAAGCATCCAAAGACCGGCTCGACAACCTGTCTGTTCCCGATATGCAAAAGCTGTTTGCGGCTTATCCCCAACCGGTGCAGGCTGCTTCGGGAGCGCTAATAGAGCTGTTGAAAGAAAAGCAGGCCTCAAGGCTTGAGGAACTGGAAAACCTGCAGTCGCAGCTTACCAGGGGAGATATAACGGAAGGACGGCAGCTTTTCTTTGGCAAAACCGCTTGTTCCAGCTGTCATGCGGTAGAAGGAAAAGGCGGCGAATTTGGTCCGGACCTGTCCAATATCGGGGATATTCGTTCGCGCCATGATATATTGGAAGCGATGCTGTATCCCAGCGCGAGCTTCGCCAGGGAATATGAGACCTCCAAAATAGTAACCAAAACGGGTTCCTATAACGGCGTGATAAAGGAACAATTGCCTGATGTAATGGTGATAGCTACGGGACCGGGCTCCATCGTGCGCGTACCCCGTAGCGAGATCATATCTGTGGAAGCGGAAACAGTTTCTTTGATGCCGCCGGGGTTGCTGAAGCAGCTNNTGAAAGGCGCTCCGGAGGTTATTGAATATATTGCCATTTATAACCCAACGTTGGCGATACATTATAAAAACGAATAACGAAGATGATCATAAAAACGGATAAGAATATGCGAAAATTAATATGTTTTGTTTTCTTGCTGTTATCGGCTTCCGCTGTCAGCGCGCAGGATTCCAAGTTTGAAATGCCTGGCGTTATACATGGAGGCGTTCCTGTTTTTTATGAAAGCCTTTCTTCGCGAATGGATTATCCGCTTTCCTGGCTGCATGGAAACCATGGCCGTTTCAGATCCTGGCGGATCAAAGCCAGGAATAAGGTAAAAGAGTCGTTGCTTGCCGATCCGCCCGCCGTTGCATTTGAACCCGAAATTATAGCGGAAGAAGACCGCGGAACCTATGTGGCGCGCAAGATTGTTTTTAATCTTACCGGCGATAGCCGAACGCTGGCGCTGATGCTGGTTCCCAAATCATCCGGCCCTCATCCCGCCGTGCTTTTATTGCACGACCATGGCGCAAGGTTTGATATCGGAAAAGAAAAGGTAATTGAACCGTTTGGGGATACGCCTGAGAAAATGGCATCGGCCCAGGAATGGAAAATGAAATTTGGAGGGAGGTTTATCGGCGATGAACTGGCAAAACGGGGTTATGTATGTTTATCGGTGGATATGTTAAACTGGTCTGATCGCGGCGGCGGCGGTTATGCAGGACAGCAGGCCCTGGCCGCTAATCTGTTTGGTATGGGATCGTCTTTTGCCGGACTGATCGCCCGGGAGGACCTTCGCGCCGCGGAATTTCTGGCAACACGCCCCGAAGTGGATGCCGGACGCGTTGCTGCAATGGGGCACTCGGTAGGCGGTTATCGCGTCTGGCAGCTTGCCGCATTGTCCGAACACATCAGCGCCGGCGTTTCTGTATGCTGGATGACAACCTATAAAGGGCTGCTGTATCCGGGTAATAATATACTAAACGGGCAATCTTTCTATACGATGCTGCATCCAGGCTTGTCAAAATTCCTTGACTTCCCCGATGTGGCCAGCATCGCCTGCCCCAAGCCCATGATGTTTTTATGCGGCAACCGCGATAAGCTGTTTACTCCGCAGTCCATTGAAGACGCTTTTGCAAAAATGAAAAAGGTATGGGAGTCTCAGCAAGCAGGAGATAAACTGGTCGCCAAATTATATGATGCGCCGCATGAATTTAACCTCGACATGCAAGCGGATGCATTTGCCTGGCTGGATAATCTGTTCCTGTTCCATAATAAGAAATAGACGGGCGCTTACCTGGCTGAGAAGCCTGGTTTATACCTGTGCCTGGTATTGAATGTGTAGCCAGATGTCTGTTTTCCAATAGTTTTCAATTGGTTTGTTTTTATTGTGATTATGGGCTGCTTTACATTTTATCAAACAATTCTTTTTTCACTAACTCATAAGCAACATTCTGGTCATACACTTCATCAGGGCGAATCAAACCAACAATATCGCCTACGAAATATTTATCTTGTAATTTCAATTCCATATTTTGTATAAATTCCTTTTGTGAAGGAACATTTCCAACACTAAACTTCATATACTTTCGGTAACATTCAAGCATAAGTTCTACGTTCAAATTGCTCTTGGTAAATGCCTGATACAAATCGTATAAATCACGCCCTTTACGTCGCTGATACAAAGCACGGATTTTTGTTCCAAGTAGTTCTTCTAACTTATATGTGGTTAAAGAACATGAGCCTTCAAACCAATTTGAATGCACGTTAAAATCTTTCTTTTCCCAACCTAATTCCGCAAAATGCTCCCTGCAATTTATTTCAATCTTCAACCGTAATGGTACAACCGGAGCTATCTCAGATTCAAACCTGAATTTCATTGTAGCCATTGTGTCGCCAACCTCAACTTTTGCTTTGCCGATGAAATCAAGTACCGTCCTAAGCCTGTCTAATACTTCGCCTATTGGCTCTGCTTTCATCTGCACCAGGTCTATATCTTCAGAATAACGAGGTTGAGGCTGTAAATACAATTTATGCAAAGCTGTTCCGCCCCGAAACGCTAAATGTCCGGCTAAATAGTCGTCATTAAATATTTGCACCAATGCACGACAGATTACCAAATCCTGCTCAATCTGTTCATTGGTTCGCCATACAACTGTATTGCTCCATTCTATAATATCGCTTTGTGGTATCATTCATCAATTTCAATTTCTGTGTTCACAATTACTTTCCATCGTTCATCTGATAGATATCCTTTTTTTACTGCTGATGTTTTCAAAGGAATGCGGAAAAAATCAAGTCCTGCTTTTTGGCTTACTTTGTAAAGATGCTTGCCAATATCCTTCTTTAAGACTACTTCCAATAAAAAGCCTAACCTTTGAATAGCTGCAACAGGCGCCTCCCGTAAAAGGCGTTCAGTTATTTGTTCCGGTTTTATAGCTTCTGCCAGTTCATTTAAAACAGTAGCCGCCCTATCAAGCCCGCCAACCCGTTTATCAAACTGCACCAAATCTATTGCTGTCAATACAGGGTTAGATATAGTAATAGAACCTGTTTCAGTTTTTCTTTTTTCCAAATACAATTCAGGTACTTCCTTTTTACTGATGTAATTTATCTTGATACCCTTTTTGATTGTTGATCGTAATGCCGGGAAATTGGTAACTACAAAATATTCCTGTGGTTGCTGATGTGCAGCGCCATGAAATGCAGCGGCATTTAATAAACCCACATAGTAAGGTCTTTCCAAAAAATTCATCAGTCCGTCAATGAACAGTGCAGGGGGCAAGACGCCTCGGGAAGCATATTGAGAAGTAATGATTAAATAATAGCCTTTGTGTATGGATATTATTTTCTTTTTCCTTGCCGATCTTGTTAGCTTCAGCTTAATGGCTGCTTCTGTATCATTGGCAAAAGCATTCCTAACCTCATTAAGGCTAAAAGAATGTCTGCCTTTTGATGCAAGATTTTCTACCCAATCATTTATTGGTAAATAGGCTTCCAAAGAGTAAGATTTTGCGAAAGGTATCATTTTTTGATAACTTTTGCAAAAAATCACTCCCGCATAATTAAACTGTAATCATGTCTTACCCGTAAAGATTTTCAATATCTCCATTCAACAGTAATACCACAGATTTTTACCGTAAAAAGAAACTATGAATAAAAAGAACATTGGAGATTATGCTCTGGAAACAGCAGGTGAAATGACGCCATCTCAGGTAATGAAGATATTGGCTAATGATTCATTAGCCAGGGTTTCATTTCTGCTTTGGTATTCATCAATGAATCTTAATGGGCTTATCAATGGCTGACCGGGGTTAGAAATTTCAATACGGTCATCAAATATTTCAATAGGCGGGCCAGTACCAGTAACTGAAAAATCCTGGTGAATACTGCATTGGCAATAAGCTCACGTAATGCAATTTCAGGATATATCTCAGCAGTTTCACGAAGCGCCTGAGTGATTATTTCATTTGTAGGTAGCTGATCATGGACATACGGCAACATTGGCGCGAAGCCAATAGCATATCCCCTGGCATCAGTTACGTCTTTTTTAGTTTTCACTTTGTTTTACCATCATAAACGACAATTCTGACAGATTTTCTGCTTACTGAGGGAAAATACCTGAGATCTTTGGCAAACAGAATAGCGCCAAGATGAGTAATTGACCAATCCGTAGCCGATTTAATAATAAGATTTTCCGACTCAAACCTTTCCAGTACCCCGGCTTGTGTTGTAGGATAGGGCAGCTCAATCGTATCAAAGTAGCCTGAAGTGTAATCTTCCGCCTTTTAAAATCGTTATTTATGATACAGAAAATTCATATAATTTTATCCTTTACGAGGATTAATAATTGGGAGTTTATGTATGATGATTCCGAATCGTCAATTTTTTAATTCATGACTACCAACCCAGTTGGTTAATTGAAGGCAATTGTTACCTAAACAAATATATGATGAGAGGGAACTGCTTCTGCGTATTGCGGAAGGAGATGAGAGGGCTTTTGCCGTTCTGTTCGACAGGTACCGGCTGCCTATTTATATGCATGTGCTGAGTATTCTTAAGTCGCCCGCTAGGGCAGAAGAAATTACGCAGGATATTTTCTTAAAGATTTGGAATAAGCGCCGGGAACTATCGGAGATCCTTTCGTTTGAAAATTATCTGTATATCATTACAAGAAATTATACGATCTCCGATCTCCGGAAGAAATTTAAAGTCGGCGGTCCAGTTCCAGATTCCGGGTCCGACTGGTCGCCAGAGCAGCAATTACAGTTTAAGGAATTGAACGGCCGGTTAGGGAAAATTATTGACCGGCTCCCTCCAAGGCGGAAACAGGTATTTATCATGAGCCGTTTAGAGGATAAAACCCATCAACAAATAGCCAGCGAACTAGGAATATCTACAGGCACGGTTAATCAGCAACTTATTGCCGCCCTAAGCTTTGTCCGGGCGGAACTCCGCAATCACCCCGACCTGACCGTATTGGCGTTTATTCATGCGATCGTTCATTTCTAAAAAAAGTAGAAAAATATTCCCCTGCACGCTATGTGTTTTTTTTCTATTGCGTCTTTATATTGATAGAAGATGGGTTTTGGGGTAGAATTGCTTTTAAAGAAAAATCATGAATAGATCACTATTACGGAATTTAATACAAAAATATTTAACGGAAAAACTTTCAGCAGAGGAACTGGATCAATTGCGATATCTGTTGTCGGAAGACGACAGCGAACTTATTTTAGACCAGGAGTTTAGCGATCTGTTTAGGACGCAAATGCGGCAAGAGTACACCCTCCCTGAAATAGATCACAGGATACGGCAATACGTTATGGATCATTTGCATGACGGCGAGGAAACTTCAAACGCAAATGATGCAGATAGAACGATTCCCGGAGTCTATTTCCTGCGTCGCTGGGGCTGGGTTGCAGCTTCAGTTATCCTTGTAATGGCTGCCGGCGCTTATTTCTGGAAAGCCAACGAAAAAGATATGCCGCAGCCAGTTGTATCGGTTTCGGCAGCAGACATAGCCCCGGGCAGGGACGGCGCCATTCTTACCTTGGCCGACGGCACGCAGGTAGTTCTCGACAGTTTGGGCAACGGGGTGGTCGCTAATCAAAATGGCGCGCAGGTGGTTTTAAAAAGCCGGCAGTTGAGCTACAGCCCAACAGGGGAAACGACAGGCGAAGCATCATACAATACGATAACCACGCCCAAAGGCCGCCAGTTCCAGATACAGTTGCCCGACGGCACCATGGCATGGTTGAATTCCGCGTCATCTATCCGGTTCCCTATTGCTTTCAGCGGGAAAGAGAGGATCGTTCATATTACCGGGGAAGTATATTTTGAGGTTGCTAAGCATCCCGGTATGCCTTTTAAAGCGCTGATCAATGAAACAAGTTCGGTGGAGGTATTGGGTACGCATTTTAATGTGAATGCGTATTTGAATGAGAACAGTATAAATACTACTTTACTCGAAGGCGCTGTCCGGGTTAGCTATTCCGGTAAAACACAATCGCTCCTTTCGGGGCAGCAGGCGCGATTAAGCAATGAAAACATCATTATCGATAAATCGCCTGATCTCGAGCAGGTCATGGGCTGGAAAAAAGGGTTGTTCATATTCAATGATGACGATGTATATACCGTAATGCGCCAGTTGGAAAGATGGTATGATATCGATGTCAGGTTTGAAAATGATATTCCCAAGAAACAGTTCAATGGAAAGGTTCAGAGAAACTTACAGCTTTCGCAGATATTAAAGGTATTGGAAGGAGTTGGAATCCAATTCCGGAT
>DEHV01000063.1 GCA_002352105.1 Chitinophagaceae bacterium UBA2791 | reverse complement strand
GAAAATGTGACTTCTATTTCCGGCGTGCCTACCTGGACCCTTGTGCTGTTGAAACGCATCCTGGAAATTACCGGCAAATCAACCATTGCGGAAGTATGGCCCAGCCTCGAACTTTACATACATGGCGGCGTTTCCTTTAAACCCTACCGCGAACAGTTCCATAAACTGATCGGGAAAAAGATCAATTACGTTGAAACCTATAATGCCAGCGAAGGGTTCCTCGCCGCGCAGGAAAAACCAGGCGATGAGGGATTATTGCTTTTTGTGGACCATGGCATATTCATGGAGTTCATGCCCGTGGAGGAATACGGTAAGCCGCATCCGAAAACCGTGGGGCTTCGGGAAGTGCAAAAGGGAAAAAATTATGCCATCATCATCAGCACGAACGGCGGACTTTGGCGATACCTGCTTGGCGATACCGTTATTTTTACTTCTTTAAAGCCGTTCCGGATCATTGTCAGCGGCCGCCTCAAACATTATATCAACGCCTTTGGCGAAGAGCTGATCGTAGACAATACGGACCGGGCCATCGCCATTGCCTCCAAAAAATGCAATGCCGTTGTAACCGACTATACCGCCGCGCCCGTATATTTCAGCGACAACAGCAATGGCGCGCACGAATGGCTGGTGGAATTTGACCGCGAGCCCGAAAGCCTGGAATCCTTTGCCATAGAACTCGATAAAGCGCTCCAGGAGCTGAACAGCGATTATGAAGCCAAGCGGCACAAAGACATAGCCCTTCGCATGCCCATATTGAGAAACCTCAAAAAAGGGACTTTCAACAGATGGCTCAAGGGGAAAGACAAGCTGGGCGGGCAACATAAGGTGCCGAGGTTAAGCAACGAACGCAATTATATTGAAGAGATCCTTGAATATTCCGTAGAATGATGCTATTTTGACCTTAACGGTCTATTGATTCTTTATTCATTGTAAACCAGTCAAACCTAAACGAACGCTGATGAAATTACTCGAAAACAAAGTGGCTATTATTACCGGGGGCGCGCGCGGGATCGGAGAAGGGATATGTATAAAATTCGCCGAGCACGGGGCCAATATCGCCTTTACCTATGTCAGCGACAGCAGCGCCGAAAAAGCAAGGGCGCTGGAAGAAAAACTGAAGACCTTCGGGGTAAACGCCAAAGCATATAAAAGCAATGCAGCCTCCTTCGCCGAGAGCGAAGCCTTTGTGAATGAGGCGCTGCAAGATCTCGGCGCCATCGACATCTGCGTGAACAATGCCGGCATATCGAAAGACAACCTCCTGCTGCGGATGAGCCAGGAACAATGGGATGATGTGATCGCCACCAACCTCAAAAGCGTTTTTAATATCGTCAAGCAGGTAACCCGCCCGATGATGAAGGCCCGGAAAGGCTCGATCATCAATATGAGCTCTATCATCGGCATTCGCGGCAATGCCGGTCAGTCGAGCTATGCAGCCAGTAAGGCCGGCATTATCGGCTTCACCAAATCGACTGCTCTCGAACTGGGAAGCCGCAATATCCGCTGTAATGCGATCGCCCCGGGTTTTGTAGAAACAGACATGACGCACTATCTTAAAGAAGGGGATGGAGCAAAGGCATTTCTCGAAAAGATCCCGCTGGGCCGGTTTGGTTCATCGGAGGAGATCGCCAATGTTGCCCTTTTCCTGGCATCGGATCTGAGCTCCTATGTAACGGGACAGGTGATCAGCGCCTGCGGCGGACTGAATACATGAGATGGCAGCGCCGCCTCGTCGATCCATTAGCGATCCTTCACCGATCCTTCAGTGATCCATTAGCGCGTCTTTTACGCGGCATCAGCGCTTCGTTTATGATCCTTCATTGATTCGTTAACGCTTCATTAGCCGTTCAGCAGGCAGCGCCTGGAATGGTAAGGTTCGGTTAGAGGGGCCATACCGCCTTATTTTGTCTTAAATCCGGCAATAGCATTTTTACTGAAAGGGCTCAGCGCCAGTCTACCGCTGATGGCTGCCCGCTCAGCAAGCAACTGGTCCCAGTGTTCCGTACCCTCCCAGCATATCTTTTTTAATGCTGCCATGGCTTCGGGATGGCTATTCGCGAGATTCGTCGTCAGCTTGCCGATCGCCTCGTCCATACTGGCTATATCGGGATGTAGTTCGGCATATAGTCCTTTTTTTTGGGCCCAGTCGGCATTCCGCCAATGCGTAGCGTCAATGGCCAGCTGACTAAAAGCGCCCTTGCCGATCTTTCTTTCAACGGCTGGCGCTATCACAAAGGGACCGAACCCGATAGCAAGTTCGCTCAACCGTATATCGGCGCCTTCCGCCGCAATTGCATAGTCCACCGCGGCTATCAGTCCAACGCCCCCGCCGACGCTTTTCCCCTGGATACGGCCAATCACCAGTTTGGGGCATTTGCGTATGGCATTGATCACCTGCGAAAACCCGTTGAAAAATGCCTGTCCTTTTTCGGGGCTGTCAATTGCCGACAGCTCCTCAAAGGAAGCGCCTGCGCAAAAAGCTTTTTCGCCTGCGGAACGCAACAGGATCAGTTTGGCATCCTCATTAACTCCCGCGCTATGGATTTCTTTTGCCAGGTCTTCCAGCAGCGCAGAAGGCAGGGAATTGCCCTGGGGATGAAAAAACTCGATAATCGCTACCGACTGATGTATTTCGGACCGTACATAGGCCTGCAAAGAAGAAGCGCTCATAAAGAAGATTTAGCATGCCTTGCGAAATTACTTAAATGAATTAATGATCTTATTAAAAGCGCGAGGTCTATATTTGTAATCCCAGGTTAAACTTATATACTCTTTATTATGATCAAGCGCGCTTCTTTTCGGGTGATATGCTTCTCCCTGACAACCATGACCATTGTCGCCGCCTGCTCCGATAGCGGCAGCCATCGGCATACAGAAAGAAAAGACGGGTATACCGTTGTATTGGAAACCCGGCAGGACTCTCTTTTTCACGAAGTGATGCAGGGGCATGATATTGCCATGGCAAGGATGGGCAAGCTGGCAGGCTACCGGAAGCAAACGCAGCAAGCGCTGGATTCCCTTGCCGCCGCCGGCAAGAACGCCAATACCGCACTGATAACAGCGCTGCAGTCCCTGTCGGAAGAGCTGAAAAATGCAGACGAAGGCATGAACCGCTGGATGGACGAGTTTGTGGTAGACTCCGCGGAGCATAACGAAACCCTGCGGCTCGCCTACCTTGAATCGGAAAAAGAAAAAGTCAATAAGGTAAAAGACGATATCCTGAATAGCCTTAAAAAAGCAGATTCTTTGCTGCCCGCCACCAAATAACTCCGATCCCTTAAACCAGCATTTTGGCGTCGATCTCCCGGCAAAGGGAATCAAATATCTCGTCAATATCGCCCTCGCCCTTGACACGAACCACCTTATCAAATTGTTCGTAGTAACCGGCGACCGGGGCGGTCTTATTTTCATATTCTTGTATCCTGGCGCCGATGATCTCTTCATTCACATCATCGCTTCTTCCGGAAGTCTTGCCCCTGTTCAGCAATCTTCCGATCAGCTCCTCCCTGCCCACTTCAAGGGCCAGGAAAGCATTGATCTCGGCTTGTTTCTCAGCAAGCAGCTCATCCAGCGCCTCGGCCTGCGCCACCGTCCTGGGGAACCCGTCGAACAGGAACCCCTTTGACCCGGGGTTATGGTCAATAGCAGAACGGATCATCCCGATGACCACGGAATCGGGCACCAGTTGCCCATTATCCATAAATCGTTTGGCTTCCAGTCCCAGTTTGGTCTGATTTACGATCTCCTCCCTCAGCAGATTGCCTGTCGAAAGGTGCATAAGTCCGTATTTATCAATGAGCTTTTCAGACTGGGTTCCCTTACCGCTTCCCGGGGGACCGAATAAAATAAGATTAAACATTATAGCAGATCATCTTGTTTAATGAAAAGAATCCCCATAAAATGAGCGTTTATCGCGGTAAATATAGTGTAGATGAGCTAAAAATCCGTTAACAATTGCAATAATCCGGCATTAAAAAGGCTTTGATTTATGCAATATAAACCGTCATCCGGTCAACCTGCCGGCGTAAATTTGCAGATAGCAGCGCATTTTTATTCCAGGCCAGGCAGCATACTCAGGTTAAAACTGAGTCAATGCCAATTGGTAAAGCGTTAAGTATGAAACAGGTCCTTTATCTCATAACCGGGTTATTGCTGATGGCTGGATTACAGCAATGCAGCTATTCGCAATCTTCCCCGCCCAAAAAAGTACAGCAACTTAAAGAACAACAAGTCATGGACACAAATAAACAATCAATCAACCCTGTATATTCCCGCACAGACAACAATAAGGTGGAATTAAGCGATGAGGAATGGAAAAAGATCCTGCCCGCGGATGTATTCCATATCGCCCGCCAGAAAGGAACCGAACGCCCCTGGTCGAGCAAATATGAAACGCTCAATGAAGTGGGAACCTATTACTGCGCAGCTTGCGGAAACGCCCTTTTCCGCAGCGATACCAAATTCGAAAGCGGCTGCGGTTGGCCCAGCTTCTACCAGCCCATTACCAAGGGAAGCATTATCTATGAGCCCGACCACTCGCACGGTATGAACCGTACCGAAGTGATGTGCGGTCGCTGCAAATCCCATCTCGGCCATGTTTTTGAAGACGGCCCTCCCCCCACCGGCTTACGGTACTGTATCAACGGCGTTGTACTGGACTTCGAAAAGGCCAAGTCTGCAGAAAAAAAATACGAAGAGGGGAAGAAGCCCTGATCGGTACAATCTACACTGCCAGGGCGGTATACTTTCACTGAAATTTCCAGACCAACAAAAGAACAATGAAAAATCTATTATTTATTCTTTTTTCGTTCCCTATATCGTTGCTTCATTCACAGGTATTCGACGGGGCTGTTGGATGGGGGGCAAATTGGACGTTTCCTTCGAACTATGAGGTCTATGTGGTAAAAAACCTGAACGATTCCGGAGCAGGAAGCCTCAGGCACGGATTGGAATCGGATATAGCCCAAGATGCAAGGATAATAGTGTTCAACGGCCTATCGGGGTTAATAACCGCACAATCATCATTTAAACTGATGAACAGCAAACCTATATACGTAGCAGGGCAGACTTCACAGCACGGAGTGCTCTTAAGAGGAGTTAGGGACAAAGAATTTGCACTGGTTACGACTCCTGGCCCCAACATCCCTAACGGCGTTATATTCAGGAGTATAGCCCTTGCAATAGGCCCGGGTCAGTTGGTCAATGAAACGGTTCCCCACGGTGGCGCCGGAAATCCGGGGAGCGGCGATGGCAGTGGAAACACCTCCGGGGACAATTTATTATTGACAAGAGGAACCAATATGATATTCGACCATGTTAGTTTTATGTGGTCAACGGATGAAAACATGGATTGTTGGGGGTCTAATATAAGCCATGTTACCTTTCAGAACATCCTATCGGCACAAGGCCTTGAATATGCTACCCATGCCTATGCAACCGATAGCGCTTCTGGCTCATATTTTGGCACACACTCTATGGGAGGCCTTTTTGGGAGCGGAGCAGATAAGTTGTCTTTCTATAATGTAGTGTTTGCTCATAACGGGCAGCGAAACCCCCAAATACAGCCAGCAGAAAACGGGGAGTATGAAATTGTCAATGCGCTTCGTTATAATATGCGGAGCTTTGGGTTTGTAATGTCCTCCTCTGGGGGTTCCAATGCAAAAGTAAACGCTATCAACCACTATGATATAGCAGGAGCAAATTCATCTACGCAAAGGTATCCTCTAACGATTGCAGGCAATTCACGGTTATATGTAAGGAACGCAATAAGTTGGAAGCGGCCCGACTCGTCTCTACCGGAATGGGATGCAGTAGGACATCCGGGGAGTAGAGAAAATTATTATACAACGCAAGCGCCAACCGCGTGGCAATCCACTGACCCATATGATTTCCCCTTAAAGGGCGTCCCTACTATACCCCACGAAATATTGGAAGCAAATCTTACAGCCCCGGGAGGGGTAGGTACTATACAAAGGAATGCTGCGGAAGAATATGTGATAAATACAATAAAGAACAAGAACGGTACTATTATAAACTGGCCTGACGAGGTAGGAGGATACCCTACTATCCCGGCGGGCGCTATAATAGCGGATTCGGACAACGATGGAATACCGGATAGTCTTGAACCAACCTGGGGCAATGATACCTTTGGTTATATAAACAGCATTATGTCGCGCGAATAGATAGAACCCTGTTTTAACGCGTGCATTGATCCTCGCTCAACTATCCGGACAAAGCGAACCGCATTACTACGCCTATAATAAATATGAAGCCTCTCCCTTAAACAGGGTACTGCAAGCCTTACCCTGCAGTTCTTCACCCACGAGGAAGTGTAAGCGCCCCTAAATGGCGGACGGTTTAAAATTAGATGAATAACCTTGTAGATTCCTTAGACTTACCTATTTGCGGCGAAAACATGATTTTTTCACCGCAAAATTGCGGCAAATAATTCATACTTTTACCGCAAAGAATTTAAGGGATGGCGAAATACATCTATGAACATAAAAACTGGACAGATTTTTCGTGGAAGGATAAAGCCATAAATGCCGTATTCGGTGAAGTACGGTTAATGCAAGGTAAAATAATCGGACAAATGAATGCTTTGGGGTTTTCTGCCAAAGAAGAAGCTACGCTCACTGCGTTAACCTTAGACGTAGTAAAATCATCGGAAATAGAAGGAGAGGCGCTTAACTACGACCAGGTGCGTTCGTCCATAGCAAGACGTTTAGGTATCAATACCGCAGGACTCATACCGAGCAACCGTCACGTAGAAGGTATAGTAGAAATGATGCTTGATGCTACGCAACAATACGCCCTGCCTTTGACAGAAAAACGTTTATTGGGCTGGCATGCAGCTCTTTTTCCCACAGGATATAGCGGACCATATAAAATAGAAGTGGGACGATACCGAACAGGCGACATGCAAGTGGTTTCCGGCGCTATGGGTAAAGAAAAAGTGCATTACGAAGCTGTAAAACCCGAGCTTGTAAAAACAGAAATGGACAGGTTTTTAGATTGGTTCAATAACGACAATACGCTTGACCCTGTATTGAAAGCCGCCATTGCGCATTTTTGGTTTATTATCGTTCACCCGTTTGATGATGGAAACGGCAGAATTGGAAGGGCAATAACCGATATGACGCTTGCCCGCGCCGAGAATAGTGGCGAACGCTTTTACAGTATGTCTGGTCAAATTCTAATAGAACGCAAACAGTATTACAAAATATTACAAAAAATACAACATAGTTCAGGCGATATTACCGAATGGCTTGATTGGTTTTTACATTGCCTGAAAAATGCAATGCTTGCTACCGAAAATACCACGCAAAAAATACTGTATAAAGCCGAGTTTTGGAAACTGCACGAACATACTCTTCTAAATGAACGACAACGCCTGATGCTCAATAAACTTTTTGATGGTTTTGAAGGTAAATTGCAAACCTCAAAATGGGCAAAAATAACCAAAACATCTACTGACACAGCGCTAAGAGATATAAAAGACTTAGTAGAAAAAGGTATTCTACAACAGGCAAACGAAAACGGGCGAAACACAAATTACGAACTGGCAAACTAGAACCGGCGCGCTGCCTGTTCATGCCGCCATTCAATAATTCCCCCATCTCTATATCTTTGCCGGGTGAGAAAAAAGAAGAATATTGTACTGGAGAATGTATTGGTGGAGGATTATGCCGCCGAAGGGAAATCGCTTGGCAAGGTCGACGGCAAAGTGATCTTTATCGAAGAAGCCGTTCCCGGCGATAGGGTAGACCTCAGGTTGAGCAAGAACAAAAAGGACTGGGCAGAAGGCCGGCCCCTGCGCTACCGGCAATACTCGGCCGACAGGGTAACGCCATTCTGCGAACATTTTGGGGTCTGCGGCGGCTGCCAATGGCAGATGCTGCCTTATACAAAACAGCTACAGTATAAACAGACCCAGGCTTCTGATAACCTGCAACGCATTGGGAAACTTTCCTTGCCGCCCTTTGAACCGATATTGGGCGCTTATCCCGAAACGCGCTACCGGAATAAAATAGAGTACACGTTCAGCAATAAAAAGTTTTTACTGCGCGAAGAACTGCACAATGCAGACATCAGCTCCAGCCAGGATGTGGCGGGATTTCATGCCAGGGGCATATTTGACAAGGTGGTGGATATCCGCGAATGCCATCTGCAGGCCGAGCCCACCAACCGCATCAGGCTGGCCATCAAACAATATGCGTTGGATCATGATTGCAGCTTCTATGATATTAAGGAACACGCCGGTTGCCTGAGAACAGTGCAACTGCGCATCTGCCGCAGCGGTGAGATCATGGTAAATATCGTTTTCGGGCGCGAGCAGGAAGAGAAGCGTCTGGGATTGCTGGCGCATATTCAGAATGCGTTTCCTGAGATCTCCACCCTGCTGTACACGATCAACGGCAAAAGGAATGATAGTCTGCATGATCTCTCTCCCATCGCCTATTCGGGCAAGGGATATGTTATCGAAACGCTGGAAGAGTTCCGGTTTAAGATTGGCCCCAAGTCTTTTTTCCAGACCAATACCGCGCAGGCCGAAAAGCTGTACCAGGTTACGCGCGATTTTGCGGGCTTGACAGGACATGAAACCGTGTACGATCTTTATTGCGGCGCCGGGAGCATCGGCATATTCCTGAGCCGCCATGCGGCTAAGATCGTAGGCGTGGAGATGATCGGCGAAGCCATTGAAGATGCCAAAGAAAACGCATTGATGAATGGCATTCATCATGCTCATTTTTTCCAGGGAGATGCGACCGAGGTTTGCACCGACGATTTTTTTGCCGCCAATGGCCGGCCCGACGTGATCATCACCGATCCTCCCCGCGCCGGCATGCATGAGAAGCTCGTGAGAAAGATCCTGGAGATGCAGGCGCCGACCATCGTATATGTAAGCTGCAATCCGGCGACGCAGGCAAGAGACCTCAACCTGTTGAACGACCGGTACGCGGTAACCAGGGTCCGGCCTGTGGATATGTTCCCTCACACGCACCATATTGAAAATGTAGTACAGCTGAAGCTGCGGGAACCAGCGGGGCTATAAAGACCAGAATCCGTTGCGGCTTGACAAGGGGCGCCAGGAAGGTCGTATTAACTTTTTAGATTGGTATGAAACGCTACGCCGCGCATGGCAGAAGATTAATATATAAATAAGCCTTTCTCTGGCGAAGAAGAATATAACCAACCTCAAAGAAGGACAGGCCGACGAACTCCGACAAGGGCATTTGAAGCGGATATGCGCGGAATTATGCCCTAATACCCTCCCAATACCGCAAACATTCCGATCTTAGCGCCTAAAAATTTATTGGATGGCAGATATCAGGATGAGAAATTTTGAGGCGATTCCGCCAGTGATCAAAAACCTGGTCATTATTAATGCATTGGTATTCTTTGCACAAAACATATTCGGCAATGTTGGTCCCTATGGAATGGAAAACCTATTTGCCTTACACGATATTCATTCCGTTTACTTCCGCCCTCATCAGCTCGTCACGCACATGTTCATGCATGGCAGCCTCACGCATATATTCTTCAACATGTTTGCTTTGTGGATGTTTGGCAGCATGCTGGAAAACGTCTGGGGATCAAAGCGTTTCCTGATCTTTTACATGGCATGCGGACTGGGAGCGGCCGTGCTTCATTTAGGCGTTTTATATATGGAGATGTCGCAGGTAATGGAGATCTTCAGGCAATTGCCGGCAGCCCAGCAGGAAGAGCTGCTTTATTCTCCCACCTTTAAAGTCAACACCGCCACTGTAGGCGCATCAGGAGCGGTTTTCGGCTGCCTGGCGGCATTCGGCTACCTGTTTCCCAACAGCCTGCTCTATGTCTATTTTCTCTTTCCCATCAAGGCGAAATGGTTTGTGCTGATCTATGCCGCAATGGAGCTATGGCTGGGCGTACAGAATTCGGCGGGCGACAATGTGGCGCACTGGGCCCACCTGGGCGGCGCGCTGGTTGGCTTCCTTCTTGTATTATACTGGAATAAGAAGAACCGGCGGACTTTTTATTAACAAAATGCAACCGGCAATGAGGTTTTTCCGTTAATATTTAACTTATCGGAAAAAGGTTCTCGGAATCGTTTTGTAATTTCATAAAAAAAAGCTGTGCTACAACGGGACCGATACAGAAAAAAGATGACGCTGGGGCAGAATGGCAATTATCTCTTTTTGCTGCTGGCGATCCTGACTATTGTTTTTTGTATTTTCAAGTTCCTCTATATTACCTACTATCTTTCTGGCTGGGCAGAATCGGCATACTATAAAAATATATACAACTGGTTCCGTTTACCGGCGGAAGTGGACAGGCTGTCTACCCGCCCCTGGACCATTATCTCATATATGTTCATGCACGATGGCGTATTCCATCTGCTGGGCAACCTGCTTTGGCTATGGGCATTTGGCTTTATCCTCCAGGATCTTGCAGGCAATAACAAGCTTATCCCCCTGTTCCTGTACGGCGGACTGGCCGGCGCCTTTGTTTTTGTCCTGGTCAATAACCTGTTTCCCGTACTCGCCGCGCAAATTGAGGGCAAGACCCTGGAAGGCGCCTCTGCGGGAGTGATGGCCATCGCCATTGCCGCAACCACCCTCGCGCCGGATTTCCGGATATTGCCCATGCTCAACGGCGGCATACCGCTCTGGATACTTACCGTTATTTTTGTGATCATCGATTTCGCCAGCATCACCGGTCAGAACGGCGGCGGGCATCTTGCCCACCTGGGGGGAGCCGCAATGGGTTTTATTTTTGTCCGGCAACTGCGCAAGGGGCGCGACTGGAGCCTCTGGATGAACCGGTTCTTCGACTGGTGGGCGGATCTGTTCAACCCTGATAAAAAAGAATGGAAAAAAACAGCCCGGAAAGAACTGCATTACGATAGCAAGGGTTCCCAGCCTTATAAAAAAACCGCTAATGTAACCCAGAAAAGAATTGACGAGATCCTCGATAAGATCAATCAACAGGGCTATCGCTTTCTATCAGATGAGGAAAAAGAAATATTGAAACGGGCATCTGAAGAGGAACATTTGTAATTTTAGACATGACCCTTGTTTTCCGGAAATTTACCAAGCGGGCATTTGTAACCGCAAACATTATCACAACCGTACTTTTTTTGCTGGCCTGTTGTAATGCATTTCTACATCCGCAACAATGGTGGTTTATCGCCTTACTGGGACTGAGCTTCCCCTTCCTGCTGCTGATCGTCTTTTGCTTTTTTATACTCTGGGTCCTGTTTCGCTCAAAATGGGCCCTTCTTTCGCTGGCGGCCCTGATCCTGGGTTATTCCAATATACGCGCCCTGATCGGCTTTCATTTCACAACAAAGACCGTCGAGGCCAAACAGTCCGGAGCGTTGAGGGTGATGAGCTGGAATGTTAGCTGGTTCGACGAGCAGACAAAGGACGACAGATCGCGGCCGATCTACCGGAAGCAAATGCTCGATTTTATCCGCTCCCAGGACCCCGACCTGATCTGCTTCCAGGAATACCTGGAGCCCAACACGCGAAGAAGAGACTACAACAACAAAAACGATATCACCAAGCTAGGCTATCCTTATCATCATATCGTGTATGACTATGTCGGCTGGAAGGGAAGTTTTCTGACAGGAGTGGCTATCTTTTCGAAATACCCTATCGTTGATTCCATCCATGTCCGCTATCCCGGCCCAAAGAACTTAAGAGCCGCAGAGAGCCTGATAGGCGCCGATATTGACATAAACGGGCAGAAGATCCGGGTTTTTACCACCCACCTTCAGTCCGTACTTTTTCAAAAAGGCGACTATCACAACCTGGAAATCATCAAAAACGCGCAGGACAGCATGCTGGAAGCCTCTAAATCAGTGATCAAAAAACTGGTACAGGGCTATAAATTCCGGGGCGACCAGGTAGATATTGTTCGTAAACACCTGGATGAAAGCCCCTATCCCGTCGTCATCTGCGGCGATTTCAATGATGTGCCTAATTCATATACCTATTTTCAGGTCAAAGGGAAACGAAAAGACGCTTTTGTGGAAGCGGGTTACGGTATTGGACGCACTTTTTCCAATATCTCCCCCACGCTTCGCATCGATTACATCATGACCGATGATCAATGGGAGACGCTACAGTATGATTGTCATCCATTACCCTATTCAGAACATTACCCGGTAATAGCCGATATAAGGCTGCGCGATACCGTGCAATAGCTTATTAGCAAGCGCTGGAGTATAGTTACCCCAAACTGTCATGCTCCTCCTGGCCAATCCTGAAGAAATGAATGCCGGGAGCCGGACTGGCCCGGCCAAGCATCCCATTGGCGCTTCATGCGGGCAAGGTATTTATATAAATTTTTATCAATATCTGCGATTAGGCGGGCCCATCTGTTAATACTGGTATTGATTCCATATTTTTGCAGCCCTGTTAAAGCAAAGCGCATGTCTTCACTGAAAATTTATAACTCCTATACCCGGCAAAAGGAAAACTTCGAGCCGATCACTCCCGGCCATGTGGGGATGTATGTATGCGGACCGACCGTCAGCGGTGAAAGCCATCTTGGCCATGCCCGGCCCTATATAACCTTCGACATCATCTATCGTTATTTCCTGCATCTGGGTTATAAGGTAAGATACGTGCGCAATATTACCGATGCCGGTCATTTTGAAGAAGAAGGAAGGGAGGCGGAAGATAAGATTGCCGATAAAGCCAAACTTGAAAAGCTGGAACCCATGGAGCTGGTACAGAAATACACCAACCTCTTCCACTGGGCCATGCAGCAGCTCAATACCCTCGAACCCAGCATAGAACCTACCGCTACAGGACATATCGTTGAACAAATAGATATGATCCGGGAGATCATTAAGGAAGGATATGCCTACGAAGTGAATGGATCTGTTTATTTTGACGTGAAGAAATACGCTGCGCATTACCCCTATGGCAAGCTCAGCGGCCGCAATCTCGACGATCTGCTGGAGACCACCCGCAGCCTGGAAGGACAGGATGAAAAACGGAATAAGCAGGACTTTGCGCTCTGGAAATCGGCCCCGCCCCAGCACATCATGCGCTGGAACAGCCCTTGGGGAGAAGGCTTCCCGGGATGGCATATCGAATGTTCGGCCATGAGCAGCAAATACCTCGGCGCCGAATTCGATATTCACGGGGGCGGAATGGACCTTCAATTCCCTCACCACGAAAGCGAGATCGCGCAGAGTACGATCTGCAATAAGCATATGCCCGCCCGTTATTGGATCCATAATAATATGATCACCATTAACGGCCGGAAAATGGGAAAGAGCTACAACAACCAGATCAAGCTCACCGAAATGTTCAATGGCGAACATCCCTTGCTGGAAAAGGGCTACAGCCCCATGACGATCCGCTTTTTTATCCTGCAAACCCACTACCGGAGCACGCTGGACTTTGGCAACGACGCCTTGCAGGCGGCTGAAAAAGGGCTTAAACGTTTATGGGAAGCTTATGAAGCGCTAAAAAAGCTGTCGCCTTCTTCCGGACCGGAAGGGTTCGATCAGCAGCTGGACGAAAAAGTAGTAAAAATGCTGCTCCAGCTAGACGAATTCATGAATGATGATTTTAACACCGCGAAGGTATTGGCCAACCTGTTTGAGCTGGTCCCCATCATCAACGCCATTCGCGACAAGCGCCTTTCACCCAATACATTAAAAGCGACCACCCTGGAAATGCTGCAACGATATTTTCACGAGTATATCGAAAACATATTGGGCCTGCGCGATGAAAACGCAAAGGACGAGGGCAAACTGGACGGCGTGCTGAGCCTCCTGATTGAACTCAGAAAGGAAGCAAGGGCAAAAAAAGACTATGCTACCTCCGATAAGATACGCAACCAGCTGCAGGCGCTGGGCATCTCGCTGAAAGATGATAAGGACGGAAACATTAGCTATAGCATTAACTAGGGTAGAGATGAGTTAATGTTACAGAAAGCTGCGTCCAGGCGGCAATATAGCGTTTTGGCAATAGTTTTCCGCCATGAGGCTATCGTTCTTAATTTTCGCCGACGGGCTTTTACTCCTACTTAACGATCTTCAGCAAAGAAACTGTGGCGCGATAAAATAGAGTATGGCCTGCTTTCATCCCTACTTAACGATCTTCAGCTCCCGGATCAGGTTAGCGGCGCCGCCTACCTTATCGATACACCATAAAACATACCTGATGTCCACGCAGATGGTCCTGTTATAGGCATTGTCGAAAACGATCTTATGGCCTAACGCTTCATAATTGCCGTCAAATGCAAGGCCGATCAGGTTTCCGTTGGCGTCTATCACCGGCGATCCCGAGTTTCCCCCGGTAATATCATTGTTGGTGATAAAGTTCACGACCAGGTCCTGCCGCTGCTTATCTATATACTGCCCAAAATCTTTTTTCAACGCCAGTTCCCTGACCCTGGGGTCCAGGTCAAACTCATAATCCCCTTCCTTGTATTTTTCCAGGACGCCTTTCATAGTGGTAGCATGATCGTAGGTCACGGCATCCTTCGGCTCATACCCTTTAACGCTCCCGAAGCTAACGCGCATGGTCATGGTAGCGTCGGGAAATAGTTTTCTTGCTTTTACCGTATCCATTTGCAGGATGCCTTTCAGGTAGAGGCGGCCGGCTTCATCATTTCTTGTATTGAACTGCTGCAATAGCGGCAGGTATTTACCCTGGAAGTTTTTCAGGAAAGCGTTGGCCGCGCTGAAAGCCGGATCGTTCTGCAATACATTGGCATCGGGGTTGCGCACAAAGGATCTCCAGCGGATGCTGTCGAGCAGAAAGCTGGATCCAAACACATGATCGGCAAATTTTTTATAGGTAGCCGGATCTTTCAAATCGCCGAAATCCTTTTTAAGGGAAGAATAAAATCCAATTGGATGCTGGTTTTGATCTATATCCGTATAGAATTGCTGCAGGACTGCCGCCAGTATCTGCTTGTCGGAAACAACATGCTCAGATCGTATAAAAGCAGACCATGCCTTATCTGCGGCGCCCGCCGCCGCTTCAATATCCTTCGATCCGCCGCTTTTGACAATGGCCCTCTCCACCTGCTGGAGCGTTCCGGCAAAAGCCATCAATGGCGAACCGAAAATACCCTCGTTGATGTATACCTGGTGTTTGGAGTAGGGCCGCCATGCATCATAAGCCTTGGAAAGATCCGTAAAAACATGCTCAAACTCCGGTTTTCCCGTCGCCCATTTTTTAAATTTCTCTTCTTCCTGCAGCTTCTTACGGTAAACATCATGCCTGATCAGCTGTTTTCTTTCGCCGTCGTAAAATTTCCAGTAGTTGGCAATCGAAGCCGCGCTGGACGCCAGCTTCAGCTTTACTGCGGGATCTTTTTTCATCTCCTCAAAAATATACTTCAGCCTGATCTCTCTCAACGCTACCAGCGAAGGATTAAAAATATCGATCTTCTGCTTCACGCCATAAGAGGTTTCATAACGATTGGTACTTCCCGGATAACCGTATATCATGGCATAATCGTTAGTCTTTACGCCCTTGATGGAAACCGGCAGAAAGTATTTTGGCTTTAAGGGAATATTATCCGGCGAATATCCCGCTGGCTGTCCATCCTTGCCCATATAGGCGCGGAAAACAGAAAAATCGCCGGTATGCCGGGGCCATTCCCAATTGTCCGTGTCGCCGCCATATTTACCGACGCTCTCGGGAGGCGCGCCGGCCAGGCGGATATCATTGTAACGCTGATAAACAAACGCCATGAACTGGTTGCCCTTAAAAAGAGGGCTTACCCGCGCTGAAATATTTTTCGAGGAATCCGAAAACTCCGCATTCAGCGTGGCGATCAGCTCCCGCTGGCGGGCGGCCCTTTCGGAGCCCGACAATCCGCGAAGCGAGTCCTCCACGCGTTGGGTAAGATCATGGATCTGCAACAGGAATTCGATATACAATCCATCCGCCGGTATCTCTTCGGCCTTTGTTTTGGCCCAGAAACCGTTTTTCAGCAGGTTCTGCTGCACCGAGCTTGCGCCGGCAATAGCGCCGTATCCACAGTGATGGTTGGTAAAAATCAATCCTTCATTGCTGACGATCTCGCCGGTGCAGAATCCGCTGAATAAAACGACGGCGTCCTTAACAGAAGCCTTGTTTATACTGTATAGTTGTTCTTTAGAAAGCTTGAGTCCGCGTTTAACCATATCGTCATATACCTGCTTTCCCAACAATAGGGGAAGCCACATGCCTTCATCCGCATAGGAGCGGAACATGGAAACAATCAATACAAGAGATACCAACAGTTTTTTCATACCGAATGATTTAATGAAGAAACCCATAGCAGTTTTAGCGCATTCCTTCTACGCCAAAGATCCCGCGCCCCGACCCGATACCTGTTATTAAAAGATTCGACGGCTTTCTCCGGCGAAATTGAAGATAAAAAAACAAACCTAATCTAATTTTCAGAACCCCCGATGATGATAGAAATTTCGGGAATAATCAGGCAGTACATATTCTTTTAGCTCCTCCTTGCCCGCCTATGAAGCCCCGTTTCCCTCATTCAGGGTTTTCCATAGCAGGTCCTTCAGCTCCCGGATGCCTTTTTGAGAAACAGAGGAGATAAACAGGTGGGGAATATCCTCGGGCAGTTCCGAAGCGATAGCCTGCTTCAACTCCTCATCGAGCATATCGCTTTTGCTGATGGCAATGATGAATTGTTTATCCAGCAATTCCTCGTTATATTCTGCCAGCTCTTTAACCAATACGTCGAATTCCGCGCGATGGTCCTTGCTGTCTGCCGGTATCACGAACAGCAATACAGGGTTGCGCTCAATATGCCGGAGAAAGCGGTGCCCCAGCCCCTTCCCTTCCGCTGCGCCCTCAATGATCCCGGGGAGATCGGCCACGCAAAAGCTTTTGCCATCGCGGTATTCCACCATGCCCAGTTGCGGGGTCAGGGTAGTAAAAGGATAGTCCGCTATTTTGGGTTTCGCGGCGGTAATGACCGAAAGCAGGGTCGATTTACCCGCGTTCGGGAAGCCCACCAGGCCCACATCGGCCAGGACCTTTAATTCCAATATCTTCCATCCCTCCATTCCCGGCTCTCCCGGTTGCGCATATTCCGGCGCCTGGTTGGTAGCAGTGGCAAAATGGGCATTTCCCAGGCCGCCCCGGCCGCCCCTCATCAGGATCGCTTCCTGGCCGTCTTCCAGGATCTCCGCTTCCAGCCCGCCGGTTTCCTCGTCAAGCGCAATAGTGCCCAGCGGCACTTCTATAATGATATCCTTTGCATTTTTCCCCGAAGAATTATTGGCGCCCCCTCTCTCGCCGTCTTCGGCAAGCACGTTCTTATAATAACGCAGATGAAGCAGCGTCCAAAGGTTCTGGTTTCCCCTGAGGACAATATGGCCGCCGCGTCCTCCGTCGCCTCCGTCCGGCCCGGCTTTGGGGTTGAATTTGGTCTGCATGAAATGCTTATTCCCCGCCCCTCCGCGTCCGCTCCGGCAAAAGATCCGGATATAATCGATAAAGTTTGATTTTTCCATTAGGGGTGCAAGTTACCAAACTTAACAGACGCGTTAAAAAGCGGTTGACAAAGGCACCAGAAGGATAATGCCAACTGCAAAAAGGGTCGATCGTCTCATTGCCATAATTCACGATCAGATCAAAACCTTCGTACCATAAATAATCAGGAAAAGCTTATTTTTTTAATCCGCCTACCAATATCAGGGTCATATTATGCTCCAGCAGCTCGCCAGATATTTTCTGCCTGCTGCGATGCCAGGATTCGATACCGCTGACGGCATGCAGGATGATGAGCACAGCGGTAGGGGCGTCGATCTGTTTGATCTCCCCAGCACGGATACCCTCTTCGATGATCGAAGCTATCCGTTGGCGATAGATCCGCCGCTGGTTCTTTAAATTGGAGAGATAGGGATCGGTAAGATGCTTCCATTCTCTGTCGCTCACATACACTTCCTCGTAATGATGGATCATCTGCCGGATATTAAAGCGAAGGATGGCTTCCAGCTTAGCCAGGGGACTGATATCCCTTGCGTTCACTTCGTCAAAATTGGTCATGAACTTATTCGCGACCCTGAAACAGATCTCCTGGAGTATATCTTCTTTGGAACGGATATGATTGTACAAACTCGCCGCCTCGACGCCTACATTCTCGGCCAGGTCCCGCATGGAAGTGGCATTAAACCCCTTCTTTCTAAAGAGTTGGGCCGCTTTTTCCAGGATAACCTCTTTCCTGGGACTGTTTTTTTTTGTTTTACCGACGGTCATAGACAACGTTAAACAAATATAAATCTCCTTTCTCTCTTTTCTGCCAATCCTGTTAACTCTTCGACAAATTACTTTAGGTTTGCAGCGGTAATCGCTTGCCTGTTATCGGCGGGCAACTTAACTTATTCATCTTAAAACGGAAATTAAATTATGTCCCTCTTAGCTGTCGGCAGCATGGCGTTTGACGCTATTGAAACCCCATTTGGCAGGGTGAACAAGATAATTGGCGGATCGGCCACCTATGTTGCATATACTGCCAGCAATTTTATTAAACCCGTACAACTGGTTTCGGTTGTGGGGGAGGATTTTCCGAAGGAAACCGTAGAGGACCTGGAAAAACGGGGCGCCGACTTTGCAGGCGTGGAGCATATTACCGGTAAAAAATCCTTTTTCTGGAGCGGAAAATATCACCTTGATATGAATACCAGGGACACCCTGGTCACCGATCTGAATGTGCTGGCCGATTTTGATCCCAAACTTCCTGCATCTTATCGCGAAGCCGAATACCTGATGCTCGGCAACCTCGACCCGGTTGTGCAATTGAAAGTAATTGAACAAATGACCAGGCGCCCCAAATTCATCGCGCTGGATACCATGAACTTCTGGATGGAAACAACGCTGCCAGCGCTCCAGAAAACATTGAAAAAGGTTGATGCGCTGATGATAAACGACAGCGAAGCCAGGCAGCTCAGCGGCCAGTATTCCCTGGTCAGGGCCGCGAAGGAGATCATGAAAATGGGCCCCCGTTTCCTGATCATCAAAAAAGGAGAGCATGGCGCCTTGTTGTTTCATGACGACAAAGTATTTTTTGCCCCCGCCCTTCCGCTGGAAGAGGTATTTGACCCCACAGGCGCAGGCGACACTTTCGCAGGCGGCTTTATGGGACATATCGCCCATACCCGGGATATCTCTTTTGAAAATATGAAGACCGCCATCATCGTTGGCTCCGCAATGGCTTCATTTTGCGTGGAAAAATTCGGCCCTGAAAAATTGAAAACGCTTACGCGGTACGATATCGATATGCGCATACAGGCATTTGTTAACCTGGTGAACTTCGATATACAGCTGGTGTAAGCCGCATAAAGTTATTTCCCTACGCGTTAGTATAGTTTTAGTAATTTTACGATAAACTTATACGCTGTGATTGCAATAGATAATGTGCTGGTAAGCGACGCCATTGTAGAAGCTCAATTCGTGTGCGACCTGATGAAATGCAAGGGTGGTTGCTGCGAGGACGGCGACGCCGGCGCGCCGCTAGAAAAGGAAGAACTGGGTATCCTGAATGATATTTATGAAACGGTGAAGCCTTATCTTACCAAAGAAGGAATAAACTGGATCGAAAAACATGGACGGTATTTATACGACAGGGACTTTGGATGGGTAACGCCTACCATAGAGGGAAAAATGTGCGTATATGGGTTTAAGGACGAACACGGCATCATCAAATGCGGCATCGAACAGGCTTACCGCGATGGCAAAATAGGCTTTAAAAAACCAATCAGCTGCCATCTTTATCCCATCATTGCCAACGAAGGTAAAAAAGGCGGTTATGCGCGGATGAATTATGAGCCCAGGGAAACGCTTTGTAAGCCCGCGTGCAGCCTGGGGAAAAAGCTTAAGGTTCCTGTATACGCATTCCTTAAAGAGCCGCTTGTTAGAAAATACGGCGAAGCGTTCTACAATGCCCTTGAAAAAATCGCCCGGGATTATTTTGAAGCAAGATCGCTAAGTAAATAGTCGCGACAGGAGCGCTGTTTTTCAGCATTGGCCGCGGATCAAAAGGTATTGCCCTGGCGATCTCTACCCGAGTTTAAATTTTAGACAATGAACGAACATCTTTCCTCCTTTTTAGCCAAGAGCGCCATAAAAGCCACAGATCTTGAGCACCGCCGGAAGATCGCCTTTAACGTCAGTATGCACAACGCAGCCGTTCCCAAGGGGAAGCAGCAGTTTGTGAATGTAGACCTGGCCAGGGAAAGAGCTAAAAATGCAAAATGGCGCGCCATAGAGTCGCTGGATCAGCGCCTGGAGGAATTCGAATCCTGCTTTACCGCCCGGGGAGGAAAGGTGATCTGGGCGGAAACAGCGGAAGATGCCCTGGAAGAAATACTGGCCATCTGCAAGCGTAAGCAATGCAAGACCATTGTGAAAAGCAAAAGCATGGCGACAGAAGAGATCCATCTTAATCAATTCCTGGAAAAAAACCAGATCGAGAGCATTGAAACGGATCTGGGCGAATACATCCAGCAGTTGGATGGCGAGCCCCCCTATCATATCGTCACCCCCGCGATGCATAAAAGCAAGGAGGATGTGGCAAAGCTGTTCTATGAAAAGCTTTTCACCCCGCCCAGGTTGACTCCCGAACAGATGACAATGGTAGCAAGGGAAAAGCTAAGGGAGAAATTCACTGCTGCAGAAGTAGGCATAACTGGGGCCAATTTTATCATTGCCGATACGGGGAGCATTGCCCTGACAGAAAATGAAGGCAATGCCCGGTTGAGCTGCGCATTTCCCAAAACCCATATCGTTATTGTCGGCATCGAAAAGATCATCCCCTCCATGCAGGATCTGGGTCTGTTCTGGCCCCTGCTCTCCACTTTTGGAACCGGCCAGCGCGTTACCGTATACAACTCGATCCTGAGCGGCCCGCGTCGGCCCGGCGAAACAGATGGCCCGGAAGAAATGTACGTTATCCTGCTCGACAATGGCCGCACAAATATCCTGCAGAACGAGAAGCAGCGGGAGAGTCTCTATTGTATCCGTTGCGGGGCCTGCCTCAATGCCTGCCCGGTATATAAAAACATTGGCGGTCACGCTTATGAAACCACGTATAGCGGCCCTATCGGATCCGTGATCACTCCGCACATGCGGGGTATGAAGGAATGGAAGCATCTTAGCTATGCCTCTTCCCTATGCGGTAATTGCACCGAAGTTTGCGCAGTAAAGATCAACCTGCATGGACTACTGCTTGAGAACCGGATCGAATCAGTGGAATCCGGCATGGGAACCTGGCAGGAAAAACTGGCCTGGAAAGCCTGGAAAAAAGCCAGCCTTCACCGCACCCTGATGAACGCAGGCAATCATAAGATCAAGAACTGGATGGTAAACAACTTATTCAAGGGGTGGACAAAACACAGGGCCCCGCTTAACTTTCCTCAGAAAACCTTCAACCAGCAATGGGTGGAAAGGCATAAGGAGACAAAAGAAAAATAAAGCCCGGAGAATCCCGCAATGAGCCATTCACAAAAGTACCAGATCGACAGGGTTGTTTATCCTATCCAAAAATTCATCCAGAATGAAAAGGCGGGGGGGCTTGTACTGGGCATAAGCGTCATTATCGCGTTACTGTTAGCCAACTCCCCCTGGTCGGACGACTATCATCATTTCCTGGAGCATCGATTCGGGTTTCAATTTGACGGCAGGACTTACCTGGAGTATAACCTGCACCATTGGATAAATGACGGGTTAATGGCTGTTTTCTTTTTTGTAGTGGGTCTTGAACTAAAAAGAGAGATCGTAGCCGGGGAATTGTCCAATCCGAGAAAGGCCCTGCTTCCCATTGCCGCCGCAATAGGCGGCATGGTGGTACCGGCAGCCATCTACCTTATTTTTAACCCTTCCGGAGAAGTGCAAAACGGATGGGGTATCCCGATGGCCACCGATATTGCCTTCGCCCTGGGCGTGCTGTATTTGCTGGGCAAGAGGGTTCCCCTGGCCTTAAAAGTGTTTCTTACCGCCCTGGCCATTGTAGACGATCTGGGAGCGGTATTGGTTATTGCGTTTTTTTACACCTCGGATATTTCCGTATTGAATCTGCTGATCGGACTCGGCTTTCTTTTGATCATGTACCTGGGCAATAAGGCAGGTATAAGAAGCATTCTTTTCTACGCCATTTTTGGGATCGGCGGCGTTTGGACAGCCTTTCTGCTTTCAGGGGTTCACGCCACCATTGCGGCGGTCCTGGCGGCTTTCACCATCCCCGCCAATGTACGATTAAGCGAGAATGACTATATCCTGACGATCAAAAACTATCTTACCAGGTTTAAGGAAGTGGATTCTAACAACAAAATTCCAACCCTTACCAACGAGCAATTGCATATCCTGGACAAAATCAAGATCAATACGGACAAAGCCATTCCGCCATTACAACTATTGGAGCATTCCATGCACCCGATGGTAACCTTTATCATCCTTCCGATTTTTGCCCTGGCCAATGCCGGCGTTTCTGTTTTGGATATTGACGTAAAGCAGATCTTCAACACCAATGTTGCACTCGGCGTTGCGCTGGGTCTTTTGATCGGCAAAACAGTAGGGATATTCTTGTTTACCTGGCTGTGCGTTAAACTTCGCATTGCGCCCTTTCCGCAAGGAATGAACCTGAAAAGCCTTTTGGGGCTTGGATTATTGGGCTCCATCGGATTTACCATGTCGTTATTCGTTACGCAACTGGCGTTCTCGCACGAAGAATATAAAATGCAGGCTAAACTCGGGATATTTGCGGCCTCTGTTATTGGCGGCGTATTGGGATATATAGTATTGAAAAGCCAGGGGAAAGAAAAAAAGAAGAGCTGAGACCGGGTGATTACTGTTATGGCTAAACGCTATCTGCGATCAGGATAAACAGCAATCGTTCACGATTCAATTTCTATTGGAGATAAAAACAAAAGGTTTTATTTCCTTCTGTTTAAGGATCTGCTTAACCGCCCTGGTATTACAGATGATCTTGTATTTATTCAGATCGAATACTTCATGAGCAACGCTAAGATTGTCTATTGTTTCAAAAACAAACAATAACCTGTTTAACTGCTCTAATTCAAACTCAATGGCATCTTTATCAAGATGATTGTCTTTAACGAGTACAAGCAAATCGCGATTAGGTGTTTTCATTTCTCATTGGGATTTTAATAACCAACAAAGCCTTTATTTAAACCGCAGCCGCATTTTTTTGATGAACCGCTCATCCGGTTGCCAGCGCTGCAGCTCATAGCAACAACACAAGTAAAAATCAACAAATAAATAAACCGCATACTAATCTTCTTCATAACATTGATTCTTCTAAATTAAACTATTTTACATCAAATAAAGTACCCCAAATTGAGGCAAACAGAGAAAATTGTTAATTATAAAGAAAAACCATTAGTGCTGTTCGCTCCGCTGGATTGGGGCCTGGGCCACACTACCCGGTCAATCCCCATCATAACGGAATTATTGTCCAATCATTGCTCTGTTATAGTTGCTTGTAATTCAATGCAAAAAGCTATCCTGGAAGCCGAATTTCCACAAATTTCCTTTGTCGGGCTGGAGGGGTATAATCTTAAATATGGAAAAAATAAGTTATACACCTACCTGTTATTGGCCTTACAGCTACCCAAGATATTGATTAAAATCAAGAAAGAAAAGTTCTGGATATCCGGATTTTTACAGGAAAACAGGGTAAATGCGGTGATTTCCGACAATCGTTTCGGTTTTTTTTCCCCTGAAACGCCTTCTGTTTTTATTACCCATCAGCTGGCCATACAAACCGGTTTGGGTAAATGGATCGATCGCATCGTACAATGGTTTAACTACAGGTGGATAGAAAAATTCACGGAATGCTGGGTTCCCGATTTTGAAGACGGCCCCAATGCCGCCGGAAGACTATCCCATCCGTCAAAGCTTCCTTCCCTGCCCGTTCGTTATATTGGTTGTCTCTCCAGGTTCTCCGGCAAAAAGAAAAAAATGCAGCAGAACAACGATAATGATACAATGGAAGCAAGCAATGCGATCGGAGTAAGCGAAACAACGGAGGCGCCGGCATTATCGTCTCAACCCCTCGCTTCGTATGATCTTCTGTGTTTGTTATCCGGACCAGAACCGCAGCGCAGTATTCTTGAACAGATCATAGCGGAGCAATTGGCTGCCTACCCGGGGCCAACAGCGCTGGTTCGCGGGCTTCCGGGCGCAGGAACCGAAAAGCAGGGGAGCCCCACAGCGGATACACGAAATCGTTATACTATCCCATCCAACACAACCGTATTCGATTATGCTTCATCGGATCTGTTGTACGACCTGATCAGCGCCTCCTCCCTGGTGATCAGCCGTTCGGGCTATACAACGGTGATGGATATGTTAAGTATGAAGAAGAAAATGATCCTGATACCTACGCCCGGACAGGGCGAACAGAAATACCTTGCCGCTCATCTGCAATCCAGCGGCCTTGCCATCAGCGTGAAGCAGGAGGCATTCTCCATCCAGCGCGCAATAGAGAAGGCAGAGGCATTTGCCTTTCAATACCTGGACAGGGATATGGAGCTTTATAAAAAAGTCATCGGGCGCTTTTTATCCGATCACAGGCTGATTCACTACGATTGATTGACATAGGGGCGCTTTTCCGCAACGCCAGGTTGCCGTTACTTGATGATCTTTTGGGTAACGTTAAAATCTTCGCCCAAAACCTTCAATAGATAAACGCCATTGGACAGATCCGATGCGTTGATTCTTATTTCCGAGCTGCCCTGGCCATAGATCCCATTTACCTGCCGGATGGGCTTTCCGCTCATATCGGTAAGCAATACGGAAACCTTTTGGGGTTTACTGATAGAAATAAAGGCGGAAACATCGCGGGCAATGGGGTTTGGAGAAACGACCACTGTCGCGGTATTGCCTTTCTTATTGAGTATTTTCTTGATGTCGAAATAGGTTTTCTTACCGTCGATATCGATCTGTACCAGTCGATAAAAGCTAAGGTCCGGCAGGGGGCTGGTATCCGTAAACGAATAGGCTTTTTCGCCGCTATGGTTGACGGCGCCGGGAACCGTTCCGATAGCGGCAAATTGTTGATCAGCGCCAGCTCTTTCAATAACAAAGGAAGCGTTGTTCTGTTCCTCAGTAGTGATCCATTTCAACTCCACCCTGTCATCAACAAGCCTGGCGGTATAGGATTTCATTACTACAGGCAGGATTACATGTATATTTTCCTGCTGCGCAAACCACTCGTACATATTGAGATTAATACCATCATTGGCGCCGGTTCCATTCACAAAGCTTGCCCTAAACTCCGGATTATAAGCCCTGCTCCAGGCATCATGTAATATAGTGTCGCTACAATGATACAGGTAAGCCGGGTTTTCGTTTTTTAACTTGGTAACACGGGGCGGCTTATGACCCGGTATGGATTTGATCTTATCTATCCAGGGCATAGGCACATCATAGACCGTCTTATTAGACCCGCAATCATCCTTCTCGCAGTAGACGAACCAGGTCGGCAGTTGCGCCTCTCCTATATATTTTGCATCATAACCCCTGCTTACATTATCCGAATGGTATAGCTGGGAGCACAATGCTATCGGCATCACAGCAGCTACCCGCTTGGCCCTCTCCAGGCTGCTGGCGGCATATTCCATGATCATATTTGCTCCCGCGCTCATACCGGTAAGAAAAATCCTGCGGCGGTCAATTCTATAATTTGCCTCCACATAATCAATCATATCTTCTATGTGCCCAGCAGTCGGAAATGTATCTTTACGCGGAGCAGTGCGAAGCCTCTCATAATGCGAGTACTGGGGACTGATAACAATATATTCTTGGAGCGTCCCGCCATATGGTTGGCTAAACAACTCGGAATTACGTTCCACTCTTCCCGGTACTGACAGGTGTCCGGCCATATCATCGCCGCGGTCTTTAAAAAGCCTGCACAGGGTCCAGTAATCGCCCAATCCAAGGGCAGCTCTCCCGTGAAAATAGAGAATGACGGGATATTTCTTCTCGGCATTTGCCGGTAGGTTATAAGAATCAGGAAGATATTCCAATAAACCCTTGAACACTTTAAACGTATCCGGGCCCTCCCCGATATTCAAATTACGTACTTTGGTCTGCTTCATGTTTGGAAAATCCCAGAGATTATTCCAGGGAAAATATACATCCTGAAAAACGCCGCCTGGCGGCACCACCTCAACTCCAGCAACCATCTTTGGGTAATCCACTTGATGATACTTTATGCAATTGTTAGCGTTACATCCATTATTGGGGCAATTCTGCGCAAAAACATCAAAAGCAGCCAGACTTAAAACAGAGAAAACAAGCGCCCGCAGGAGGTAATCTGAACGATTGGAAAAAAAACTTCTCCACATATAACTGTAGTTTGAGATTAAGCAAATCCATACAGGATGAGTGGATATTATGGCGTTTTCTGAAGAATAAAGGATGAGCGAACGCCACGAATGCTGAAACAGCATTCGTAGTCCTTACAACTTACAATAATTTTCGGTATTTCCAGTGGAAAAATGCGTGGTTTTACTTTCCCGGCAACAGCGCGCCTGGTCCAATGATCAGGTTAACCTGTTCATACATAGCGATTTATATCAAATCGCCGATACGACCGGGGAGCGACTGTTAATAAATGCCTTGGTCGAACGAATCCTTTCTACGCCAATTTAGGGTAGTCAAAAAATAGAAAATGATTGCCCCGGGATTTAAAATCCTTCCAGTTGTCTATCGCGGTTTCTACGGCAAAGATGGAACAGGTAGGCATGTTATCGATCTTCACCGAACTAAGCGTATTGGCAAAATCGGTTATTCCCTGGTTATGCGAGAAAATGGCAATGGTCTCCGCTTCCGCAGGCGCATTCGTAATGACCTGGACAAAAGCCGGGGTCTCCGCCATATAGAGCTCCGGGACAACAATGATCTTTTCATCGTTCAATCCAAACTGCTTCACAAATATCGATGCCGTAGCATACGCCCGCCGGGCAGGGCTCGAGAGAAAAACATCTATCGGCATATTTCTTTCTAACAATCTTTTTGCCATGACGGGGGCATCTTGCTTACCACGATCATTTAAGGGACGCGCCGAATCGCTCATGGAAAAAGAGCCCCTGTCGCTTTTAGCATGCCGCACCAACAAAATCGTTTTCATAAACAAAAATTAATGTGCCCGACAAATATACCAAACTGATCTCGCCGGCCTCGATAAATCCCGGACCGGCAATAGCCATTAATGCGCCATAATACCCGGATCAGCATTAGGCTAAAATTGATCAGCATCAAATTGTTTTCACTGGATACCCCTTAACTCATTACAGATATATTCTTCGCCATTGGCTACCCTCACGATAGCTTCAACGATCTCGTGATGGGAAGAAGTTTTGGTAAGATAACCCTTAGCGCCCAGCGAAAGCAGGTTGCGGGCATAGGAGAACTGGGTATGCACCGAAATTCCGATGATCTTATAGCGTGGATTGATCTTCAATAATTTGCGCGTAGCTTCAAAACCGTTAATAGGCGACATATTGATGTCCATCAAAATGATATCAGGCGCCAATACCTGCGCCTGAGCGAGCGCCTCATGACCATTGCACGCTTCTCCCAGAAGTTTTAGTTGTGGAGTGTGGGAAATCAGGAAATTCAGGGTTTCCCGCATGTAAACATTGTCATCAACAATAAGAACGGTGATCGGGTTGTTCATTTAAGCAGCAGGGTTTATACTGATTATCTAAACGCAATTCACCGCCATTGCTAGGAAATATACGACGCAATTATACCATATATATCAATAAATCGGCAACTAAATAGGTAATTACTTTAAAAAATAAGGATTAGTATGTAATATTTTAAGCGACTCTTGTCAAATGTTAACTATAACCCGCTTGAATTAATGAAATGGATAAGCGAAGCGGTGTTTTTGACTTTTAGCTTTTTAAGGATATTGTGCCGGTGCACTTCTATAGTTTTAATGGATATAGCAAGCCTATCCGCAATCTCCTTTGAAGAAAGTCCGTCTCTTATATAGTTGATCACTTCTATTTCCCTTTCCGAAAGCTGATTGACGCCGTTAACATGATCTTCTTCCCCCAGCATTTGCTCGGAAAGGATATTCTTTACTTCCTGGCATATATAGATATCGCCCTCCAGCACCCTGGCTATCGCGTCGAGCATTTCCTGGCGGGTGGAATTTTTGGTGACATAGCCCCTTGCGCCCATCCGCAGCATCTTTTTTGCATAAGCCGGCTGCGAATGCATGGAAACCGCTATTACCTTTGAACCGGGCGATTGTTTTCTGAGCAGTTTTAATACTTCAAAACCATTAAGCGGGATCATATTGATGTCGAGCAATACTATATTGGGGCGCTTATCCCTTGCTATTTCAACAGCTTTCTCTCCATTGCCTACCTCGGCAATTACCTCAAGATGCTCATGACGGCCTAATAAAAGAGACCATGTTTCGCGGATAAGCGTATGATCATCCACAATCATGATGGTGGTCTTTTTCATAAGTATGATTTTTATATCGGTATGGACACTTTTAACGCGCACCCATTACCCGGAGAGCTGATTATCTCCACCCGTCCATTGTAAGCCTCCGCCCTGCTGGTTATATTTGTCAGCCCTATTCCTTTTACCTTTTTCTTGGTATCAAATCCTACCCCATTATCCGTGACTGTTATATTAAGATTTTCTTTAGAGATAGCCAATTTTATTTCAGCATTCGTGGCTTTGGAGTGCTTAATAATATTATTTACCTGTTCCTGAACGATCCTGAAAATCACCAATTTAATATTACCCCGTATATCCGCATTCGCGAATCCGCTTGTCCTGAGCCTTATGGTTATCTTCCGGGAGATATTCAGGTTCTCGATCATTTCGTAAATAGCTTCCTTTAAACCGATATCGCCCAGGGATGGCGGCACCAGCGATTTGGAAAGCGTTCTGATTTCTTCGATAACAGTAGATATGTTTTGATAGCTTTTGGCCATCAACTCCTGCCTTAACCCTTCTTCATTGATCGCTATATCGAGATACAGCTTTGTTGTCGTAAGGATCTGATTGATGTTGTCGTGCAGTTCCCGGCCTATTTCCGCCCGCTGTTTTTCCTGCGCCAGGATGGCCGCTTCAGTGATCTGGCGTTGCCGCGCAATATTGTGCTGGGCGCGCTCCTCCTGCATCCTTACCCGATCCGATAAATCAACGATAATACCCATCATCCGGTAGGGCTTATGCGATTCGTCGAAAAGAACAAATCCGCGATCCATGACAATCCTGAACGATCCGTCCGCGCGCATGAACCGGTATTGGTCCTGCCAGCTTTCTGCGCCATTCCTTATCTGCTCTTCTATCCCCGACGCTACTCTTTCCCTGTCTTCCGGATGAATACGCTCTTTCCACCATTGAAAATCGAGGCTCACGTCTTCAGGATCAAATCCGAAAGATCTTATGGCGTCGCTCCACAATATCTTCCCCGAAACCAGATCCCAATCCCAGATAAGGTCATTTACCGCTTTTGAAAGAATACTAAATCTTTCAATACTCATACGCAGCGATTCCCCCGCCTTTTTTCCTTCCGAACGATCTGCTGCGGCAATAGCGCTGCCTGCAATATCCTTTCCAAGACATTGCAGGCCGGCAATCCCGTTATCATCCATTAATACGCTGCATTCCCACCGCGTCGGAACCAAATCGCCGTCGGAACGGCGTTTCCGCAGGTCAACGCAAGCTATATTGCCCGGCATCTTCAGGCATTCCTGTTGTATTTTTACAAACAACCCGATATCCTCAGGAACGATTACAGAGGAGAAACCATATACGCCAGGATCAGGCAGAAAGGGACCGAAGGTCTTGTCATAAAGGCCGTTGACATAAGAAAACATCCCCGTATTGTCGAGGATCGCATAGTAAATGCTGCCAGAGCGGTGAAGAAGCTGGTCGAGGTGCTTGTGGTTTTTCATAGCGCGCGATTCTTCAGCTACTAATTTACCGCAATAATCCCAGAGGATAACAGAAAATCAAATAAAAAAAATAACTTAATATACGCGCGCGTTATCGTAAGCAGCGGGATATCGCATATCTTCTTTTATAAAGAATAACTTAGTATCCTCTTACATCCCTGCCTTCCATATAATTCATAAAAGCCTTATTGACGACGCGATTGCCCCCCGGGGTGGGATAGTCGCCGGTAAAGTACCAGTCGCCGGTATTGGTAGGGCAGGCCCGATGCAGGGATTCTATGGTTTGAAAAATGACCTGCACCGGAATGGTTACTTCTTTGGGCGTGATCAACTGCGCTATCTTATCGGAAATTTCGTCTGTAGTAAATTGTTTATATAGCTGCTGCACTATGTTTTCGGTATGGAGAAGCCCTGTTCTCTGAAGTTCTTTACATTTTTCCAAAAGCTCGCCAAGAAAATCTTCTTTGTTTCTTTCCCTGATCAGCGCTATTGCCGCGCGAAAAGCAATGAAATCGCCCAGCTTGCTCATATCAATACCGTAACAATCCGGATACCTTATCTGCGGAGCGGAGGACACGATGATAATTTTCTTAGGCTGCAGCCGCGCCAGCATCCGTATGATGCTTTGTTTTAAGGTCGTTCCCCGAACAATCGAGTCGTCGATAACCACTAAAGTGTCCTCTCCTTTTTTAACGGTGCCGTAGGTGATATCGTACACGTGTTGCACCATTTCATTGCGACTGACGTCCTCCGTGATAAAGGTCCTCATTTTCACGTCTTTGATCGCAATCTTTTCGGTCCGCACTTTACGGTCAATCATCTCCGTTAGCTTCTCTTCTGTGATATCGCTTCCCCAGGACAATATCCTTTGTATCTTTATTTCCTTCAGATAATCGTCAACCCCCTTCCACAATCCGTAAAATGCCACTTCCGCCGTATTGGGGATAAAGGAGAATATCGTGTTCCTGAGATCATTTTGTATAGCTTCCAGCACCTGCGCGCTAAGGTTATATCCCAATGCGCTTCTTTCCCTGTATATCTTTTCATCGCTTCCTCGGGAGAAATATATGCGCTCAAAACTGCATGCCCGTCTTTCGCCGGGCTCCATCAGTTTTTCGATAAGGATGGTCCCGTCTGCCTTTACGATCAGCCCCATGCCGGGCATCAGCTCTTTTACTTCGTTCTCTCCCACATTAAAGACCGTACGTATGGCCGATCTTTCCGAAGCAGATACCACCACTTCGTCGTCAATATAATAATAAGCCGGGCGGATGCCNNATAAAATGATGAATCACTTCCATCATTGCCGCCAGATCGCTTTGCTTTTGAAAAACGCCGGGTTCAATGTTTACCAAGGCAAACAATTCGTCGGTATTCACCAGGTTAAAATTTCCGGCAAGCGCGAGATTACGGGAAGGAATGGTATTGCGTTTAATAAAAGGATGGCAAAATTCAACNNGTGGTAATATCCGGCTGGTATTTCTGTAATTCCTGAACTTCCTTATTGATAGCGGAAAAAATATCCACGATCGGCTGGGTCTCCGCGCTGCGTATGCGTTGTAAAAAGGGGTATCCGGGTTCGGTATTGAGCTTTACCGCCGCCACTCCGGCGCCGTCCTGGCCCCGGTTATGCTGTTTTTCCATGAGCAGGTACAGCTTATTAAGCCCCCACATAACCGTACCATGCCGTTGCTGGTAATAAGAGAAGGGTTTTCTTAACCTAATGAACGCCAACCCGCATTCATGCTTTATTTCATCGCTCATGGAAACGCAAAGTTAGGCACAAATAAATTGCCCGCAAATCCTTTTTTGAAGCAGTGGATCATTTAAGGCCCGGGCCGGATGGCGCTTGCTCAGGTAAAATGAGTCGATAGCCCTAGGGGGTCAGGTAGTGGACTGGTTAATGAAATTAACCAGGGAGGCAGAGTTTTTTAATTTTAACTTTTTCAGCACGTTATGCCGATGGACCTCAACGGTTTTCAGGGATATATTCAACGTACCGCCTATCTCTTTGGAAGACAACCCTTCCTTGATCAGGTTGATCACCTGTATTTCTCTTTCGGTCAGCGCGTTTACATTAGGCACGTCCTTGTTTTCTTCCAGAACCAACTCGGAGATATTATTCTTGATCTCCTCGCATATGTATTTATTCCCCTTGTGCACTTCCAGAATGGCCTCGATCATCTCTTCCTTGGAAGAGTTTTTAGTGACATATCCCCTTGCGCCGACCTGGAGCATTTTTTTTGCATAGGCAGGCTGAGAATGCATGGACACGCCAATAACCTTGGTATTGGGGCAGCTTTTTTTTATCCTTTCGGTGGCTTCAAATCCTGAAATTGGCAGGATATTGATATCCATCAGCACAATATCAGGCTGTTTTTGACGGGTCGCTTCAACAGCTTGTTCGGAGTCGCCGCATTCTGCAATTACATTGAACCGCTCATCGCTATTTAGTATGTAACTCCAGGTTTCCCTAATCAATTTATGATCATCTGCGATCAATACGTTGATCTTCTCCATGCTACTTGTGTTTTATAGGTTTATACGGGTATATATATATTCAATTTGCAGCCTTTGCCCGGTTCCGTGAGCATATTGATCTTACCATTGAACAATTCCACCCTGCTATGGATATTATACAAACCCATCCCCTTTTTATTACTGACCGATTCTTTATCGAAACCCTTGCCATCGTCGCTAATAGAAAGTTCTATGCCCTGACTGTCTACCATAAGTTCAATAACCAGGTTTTTAGCTTCCGCATGTTTCAGCACATTGGTAACCTGCTCCTGGATGATCCGAAAGGTTACCAGCTTTCTTTTACTGTCAACAATCCCCTCTATATCGCCTTCGTAATAGAACTCAACATTAAGCGCCCGGGTAAACCGGATATCTCCCACAAAATCCTCAATACAGGCTACCAACCCGATGTCGCCTATGCTGGCGGGAACAAGCGAACGCGAAATATTGCGGATCTCATTGATGGCCGAAGCGATATTCTCGATACTCTTATTGATCAGCGCCATTCTTTCGGGATTCTCATTTTTGGCTAGTTCCAGGTACAAGCGCGCTGTAGACAATATCTGGTTGACATTATCGTGCAATTCATGGCCGATATCCGCCCTTTCTTTTTCCTGGGCGTCCACCACCGCCTGCGCCACCAGCTTCTGCCGGTCGAATTCTTCCTGTAACAATTTTTTTTCCAGCCCCCTCTTCTCCGTAATATCCTGCAAAGAGCCGATCATCCTGATCACTTCCCCTACCTGGTTAAAAACCAGGAAACCCCTATTGAACACCAATACATCGCTGCCTTTTGCATTCCTGAGCCGATATTCCTCCTGCCATAGGCCCTGGCTTTTGGTATCAACAAATGCCCGCAAGCTCGAACTCACTCTTTCACGGTCCGCCTCGTGGACGCGCCCTACCCAGAATGCAAAGCTACGGCTGGTCTCATCCGGGTTATACCCAAAATGGAGACGAAAACCCTCTCCCAAAAAAAGTTTATTCTTTTTAATATCCCAATCCCATACCGCATCATTGGTGGCTTTGGTGGCCAGCATGTACCGTTCATTACTGAGCCTCACCTCGCTTTCCGCTTTTTTATTCTCAATAATGATACGGAGCAGGTTTTTCACTTTTTCAAAAACAGCTATTTCAATTTCCGATGGAGACTTCACTGCCTTGTGGTAAACTCCAATAGAAGCCAGCGCTTCATTTTTAGCGGTCAGGATGGGGAAAGACCAGCAGGCTTTAAGTTGATGTTGCGCCGCGAGCTGCCGGATGCCTTCCCACCGGGGATCGCTTTCTATATCTTCTGTAAAGACATTTTGTTTGCGATACATGGCCGTTCCGCAAGACCCGAGATTGTCTTGAAACGGGCTATTATTGAGCGCCCCGGTATAACTTTCAGGCATACTGGGAGAAGAAAGATGAGTGATGCGTTCATTGTCCTGCAGCATTATCACAGAACATATCATGTCGGGGAAAATTTTTTCCAGCCCTCTCAAAAAATAATCGACAATTGTTTTTAAAGAAACAGCGGGTTGGGCATTTATCTCCAGCACTTCTTTTTCCAGCGCTATCAACCGGCTCCGCCTTATCTCTTCAGTGATATCCACAAAGGAAGCAACAACGGCGTCAGGTTTCTCGCGGGTATCAAAATAATAAATGGGCTTGGTATTGATACGCAACCATTTTATCGGACGATCGCCAACGGTCATTCCCAAAACCACATTGTTATAGGAGTTTCCCGTTTTCAACGTAAGGGTCCGGGGATGCGTTTCGGGGGGAAATTCAGACCCGTCTTCATGAAAATATTTATACTTTGGGTCAAATGAACTGAACTTCAGATCCGAATCCCTTGGTACTGAAAAAATATTCTCCGCGCTTTTGTTGATAGCAATGATATTCTCCTGCTGATCAAACAACACAATGCCTTCCCCCAGCGATTCAAAAAGGGAACGATACCTTTCTTCGCTGATGCGAAGCGCTTTTTCGACATTTTGCAACCGGGTGATATCATCGCCGGCAGGCGCTGTTCCCTGTTCAGGAGAATCTAACAGGAGAGACGGTATCGGGTGTTTCTCGGACATTGCTAATGCCTGGCAATATATAGATTAGGGTTTTTATCGCAGTGCGCAATTGCAATAATAGCGCAAAATAAGCCAGCGAAATAGTACCGATCCTATTTATTTAATTTTTTTAGGTGTTTTCCCTTATGGCAGTTGCTGAAGCTTAATTGCCTGATTTTGCAGCATATTGCAGCCAGTTTTGAAGCGCCCGGCATTGGCCGTAGTCCGCGTCAATGAGCAGGTAATAAGAGGGGATCTTTTCAGTAAACCATTTTTCAAGAGCTTCCTGCTTCTTAATTTCCAGGGCCCGCTGAGCCACCCTGTCGTAGTCATCCTTAAGGTTTTCCCGGTGCGGCTCCGTTCTGCTTTTCAGAAAAACGATGCGCACAGCTTTTTTACCCCTGTCATCGGTAAAAGGTTTTGGTTGCGAATATTGTCCCACTTTCATATTGTCCAGCAAGAGCGCTACGTCCTTATCGAGCTGATCGATCGTAAGAAAACTGCCGCGGGGACCTTGACGCATGCCTGCCGTAAACTTGGAGTTATCGTCTTCACTGAATTTGGCCACGGCTTCTCCAAAAGAAAGCGTGCCTGCAATCAACTGGGACCTTACCGTATCCAGTTTGTTTACGGCCTCCTGGATCTCTGCATCCGTTACCTTGGGGATCAGCAATATATGCCGGACAATGGCGTCATCTCCCGCCCTGCTCACCATCTGTACGATATGGTAACCGAATTTAGACTTGAACACCGGCGAGATCTGCCCTTCTTTCAGGCGGAAAGCATGGTTGATAAATGAGGGGTCCCAGGTTTTTTCGGTGCGGTTGATAGAATACTGACCGCCATTGTTTTTACTGCCGGGATCATCGGTGTACAAGGCAGCCAGCGCCTCAAATTTGGCCCTGCCGCTTTCTACCTGGCTTTTAAAATCGGCAAGATCGTCCATGGCCATTTTCTCCAGTTCGCGGCTGGCTTTGGGATAAACGACAATTTCCCCGATCTCCAATTCCGACTCGATATATGCCAGGCTATCCTTGGGGATGGCGTCATAATACGCTTTCACCTCCTGGGGGGTGATCTTAATATTATCCACGATCTTACTGCGCATTTTTTCCATCAGCTTTCTTTCTTTGAAATTCTGACGAAAATCTTCCTTGATCTGGTAAACAGTTCTGCCGGCAATCTCCTCCAACGCCTCCTTGGATCCGTAAGCGTTAATGAATCCGCGGATCTGGTTGTCCAGCAAAGCTTCGATCTCCGCGTCATCCACCATCACGGAATCTTTCTCCGACTGCATCACCAGGGCTTTTATGGTAAGTTGTTGCTCCAGGATAAGACATTCAGCCTCGGGAGGCAGTTGTTCGCCCTGCCGCTGCATATCCAGCATGGCATTGGTAATATCCGATTGCAGGATGACCTTATCGCCCACGATGCCCACGATCTTATCGGCTACCACTTTATGTTGCGCGGAGGCGGTAATCGCAAACAACAGGCCTACAGCTATAAAAATGAAGTTCTTCATGCCCTTCAAAAATAGAGTTAAATATAAAATCTAAAAGTTAAAGCGTCCTTTTCACTTCTTCTTCTTCAAAAGCCTCAATGATATCGCCCACTTTAATATCGGAGAAATTCTTCACGGTCAATCCGCATTCCATTCCGGAAGAAACTTCTTTTACATCGTCCTTAAAGCGTTTCAGCGAGCCCAGTTCCGCGCTGCCCCCTTCGCCGGCAGGGTATATCACGATACCATCCCGGATCACCCTCACTTTAGCATTCCGGTATATCTTTCCGTCCAGCACATAACAACCTGCCACGCTGGCTTTATCGAACTTAAATACATTACGCACTTCCACATTTGCCACCACTTTCTCCTGTATCTTGGGCTCCAGCATACCCTCCATCGCGCTCTTGACCTCGTCAATCACGTTATAGATGATGGAATAGGTCTTGATCTCAACGCCTTCGGCGTCGGCCAGCCTGGCCGCCTGGGCCGAAGGCCGCACATTAAACCCTATCAGGATCGCATCCGAAGCGGTGGCCAGCAGCACGTCGCTTTCGGTAATGGCCCCCACGCCCTTAAGCACAACGCTGATGGCTATTTCCTCGGTAGACAGCTTCTGTAAAGAGTCGCTCAATGCTTCCACGGAACCGTCCACATCGCCCTTGATAATAAGGTTCAGTTGCTTGAAATTACCCAATGCAAGCCTACGGCCGATTTCATCCAGCGTAATATGTTTCTTGGTACGAATACCCTGTTCGCGCAGTATCTGCGCCCGACGGTTGGCGACGTCTTTCGCTTCCGCCTCATCGGTATATGTTTTGAACTTTTCCCCCGCCTGCGGCGCGCCATTCAGTCCCAGTATCAATACAGGGGTTGCCGGCGGCGCTTCATCCTTTCTTTTGTTCCGCTCGTTGAACATGGCTTTGACCCTCCCGAAATACTGCCCGGACACCACCAGGTCGCCCTGACGGAGCGTTCCATTCAATACCAGCACGGTGGCCACATAACCGCGTCCCTTATCCAGGGTCGCTTCAACGATGGTGCCGCTGGCCTCCCTGTCCGGATTGGCTTTCAGGTCAAGGAGTTCTGCTTCCAGCAATACCTTTTCCAATAGCTGATCTACATTCAACCCCTGTTTGGCAGAGAGCTCCTGGCTTTGGAACTTACCTCCCCAAGCCTCCACGAGGATATTCATCCCGGCAAGCTGTTCATATATTTTCTGCGGGTTGGCGCCGTCTTTATCGATCTTGTTGATCGCGAAGATCATAGGCACATTTGCGGCCTGCGCATGGCTGATGGCCTCCTTTGTCTGGGGCATCACCGCATCATCGGCTGCGATCACGATCACGGCAATATCCGTGACTTTGGCGCCGCGGGCGCGCATCGCCGTAAACGCTTCGTGACCGGGCGTATCGAGGAAAGTAATATGCTTTCCGGAAGGGAGGGTAACTTCATATGCCCCGATGTGCTGGGTAATCCCTCCGGCCTCTCCGGCAACCACGTTTGCGCTGCGGATATAGTCCAGCAAAGAAGTTTTACCGTGGTCCACGTGCCCCATGATGGTTACGATGGGCGCGCGGGGTGTGAGCAGCTCGTTATCGTCTTCCTCTTCCTGCTCTTCCATCTCCAGCTGCGTTTCCATATCGATGAATTCCACGTCGAAGCCAAATTCGCTGGCCACCAGTTCAATTACCTCTGCATCCAGGCGCTGGTTAATGGATACCATCAATCCCAGGCTCATACATTTGCTGATCACCTCCGCATAACTTACATCCATCAGGTTAGCGAGCTCGCTGACGCTGATGAATTCAGTCAACTGCAGCTTGTTGTCCTGCAGCTCATCTCCGCCGGTCTGATCGGCCAGTTCATCGCGTTTGGCGCGCCGGTATTTTGCTTTGAGGCTCTTGCCTCTTCCCCCTGAACCCGCAAGCTTTGCCTGGGTTTCACGGATCTTATCCTGAATTTCTTTTTTATCGATCTCCTTGGCTTCCCTTGATATGAAAGACGGGCGGGATCCGGGCCTTGCGTGGCTGCCATGCCCCCCTCCCTGGGTGCGGGGCCTGAAATTACCGCCGGTGTTGGGCGTGATCTGGGGCCTGTCGCCCTCTCTTTTTTTGAAGGGTTCGTTCCGTTGAACGGGAACATCCTTCCTGGCAATGGGAATACGCTTACGTTGCCTTTTTTCGTCGTTAGGGCCGGGTTTGTTTTCGCCCTGCACAGGAAGCTCAATTTTCCCTAATATTTTAGGGCCTTCGATCTTCTCTGCTTTAATATTGCTGATCACAGGTCCTGCTTCTTCCTGCGGTTCATTTGTTTCTCCCTGGGGCGTCGCAGGAGCTTCCGCAACCGGTTGCTCTGTAACAGCGGGGATTTCTGTTTTCTCCTGGGGAGCGGTCTCCGGCGTTTCGGCGGCAGGGGCTGCCTCAGCCGATTTGGCGGCAGCCTTTGATTTTGACGCTTTCTCAGCGGGCGCTTCCTTGGTTTTCTCTTCTTTCTTTTTAGCGGTTTTCTTCGGTCTTGTGGAAGAATCGATCGCGGAAAGATCAATTTTATCCAGTATAACAGGCGCTTCGATCTCAGGCGCCTCGATTTTGATATGAGCAGGTTCCTGCGAGGCATCTGCTCCCGTATCTTCTGTTTCTTCCGCGGCAGGCGAATCCTGTACAACAGGGGGAGCCGGTATTTCCTCTGCTGTTTCGCGATTCGATTTTTTAGATTCCTTTGTTTCGGCAGCCGGCAGCGCCTCCTCTTTTGGTTCAGTCGCGTCAATGGTTCCCTTAGCCGTTTCCGCAGCAGACTTTTTGGTCTCTTTCCGGAATACAACCGTTTCCTCCTCCTTTCTTTTCCTTGGCTCAGGACTGCCTTTCGGAAGATCAATCTGATCGCTTTTCAGCTTAGCCACCTTGTCGCTCTGGAACTCCTGCTGAAGTGAACGATACATTTCCTCCGTAAGCTTGGAAGTAGGCTTCAGATCATCCTTGCTAAATCCTCTTGCCAACAAAAAATCCACCAACGTATCCTTTCCAACGTTGAATTCTTTGGCGGCGGCCATCAATCTGGGTGTTGTAATTTCTGCCATTCGTTATTTTAAGACAATTTTTTTTATTTTTCGCTGTTTGGCGGCTTAATTTATGTAATAATATAAGCATCGCGCTGATCATTCTGCCCGCAGGCCAGCCGATGCCAGGATACGTTATCACAATAAAGTCTGCCTGCCGCGCAGGCGCTGTTTCTTCCCGTTCCGATCCATTCGGGGCGCGGGCTATTCTTTCTCGAACTCTTCTTTCAATATCTTCCGCACTTCCTCAATGGTCTGGATCTCAAGGTCCGTGCGTCTTTCCAGCTCTTCGGGCGTCAATGCCAGCACGCTTCGGCCGGTATCGCAGCCAATCCTTTTAAATTCATCAATGACCCATGTTTCAATTTCATCGCTGAATTCTTCAAGATCGATATCAAACTCCTGCACTTCGCCTTCCGTATCGCGGAATACATCTATGGTATAGCCGGTCAATTCCTGGGCCAATTTAATGTTTACGCCTTTTTTACCAATGGCCAGCGAAACCTGGTCGGGCTTCAGGTATACATTGGCGTGTTTTTTTTCATTGTCCAACTCCATGCTCGTGATCCTCGAAGGCGTCAAAGACCGTTGGATAAGCAATTGAATATTGTTGGTCCAGTTGATAACGTCTATATTTTCATTCTTGAGCTCGCGGACAATTCCATGAATACGGCTTCCCTTCATTCCCACGCAGGCGCCCACCGGGTCGATCCTGTCGTCGTACGATTCCACGGCCACTTTTGCCCTCTCCCCTGGTTCGCGTACGATCTTTTTAATAATGATCAGTCCGTCAAAGATCTCAGGCACCTCAATTTCCAGCAATTTAGCCAGAAACAAAGGAGAAGTGCGGGATAAGATGATAACCGGCGTATTATTTTTCAGTTCTACTTTTTTCACTACCGCGCGGATATTCTCTCCCTTTTTAAAATAATCCTGCGGGATCTGTTCAGATTTGGGAAGAATAAGCTCGCTGCCTTCCTCATCCAGCAGCAGTATCTCCTTTTTCCAAACCTGGTATACCTCCGCGCTGATGATCTCTCCTATCCGCTCCCCGTATTTCTTCACCAACACATTTTTCTTCAGGTCGCTGATACGGCTGGCCAGCGTTTGTTTGGCGGCCAGGATGGCGCGACGGCCAAAATCCATGATATTCACCTCTTCATACAGTTCCTCGCCGACCTCGAAATCGGGCTCTATTTTCACCGCATCGCTGTAAGCGATCTCCGCCAGGGGATCCTCAACGGTTCCATCCTCCACGATCATACGGCGACGAACGATCTCCAGGTCGCCTTTTTCTGCGTTTACAATAACATCAAAATTCTCATCGCTGCCATATTTTTTCCTAAGCAGCGTCTTGAAAACGTCTTCTACCACTTTCATCATGGTAGGGCGGTCGATATTTTCGGCCTCTTTAAAATCCTGGAAAGCGTCTATCAGGTTAATACTCGCCATAACATCAGTTTAAATTACCTGCCCGTTTTGAATATACGCCTCATTACGGACGTAACCGCCAAAAGGGAAGGGTTTTAGAAAACTATTTGAATTTTTGTTGATTTAATTGTGTCAAAAGCAAAAATATGTTCGATGATCTCCTTCTTTTTATTCTTTCCGCGCGTTTCTTCCAGTTTTATGGAATCGTCATTTACCTCCTTCAGGACGCCTTCCGCTTTGAAGCCGTCTTTCAACACCACTTCCACCTTGCGCCCCAAATTCTTTTTATATTGTCTGAACAGCCTGAGCGGCGCATCTAAACCGGGAGAGGATACCTCCAGCGAAAAGTTATTGCCGGGAAACAAGCCCGACTCCTCGATCATTTTATACAACCGGCGATTGTACTGGACGCATTTCTCAATAGAGATGCCTTTTTCGCCATCAAGAAATACGGAAATATCGCCGGTAGGCCGTATTTTAACTTCAACCAGGAAATATTCCGGATCGTCGGACAATATCGTTCCGACCATTTGTTCTATTGTCTGCGCCAGCGTATCGATCATCATGGGAAATAAAAGAAGGGAACGATCCTCGTTCCCTTGCTGCTTGTCTTTTCCTGCACAAAGGTAGGGAAATAGGATATCAATTCCAAAACCGGAAACTTATTTTATCGATCCCCAAACCTCCGCAAGCCTTCATAGATCAGGCTGATAACAGCGCCTGCCGGTATCCTGCGGGCGGGCGCAGTAAGCCGGGCCGAACCGGTAATACGGGTTGCCGGTTGCTCAACGCCGGGACGTTCCGCTTGCGAATTTAAAACGGGTCGCTGCTTGAATGTTCTTAACAATTTATTTTTCAGGGATTCGCTATCTTTATTACATGTTACGACTAATTATCTCGGTAATTCTTATTTATGGGTTGATCAGGCTGGTCTTCAACTTCATTATTCCCCTCTTTAAGGCAACCCAGCAAATGAGGTCGCAGGTAAAAGAATTCCAGGATCGCATGAACGGGAATACCCAATACCAGAATCCCTACCAATCTGCCAACAACACGGGATCCTCAACCCAGACGCAGAAAAAGAGCAAACCCCACAGTTCCGGGGACTATATTGAATTTGAAGAGATCAAAACAACAGATTCCTAAGGCAAACAGTATGAGGTCGCGATCAGCGGCTTATTTAAGCAAATAGGGCTGCATGACTTCTTTCCAGATGGCATAACCTTTCGGATTCATATGCAGCATGTCGTCCTGGAAAAGCTCGGGGCGCATCTTTCCTTCAGCGTCGAGCATTGCCTGGTATATGTCGATATATGATGTCTTAGGCTGAGTAGCCAGGAAGTCCCTGATCTTAGCGTTTCCTTCTGTAATAACCGGAAGAAACTTCTCGCGGCTCGGACTGGGCTTCATAGAAACGTAGGCGATCGATGCATCGGGCAGGCCCTTCCGGATCATCTGGAAAAGCGTGGTAAACCGCTGCAAAACATCGTCTGCGGTAACAGGGTCGCCGGCTACGTCATTTTCACCGCAATAGATCACCACCTGCTTGGGTTTATAGGGTATGATGACATCATCGACATAGTCGATCAGGTCCGTCAACTTGGAACCGCCGTAACCTCTGTTGATAATGGTATACTCCGGAAAATAGTCCGCAACATCCTTCCATATCGTGAAAGAAGAGCTTCCTACCAAAAGAATAGCATTGACGGGGGGGGGAGACTCTATATCTGCTTTTTTGAACGCTGCTATGGTTTTCTCATATCGTTTTTGCTGCGCCTGCGAGCACGATGAAAGAACCATGGCATGGAATAAAAAAAATACCGCTAAAAAACGTAGGCTTTTGATCATAACAAATGTTCTCTTTAAACAAGGAATTAAAAATCAATTTATAAAAATGCCAGCGCTGTTCGTTGTGCAGGTTTCTAACAATATGCCGGTCGAATGAATTGCCGGCTCCTATTGGCAAACCTATACCAGGTTGCAAAACCTTATCCCTTATCATAGCATTGCCGGCCTGATCGTCGTATCATAGATCTCCCCAGCAGCGGATCTCAAAACCTTATCATGGCATTTGAAGGCCCAATTTCCTTAATCCATTTTGAATTTCCCGGTTTTTTTGAAATTTCCATCAACCCTGTTTACGATCTTCACCCTGCCCGTATAAAAATCTTCCGCCCAATACCCTATCAACAGCTGATCCCCGATCGTATCATCCGATCCGGAAACCCTCACAACAGGGGCGCTGAATAATACCGTATCTCTGCCTCATCAGGACGATTTTGATTATTGGCCCTAAACAGAAGCATTGAATAATACCAAACCGCCAATCCCTATCGCTTCCCTACCGGCCTTGTTTTCACCGGAAACGTTGCCGCTGTTTCCGGACAATTTATCGGTTATTTATGGGTAAATTTCCATTACACATCATCTCAATTAAACCGGCAATCATGCAAAGAAGAAAGTTCATAAAAACATCGGCCATTGGCTCTGCAGTCCTGGCGTCTTCCGGGTTGTTTTCCTTTCAACAGGCTCCGGAAACCCTTCCCGCCAATCTACCCTCTATCAAAAATCCACTGAACCTCTACGGATCGATGGAATCGGTTATCGAAGGAATCAGGGCGAACAACCCGATGGATCTGACCGTGGCAAACTGGAGGAAAAAGAATCCGCGGGGCAGCTTTAAACAATGGCAGACCGAAGCCAGAAAATGCCTGATGGATGCCCTGCATTATAATCCCGGGCCGTTAAACCTGGCGCCGAAAGTGATCAGCAAGGAAGACCGGGGCACGCATACCTTTGAAAGAATAGCATTCAATACCACTCCCTGGCATAGGCTGGAAGCCTATCTTTTACTGCCCAAAAACGTTAAGTATCCTGTCCCCGGTATTGTTGCCCTGCATGAATGGGGCGGACCCATGTGTTTCGGAAAAGACCGCATCGCCAATAGCGGAAGAGACCATGAAGTGTTGGCCGAGCACCGCGAAATTTATTACAATGGTATTTATTTAACGGAGGAATTGGTTAAGCAGGGATATGCCGTGATCGTTATTGATGCGCATCATTTTGGCGCCCGCATTCCAAAAGGTATCGACAATATCCCGGAAGATCTAGATCCCTTTACGCTGACAGTGGATGAATACCGGCAGCTACAAGCCAAGTTAGGCAGTCTTCTATATTATGGCGTCAGGCAGCTGAACTGGGCAGGAACAACCTGGGCCGGCCTCAACTACTTTGACGATTCCCGGTGTATCGACTACCTGGCTACCCGGCCGGAGGTGGATATTAAAAGAATAGGCGTTACCGGTTTATCCGGCGGCGGATGGAGAACCAATATGCTGGCCGCCCTCGACCCCCGGATCAAAGCCTCGGTAAGCGTTGGCTGGATGACCACCGGCGATATGCAACAACATTATAATGTCAGGGGGGCGATAGGCACTTTTAATTTATTGCCCGGCGTCTGGAACAGGATGGACATTCCCGATCTTGCCGCCATGAGCGCGCCTAACGCCTGCATGATCGTGGTGGGCACAGAGGATATCCTCTTCCCCGAGGAAGGCAAACAGCAGTCAAAAGCAGCCATCAAAGAAGCATTCGATTGGGCAGGCGCAGGAAATAAAACATCGTTTTATTCGCCGGCTGCTCCGCACAATTACAATAAGGATATCCAGGAAAAAGCATTCGCCTGGCTGGAGAAAAACCTGAAAGGGTAATGGGGAGGTTTGTCCGGCGCTGGGTTTTGCCGGCCGAGCTGTCCTATATACAGGGGCGATAATAGGGATGTTTATCCTGTACAGGTGATCACCTTTAACTGCTTTGGCGCTTTGCTTTTTGAATAATAGGCATATTTGTTTCTGTGCGGCACGCTTGATAGAGAATGGTTTTCCCATAATGCCATTCTTTTTACAGCAAGTTCAAGCGTCTTATAAACCATTTGACTGAGCTAACAGTCTGTTTTCAATGCCAAACAATATTTTGGCAATCGTCTAAAATGGTTATTTTTGCACTCCCATTAAAAATCCGGATGGACCCTTAGCTCAGCCGGTTAGAGCATCTGACTCATAATCAGAGGGTCGCTGGTTCGAGCCCAGCAGGGTCCACTTAAGATCAAGCAATTACACATAACGGTAATTGCTTTTTTGTGTTATATAACCCCGTTTGTTTGAACATTGTTTGAACACTTTCAACGCCACCCATGCTTAAATCTTCACAAGCATGGCAATTACATTTAAAGTTTTTCTGGATGAGAGAAGGAAAAAGAAAGACCAGAAATACCCTCTTAAAATCCGGCTAACAATTGACAGAAAACACAGGGAATTTCATTTTGACATAAGGCTGGAAAAATTCATTGGGATGCTCAACTCCAAAGAGTGAAACATACTCACCCCAATTACAAACTGCTTCAACTGAAAATCTCTAAAAAGCTGGCTGAACTTCAGGAGAATACCCTGACGCTGGAAAATCAGGGAAAGGTATTGCCCATTTGTTGCACTTTTCGGTATTCTGTTTTAAAGTCATTATCAATGTTTTCAGGTGGAGAAATATTCTCCAATCTGTTGAGGTTCGATGTCTTTAAAGAAACCAAACAGACTTTCGCCTATTTCGTCCAAATCTTCAAAAAACATCTGTAAGGATAAAAATGTTTTGTGTGTGCTGTTTCTGTATTCGAGATACTTTTTTTTGTGTTTGAATATTTCGGGCAAATCGCTCTCGCTAAAACTCTTTATAAGTTCGTGTATTTCGGGCGCGTTCCAATTCCGAAGGGTTTCGGGTTTGTTTGTATCATAAATATTTAATTCATTCGCTTTTGATAGAATGGGCTGGGTAATATTTTCCAGAATAACCTGAAAACTATCTTTAATTTCCGCCTGTATCTTATCGTAAGATATTTTGTCTTTGTAGTTACTTCTCGGACTTAGCTTTTGTCTTTCCTCATTTAGCAACTCCAGTTTTTTTATTAAATCATTGTGCTGGCTAAAATTCTCAATATTTGAGTGCAAATATGAAAACCCTGATGTGGTAACGCTCGACTATTCCCGGCTAAAATTCTCAATATTTGAGTGCAAATACTCAATGAATTGAAACAAGGCTTTTATTTTATCAGTAATCATTTATCTTCTATGCTTTAAGTGTTCTTACTTTTTAAATCCTATCCGCTCTCTGTCTTCCCATTTTCTTTGAGCCGCCTTTTCGTCTAAGAGATTTTCTATACTGTCGTAAATTTGGCTTAGCTGCACATCATGTTCCGTTATTCGCTCCTGAATTAACCGTAATTGTTCTTTTATATCAGTCCGCTGTAATAAAACCCGCCTTACTTCAACAAAAGCCCTCATTATGGCAATGTTCATATTTATTGCCCGGTCGCTGTTGAGTATGCCGCTAAGCATAGCAACGCCCTGTTCCGTAAAGGCAAACGGGGTAACGCTGGTATTTCTTTTACTTTGGAATGCGGTCACATTTTGTGACCGCAAAGCATTATCGTATGCGGCAACAATTTGTGACCGGATATTTTGCCATTCGGTAAGGGTAAGCCTAAACATAAAATCTTTAGGGAACCGCTTTATATTCCGCTTTACAGCCTGGTTCAGCGCTTTGGTTTGTACTTCGTAAAGAGCCGCCAAATCAAAGTCCAGCATTACCCGCTCACCCCTTATTTCGTAAATCCTATTTTGTATGCTTTGAATTATTTGCATAATGGTTTAGGTTAATTTAAGTTTTGGTGAAAACCGTGCAAAAGGTGAAGGTCTAAACAAATCTTTATTTTACCACTTTTTTAAATGCTGTCAACGCTTTTACCGTCTCCCGCTTACTTTCATCCTCGAATCCCCCCCAATAGTTCTGGGTAGTGTTTACATTGCCATGACCCAATGCCTCGCTAATAAAAGAAACACTTGCTCCACTTCTTTGCAGAATGGTGGCGAAACTATGCCGGGCCGCATAGGTAGTAACTTCGTTGCCAATTTCCAGATTTTCGGCTATGGCTTTCATGTGAAAGTTGATAACCTGGGTTAGCTGTTGGATTAGCTGCCTTTCCCGTTCAAGTGTTATCCCCTTTGAAAGTACAGGAAAAATATAAGTATTATCTTCCTTCCGGTTGTTCCCCCATTTGTCAATGATGGCTTTAGCATCTTCGGAAAGGGAAACTCGTATCGGTTCAAGAGCCCTGTGAACTAGTTTTTACCGCCCTTAACCCTGGTTACATTTGCTATTTATTCCTCCTAAATCTGAATTATTTGTCATGAAAAAGTCAATATTTCTCAACGCCCGGCTACAGCCGCAGGCCATGTAAAACTAATGTGGTAAAATGGCAACCAAAGGCATACATTGACCATAATAGTTGCATATGAAATTATTGATTGTTGAGGATGAACCATTGTTGCTGAACGATATGGAAAGCTACCTGTCGGAGCAGGGATATTTATGTGAAACGGCGATTGATTTTGGAGAAGGGGAAGACAAAATGTTATTGTACGAATATGACGCTATTATATTGGATGTCGGTCTACCGGGAGGCAGCGGTCTGAAATTGCTGGAACTATTGAAAGAGCAACAAAAGGATGCGGGCGTATTGATCGTTTCCGCAAAAGATTCCCTGCAGGATCGGGTGATGGGGCTTGAAATGGGAGCAGATGACTATATCACCAAGCCCTTCTATATGGAAGAGCTGAACGCAAGAATCAACGCGCTGCTCAGGCGGAAAAATTTTAGCGGTCATAAAACGATCGTTATAGACGAGTTGCATGTGGATACGGTAGCCGCTGAAGTGAAATGGCAGGATACGGCGATTAACCTTACCAGGAAAGAATATGAGCTTCTTTTATACCTGATCGTCAATAAAAACAGGGTAGTCAGCAAGCAATCCATCGCAGGGCATTTATGGGGAGACGGTTACGATGCGGTAGATAACTACCATACCGTGTATGTGCATACGCGAAATCTCCGAAACAAAATCAACGCCTTGTCCGGTTATGATTTCATCAAAACCGTATATGGAATGGGATACAAATTTACCGCGCCATGAAGCTCCTGCACAGAACAACAAGGGATTTTATGCTGGCTACGGTTGTCGTTCTCCTCGTGACCGCTTCCGGGCTATACTTATTGCTGCAGAGAGAGATCCTTTCGGAAATGGACGAACAGCTGGACCTGCAATCCGAGATATTAGGAAGCAATGTGAATGATTGGCTGCATATTGACAACCCCTTCATGCAGATTGCGCCTGCTGGAGCAGACGCCCTGCCGGGCGTGGTTTATGGCGATACGACCATATACGATCCCTTGCAGAAAAAGGACGAAGAATATCGATACAGAAAAGAAATCAAGGAGATCAATGGGCGGCGCTACAGCATGTATGTAATGATCATATACATCGGATGGGATCAGTATTTCAATACTATATTTTTATTATTGGGCATGGCAATATTAGCGTTGGGCATCTCAGGCGCGCTGATCACTTATTATTCCAATAAAAAATTGTGGAGGCCATTCTTTCTAAACCTGCAGTCCATTAAGTCCTATTCCATCACCGATCCGGAGCCGCCTCAGTTGAGAGGTTCTCCAATCAAGGAATTTGAAGAATTAAGAGCGACCCTTATGGAATTGACAGAACGTAGCAGGCGGGAATACAAAGCGTTGAGGGAATTTACAGAAAACGCTTCTCACGAAATACAAACCCCCTTAGGCATTATACAATCCAAGCTAGACAGGCTCAGTCAATCAGAACTAACAGAAGAAATGGCCAATTATATCATGGAAGCCAGGAGCGGAGTAGAGCGGCTGAGCAAAACGAATAAGGCATTGCTGCTGTTGGCCAAGCTGGATAATAATGTATTTGCGGATAAGCAGCTATTGGCATTTCACACCCTGCTCAACCAACATATAGAGTCGCTGACCGACCTGTTCTTGTCTAAGGAACTAACCCTGGACTCCGACATTCTTCCCTGCGATATCCTTGCTAATCTACATTTGTGCGAAACGCTGGTATCCAACCTTATCTCAAATGCATTGCGGCATTGCAATAAGGGAGGCAACATCATCATACAACTTAATGCGAATCAGTTGGCGATCGCAAATTCCGGCCCTCCGCTGGATTTTCCGCCTGATCAGTTGTTTCGCCGGTTTAAAAAAGGAGATAAAAACAGCCAGGGCACGGGATTGGGTCTGGCTATTGTATCCCAGATCTGTCTGCTGAATCACTGGCAGATAAGCTATTCCTATGAAAAAGAACTGCATACTTTCACTATTGCATTTAACCGGAGCATTTAAACCGCCAAACAGGTTTTGCCCGGGCCTTATTTTTCAAACCGGTAGCCAACCCCATAGACCGTTTTGATATAATTTTGGCATCCGGCAAACTTCAGCTTTTTCTTTAGATTTTTTACATGCGCATAGAGAACGCTGGATTGTAAAGGCTTCTCGGAGCACCCGTCTGCAAGGTATTTCGCCAATTCAACCTTGCTGACAATCAGTCCCCGGTTCCGGAGAAACAAATGCAGCAGGTCAAATTCAGTTCGGGTAAGTTCAAGCTGCTGATTTTTCACCCTTGCTGTTCTGCCGCGCACATCGACAATCAGCTCGTTAAAATAGAACAACTGGTCATTCTCAACATTTTCATAGTTGCCCACTGCCGATATTTTGTCAAAAAGCGCCTCTAAGGTATAGGGCTTTCGCAGATTTTGAATGCCTGAAGCATCCATTTGAGCAGGCGATACAGCAGCGTCTTCATAGGTCAGCACGACGCGCTTGTCCAGCCTTGCAGTCTTCAGGAATTTCAACAACTGGATTTCCTCTGGTCCGAACGAAGAAATATGCAGAACAACGACATCATAGTAATGAGCAGAAAGGCTGGCCAACACTCCTTCCGGCGAAGCGGCTATCCCACAGGAACACCCTTTTTCTGTCAAAAAAACGCCTATATCCTTTACAATATCGGGATCGTTTTCTGCTATTAATACTTTCATGCTCGCCTGCAAGTAAAGCCGCCATTCTAAAGAAATTCTAAAGCGTTCCTGTTGTTTCTATCCTTTCGGGGGCATCCTGCCTGTCATACCAACAGGCGCTTATTAACAATAAAATGTGCTAAGCGGTTCTCTCAGGCCTGTGTTTAGAATTTCTTTCAATTCGCATTGCATATTTGACGCCATATAAATTGAACAACATGCTGAGAAGAAGATTATGCCTGTTACGGGGATTGGTTCTTTTAATAATCCTGTCTTCCAAAATGGCCATCGCCCAGGTAGAAGAAGTGTCCGTATCCGGATCCATCAGGGATAAAGCCCAGGGTATGATCCTTCCCTATGTTAATATTGTTGTAAACGCTGCAAAAGACAGCGCTTTTGTTTCCGGAACGGTAAGCAACGAAGAAGGAATGTTTACGTTAACCATCCGACCCGGGCAATATCTATTGGAAGTTTCATTTGTTGGTTATAAATCTATCGTACAGCCGCTGTTCGTGGGGGCGCGCGCTCCGTTCATTGATCTTCCATCCATCCAGATGGAAGCGGAAACGACCGAGCTGGAAAATGTGACCATCACCGCGAGGCAGCAGGCGATCGGCGCAAAGATGGATAAGAAAACATATAATCTTTCAGAGAATATCAGCCAGAGCGGAGGGTCGGTGTTGGGCGCTATGCAGAACCTCCCAGGGATCACGGTGCAAGAAGGTAAGGTACAGCTCCGGGGGAGCGATAAGGTGACGGTACTAATAGATGGCAAGCAGACGGCATTAACAGGCTTCGGCAGCCAGGCCGGGCTGGATAATATTCCCGCTTCTTCCATCGACAAAATTGAGATCATTAATAATCCCTCTGCCAGGTATGACGCAAATGGCAATGCAGGTATTATCAATATCGTATTGAAAAAAAGTAAAAAGGAAGGTTGGAATGGCAAAATCGGCTTTGCAACCGGTTTGGGAGCGCTTTGGGAACGTCAGGAAAACCTGCCAACGATCCGACCGCAGTACGTACGCACGCCCAAGCTCAATCCTTCGCTTTCCCTGAATTACCGGAAGAACAAGATCAATGCATTTCTCCAGGCGGATAATCTCTATACGGAAACCCTCAATAAAAATGAATTTGTAACCCGTACCTATGATAACGGAAGCATCCTAAAACAGCAGTTAAAGCGAAACAGGAACACCAATTTCTTTACCTCGAAAGCAGGGGTAGACTGGCATATGAACGATAGAAATTCGCTGACGGTATCGGGTATGTTTGGCAGCGAGAAGATCATTGACCGCGGCGATCAGCCTTTCTTCAGCGCTGATCTATCAGAAAGGAAACGGCTCTGGCAGTTTTTTGAAGATGAGTTGAAAACCACGGTCATGTTGTCTGCGCGTTACCAGCATAAGTTTGCGCAGCCCGGTCATCTACTGAATGTAGACTTTAACTATACATTTCACAGGGAAGATGAAAAATATTTTTACGACAACTACCTTGTAGACTCAAAGGGTACAGACGCTTTTAAATTATTATCTGATGAGCAAGTGTATGACTGGTCTGTGGATTATATCAAGCCGCTCCGGTACGGACAAATAGAAACCGGCATTAAGATCAGGAACAGAAGCATACCCACCGATATGCAGTTCATCCCCGGCGTCAATTCTGTGCTCGACTCTACGGCGGGAGGCTGGGCTACTTACCGGGAGCTTATTCCGGCGATATATGGAAACTATGTTTTTGAAACCGAAAAATGGGAAGCGGAGCTGGGGCTGAGACTTGAATATGTCCGCATCCAATACGATGTAAACCCGGACCATAATACTTATACCAGCGACGGATATCATTATACCCAACCCTTCCCCAATTTTCGGCTAGGCTACAAGATCAATGAGCGGAATAAGCTCTCCGCCTTTTTCAACAGGCGCGTTGACCGCCCCAACGAAGTAGATATCAGGATCTTTCCAAAATATGATGATGCGGACATCATTAAGGTAGGCAACCCGGCGCTTCGGCCGCAATTCACCAATTCCATTGAGCTCGGATATAAAAATACCTGGGCCGGAGGCAGCCTGTATACCGCCGCTTACCATCGTTTTGCCAACGGAACCATTACCCGAATATCCACCATTGTTCCGGAACATACATCCGTATTCGCCATTTTTCAGAATGCAGGCAGGAGCTATAACACCGGTATAGAAGCTATTGCGGAGCAGAAAATTTCTTCCCTGTATTCCTTCAGCGTCAATGGAAACATCTATCGAAATAAAATAAACGCCTTTAGCGTGCACAATTTGTACCCGGAGCCGCATCAGTTTTCAATGGAGGAACAAAACATTATCTCGGGTAACCTGAAGTTGAACAACAACCTTCGCTTTCACGGATGGGAGGGACAGCTCATAGCCGTCTACCTGGCTCCTGATATTATTCCACAGGGCAGGATCGCTTCAAGGTTCTCAATCGATGCCGGAGTCAAAAAGGCAATACAGAAAGGCAAAGGAGAAATATTCCTGAATGCTGCCGATTTGTTCAATACCATGGTAATAAAACGGGAAATACAGGGTAATGGATTCCGTTACACGAGCGACGACTATTACGAAACACAGGTTATAAGAGCAGGATACGGTTATAAATTCTAAAACGGGTTTGAGAATAACGTTGAATAACCCGAACGCCGCTTTACTAAACGGCGGATCTGATCAAGAGTTCTTCCCCGGTTTCTACAACATTCACCGCGAAGCCCTTTTCCAGTATTTTCTGTTTTTATGTTTTATTACTGCTTCATCCAGCTCCTTGATTTTGGTTTTTTTAAGAAAGGCTTTGACGCGGGATTCATGCGAATCAACGGTAACGATGAGTCTACCCGGATTCGAAGGAGGTATATTTGTTGCGATGAGCGCCGACAAAACCTTCCAATACTATCGCTGGATCGATCTTGCCGAAAAAGGCGGACTGAAAACCAAACAATAGCATTTGCGGAGCCTGTGTAATCAACTAGGCTATCCGAAAGCCCAATTGATCCCTTATTATAACAATCTAATTTGCGTTGTTCACTATAAACGGCATTCTTCAATTGCCCATTTGGCGATCATTTGTTCATCGGGAGCTACGCCAATACCGGGCAGGTCAGCGGCCTTGAATTGCGAAGGAGCCACGTGTTCTATTGAATGGGATCCCAGGTCCTTTTCATAGAACCGGGAAGTAGGAAAAATATCGGATGGGTATTGAATATTGGGCAGGGTGGCAAAAGCAATATTATGAGAAGACCCGATAGCAGATTCCAGCATGCCCCCTACCCAGCAAGGGATATGCCGGTCCTCGCAAACCTTAATGATCGCAAGGGCATTGGTAATTCCGCCTACCCTTCCCAACTTTATATTCACCCAACGACAGGCGCCGATCCCTATAGCCTTGCGCGCCTTGTGCGCCGAAACAATGCTCTCATCCAGACAAATTGGCGTTTGCAGTTCCCGTTGTAAGGCGGCATGATCGATCAGATCATCATGGGCCAGGGGCTGCTCGATCATGGCCAACCGGTAATTATCCAATTCTTTAAACATATCCATATCCTGTAAAGAATAGCAACTGTTGCAATCGACATGAATGGGCAGGTCCGGGAATCTATCGCGCACTTGCTTTATCATATCCAGATCCCATCCCGGCCTGTACTTCAATTTCACGCGCTTATACCCTTGATCGCAGGCTTCAGTTATCGTCCTGATCAGGGTTTTCACGTTTTCCATTACGCCGAAATCGGCTCCCGCATCTATCGTATCGCTTTTTCCTCCAAGGATTTTCCAAAGCGGTTGATCTTCAATGTTAGCGCGCAGGTCCCACCATGCCAGGTCAAACGCAGCTTTGGCAAAATAATTACCTTTTATATCGTTTAGCCTTTCCTGTAGCTCTGCTCCTGAAGAGATCGATTGGCGCAACAATAACGGCGCTATAAAATCCCGGGAAACCAGGAACTGGGTTGCTGAGCATTCCGCCGAATAAGCGGGCGCTCCCCAACAGGCCGATTCGCCCCAGCCGGCCTTTTCCCCGCTTGTCAGCAGAACCAGTATCGACTCTATCATTTCTACATTCCCAAATGCCGTTCTGAACGGATAGACAAGCGGCATGGCTACCCTTATAATACGGATTGAATCTATTTGCATAAACCCTGCATGTTGATTTTCTTATTTAAGCGCTTTTGCCACAGCAACGCCAATGCCGGTTCTTCCGTAGCCATTACCGCAATAAAACAGTCGCAGGTTGTCGCCTTCGCGCACAATATTTGGATATTCTGTCATTTTGTTTTCCCATTCTGCCGTACCGGGCGGGAGCGAAAGATTTTCGCCGGGCGCTCCGCGATACCAGTTTAGCCCATCCTTACTGGCTGCTTCGCAAATAGCATATGCGCCGAACTGCGTGCCAATACCCGCATACAATGCGCGCCACCCGGATTTCGTTTTCCAAACAGTCAGCGCGATGGCTGCAGCATTCTCGTACTCGGCGTCAAGCCTGGGCCTTAACACCACGCGCTTATCCATCCACGTAATGCCATCATAGGAATGCGCTACCACCGATTGTTTGGCCTGATCCACCAACAGGTCGCGACTGGGCGTTCCGGTGGTCAGCGTATAATACATGCGATAAAGCATACGCCCGTCGGGCTGTGGAATTTCCACGATAGAGCCTCCCCCGGCAATGCCCTTGTTATCGGGCCATTCAGGGAATCCATCCCCTAACAACACAGGCTCGTTGGAATATTTTTTCCAGTTCAGCAGGTCGTCGCTGACAGCCATTCCAATGCCGCAGAAAGCCTGCAAACCTGCGCCCTGCGCCGCACGGCCCGTATAATACAGCCGCCATTGATTGCCGATCCGGTGGACGCAGGGAAGCACGCACCAGGTTTCGTCAAATGCGCCCTTGCCGCCTACGTCAAAAAGCGGCCCGTATCTTTTCCAGTTGATCAGATCGCCAATAGGAGTGGAAGCCAGGCATATCCTTCGATGTCCCTTATCGTCGCCGCCGGCATAGAACAACCAGTACTTTCCTTCATGCGTTACCACGAAGGGATTCATGCAGGCCGTAGTATCAAACCATCCGCCCCCGGGCGGAAAAACTGGATTACGCTCATCGCGTTTCCAATCATGCGTGCGGAAGCCGGAAGAAGCATGACGGGCAGTCCCGCAGCTGGATAAAAAAGCCCCGGCAATAGTTAACCCGGCTGTTCTACTTAAAAAATCTCTGCGATCCATGATAAGATGTTTATATGATGAATGATCAGGTTACCAGGAATGAAGGCATTCCTCTATATCCGCAATTTTTAATGACAAAAAGACTTCCCGCAAGCGGCTGCTCCTTCAATTCATCTTCGCTCAGGTCCACTTTCGCCGAAGTAATATATAGATCGGAGAGATGCTCTCCTCCAAAAGCGCACGAGGTTATTTTTGCGGCAGGCAATGAAAAATGCATGAGCTGTCTACCCGTTTCCGGATCATATCTTACCACCTTTCCCCCATTCCATAAAGCGATCCACAACATTCCCTCTTCGTCAATGGTCATCCCGTCGGGGTACCCTTCTTCCTCGGGAATCGTAATAATTGTTTTTCCATTGCTGATCGACCCATCGGCTGGATTATAATCGTAAGCAACCACCTGCTGGGTTGGCGTATCGATATAATAGAGCCGGTCATGGTCCTTGTTCCAGGCCATTCCATTGGAGCAGGACACGTTGTCTATCCTGACGCTTACCTGGTTGTCATGCTCCAACATATATAGTTTTCCTGCGCCGGCGGTTCCCTTGACCGACATGGTGCCTGCCCAAAACCTGCCTGTCGGATCGCATTTGCCATCATTAAACCTGTTATCGGGCAGGTCTGCTTCTACCTGCTTCAGCAGCTTGATTTCCCTCCGGTCCATATCAATCTCATAAAACCCGCTCTTTAACGCCGCCGTCAACAATCCATTTTTCTTTACGGCAATGGCGCCAACCATTTGCCCAGTCTGGAACATACGGTACTCCCTTCGTTGCGTATGGAAAGCATGGATATGACCATATAGGATATCCACCCATAATATCCTGGAATTGGCGGCATCCCATACGGGGCCTTCGCCAAGAAGGCAGGTATAATCGATCACCGTTTCCCAATTGCTTTTTTTCATGATCTGCTATATATTGATTTGCGCCTGTTATGCATACCGCACATAAAAATAAAGTACTATCGCCGTGATAATAGCCCACCAGATAAAGGGATTGCGCCATCCTTTTTGTTGCTGGCGCTGTTCCGGAGGCAGGGAAAGACTCTCCTTATTCCAGATCAGTCCCTTCAGTTGATCTTCCTCTTTGGGTTTCGTAAATAAACTTACCATGGCGCATATGATCATACATCCCCAGAAAACAATTCCCGTCCGGTTAAAAAATGGCATGGAAGGAAAAAGAAACTCTATTAAAAGAGAGGCGGGAATGGTCAGCAGCCCCGCGGTGATCGCAGCCGCATGCGTTGTGCGTTTCCAGAGTATCCCCAGCAGGAACATCGTAGCAATACCCGGAGTAAACAAACCATAGGCGTTCAGCAGGTAGAGAAAAACCGGTTTCTCGGAATACAGGACCAGCAGGGCTGCGCATGAGATGCCCAGCACAACGATCGCCGCCCCTGAAAGCTTGCCAAATTTCACCGCCTGCGCCTCGGAAGCTTTTTTACGAAAATAAGGCAGGTAAATATCCATGGTAATAATGGTCGTACAGGAATTGATCGCGCCGGAAAGATGCGACATCACAGCGGCGATCAGTCCCGCCATGACCAAACCGATCAGGCCTGCAGGAAGCAGGTTCTGAACCAGGGTAGCAAAAAGCAGATCGGGCTTTTCAAGATCCGGGAACAATTTCGGCGCAACAAGAGCAGGGGCAATGATCAGCACGGGAATAAGGAACTTAAGATAGTCGGCAAAGATGATCCCCATTCTTGCATGCCATTCGTTCCTTGCGGCAAGCGTACGCTGCACAATGAATTGGTTGGTGGCATTGTAGAATACGCTGATACAAATCACTCCGCCCAGGTACATGGTCCATGGAAAATCAGGATGATCGGCCGGAAGAAAATGACTCCAGTCTTTCGATGTTTCCATTACGGCAGAAATGCCTCCTGCGGCGTTTATCGTAACGAAAGACAAAATGATCATCCCTGCCACGAGCACGCCCAATTGCAGCATCTCCGTCCAGATCACCGCGCGGAGCCCCCCGGCAATGGTATATACTCCTGTAAACACAGCCAGTATGCATACGCTCGTCAACACGGGAATACCGAGCAGGGATTGCAAGGTGATGGCGCCGAGATACAATACTGCGCCAATTTCAACAAAGATATAGGTCAGCAGCACCAGGATAGAATAGATGGTGCGCGCGCCGCCTCCATACCTTCTTTGCAGGTACTCAGGCATGGTATAAAAACCATTCCGCAAATAGAAAGGCAGAAAGATCCAAAGCAGCGCATTGAACCCCAGCAGGATGGCGCCCCATTCAATCACCACGGCAACAAATCCAAGCGTATATGAAACGCCCATGACGCCAACCAGGTGGTGGCTGCTGATATTTGCCGCGATGATGCTTCCCCCTACCATCCACCAGGGCAGCTTATCCCCGGCCAGAAAATAATCCCGCTTGGTTTTCTTGCCCTGCCGCGAAGCATATATTCCTACGCCCAATATGCCCAGAATATAGACCGCAAAAACAATGGCATCCAGGGTAGACAGGCTTTTATTCATTTTTTGATTATTGGCTGCGTTATAACAAGGTTGCCGCGTTGCTTAGGGCAACTTCAATGAGCAATTCCAAAGACCCCCTGGCAAAAGGAGTTTGTTCCACCGTATAGTTTTCCTGGTCATACAATTCCCTGGGCGGAAGATAACCGGCCGACCCATTGACCAGGTTGATCGCGGCAACGGCATTCGGCATAAGGCCCCTGCGCAATTCCAGTTGAAAAATAGAATACGCTTCATTCGGCTGGCCGATCAGGAATGAATTTCCCAGTCTCCATATCCACAAATGTGTTTTCCCGGTATCCCCGTTGCCAACTGTTTTTCGAACGCCCATCTTTCTCCACAAACGTTCCTTAAGCACGCGATCCGGGCAACTGCTCCATTGCTGTTCGAGAACGGCAAGAGAAGGCATATCTTTCAGCAGAAGAGGTATATCTATCTGTAAAAAAGAGAGCGCTGAAGAGAAAGCCTGAGCCTTATACTCCCAAATCCCCAAGGGAGCCCCTGACTCAACGACATGGCTAAACGATAATTTTGTTTCAGGAGGTAGCATGGCTTCAAGCGCCGCAAGCGCACAATAGCCCAGCCTCCGGCCATGCCGCTCTGCAATATCAACCGCGCCCGTATATTGTTCCGCAGGAGCAAGCTCTCCCGAAGCGCCCTGTAAAAAAAGACAGGGCGCCTGGGTATGATGCTCAACCACCTCCCTCATGGCGCCGATATAGTCGGGCGAGATCAGCCGGTTATCCCATGCCAGCGTCGTAGGATGACAGGCATAGTTGACGATCACCGCCATGATATCGCCCCGATCATTCACGATCCTCCCTGTCAACAGGGTATCATCGGCCGGCTGCCCGGGATTAAAGCCTACGCTAAGCTTATGGGTTCCGGGTTTGGGAAGATCGCGATTGGCAGCCAGATCGCATTTGCTATAATACCAGGTAAGCGTTGCAGCTGTTGCCATAGAGAGCGCGGTCCGGGCTATCGCCACGGCGCGCTGACAAAGTTCTTCTCTATACGCTGCGATATATTGACCGCCGGGCATGCTGGCATCCGCCAATGAAATACTCGGGCCTGCATGGGTATGAGACAAACAAAACATCAACTGCGCTTCCTCCAGGGATAAGGCATCCAGTACAGCAGCCCGGAATTCCCTTTCCTCGGCGGCAATTTTCCATATGCCCAGATCAGCGGAAATAAGAACCAAGGGCTTTCCGCCTTGCAGCGGCTCGAAGCTGATGCAGGTAAGCTTAAGCGGCCGGTGAATGCCAAGAGCGGTATCATCCGCTGCAGCGCCCCAGTTACGACTATAAATTCCTTCAGGCGGATCAATATCGGTTTGCCCCACGCCTATCCTTCCCCTGAACCCGGAAGGATCGATGAGAAAATTACCGGGGGAAGAAATAACCGTTTCGCTCATATCTGATGTATTACTGATCAAGGTTTACAATGAATATTTTCTATCTACACTTATATATAGACGTTATATTCTATTTCGCATGGTTAAGAAAGAAGCGATAATCCGCCATCCATCAGAACGACGCTTCCGGTAATATGGTTGTTCCCGGGATGGCATAAAGAAAGCGTCTGTTTCGCCACATCCAGCGGAGTGATCAGTTTTTTCACCGGGACCTTCTCCCGGGAATGCTCCTTTAGCGAAGCATCTTCCGAGAAAAACTTTCCGCTCAAACCCGCATCCACATACCCGGGAGCAAGCTCATTTACCAGAATATTATGAGGGGCAAGCTCAAGGGCAAAACACTTCGCGAGCATTCTCAGGCCGGCCTTGGACACGCTATACAGCGGAATATGCCGATGTACTGTTTCTGCGGCCCAGCTTCCCATAAAAACCATCCGCCCAGGCCTACCCCGGGCAATCAGCCGCGTGGCCGCGGCCTGCGCCATATAGAATGCGCCTGCCAGGTTTACGGAAAGATGCCTTGTAAATTGTTCCGGCGTCGCCTCAAGAATGCCAGCGACAGCAACGGTGGCCGCATTGGCAATGATCATGTCCGGCAAGCCCGCTTTTTCCTCAGCTTCCGACAACCAGTCTTGTACCGCTCCCGGATCGGAGATGTCCGCCTGTTTATAATGCGCGCGCACGCCATGTCGTTTAATTTCCTCAAGCAGGCGATCGGCCTCGGATTCGGAACGTATATCGCAGAGCGATACCTGGGCGCCGGCGGCGGCAAACTCAAGCGCGATCGCCTTGCCGATATCGCCTAACCCGCCGCTTATGATGACCGTATTGTGCTCAAATAATTTTTTCATTCCAGAAAGTTACATATCACCAATCATTTACCCCGCCATCCCGACTAAAGTTACGCTGCAGCACTTCCTGCTGAAAACCATGTTTGCTAACCTCCTTTTCATTCACTTCCACGCCGAGGCCGGGAAGTTCATTGGGATACACCAGCATTCCCTCTTTCTGAATGGAATATCCTTCGGTAACCACATCTCTCCGCCAGGGAACATCATTATGAACGCTTTCGCAGATAATATAAGAAGGCGAGCTGAACCCAAACTCAATAGATGCCGCAGTGCTTATCGGGCCCTGCGGGTTATGAGGAGCAATGGAAACCCTGTAGGCTTCAGCCATGGCCGCAATCCGCTTTACTTCTGTTAATCCCCCGCAGTGGGTGATATCGGGTTGGATAACGCTTGCGGCCCTTTTTTCAAACAACTCCCGGAAAGCGTATACGCCTACCAGCCGCTCGCCTGTTGCGATCGGCGTTTTTACCGCTCGTTGGATCAGGGCAATATCGTCAATCGATTCCGGCCAGCAGGGCTCCTCAAAGAAAAAAAGACCATAGGGGTCGAGCGCGCGCGCAAACTGCATTCCCATTCTTGGGCTTGGACGGGCATGACAGTCAACCATGATATCGATCTTATCGCCCACGGCCTCTCTCATCGACTGCACGCATGCCTCGGCATACCTGATCGGCTGCAAACCCTCAAGAGACATGGTATGAGGAACAGCCATCGATTTAAAAGCCGTAAATCCTTCCTCGACCGCCTGCTGCGCCAGCTCCGCAAACCGCTTCGCATCCTCCGGTTTGGTTTCATAAAAATCTTCCATTCTACCGCCTCCGAGATGACAGTACAACCGGATATAATCCCGGACCTTCCCGCCCAGTAACTTATGGCAGGGCACATTGTGCACCTTTCCCAGAATATCCCATAAAGCGATATCTATCCCGCTAATGGCCGTGCCCCTGACAATGCCATTGCCATGCCAGAAGTGCTGCCTGTACATCATCTGCCACAGGTATTCAATTCTTGTAGGATCCTCTCCTATCAAAAGCTGGGAGATATCTTCTATCGCCCCCACTACGGATCGCGTATGCCATTCAAGGGTGGCTTCCCCCCAGCCATAAAGGCCGGGCTGATCGGTAATGACTTTTACAAATATCCAGTTACGCATCCGCGCATGACAAACCAGCGTCTTAATTTCTGTGATCTTCATATTATTTATATACAGTCTTCTTTTCAAATAGGCGTTGAAGCGTTCTCTCTGTTTTTTCCAAGGTTTCCTCAATGTCGCGGATCGTATGAGCAAATGAAATGCTTCCCTGCTTAATGGGTAAGGGGAAATTAAATATGCCCCGTTCTATTAATCCCAGGCGGAATTCTTTGTCGAGATCAAAAAGATGATGCGCGGCGATATCATGGTAGTCTCCGGGAGCATGATCCATAAAATACACGCAGAAAGCAGAACCCTCGCGCGCAACATAAAAAGGACAATCAAATTTTGCCAGGATGGTCTTTAATCCTTTTTCCAGTTCCTCTCCCAATGCGCGAACATGCTGATAGACCTTATGATCAGGGGAAGCCAGCTTTTCCAGCGTGGCAATGGCTGCAGCCGTCGTTGCCGGATGCGCGTTAAAAGTGCCTGCGATCAATACGCGTTTTGCTCTTTCCGGATGAACGAAATAATCCATATACTTTGCCTTCCCGCCGATCACTCCCATCGGGTAACCATTGGCCACCGCCTTGCCGAACGCGCTTAGATCAGGGGTTACGCCGCAAATCGACTGATAGCCTCCCAACGCATGACGGAAACCTGTCTTCACTTCATCAAATACCAGGAGAAAATTACTCTCATCCGCAAGCTTTCTTAATCCCTGCAGATAATCATCCTTCGGTTTTACGATACCGATATTCTGCAGGATAGGCTCCAGTAGCACGCAGGCAACCGGGTATTGCTTAACCAGTAAGGCGATAGAATCAAGGTCGTTAAAATTTACCGGGTGAACCAGCGACTGATGAGATGCCGGAATGCCGGCGGACAATGCGTCAAAGGGATATTCGCCCTTATCGATCCTGGGGCCCACATCGCTCAGCGAACTGATCACGTTCCCGGCCACATCGTTGTGCCAACCGTTATAGCCGCCCTGCATGATGATGATATGATCCTTTCCGGTGGCTGCGCGGGCGATGCGGATAGCATGATAAGTAGCTTCGGAACCGGTAGTGGTAACCTGTATCCTTTCCACGGTGGGAACGCATTCGCAAAACAGTCTCGCCAATTCGCCCTCTTTTTCCGTCGGACCGGCGCCCATCAGCACAGATCCATCCTGAATGGCTTCCACCACAGCGCCGTCCACATCGGGATCGGCATGCCCCAGAAAAGCAGCGGCAAACCCCGCCTGGTAGTCGATATACTCATTACCCTCTATATCCCAAACGCGACTTCCCTTACCTCTGGAAAAACAAATATTTGGATTCGATTTCCGGTTTAGTGAAACCACTCCCCCCGGGATCCAGCGTTCATTACGCTCAAGTAAGCTTAAAGATTTTGGCCAGTTATTCATCATCATCAAATTATAAATTGTCGGCGGTGGACGATCCCCCGATGCCCGCCGCCTTTATAAGGAATACTGAGGTATTTTCAGCAATTCCCCGTCTTTCAATGCCGAGGTATGCGCTACAATGCCCGCAACGGTCATATTAAGCGCGGAGACCACATCCACGATCGGCTTGCGGCCCTGTAAAATGGCCGTTATAAATTCATTGGTAAGATGTCCATGGGATCCGCCATGTCCTCCGGGCGACATCGTAGGAGGAAGAGGCGGACGGCTGGTATTTATCGTCAGCGGTTTGGCGTCTTTTATGCCCTGGAACTTGCCGTAAAACGATCCTTTTTCACCCCTGACGCGCCCTCTTTCGCCGGCTTCCCCCGGGGTATCCCAGCTAACCGCCATCCGCGACATGCCTCCATCACTCGTACGCATCAGCGCTATCTCGGAAAAGAACACATTATTATACCTGTTTTTCCCGGGCTGCAGATCCGGCAAGGCGCTGGGCAATCCCAGGCAGCTCACTTCGGTAAAACTGCCATCTGTTACGCTTACGTAATACGCGTTGGAATGCGTGGGATACCATTGNNGTGGCAATATCTATCAGGGGTTTCCGGTCTGTCAGAATAGACGTAATAAACTCATCCGTAAGACGACCATGCGAACCGCCATGACCGCCAGCCGGCACGCCGGGAGGGAGGCCCGGCCGACTAACATCCACCTGTATCTTTTCAATGCCTTCATATTTTTCAAAATACGATCCTTTCTGGCCCCTCACCCTGCCATCTTCTCCCCGGCCTATTCCTCCCGGAGTATCCCAGCTGACGACCATACGCGAAGATCCGCCGCCGCTGGCGCGGAATAATGCAAATTCGGAGAAGAATCGATTGTTGTACCTATTAGCTCCCGGCTGCAATGAAGGCATCAGGCTGGGAACGCCCATACAGCTTACTTCCGTAAAGGTTTCATCGGTTACGCCTACATGATAGGCATTGGAATGCGTGGGATACCATTGAGGCGGAAGGCCAACACGCCAATCCTTATACGAGGGAGGCATCTTAGGAGCATAATGATAATATTCGCCCTCGGAATAAATGATCTTTCCAAATTCTCCCGCCTTATATATCTGGCGCATAGCATAAAGCTCTTCATGGAAGGTAGATGTTTCGAACATCATATAGGTAAGGCCGCTTTTTTTTACCGCAGCCAGTAACTGGTCTGCTTCTTCCAGCGAGCCAAAAACAGCCGGAACGGCCACAGCTACATGTTTTCCATGCTTCAATACTTCCATCGCGTGCGGCGCATGACTGGGCGCGTCCGTGGCAACAAATACCGCTTCGATATCCTTGTCCTTCACCAGCTCTTCCAGTGAAGGATAGGTTTTATTCACGCGGCATTTTTCAGCCAACGCCGCGCAACGATCGGGGAGAAGATCGCTGACCGCAACAATTTCTACGTTAGGATGATCCTGGAATCCAAAGTTTCCTCCCCACCTGGAAGATCCATAACCGACGATGCCTACTTTCACCTTCCTATCGGAAACAGGTTTCCAGCCTTCCGATAGGCTCGCTGTTTTTGCAGCTTCTTCAAAACCCTGCATAACAGGCTCTCCAGCAGACGGCTTTTTCTCAGCGCAACCCGCCTGCTGCAACCCCAGCGCAAGCGCTCCCAGTCCTACTGATTGCAGAAACAAACGGCGGGAAGGCCCTGCAGCTTTAGTAAGATCCAACGAGTTGTCTTGTTCAGTTTTTTTAATATTATGCTGCTGAGCGTTGTTCTTTTCCGATTTCATGTGAATGATTTGATTTAATAATGCAAAATTTTTGTGGATCCGCTATAAATAGTATTGCGGAATTTTTAATAGTTCCCCGTCTTTCAAAGCAGACTGGTGAGCAACGATCCCAGGAACAGTAAGGTTCAATGCCGTGGCAATATCTATCAGGGGTTT
>DEHV01000028.1 GCA_002352105.1 Chitinophagaceae bacterium UBA2791 | reverse complement strand
ATCCACTGGGATACCAAGCATCACCAGGACCGGATGGAGACACTGAAACGGTATATCGACTGGTCCGCGCTTTTTAAAGCCAATGCCATCGCCTTTGAGATAGAAGACAAATATGAATATCCGAGGCATCCGATCATCGGGGCTCCGGGTGCATTCACCAAGAAGGAAATGCATGAACTGACTGCGTATGCGCATGCAAGATGTATTCAGTTGACGCCCTACGTTCAGGCCCCTGCCCATATGGCTTATGTGCTGAAGCACGAGGAGTTTGCCCATCTGCGCGCTGACGGGAGTAATTTCCAGATCTGCATGTGCGATGAGGAAGCCATTCAGCTTATTTTCGACATGTACCAAGACATGATCGACGCCACGCCGGGAGTGGACTATTTTTTTGCTTCGACAGATGAAACATACTACGGAGGAACATGCGCAAAATGTTTAAAGGAACATAGCGAGGGCAAGAGCCAGATATCGATCGATTATATGAACCGTGCGCATAAATGGCTTGCTGAGAGAGGCAGAAAAATGTTCTGTTGGATAGAGCCCCCTGTTTTGCCCAAACATATTCCTCAGTTGTCTCCGGATATTATCGATGGTTTTGTAAACCCGGATAAAGGAAAAGAATGGATCGACTATGATAATAAAGCGGGCATTAAGCAATTGGCTTATTTTTCCATGCAGGGCGCTGAATATCTGTTCTCGGCTTATTTTGGCGTTGGAGGTCCGCGCCCTGGCAGCCTCGAAGACGCTTGGGAAATTGTTCCCGGTTCAAAAGCGATGGGCGCTCAAATGATCGGCGCTTTTTCTGCCGCCTGGGACTCCGGCGTTCATAATGAAGCGTTCTGGCTGGGATGGGCTGCCACCATGCAGTATGCCTGGACTGCTGCCAGGCCTTCAATAGAACAAACGGTCGCCGATTTTATGGACATCTATTACGGGCATGGCAGTCCGGATATGGTGGAAGCCTATAAATTGCTGGAAAAAGGAGCTAAGTTTTACACGAAAATGTGGGATATGCCGGTTTCTAAAGAAAGAGGACCGGGTTATACCCCCTCTAATACCAAAAGTATAGACGGAGGAAAGCGCATGGATGAAATGCTGGATATGCCGCCGATCCCTTCCGGCGTGGATCTTAAGTTCGAACCCGCTTTTGCTAAAAAGTATGAGCAAAAGATAGCCGAAGCCAAAGAGTTAGCGGACGAAATGGATAAGCTGGCAGGCATTCTTCAGCAGAATATCTCCAAAGTGCGCCGAAACAAATACAACCTGGAAGTCTTTCTTTCCATTGCTTACCTGGAAAGGTACAGCGTAAAGATCTTCCCCAGGCTGGCCAGGGTAGAAGCCATGCTGGAATCGGCTTCCCGCGCTAAGGACAAACCCGTTAATGCTGTAAATAACCTGATCAATGCGCATAAAACAGTGGGCGCTATCATTTCCGAATTAGAGGGTTTCTGGCCCGGGTTCACGGCTGTCTGGGAGAAGAGCCGGTTTAAAAAAGGCAGAAGCGTCAATGGCCGCGACTTTGTATACATAATGGATGATGTGAAGGATCATATTGGCGATCGTCGCCTGGGCCTGGAATACATGACCGCTCCGTTTGAACGAATGGAAATGAAAAAATGGCGGGAAGAATTATGGAAGACGATCGCCGCGTATGCGAAAGCCAATAATGTGCCGATCGCAGAGGCGGAAGAAGCGAGGCTGGAAGATTAAAGCTTCTTGCTGTTGAGTTGCCTTGTGTTTACCGGGCTGATACGATTTCTTCATGTTTGACTGGGAGTTAATTTAATGTTAGTCGCTTTAGCAAATCGGCTGACAGGTATAAACTCCAAGCCCCCTGACATCGAGCCCTTTTAAAAACGAGGATCGGTACGGTAGGAGGCTTTTTCGAAAAAGTCCCGGTTCTATTTTTGCGCGTCCAGGTAGGCGGACAGTTCCTTTATGGCCTGCTCCGTATTCATCGTCCAGCCGAACTTTAATCCAAAGTTCTTGATGGCTGCCGCATGGAGATCGGGCATATAGGAAGAAACAGCGTCTGTAATAAGCGTGGTCTTATAGCCGTGATGAAAAGCTTCCCTGCCGGTCTCTTCTACGCAGATCTGCGTTACCGTTCCGGTAAGTATAAGCGATTCCACTCCTAATGAACGAAGCGTATTATCGAGATTGGTGCTGTAAAAGGCGCCGTACCCGAACTTATCAATGATATGATCGCCCTGCTTAGGGTATATCTCCTCAATGATATCGGCGCAGTCGACCGATTTTTTTATGTCTTCATAATACCGGTTATGCCCCTTGCGGCAGGCCATTGTGGGCGGCGCTAATTTAGGCGACCAGTTCCATACCAGGGTAGGATGCGGCCCGGAAAGAAAACGCGTATAGATCACCGGTATCCCCGCTTTCCGGCAAAAAGCAATAAGCTGTTTGTGCTGGGCAATGGTGGCCCTGGCATCCGGCACTTCCATAGGAGCGCCTACCCGGACAAAATCGTTCTGCATGTCTACAATGAGCAGGGCGGGCCGGCTCCACCGGTCGGTTAACGCTTTTGCCGCCTTTTCGGCGGCTGCGGATCTTCCGGTTTGCGCAGCGCTGCCGGCAAAAACAAATAAAAACAACAGGAAGGGCATGGCCCGTAGTGTCTTCTGCATTATGTACACGGATTTAGAGGCGAAAGTTATTGAATTATAATTCCAAAACCTTAGGTAGCGATGTATTTTACTGACGTGGCAGCTGATTTGTAAACCGGACCCTCCATCTGAGCCGATTTATTGAATTGTTTTTTCGGGAACGTTCCCGCTAAATTATTTGCACTTATTCTATTTGTTTTTTGATATTTATGTTGCTTATATGAATTGATTTTAGACGTAATATATCCTGTTGAACGGAAACATGGAAAGATGGAAAACCCTTGCCAATACCACCCGAATAATGATGGCGCTGCGCCTGATAAATTATAGAATCAAACAAATAGAATATGCGCCAGTTATTCAATTTACTTTTTGCCGGGATCTTAGTAACTGGCGCTATTGTTTTTTCCCGCGCGGGATCGGATCAGGTTACCCAATCAAAAGCCGAAACCTGGAAAAAAATAAAGCATTTATTTAAGCCTCCCGCCGAATTCAAGGATCAATATGGAACATACCCTTCGCCGCTGAAATTTTATGACGGGCGACCCGTGAAGAATAAAAAAGAATGGCCCCGGAGAAGAAAGGAGATCCTGGATACCTGGAACGCCATGATGGGTCAATGGCCTCCCTTGATCAAGGGGCAAAGGCTGACCATACTGGATTCAACGCGCAGGGAAAATTTTACGCAATACCGCGTCTCCTTTAAATGGACCCCCGATGAAATTACCGACGGATATTTGCTGGTACCCGATGGAGAGGGAAAGAAACCAGCGGTGATCACGGTGTACTATGAACCGGAAACGGCCATAGGGGAAGGGAAATTGCCGCTACGTGATTTTGCCTATCAGCTGGCAAAACGCGGTTTCGTTACGCTGTCGATAGGAACTACGAAGGGCACTAACGACAAGACCTGGTCGATGTATTATCCCGATATTCAAAACGCTACGATAGAGCCGCTATCCATGCTGGCTTACACGGCGGCAAACGCCTGGGAAACCCTGGCGCTTCAACCGCAGGTGGATTCCTCGAGAATAGGTATTATGGGCCATTCCTACGGCGGAAAATGGGCTTTGTTCGCTGCAAGTCTCTATGATAAATTTGCCTGTTCGGTATGGTCCGACCCTGGAATTGTCTTTGACAATAAAGACGATATGGCAAATTACTGGGAACCCTGGTATTTGGGCTATCATCCGCAGCCCTGGCGTACAAGAGGGCTGATCACCGAGGATAACCCCGCAAAAGGGCTGTATCCAACGTTGATGGAAAAGGGATTTGACCTCACCGACCTGCACGCCCTGATGGCGCCGCGTCCCTTTATGGTTTCGGGGGGGTCAGTGGATGGCCCCGACTGTTGGATCGCGCTTAACCATGCTATCGCCGTAAATCGTTTGCTGGGATATAAAAACCGCGTAGCTATGGCGAACAGACCCGATCACTCTCCCAATGAGGAATCCAATGAATATATTTATTCCTTCCTTGACTATTTTCTTAAATACAAATGAAGCGCCCGGTAATCATAAATCTTGAAGCAATAAAATACTTTGGAGCGCAACGCTTTGTTTATCTTTTATCGTCTGTATACCGGAGCGGCGGTCATACCGCTTTTTGCAGGAGCGCCTGCCCGGAATAAGGGAATTGTATTATATTGAATCGCTAAACAACCGGCTGTATTGCCTGTTATCGGTTCAATTAATTAATCATTTATATTATGAAAAATAAACGAAGGGATTTTCTGAAATTGACAGGCCTTACAGGATTGGGTCTTGCAGGAGGCATATTTCCGGGCCTGGCGGCCGGGGCAGTCAATGCTACCGAAGAGTATGGCTACGGATTTAATGAAAACCATTTAGGCGATATGATGCCGGATGACGATGACATCAGCATAATCGGCTTGTATGGCAAATGGGCGAATAGCCTGATCGCCAATAAAACCCCTTCCTTCTCTTTTAGGAATAAAAGCTGGAAGAAAGTGGACAACTGGAGAAAAGCTGCCAAGCGGCGACTTATGGAACGGTTGGCTATGCCTGATATCGGCGGCGTTCCTGAAGTTACGGTTCACAAACAATATACTTATGACGGCCTTCATATCGAAGAGATATCCTGGCAGTTGCCTTACGGAAGACCAACGGAGGCGATTGTGCTGAAACCGGCAAATGCCAGCGGCCCCCTGCCGGGTATTCTTGCTCTTCATGACCATGCCGGAAACAAATACCTCGGCGCCCGCAAGATTGCCCGCACCACCGATGAACTCCCTCCATTTCTCGAATACCATTATGGTCATTATTATGAAAAAATGGCCTGGGCAAACCAGGTAGCCAAGCGAGGGTATGTTGTGCTGGTACCGGACGCTTTTGCCTTCGGCAGCCGGCGGGTATGGTTAAAAGATGTGCCTGAACGATTGCGCCAGGGTTTAAATGATAACGGATTACGCAAGGACTTAAATGATAACGAGCCGGAAGATCCTAAAAATATAGCGGCATACAACAAATGGGCCGCCGATCATGCGGCGACCATGGCGAAGTCCTTATTCAGCGCCGGAACCACCTGGCCCGGCGTATTCCTGGCGGAAGACCAGAAGGCGCTCGATGTATTGTGCGCTCGTAAGGATGTAGACCCGAATAAGATCGGTTGCGGAGGCCTGTCTGGCGGAGGGCTGCGCACGGTGATGATCGCGGGCGTTGATCCGAGGATCAAATGCGCCGTGCCCGTAGGCTTTATGACCACCTGGAAGGATTTTATCATGTACAAATCCTTCACCCATACCTGGATGGCCTATGTTCCTTTGTTGCCCAATGAACTGGATTTCCCCGAAATAATAGGGCTGAGAGCGCCTCTTCCAACCCTGGTACTGAATAACAGCGAAGACCAGCTGTTCACGCCATCGGAAATGCAACGCGCCGATGATATCCTCAAAGAAGTGTTTACAAAAGCAGGCGCTGCAGACCGTTATAAGGCTTCTTTCCATCCCGGACTGCATAAGTTTGACGTAAACATGCAGACAGAAGCTTTTGAATGGTTTGATAGATGGCTGAAGAACGCTTAACCTTAGTTAACCGAAGTCGCCGGCGCTGCAACGGCGATCTTGACTATTTAAATACGTACACATGAACGAAAGATCATTTAAAATGAAAAAGAGGAGCGGGTTTATGCTGACCCTGGCATTTGTTTTAGGCGTTTTTTACCCGGCTGGCGCACAGGAAGTCATTGAAGGTTTATCTTATCTTGATAACAAACCCGTTGCCGTAACCATTAAGGACGGCAAAATAGTTTCCATCAAAAAGATCCGGAAGCTTAAGGCGGGGAATGAAAATCTTTACCTGTCGCCGGGGCTGATAGATAACCAGGTGAATGGTTTTGTCGGCGTTTCTTTTTCATCGGAAGGCATTCCCCTTACTGAGGAAGGGATGGATAAGGCTACGCAGGCGTTATGGGAGAATGGGGTGACCACTTATTTTCCAACCGTTACGACTAACTCGCGCAGCGAGATCATTAATAATTTCTCCATCCTGGCAAAGGCCAAAAACAATCCTTCAACATTGGGCTCTATTCCAGGATTTCACCTGGAGGGCCCTTATATTTCGCCGGTAGACGGATACCGGGGAGCGCATTCCCTGCATTTTGTGAGACCGCCGGATTGGGAGGAGTTCATGGAGTTCTATAAGGCTTCGGACAATGGTATTCTCACGGTTACCGTAGCCCCGGAAGTGGAAGGCGGACTGGAGTTTATAAAAAAATGTTCGGAGAAAGGCATTACCGTGGCTTTGGGCCATCATAACGCCTCCGCTGATATCATTGACCAGGCCATAGCCATGGGCGCCAAAACCTGTACGCATGTCGGCAATGGCATAGCCAATGAGATCAACCGCCACGTCAACCCGTTATGGCCCCAGCTATCTGACGACCGGCTGATGATGAGTATTATCTGCGACGGCTTTCACCTGCGGCCCGAAGAGATCCGCACTTTTTACAAAGCGAAGGGAGTGGATAAGACCATTATCACCTCCGATGTTTCCGAATATGCGGGCATGAAGCCCGGAATATACAAGAATCTCGACGGAGAGGATATTGAGCTTACCGCCGATGGGGAAGTGCGTTATCCCGCGCAAAAAGTGCTGTACAGTTCCGCGGCGCCGATCAACAAGGGGGTTTGGCATATCATGAAGGTAACCGGTTGTTCGTTAGGGGAAGCGATCCAGATGGCCAGTACGAACCCGGCCAAACTGTATGGACTGAACGATCGGGGAAGCCTCCAGCCCGGAAAACGGGCCGATCTTATCCTGTTTACCCTGGGGGATAATGGATTGACGATCCAAAAAACGATTGTTGCCGGTAAAACGGTTTATACAAGATAATGACAAAATAACCGGAAGCGTTCCCGCTTTTTTAACATTGCGTCGTCCACCGGTTTGTTTTTTTATAAAAGGTTCTCTCTAATTTGCGAGTCAAGAAATGGCCTTATGCTAAATGGCATCCAGATTTTTTCCATCAAAATTGTTCAAATAATGAAATCATTGGGCTTGCTTTTCCTATCCTCTTTTATTTTTATCTGCTCTTTAAACGCGGCAACCGATAGTATTCCGCGCGTTCTTCCCGCCGAACGCCAGGATCTTGTGTTGAGCAGGCTCAGGTACGAAGCTGAACTGAAATTTGCCTCGCATCGTTTGCCTTCGAACCCCGACGATTGGAAGACTTATCGTGAAAAGTTAAGGAAGGAGATCATCAAAAAGACGGGTACGCAGATCAATCACCAGCTGCCGCTGGATATCACCTATCTTGGAGAGCTGAAAATGAAGGGGTACACGATCAAGAATATCATTTTCCAAACGCGTCCCGGCGCGTATGCCACCGCTAATTTATTTGTACCCGACGGCAAGGGCCCCTTCCCTGCCGTTATTAATATGCATGCCCATTCCGGACGTTTCGACGACGACGACCAGGGCGTAGGGCATAGCCTGGCTGTGAACGGTTATGTATGCCTGAGCATCGATCCCTGGGGGGCGGGCGAACGCACGACTATTCACGGCAAGGAAGAATATCATGGCAGTAATCTCGGCGCCTCATTCATGAACATCGGCGAATCGCTGATGGGCGTACAGATCACCGATAATGTTCGCGGCGTGGACCTGCTGGTATCTCTTCCCTTTGTCGACGCCAAAAATATCGGCGCTGCGGGAGCGAGCGGCGGCGGGAACCAAACGATGTGGCTGGCTGCTGTGGACGACCGTGTTAAGGCTTCGGCGCCCGTGGTCAGCGTCGGCACATTTGAATCGTACGTGATGAGAGACAATTGCATCTGCGAAACGCTGGTAGACGGACTTAGCTTTACAGAGGAAGCAGGCGTACTTGCCTTGACCGCGCCCGGCGCCGTTCAGATATGCAACCATCTCCAGGATAAGGCCCCCGCATTTTTCCCTTCGGAAATGTTGCGCAGCTATAACAACGCCCTTCCTGTATTTAGAATGTTGGGAGTCGAAAAAAATATTGACTACAAATTATTTGATCTTCCTCATGGATATGTAGCCGAAGATCGCGAAGCGATGCTTGGCTGGTTCGATCTTCACCTTAAAGGCGTTGGCGACGGATCGCCGAAAAAAGAAGCGCCTTTTGAGATCCTGCACGAAGGAGAGTTGATGATCTTTCCTGTCGGCAAGAGAGATCCGAGAGTGATTACCACGGAAATATATTGTAAACGCCGCGGCCAGGAATTGAGAGAGGCTATGCTTAACGCCAAAGCGGTAAATGCCGCTCAAAAAAGGAAATCCCTGCTCGAAGCGCTGAGGGTAAGCGAGATGCCTTCTATTAAGCAGGCGCGCCGCTATTCATCCGAAAATGGATGGGACCGCATAGCCCTCGAAACCTCGGATGGCAAGCTGATCCCGGTATTGGTACAAAAGCCCAGTCAACCTGCCGCCGGATATACGATCGTAAGCCATCCCAAGGGAAAACACAATACGCCCCAGGCCATCATCGAAGAACTTAAACAAAAAGGATCGGGTATCGTGCTGGTCGATTTAACCGGTATCGGGGAAGTTGCTTCCAAGCGCGCAGACCGCCAGGATGAGGATGCTTCCTTCCATACCGTCTCCCGCGCCGAAATCTGGTTGGGAAAAACTACCCTCGGAGAATGGACCAAGGAACTGCATACGGTAAGCTCCTTCCTGGGTTCGGAATATAAGGCGCAAAAAATACGGCTTGACGGCAGCGCTGAAACCGGTATAGCTTCTCTGTTTCTGGCTGCAGTAGCAGCCGGCGGTCCGAGTACCATGCCTGGCGCCCGGGGCAACCTTCCTGTCATAGAGAGCGTTACGGTGCGCGATGCTCCCATAAGCTATCTCTTTGATCAGCGCGAAACCATCAATCATTTTACCATGGCCATTCATGTTCCCGGTTTTCTGAACTGGGGAGATGTATCGCTGGCGTCGGCGTTGGCCGGAAAGAACATAACGTTTATCAACCCCCTGAGCATGTCCGGCAGGCCGATAAGCGGTAATGAGCTTGATCAATATAAAAATGAATTCCAGAAAATGATCCGGCTGTCCGGCCAGAAAGGAACGGTTCAGTTTAAATAGCCCGGGTGTTTTTCCGGGAAAAGATTGTTTCGCTTCAATGAAGGCTTTCTTCTGTAAGCATTCACGGGCAGGCATTTGACCTGAAAACAGATAGCGCCGCTTCACGCAATTCCGGCAGGGATTGGCGTGAAGCGGTTTTTTCATGGAAGGGTCAAAGAAGGGGCAATAATAAATTAATATTGGAAAGATAATTTTGCGGGCATTTTCGGAGCCTGGCGCTTACTTCCCTGCTTTTGATTAAATTTGGTTTGTTAAACCATCTGACTGTTTGAAACCGGAAAGCGTCGATATTGAGAAATACCTGCTCTCGCAGTTAAGGGAAGGAAGCAAGGAGGCATTCGAGCGTCTCTATAAGTTACATAGCGAACGATTATACCTGAATATTTTAAGGCTGGTAAAAAGCAAAGAGGAAGCGGAGGAGATCCTGCAGGAAATATTTGTATTGATCTGGGAAAAAAGAAATACGATAGATATTCATTCCAGCTTTCGATCCTATCTTTTACGCATAGGCGAAAACAAGGCCTATGATTATTTCCGTAAACTGCGTCGGGATCAGCGGCTTTACCATTCCCTTAAAATGTTGGCGGTCGACCAATACGCTTCTTTAGACCTGTTTTCCCTTGATGGACAGAAGGAGGAATTGCTGAAACAGGCTATCGTCACGCTTCCTCCGCAGCGCCGCCGGGTATATGAGCTCTGCAAGCTGCAGGGAAAAAGCTACCAGGAGGCCAGCGCGATCCTGAATATATCCACTTCTACTATTAATGATCATATTGTAAAAGGAACCCAGGCCATACGGGTTTACTTATTGAGCCGTTCCAATATGGCTACTTTGCTGGTTTTGAGCGCTATATTGGATGGCGTGGGGCTGGATTAAAAAATCTTTGCCTTAGAGCAGATGAAAAGGCTCGTCCGAGCGTCGTACTAAAAAACATATTATTTTGTCCGACGACCAGCTGAATTCCTTATTTGATAAATACCTTAATAACGCCTGCACTGAAGAGGAACTCGATCAGTTATTCCAGTTGCTGGAAGATCCCGGGCAAGAGGCCCGCGCCCGCGCGATGCTCCGAAAGCAACTTGCGCAAAACCAGAAACAAAAAGGGTTGCGCGACGAAGCGTTAAAAGATATGCTGGATCAACGGTTAAAAAAGATATTGTATGCCATTGACGACGGGGTTGAAGAAAGACCCGGGCGGTCTTTTGGAAGAAACCGCTGGCTTCGCTATGCGGCGGCGGTATTGGTTATTTCTTCTGCGGCCGTAATGTTTATTTACTTCGATCGGGAAAAAGGATATAAGGAAACAGCTTCGACGCCGGTTGCTCCGATACCCGAACCCATTATCGCCGGCGGCAATAAGGCCATATTGACATTGGCAGACGGTTCAACGATCTTGTTGGACAGCGTGTCGGAAGGGCTTCTCGCCTTGCAGGGGAATACGGCTGTTACAAAATTGAGCAATGGTCAATTGAGCTATGCGGCCGGGAAAGAAGAAAGCGCAACTGTTTTATACAATACCATGAGCACTCCCCGCGGCGGCCAGTATAAAATAACATTGCCGGATGGCACCGGGGTATGGTTAAATGCGGTTTCCTCTATTACCTATCCTACTGCATTTCCTGAAGAGGAAAGGAAGGTGTCGATTAGCGGCGAAGTTTATTTCGAAGTGACCCATAATCCCCGCAAGCCATTCAGGGTGGAAGTGAACGACATGAGCATCGAAGTGCTGGGAACTCATTTTAATGTAAACGCGTATAAGGATGAAGAAGCCATAAAAACAACGTTATTGGAGGGTTCGGTGAGAGTAACGCACGGCAAGGAAAAGGCGGTAATAAGTCCGGGTAAACAAGCGACGTTAACGCCTTCCGGCAACCTGTCTGTTACCGAGGCGAATGGAGACGAGGTCATAGCCTGGAAAAACGGGAGTTTTTATTTTAATCGAACAACCCTTCCCTCCCTGATGCGACAGTTAGAGCGTTGGTATGACGTAGAAGTGGCTTATTCCGGCAGTATTCCGAAGTTGAAGTTCGGCGGCGAGATTCAGCGTAATCTGCCGCTGGCAGATGTATTGGAGATTTTGGAAAAAGCCGAAGTGCATTTTAAACTGGAAGAAAGAAAATTAACGGTATTGCCATTTTAATAGATAATGGAGCCGTCAAGATAGCGGTTATCCTGAAATAAAAACCGGAAAGCGCTGGTAACACTTCCCGGCAAAAAGTTCAGGTTAACCCTTGTCCGCCGACCAAGGTCGGGCGGACCTAATAAACAAATCAGGGTAAGACTGCTTATTCATTAACCTAAACGAAACAAAGTTATGTATTTAGTTACGCTTTGCAACCAGCCCGCGCGGGCTATTTTGAAGCGCCGGCTTTGGTTTCCTTCCAAAACTCTCCTGGCGATGAAGCTGACCATCTTTTTTTTTACAGTAGCTATGCTTAATGTTAGCGCGAAAGGCGTTTCACAAAACATTAGCTTATCTGCGGATCGACTGCCTATTGAAAAGATCTTTACCGTTATCAAGCAACAAACCGGCTATGTCGTATTCTACAATTACGAATTCCTTGAAAAGGCTAAACCGGTTACCATTAAAGCGAGGAAAATGCCGCTGGAGGCCTTTCTTCAGGAAGTGTTCAGGGATCAGCCCCTGAACTACCTGATTAAGGACCGCACCATTGTTATCAGCAGGAAAACCCCTGGCATCATTAATAATCAGGTAGCCGATGAGCGCAAGGCCGAGGCCCCGCCAGCGAGCATTATTTCAGGTATTGTCAGGGGGGCGGACGGCGTCCCGCTTTCTGGGGCCAGCGTAAAAATAAAAGGAACTTCGGCCGGCGTCTCTACGGATGCAGACGGTCGGTTTTCCATCGACGTGAACATCGGTCAGACGCTGGTGATTTCCTATATCGGGTACGAGGATGAAGAGATCGTTATTACTTCCCCCGATGCGCTGACGATACAATTGACCCTGGCGGACGCCAGCCTGGAAGAGACCGTTGTAGTGGGTTACGGAACACAGAAGAAAATAAACTTGACCGGCGCCGTTAAACAATTGGATGGGGAAGAATTGATGTCTCAGCCTTCCGTTCAAACTTCCGCGGCTTTGATGGGTAAGGTTGCCGGCGTGCAGATAACGCAAAATTCAGGGCAACCCGGCCAGAATACGGGAACCATCAGAATAAGAGGAACGGGCACCTTGGGCGATGCGAATCCTTTGATATTAATTGACGGCATCCCCGGAGACCTTAATAGTATTTCATCAACCGATATCGCCAGCGTATCTGTTCTGAAAGACGCTTCTGCCTCTGCGGTGTATGGGTCAAGAGCGGCAAATGGCGTGATACTGGTGACCACAAAACGCGGATCGAAAGGTAAGGCTGCGATTAATTATAACAATTTCCTCGGATGGAAAAAAGCCACTGATCAACCGAAATTTGTTGATGGGGCGACGTTTATGGAATTACAGAATATGGGTTCTGAGAATATGGGAATGGCGCCTATCTGGTCGGATACATATATTGAGGAATGGAAAGCCAATCATGTATCTGATCCGGATAATTATCCTTCAACAAACTGGGTCGATGAAGCTTTTACTGAACCCGGACTGCAACAGCGGCATCAAATCGGCATATCCGGCGGATCAGATCAAATCCGCTTTTTTGGATCGCTGTCTTATGATGATGAGCGTTCAAATATTCCAAATTATGGATTTAAGCGATATTCCATTCGAATGAATACGGATATTTCCGCTTTAAAGAATCTTAATATAAATTTTGACATTCTGCTGTTAAGGGGCGAACAAACAAGCCCGTCTGCATCTATAGGCAGGATAATAACAGATATATTCAGGGTGCCTTCGGTGTATGTTTCGCGCTATTCTCACGGCGGATGGGGCCCTGCATTCAATCTGAACAATCCAACTGCTTATATTCATGACGGGGGGCTTTCCAAAGACATGACGACTACGGTCAGGCCCAATTTAGGATTGAATTATAAGCTCTTTAACGCATTGAACCTGAGAGTTGCCTATTCTCCTGATCTGCAGATCGGAAATGAAAGAACCATGGTGAAAAGCTATGATATAACGGACCCCTCCGGCGAAACGGTTCAACAAATGCCTAGTATTAATTCGCTTACCCAAAGAGAATCTACCACTTTCAATCAAACCCTGAACGCTACCCTACACTTTCAAAAATATCTTGGCAAGCATACGGCAAGCGTGTTGGGCGGATATGAATTTGTCAGTTTTAAAAACTCGTATTTCCAGGCGTCCAGGGATCAGTTTCTGCTCCAGGATCTGGAAGAGTTAAACGCGGGAGCGGTGGCCAATCAACAAAACAATGGAAGCGGATCAGAATGGTCTTTACGGTCTTTCTTCGGAAGGCTTAATTATAATTACGATTCGAAATATTTACTTGAAGCAAATTTAAGATATGACGGTTCGTCAAGGTTTAGTGCGGAAAACAGATGGGGGCTATTTCCATCATTTTCTGCAGGCTGGGTTGTTTCTGAAGAACCTTTCATGAAATCGTTGCATTTCCTGAGCCATTTTAAAGTCAGGGGGTCATGGGGGGTATTAGGGAATCAGAATATCGGAACATATCCTTATATCTCGACAATTGATTTGAGACAAAATTATGTTTTGGGCGGAGTGGGCGTTACTGGCGCCGCTCAATTGGGATTAGCCAATTCCGGCATTACCTGGGAACAAACAGCAAGCGCTAACCTTGGGTTCGATATCGCAGTATTGCAAAACCGGGTTAATTTCTCGCTTGACCTTTTTAATCGTAAAACCTCCGATATCTTGTTGCAACTGCCTGTTCCTTTGATTTTAGGCTTATCGGCCCCATTCCAGAATGCCGGCGCAGTAGGGAATAAAGGCTGGGAGATGGAGCTTGGCTACAAGAGCAGGGGCGGGAAGGATTTTTCTTATGAAGTATCGTTTAGCGTATCGGATGTCAAGAACAGGGTAACGGATCTTAAAGGCGCGGGGCCATTTATCAGCGGCGACAACATCACAATGGAAGGAGTTCCGATACAATCTGTTTATGGATACCAATCAAACGGCTTCTTCAATAGCCAACAGGAAATTGACGCTCATGCGCAACAGGCCGGTCAAATAGCTCCGGGAGATATTCGATATGTGGATCAGAATAAGGATGGAGTGATCAATGCGGATGACCGGGTAGTCATTGGCGACCCCTTCCCGTCGCTTAATTATGGAATAAACCTGGCAGCGCGATACAAAAATTTTGATATCTCTGTTTTTTTTCAGGGGATCGGTCGCCGGAATGTCTATCTTTCTGATTATGCAGCCTGGCCGCTGTACAATGGCTCAAATATCCGGGAATGGCAAGCCAGGGATTTTTGGACGCCGGAGCGCATGAATGCGTCGATGCCGCGCTTTACGCAAGCGGCGACGCACAGCAATTTTTCCACTTCTGATTTTTGGGTGTACGATGCCTCTTACCTGAGATTGAGAAATCTTCAGCTTGGTTATACCTTGTCTGCAACTTCTGTTAAGCGATTGCCGGTAGATCATTTCAGACTGTTCCTATTGGCTGAAAACCTGGCAACCTTCTTTAACAAAATGCCGCAGGGAGTAGATCCTAATGTTCCCAATGGCAGCGGATATTTTCCAATCAGCCGTTTGCTTGCCGTTGGAATGAATGTTAAATTTTAAATACCTCAAAACATGAATGCAAAAATATATTTTACAATAGTAGTCCTGGCTTTTATGTTTATTACATGCAGTAAGCATGATCTGGACAAATTTCCACTGGACTCCCCGTCTGATGCAACTTTTTATTCAACGGAAGCCGAACTTGAATTTGCCATTAGAGGGACTTATAACGTTCTCTGGTGGCATAGCCAAAATCAGCAGGTAATGCAGCGACTGGATTGCACTACGGATATGGGCTGGCTGCGGGGACAACCGGATGGCCTCGCTGATGGCAGCGCAACTTCCACCCTGCCCGCTTTCCGGTCTTTTTGGGCAGATCTTTATAAGGGCATTTCGAGAGCCAATAACCTGCTTGCCAATATGCATAAAGCTAAGGATGGCATGTCTGAAGAATCTTTTTCACGGATTGAAGCCGAAGCAAAGTTTTTGCGCGCATATTTTTATCATTTCCTGGTAGAAATGTATGGAGATGTTCCCTTGTTAAAAGAACAGCCGAAACTGGATGAATCCATGATTGGCAGGTCGCCTAAAAGCGAAGTGGCAGACTTTATCATTGCAGACCTGGAATCTGCCAAAGATTATCTTCCGGCGAGCTGGCCGGCAAAAGACCAGGGTCGCGCAACCAAAGGCGCTGCATTAACCTTATTGGCAAGGATTGCCTTGTACAATAAAAAGTTTGATCTGGCCATTCAGGCGTCGCAACAGGTTATGGATCTACAGCAGTATTCGCTTTATCCTGATTACAAAAACCTGTTCCAGTATGAGGGTGTTCGTTGTTCCGAGGTGATTTGGGATGTGGCATATTTACAAGGTCAAAGGGTCCATGCGCATCCTCAGAATGCAGGGACCAGGATGCTTGGCAGCAACAGTAATATCGCGCCCTCGCAGTTTTTAATAGACGCTTATGAGGCAACCGACGGCCTGCCTATTGACGAGTCATTGGTTTACGACGCTTCCCAGCCGTTTAACAACAGGGACCCCAGGTTAGACGCTTCGATAATCAGGCCGCAAAGCGTTTTTGGAGGGTTTGTATTTGAGACCGATCCCGATAGTCTAACCACCTGGAGAGTAGAAAACAATGTAATGACGACGAGAGTGGCAAACACAGATGTTACCAACGCATTCGCGACTTTTACAGGGTATCTGTGGAAGAAATACAATTCGGAAAGCGATTATCCGGCAAAAAGAAGCGCATCTGATTTGAATTTTATCCTTATGAGATATGCCGAGGTGTTGCTTATTTATGCCGAGGCTAAAATAGAAGCAAATGATATAGACCAATCTGTGCTGGATGCATTGAATAGGATAAGGGCAAGGGCATATGGAGTCGCTGATTTTACGCAGGTAGACCAATATCCTCCAATAACAACTACCGACCAGGCTGAATTGAGAAGAAAACTCCGGAGTGAACGCAAAATTGAATTGGCATATGAAGGGTTTCGATTGTTTGATATTCGCCGCTGGGGGATAGCAGAAAAAGTGTTGAGCGGTCCCTTAGTAGGAAGGCCTATCGGCGCATACGTCGAAATGCAGGATCCTCCAGCAATAGACGATATGACCGGGCATCCTGATTATGGCGCTAGCCTGGGTTTGTATAGACAAGTTATGCCCCGCTCATTCCAGTTCCCCCGCGACTTGTTGTATCCCATTCCGCAGGATGAAGTTAATGTAAACGAAAGCATAACTCAGAATCCCGGTTATTAGGTGTCACGAACAAATAA
>DEHV01000057.1 GCA_002352105.1 Chitinophagaceae bacterium UBA2791 | reverse complement strand
TGAGATGCCTGGCGATAACGAAATAGCTACCGCTCCACAATATCAGGATGCTGAAGAAACGGGTGACAGATTCTGCCGAATTAACCAGGTATATCTGGTATGCCGATTCCTTGCAGATGGTTCTCAGCAACTGCATAAGCTTGTTTTCCGTTTTGTCTCCGGCATACGATTCCAGTCCCAGTTTTTTTATGGTGGAGGCAGACTGCAGGCTTTCTACCAGTTGAGCGTCCAGGGCGGCGCCGTCTTCCATGATCTTTCTTTGCCATTTTTTGTTAACCCGGTCGTTCATATAGCACAGGAGCGCATAGACCGGGAGAATGGAAGCCATCATCAGCGCCAGCTTCCAATAATAAAAAAACATCAGCAGGAAGGAAAAAACGAGGATAAGCGCGTTTACGATAAGGTTAATGACTACTTCGCTGATGAATACCCTGATTTTTACGGCGTCATTTATCCTGCTTGTGATTTCGCCGACGCGCATATTGTCGAAGAAGCGATGTGGAAGGCAGAGCAGATGGCGGTAATATCCCATGATGAGCCGGGCGTCGATGTATTGACCCGTCTGAAGCGTAAGCAGGGATTTGATGATGCCGATAATGACCTGGAAAACCAGCAGAAGGATCATGATCAGGGTCATGGCATTCAGGAGGCGAAGGTTTTGTTCCGGCAGAACAAAGTCGACGATCTTCTGCACATATACAGAGGAAGCCAGCGCCAGCAGGCTGATCACCGCTGCGCCGATACATGACTGGATCATTACCGATTGATGCGGCAGCGTCAGTTTCCAGAATCGATGTATATTGGATATCCTTTCATCCCTTTTGGTGAAAGATCCTTCGGGGACCAGGAGTACGATCACGCCGCTCCATATTTTGTTGAACGCCGTTATCGTCATTTTTTTGAAAGCCCCGGACGCGGGATCCATGACGACCATTTTTGCGTTCCCTACCTTGCAAATCGTAATATAATGCGCGGTGGTTTCGTTGACCATCACATGAGCTATGGCTGGAAGCGGGATTTCCTTTAGGGATGAGCTGGGCGCCCGGACCCCCCTGGCCTGGAACCCGAGCCGGGCCGCCGCCTGCGTCAACCCCCATACTGTCGCGCCGCGCTGATCGGCGTCCGTATACTGCCGTATCCTGGATACGGGCATATACAGCTTATAGTAAGCGCAGACCGATGCCAGGCATGCCGCTCCGCAGTCGGAAGCATCCCGCTGTTTGATACGCATGTTTTTTTTCAAAGCTTATTTTTTAATGCAAAGCATTGGGTTAAGGCACGTATATACATACGTTAGTTCGTGCGGCTGAATATGCCTGGAATTGACGCGGGATGGAACGATGACCATTCGGCCCGGATTTGCGGCCAGGTTTCCGGAATAAAATGCAAGAATGGGACGAATAGGCAAATTCAGGATCCTGCGGGATTCAGCCAATCGTTAACCTGGTCAAAACACAACTGCCATAGACTTCTTTGCGCTGTAACAAAGAGCGCCTCCAGGGTCATTCCTTTTTTCAGCCGGGCAGTAAAGCCTTTAACCGGGGGAAAGCTGGTTTCATTGAGGGAGCATCTTACCTTGAACATCGGTTTGTTCTCCATCATGGTGATATCGTGATCGATCGCAATGATCTTTCCTTCCAGGACGCCGAAATAATTATAGTTGAAGGCGTCGATCCTGAACAGGGAATGCTGGCCTGCAGCTACTAACCCAATATCGGCGGCGCTTATCCAGCATTCGGCAATCAGCGCGGTTTCGGGAGTGATCATGGACAGGAGCTCTCCGGCGGACACCATCGATCCGGGGTATTTATCGCCCGTATGCTGTAAATGGCCCGATACCGGAGCCCTGATATGGTATGATTTCTTTTCTTCCCTAAGTTGCTGCCGGCGTTCCAACAGCTGGCCGAGTTCCGTACTGTATTGAGCCGAAAGCTCAGCCCACCTGCTTCTTTGCGCATTCTCAAAGGACGCCAGCGAGGATAGCGCTTTTTCATGATCCAATCTTTTTTCAAATAGCTCATGAATGGCGATGATGGAATCGCTGCCTAGCTTTTCATGGATATCCAGTTGACGCTTTATCTTTTTTAGTTCGGAAAGCCATTCCTCCCTGGCGCTGGCATACTGCCGCCATTGACTCGCCATCAGCTCCGAGGATAGGCTTTCGCGTACCCGGAGCGGGTCGCGTCCAGCGCTGTTGATTAGTGCAAGGTCGCGTAGCCATTGTCTCCTCGTATGGATCTCTTGCTCGTTTAGCCGGGTCTTATGGATAAGCGCGCTGTCTTCAATGGTTACAAGTATGTCTTGCTTTTCGACAAACAGACCTTCTTTGAGCTTTACCTCCCTGATGATACCTGCTACCGGCGCCCGTACGGATGCCCGTTCAGATTCAGGTCTGATCATTCCGCGGGCCCTGACGCTGACGTTGATCTTAAGCAGGGGCAGCGCGCAGATAATGGCTGCTAACAGGAAGAAAATGGACAGGTATATAGCCCTTGTATTGGAGGATACCAGCCGGAAATGGCCCTGCCATTCATTTTCCATTGGTTGCTGATCGCGCATATAATTAATTGGATAAATTGACATTATTGGGAATGGCCGACGGGCTAACCCCTTGTCATGTTCTCTGACTACAATGATGAATGTGTCTTATCGGCCCTTATTACCGTCCTCTTCGTTGTTCTTTCCTGACCGCCCCTCAATTAGCGCCTTTTTAATGCTTTCTCCCTCGGACTTTCCGAAATTGTAGAGCATATAGCAGAGAATGGCAATCAGGATAACGGCTAGCGCTGCCAGGATGCTTTTTTTCATGGTTGATGTTTTAGCTGTTGCGAATGGTTGGCTATGCGCCATCCAGATCTGCCGGCGCACATAGAGTGGGCGCGCGGGTGTCGGATAATTGCGGTTGCATTTTTTAAGAAGGAGCATTCTTCATTGGATTTGGCAAAGAATGTTTTTTCGCTCTTTCCCGGCAGCTATCCGCGTTCCGCTTAATGCAATTGGAATGCTTGCTCGCCAGGTTTCAGGATACCTCATGCCGCCGTCTTCATCAGATCCATAAAGAATGCTCCTTCTTTATCAGCCGGCACACCCGACAATAATGCCGAGCGTTCGGGCCATTCCCCAGATGGTTCCTCCTAATAAAACCGTTTTTGCAGGACTATTCATATAGGCGTTCCTGACGCATTTTAAATGAATGGACATTCCACCTCCCCCGGTTATAGAGGTATATTCAACGGAATTAAGCTCCCTTAGATTCAGGTTGGTTAAAAGGTCTTTTTGCATTTTTCTGTTTTTTAAATGTTTGAATGAATGAGATTCCTGTTAAGCTGGTTGAATGAATGAAACCCGTTGACGGGCAAGCCTTCCTTCCTGCTTTCCCATTTCGTAGAAAGCGCTAAGCCCCACGCCCATGAGCGCGGTTAGTAATTTATCCCAGACGGCGCCTCCGGAGATCTGTTGCATTTCATGCGGCGTGAGTTCGGCGAATGAGGACGCTGGTAATTTTTTCCCTGGTCTCATGATATTGTTTTACAGGTGAGGTATTCTTTTTTCAGAATATGATCGGTATTCCGGGGCGTACAATACAATATTCCCCTTTATGGCCATCAGATCTTAGCAAGGTTTTATCAAATGCATGCAGGACAAAATTAGCTGCGGCAGAAAAAGTTAAAAAGGTAACTTCACTCCCTTAATTGGTGATTTTTCTTATGCGCGCGCGTTGTTTTATTGTAATGGTCCTGGCAATAACGGCTATTCCCTGGAAGGGGATTTCACAACAATTTGGAGGAACTCCTCCTTCGTTGCCCTGGAAGCAATTGAACTCAAATGCTGCGAGAATTATTTTTCATCCCGGTTTGGAGCGTCAGGCGGCTGAGGTCGCCGCTATTACGGAGCGTCTTTCCACTAGTACGCAAGCGACGATCGGCAGCGCGATAAGAAAAATAAACATTGTGCTGCAGAACCAGACGACCAACGCCAATGGCTACGTATCGCTGGCGCCCTTCAGAAGCGAGTTCTATCTTACCCCTCCGCAGAACAGTTTCCGGTTGGGCAGTCTTCCCTGGAATACCACCCTGGCTTTGCATGAGTACCGGCATGTTCAGCAATTCAATAATTTCCGCAAGGGACTTTCAAAGGCCGCCTACCTGTTGTTTGGCGAGGAGGGCCTGGCCCTGGCCAGCAGCGCAGCCATCCCCGATTGGTTTTGGGAAGGCGACGCTGTATTGCAGGAAACCCTGGAAAGTCGCCAGGGGAGAGGCCGGTTGCCTTATTTCTTTAATGATTTCCGCGCTTTGTGGGCGTCGGGAAAAGATTATTCCTGGATGAAATTGCGGAATGGCTCTTATCGCGACCGGGTTCCGGATCATTATCGCCTCGGCTATATGCTGGCAGCGTATGGAAGAGAAAAATACGGCGCGAATATATGGGAAAGGATAACGGATGATGCCGCCCGTTATAAAGGGCTGTTCTATCCATTCCAGAAGGCGGTGAAAAGACATACCGGGGAGCATTATGTTTCCTTCCGGAATCATGCGCTGGATTTTTTTAAACGTTCTTCCCCGGGCCATTTGCAGGAAGGCGGCGCTATCGATCCACAGGATGGCCCATCTGCGGATGCTTCTGAAAAGCGTTCCGGGGAACCGACAGATACTCCTTCCATCGATTCGGCTTCTTTATACGGAAGGCGGCATCGTCATTTTGTCGCTGATGAATCCTTTCCTCAATGGGTGGATGCAGAAAACATTGTGTATGTTCGAAGCAGTTACCGGCAGGTCCCTGTATTTTCCCTCCGCAATACCGTATCCGGCGAAGAAAAAAAACTGCGCGTGCGTGATGTCTCGCTGGACAATTATTTTTCTTATCGCAACGGCAAAATCGTCTATGCGGCCTTGCTGCCCGACCTGAGATGGGGGTGGAGAGATTACGGGGAGATCAGATTAGCGGATATCCATACCGGTCGACAGGTTACGGTTACCCGGAAAACAAAGTATTTTGCCCCTGATATCTCATCCGATGGATCGCGTATAGTTGCGGTGCATGCAGGCGCCGATGGAAACAATGAACTGCATATTATCGACCCGCGGTCCGGGGATAAACTGCATGCCGTTCCCAATCCCGACTCGCTGGTCTATACCTACCCGAAATTCTACCAGGATAACAGTATAGCCGCGGCGGTTCGGAACAGATCGGGCGAAATGGCTTTGGGGATATTTGATATTACTACCGGGGAGGCGCAATGGCTGACCCCATTCGGTATGCAGACCATAGGGTATACCCAGACCAGGGGAGATACGATCTGTTTTAGCATGTCGGACGGTCTACAGGATCACGTATACATTTCCGTTAAGGGAACGGTTTTCCGGTTTCGGCCTCCGGGCGATAACCTGTTTACCGGCGACTATCAGTTAAGCGTACGGGATAACAGATACGCGCTTGTCTCGTTTACGGCTGTCGGAAACCGTTTGACCTACGGGGATTATACCTCTACATCATTCATCGAGCCTGATAACCGGAGCGCCGCGCTGATCTATCCCCTACGCGAGCTTACAGCGAATGCCGAAGCAAATCCTGTTTCACCGGCTGCCGTTTTCCCGGTTACTTCCTATCCCCGTTCGTTCAGGTTGTTTAATTTCCATAGCTGGCGGCCGTATATCAGCGATCCTGACTATTCCTATGCGCTGATCGGACAGAATGTGCTCAATACCTTCCAGTCGGAGCTGTTTGCGGGTTACAACCGTAACGAAGGATACAAGGAAGCAGGCGCTTCCCTGGCTTATGGCGGTCTGTTCCCGGTGATCAGGGGCGGCGCTTCCTATACTTTCGGCAGGTCTTTTGAAGATACCGGGCGGACCGTAAACTGGGACGAGCTCAACGCCCAGCTGGGGCTGAGCCTTCCGCTGAATCTCAGCAGCGGCAGGCATTACCGGAGGATCACCCTGTCGGCAACAGCCAACGCCAAAAGTATATATTATACCGGCGCTTCCAAGGCCTTATTCGAAAATGGTCATTTTAATACGGGCGAATTGTCCTTAACCGCCAGTAATCAGTCGCAGCAAGCCGTCCAGCATATTTATCCCCGGTTTGCGCAATCCGTGTTTGCCCGCTATCGTTCTGTGTTGAATCAGTATTCGGCCGACCAGTTGCTGCTTAACGGAACCATCTATCTCCCGGGGCTTGCCGTTAATCATAGCCTTGTGGCGCAGGC
>DEHV01000023.1 GCA_002352105.1 Chitinophagaceae bacterium UBA2791 | reverse complement strand
GTGATCTTCTCTACTTCCTTAAATGATCTTGAAAAAAAAGAATGCCTGAATTTAGGCGCGCATTCATATGTTATTAAACCGGTGTATTACAAAGAATCCGTCGAAACAGCCAAAGCTTTCTACGAGATCAGCAAGAGCCCGCATAATCAGTAAGCTTTCCCTGATCACGGGCCGGGCCGCAAATATTAATCAGCGCCTATACCCGGAAATCGCTCTTTCCATATATCGCGCCCCATTGGACGGAACGGCGCAGCCTTCCCAAAACCTGTTTTTGCAAACGGTTTTTATTCGACTAATCGTTTTGTCTGGCCGGCGCCTTTACCTGCTGCGTATCCGTAGCTAAAAACGGCAGCTTATATCCTCCTGAATCCAGCATAACATCCGGGAATAAGCGTTTCAACTCCTGCCAGTCGCCCTGCTGAACATTTGTCTGGTACAGATACAGGGATCGCAGGCTTTTCAATTCTTTTAACGCTGCAATTCCCGAAGCCGTAACAGGAGTACCGACCAGGCTCAATGACTGCAATTGGGTCAACGGCGCAAGGTAGGCCAGCCCCTCGTCCGTAATACGGCTATGGTTCAGATTAAGCCGGGTCAGGTTAACGCATTGGCCAAGGATCTCCAGGGAGGCATCGCTGATCTTTGTATTGCCCATCTTTACCCATGCCAATTGCCGCTTTAACGGCAATAACAATGGCGTGATCAGATCCCCTGAATCAGACGCGATGAAAAAACTGGCGGACAGGTAATGGCTGCCGGCGGCAACGGGCAAAACCGCCGCACCCGCGTCGCGTAACGCCTGGATGGCTTGTTCATCGGCCGGTTCAACGGGCTCCAAAGGAATATTCGGCAGACTTTTTTCTTCCTCCTCTTCGTGTTCCAACGCCAGCAGGACCGGCTTGATCGGGTCCGGCTGCGGCAACTCTTTTACTTTTTTGTCGAAGCTGGCGCCATTATCGATCCACCATGTCAACAAAGCGGTTTCCTGCTCCGTGGCCTGAGGTTTATCCTTTGGAGCCATATGGTGTTCGTCATTTTTGGGAAGCAGTATACGGATGATCATTTCGCTTTCAGCCGATTTTCCGGGAACGATTATTTCGCCGTTTTTTCCCCCTTTCATCAGTAAGGACGGCTGGTCCATCCGAAGCTTTCCTTTTTGTTTCGATGCGCTGTGACAGCCAAAGCATTTTGCCTGCAGCACGGGCCGGACCACTTCCGCATAGGCCATCGCCTCCTGCACATCAGGTAGGGGTTTACGTTTTATAATAACCGGCTCATCCCTTCCCAGTATACTATTCAGAGGCTGCGCCAGGTAGTCTTCCCCGTGCGTTAAAGAGCCGCCCTGATGACCGGTAAGCAATAACAACAACAGCAATACAGCGCCAAACAGCCATTGCCATTTTTCTTCCGACGTCTTAATGCGCATCAGCAGGATAACCCCCGTAATAACCGTTACGCCTATGCCCATCCATTGATGAATGCCTATAAGTCTTTCGGGATAATCTCCGCTTCCCGATAAAACATACCCGGTGATGCAGGAAAATACCGCGCTGATCAAACCGATAAATAAAATAGGCGTGATCGACGACCGCAGTCCCGCAAAAAGGCCGCGCGCCGGCAGTAATAGGAATAATCCGGCAAGCGCCAGTATGCCGATAGGCAAATGCACCACTACAGGATGAAAGCGTCCAATAAGTTCAGATAATGATAGTAAGATCAAGGAAAAGAATTTTTATCATGCCAGGATATCACGGATCACCTCGCCCTCAACATCGGTTAAGCGGAAGGGTCTTCCCTGGAATTCATAAGTAAATTTTTCATGATCGAATCCCAGTTGATTCAATATTGTCGCCTGTATATCAAATGCCGTAACTTTTCCGCTGATGGAGCTGTAGCCGATCTCATCGGTTTCTCCATAGCTGACGCCTCCTTTTACGCCTCCCCCGGCCATCCAGCAGGTAAACGCTTCCACATGATGATCGCGCCCTTTGAACATATTTTCTTTTCCTTCCCTGTTCTCCTGCATCGGGGTCCTGCCAAATTCGCCGCCCCATACCACCAGGGTCTCTTCCAGCAAGCCTCTTTGTTTAAGATCCAGGATAAGCGCCGTGATGCTTTTGTCGATGCTTCTGCATTTGTTAATAAACCCGATGTCCAGAGAAGTCGAGGAATCGGTGCCATGCGTATCCCATCCCCAATCGAACAGCTGCACGAAGCGAACGCCATTCTCCACCAGCTTTCTTGCCAGCAATACATTGTTGGCAAAGGATTCTCTACCCGGCTGCGTCCCGTACATCTCGTGGATGTATTGCGGCTCGTTGTTGATGTTCATCACTTCCGGAACAGAGATCTGCATTTTATACGCCATTTCATATTGAGCGATGCGCGATAAGGTTTCGGGGTCGTTGTATTCCTTATATTCTTCCTGGTTGACCTGATTGATGGCATCGATGGAAGCCTTGCGCATATCCCTGCTCATGCCCTTCGGATCATTGATGAACAATACGGGATCTCCCTGGCTCCGGCATTGTACGCCCTGGTAGACAGAAGGCAGGAAACCGCTTCCCCACACGCTTTTACCGGCATCAGGAAAACTTCCCCCCGAAGTCAGCGCCACAAAGCCGGGAAGATTTTGATTCTCGCTCCCCAAACCATAGGTCGCCCAGGATCCGATACTGGGCCGCCCCAGCCTGGGAGAGCCGGTATGGATCAGCAGTTGGGCAGGAGCGTGGTTAAATTGATCGGTAGTACAGGCTTTTAGAAAACTGATCTCATCCGCAACCGTGGAGAGATGAGGAAGCCTGTCGGAGATCCAGGCGCCGCTCTGACCATGCTGTTTAAACTTCGCCTGCGGACCCAGCATCTTGGGAACGCCCCGTATAAAAGCAAACCGTTTTCCTTCAAGCAGCGAGGGAGGGCATGCTATACCATCCAGCTTCATCAATTCCGGTTTGTAATCGAACAATTCCAATTGTGAAGGCGCGCCGGCCATATGCAGATAAATAACGCTCCTGGCCTTTGCCGGAAACATGGGAAACTTAGGGCTTAACGGATGCGCGGGATCAAACAGATTTGTCGTTTCGGGTAAAGCAGGGGCGCCGGAACCGCAGGATTGCAACAGCGCGCCCAGGGCAAGCGAGCCCAGTCCCATTGCGCTTTCCTTCAGAAAATGCCTACGGGTATGCATCTGCATCCTGGCTTCATTTGCCTCTTTTATCAGGCGCGCATTATGCAATTCTTTCTGTGTCATTGCTTAGTTCTTTGTGATTACTTCATTAAGATTGAGCATCGCATTGGCCACCACGATCAGGGCGGCCGTTTCCGGNNGTCTGCCCGCGCTGATGGGTTTTATCATTGCCAGCTCATATCCTTTGCTGATCTGTTGTTCCGGATCCGCCCCTCCCAGCTCCTGCATCCGGTACGCAAAATGCTGGGCTGCTTCCAGGTAAACCGAATCATTCAGCGTCACCAATGCCTGCAATGGCGTATTGGAGTTGATCCTGCGCGGCGCGCAGCTCATTCTTTCCGGCGCGTCAAAAGCGATCATCGACGGGTAAGGCGCCGTGCGTTTCCAATACGTGTATAATCCTCTTCTGTACTGATCTTCTTTTTCGCTTTTTTTCCATACTGAGGAGCGATTATAGGCAAACAACCATATGCCTTCCGGCTGCCAGGGCATCACGCTGGGACCATACAGTTTATCGCTCAACAGCCCGCTGAGCGATAGGGCCTGATCCCTGATCTGTTCGGCGGACAACCGCGCCCGGGGGCCCCGCGCGAGGAATTTATTATAAGGATCTTTTTCCAACATTTCATCGCTGGCTTTAGAATCCTGCNNGCCTCTCCCTGGGTGCCCAGGTCCTCCAGCGTTTCCACGATCCCTCTTCCAAAAAGCTGCTCCCATAACCTGTTCACCATCGTCCTTGAAGTTAACGGATTTTTTTTATCCGTCAACCACATTGCCAGTCCCAATCGATTACGGGGAGCATTGGCAGGCATAGGGTTAAGCGAATGGGGCACATCCGGGGCCACTTCTTCTCCCTTCATTAACCAGTTGCCCCTTTCAAAAACATGGGTCTCGCGAAAAAGATCGGGAGGATTTTCCATTAGGATGGGCGTGGTGGCAACCTTTGCATTCATCAACTGCCAGAAGGAAGACAACGCCTCCTCATACCCAGGAGAGCCTTTGCCGGGAAAGCCGCTGGTGAAATACAACCAGTCCAGCAGAATGCCGGAGCGGTTGGGGTCAAACGGTTCAGGATGCTCAAACCCTAAATATACACTATGCGTATCCGTTACCCCTTCAAAATCGAGTTCCGCAAACGTCCATTCTGATCCCGTATTCTTCAGCGGCACGGATTTCAATATTTTCCCGTCGCGCTGGTCTAAGCGGATGGTCAATATTCCTTTGGAAGAATTTGTTTGATAGCGGTATATCAGTTTGTTCCGGCCGTCAAGCTTTACATTTTTCACCCGGCATGATCCATGATTGCGCAACACCGCATACTTATCATCATATAGGGCTGCATTTTCGAATTCATCGCATGTAAGAGAATTGATAGCGGGTTGCCAGGTCTTTAAAAAGCC
>DEHV01000030.1:1033-10555 GCA_002352105.1 Chitinophagaceae bacterium UBA2791 | reverse complement strand
TTTAAGGAAGTAGAGAAGATCACAACAGGAATATTCTCAAAGCGGGGATCGCTTTTTAATATTTTTAAGGTCTGGGTGCCGTTTAGTTTAGGCATATTCAGGTCCAATACGATCAGCGATGGCAGATCGCCAGTTTCGAACTGGCTTTGCACGTATTGTATGGCATTTTCTCCGTTCGATTCAAAATGAAGCAGGTGGTCTGCTTCAATCATCTTAAAGGCGTCCGAAATGATCTCTCTGTCATCCACATCATCGTCTACCAAAAGTATCTTCTTTTTCATGATGTTCAATATAGCATTTTAGCGCCGTTTTACGGTTTCGTATTTTAAAATTAAGTTAAAACACAAAGATAGGTCCATGACGGTGCATGACAGCTTTATTGCGACATTTCTCTACTTTTAGTTCCATTCTATATCTATAGGCTAAACGAACCTTAAGAATAAGGATCATCATATAAATCATTAACGAATGCAGGCTGTTTTAGGCGTTATTTTTCATTTTATCGGCGGATTTGCTTCCGGTAGTTTCTACATTCCTTATAAAAAAGTGAAGGAATGGGCCTGGGAGAGTTACTGGATAGTAGGAGGGATTTTTTCCTGGCTTATTGTTCCCCCATTGGCCGCTTACTTAACCATACCGGGATTTAAGGATATCATTAGCGGGGCAGGCGGCAATGTATTAATCTATACTTATTTGTTCGGCGTACTCTGGGGCATTGGAGGATTGACCTACGGGCTCGGCGTAAGGTACCTGGGGGTGGCATTGGGAAGCAGTATCATACTCGGGTTGTGCATGGTATTCGGCGCGCTTATCCCTTCTGTTTATTATCATTTTTCTCCCCAGGAGGGCAAGACGGGTTTTGGCGAACTCATTCATTCCGATTGGGGCCTGACCGTATTGTCCGGTTTGGCGGTTTGTATCATTGGTATTGTTCTTTGCGGTAAAGCAGGGGTGATGAAAGAGAAGGAATTGAAGACTTCCGGATCGGATGCGCATGCCATTGAACTTAAAACCGAATACAAATTCGGATTGGGGTTGCTGGTATCCATTGTTTCCGGCGTATTAAGCGCCTGTTTCAATTTTGGTATTGAATCGGGTAAATCTATGGCGAATACAGCTAATGAATTATGGAAAACTGCAAACCCGGGACAGGGAGAGTTTTTATTTCAGAATAATGTTACTTACGTGGTAATATTGTGGGGCGGACTGACTACGAACCTGATCTGGTGCATGTTCCTGAATAAGAAGAACAAGACCTTTGGCGATTATACAAATAAAAAGACGCCTTTGGCCTCCAATTACCTGTTCTCGGCATTGGCGGGAACAACCTGGTTCCTGCAGTTTTTCTTTTATGGCATGGGAGAGAGTAAGCTGGGCAATGGCGCCAGTTCCTGGATACTGCACATGGCTTTCATCATTTTGATCGCCAATACCTGGGGCGTTATATTGAATGAATGGAAGGGCGCCAGCGCTAAAACAAAAAGGATGATCATATTGGGAATACTGGTCATCATTGTATCTGTACTGATCGTGGGATATGGGAATGCGTTAAAATAATTTTACTGATCCGCTAAAAATATATAGTATGTCTGCTGTTTCCGGAAAAGAATTTAAACACGTGAGTTATTTGTGGGACGATAAGAAAGCCGCGTCGCTATCGCCCAATGAGGTAGATCTGTTGATCTACCGGTCGAACCTGCTGGGAGCAGATCTGCGCCTGACCAATTACGGGGGCGGCAATACCTCCTGCAAAACCATGGAAAGGGATCCGCTGACCGGCAAGGAGACCGAAGTCATGTGGATCAAGGGATCGGGAGGCGATCTCGGCACGTTAAAACGCAGCGGCCTGGCCGCATTATATGTGGATCGCATGAGAAGCATGAAAAATGTGTACCGGGGACTTGTCCATGAAGATGAGATGGTGGCTTTATACAATAACTGCATTTTCGATTTTGATTCCAAAGCGCCTTCTATCGATACGGCCTTGCATGGCTTTCTTCCTTTTAAACATATAGACCATTTGCATCCGGACGCGGTGATTGCCATCGCCGCTGCAAAGGATGGCAAAGCCATTACCAGGGAATTGTTTAAGGGTAAGATGGGATGGGTGGATTGGCAGCGGCCGGGGTTCGACCTGGGCCTGAAGCTACGCCAATGCCTGGACGAAAACCCTGGTATCAACGGCATCATACTGGGATCTCATGGCTTGTTTACCTGGGGCGACACCGCTTATGAGAGCTATCTCAGTACGCTGGAAGTAATTGAGAAAGCTTCGGAATACCTGGAAACTGCCATGAAGGGGAAGAAGGCGTTTGGCGGCGCCAGGATAGTTTCGCCGGACAGGGAGGAAAGGCTGAAAAAGGCGGCTGCTATTGCTCCCGCGCTTCGGGGTCTTTGCAGCGCGCANNTGGTACTTGACCCCGCTGCAATAGAGAATGTCGAATCCGGCGCGCTCAGGGAAAAACTGCTTCCCTTATTCGAAGGATACCGGAAAATGTATACCGAATACTATGCATCCTGCAAGGAACCTAATAGTCCGGCTATGCGCGATCCTAACCCGGTGATCATACTCTACCCGGGAGTAGGCATGTTCAGTTTTGCAAAAAACAAACAAACCGCGCGGGTCGCTTCGGAGTTCTATATTAATGCCATCAATGTGATGAAGGGCGCTGAAGCGATCTCCGAATATACTTCCCTGCCCAGAAAGGAGGCTTTTGATATTGAGTACTGGTTGCTTGAAGAAGCAAAGCTGCAGCGCATGCCAAAACCCAAAGCGTTGTCTGGACGCGTTGCGCTGGTTACCGGGAGCGCAGGAGGGATCGGCAAGGCCATCGCTAAAAAAATGGCTGATGAAGGCGCCTGCATCATTATCAATGACAATGATCCTGCCCGCCTGGAAAAAGGAAGGACAGATTTTCAGCAGCAATATGGCAGGGATGTCTTTATCGCCGAACCGCTGGACGTAACGGATGCCGCTATGGTTGGCCGTGTTTTTGACAGCGCCGCCCTTGCCTTCGGAGGCGTGGATATTGTAGTGAACTGCGCAGGTCTGTCCATCTCCAAACCGCTCGAACAGCATACGGAGAAAGACTGGGATATATTATATGATGTGCTGGTAAAAGGCCAGTTCCTGGTGACGCAGGCGGCGGCGAAAACCATGCGTATCCAGGATATAGGGGGCGATATCGTCAATATCGTCAGTAAGAATGCCCTGGTTTCCGGTCCCAATAATGCCGCCTATGGTTCGGCAAAAGCAGCGCAGCTGCACCTGAGCCGACTGAATGCGGCAGAGTTAGGAAAGGATAAGATCCGGGTGAATGTGGTGAATCCCGATGCCGTGATCGCCGACAGTAAAATATGGGAGGGAGACTGGGCCAAAGGAAGGGCCGCCGCCTATGGGGTTAAGGTGGAAGAGCTTCCCGCTTATTATGCAAAGCGCACCCTGCTCAATGAGATCATCCTGCCGGAAGATATCGCCAACGCTTGTTTGGCGTTTGTAGGCGGACTGATGAACAAGTCTACCGGAAATGTATTGAATGTTGACGGAGGCGTGGCTATGGCTTTTGTGCGGTAGTCGCGCCGGCGCAGGCTTTTCCATCCCGCACGGGTTTTAGCGGTTGGTTTTGCATGCGCCGATAGCAGGACGATGGCTTAAGATTTGTTTTTTTGTTTTTATACGATAGCGGTTGATTATTTGCAGAACAGGTAAATATAATTGCCATGAAAAGAATTGCTTTCAGAATGAAATTGCATGAGGGTCAGAAAGAAACATACAAGCTAAGACATGAGCAGCTATGGCCCGAACTAAAAACGCTGCTGAAGCAAACCGGCATACAGGAGTATTCTATTTTCCTGGACGAAACCACCCTGCATCTTTTTGGATTTTATAAAATTTCCGATCCGGCGTTGTTGGCCGAATTGCGCGAGCATCCGGTGATGAAAAAATGGTGGAGTTTTATGAAGGATATTATGGATACCCATGAAGATCATTCGCCGGTCAGCATACCTCTCGAAGAAGTTTTTTACCTTCCTTAAAATGATGACATGCAAATAGAAAAATCTGCCATTGAAAAGCATAACCAGTCGTTGCTTGAAGCGCATCGCCGCCAGTTTGATTTTATTGCCGCTACCCTCCCGGACGCCGAAGGGATGCTTAAGAAATTAGCCGATTTCCAGGTGGCCATACCCAGTTGGGCATTGGGGACCGGCGGCACCCGTTTCGGGCGTTTTCCGGAAGGAGGCGAGCCACGCAACCTGGAAGAAAAGATCAGCGATATCGGTTTGCTGCATGCGCTTAACCAGTCCAGCGGCGCCATCTCCCTGCATATTCCCTGGGATATCCCCTCAGATCCTTCGGCGATAAAGGCATTGGCGGCGCAGCATGGCATTCGGTTCGATGCCATGAACTCCAATACTTTTCAGGATCAGCCCGGGCAAAAGCTGAGTTATAAATTCGGATCCTTTCAGCATGTGGACAAGAACGTGCGGCAGCAGGCGGTAGCGCATAATATTGAAGTGATCCGTCACGGCATTGAGCTTGGCTCTTCATCGCTCACTGTCTGGTTGTCTGACGGCTCCTGTTTCCCGGGCCAGTTGAATTTCAGGGAAGCTTTTCAGCGTACCCTGGAATGTTTGCAGGAAGTGTATAGCGCCCTGCCCGAACACTGGAAGGTATTTGTGGAATACAAAGCGTATGAGCCCAATTTCTATTCCACTACCGTGGGCGACTGGGGACAGTCGTTATTATATGCCAATAAACTGGGCCCGAAGGCCTTTACGCTGGTAGATCTTGGCCATCACCTGCCCAATGCCAATATAGAACAGATCGTGTCCCTGCTGCTCATGGAAGGAAAGCTCGGCGGCTTTCATTTTAACGACTCCAAGTATGGCGATGATGATCTTACCGTAGGAAGCATTAAACCTTACCAGTTGTTCCTGATATTTAATGAACTGGTGGAAGGCATGGACGCCAGGGGAATGAATCATGCCACGGACCTTGGCTGGATGATAGACGCGTCGCACAATGTAAAGGACCCGCTGGAAGACCTGTTACAATCTGTAGAAGCGATAATGATCGGCTACGCGCAGGCCTTGCTGGTAGACCGTGAAAAATTAAGGGAAGTCCGGCAGGCTAATGATGTAGCGACAGCGCAGGAAACGCTGCAGAATGCTTTTCGCACAGATCTGCGCCCCTTGGTAGCTGAAGCAAGGCTTCGGTCGGGCGGCGCCATTAAACCGCTGCAATTTTTCCGGGATGAAAAACTGAGAAAACGATTGATTGAGGAGAGAGGAATGAAAACCATTGCTACAGGATTGTAATATGAGCGCCTTACCCGTGATTGCCGTCTTCGACGTAGGCAAAACCAACAAAAAAATATTCCTGTTCGACGAGCAGTATGCCATCGTGGAGGAAAGATCCGTTCAGTTCCCGGAAATAGCGGATGAAGACGGGGACCCTTGTGAAGATCTTGATCAGCTTACGGACTGGACGCTAAGCTCGTTGCGCGAACTCAGTACGCTCGGAGCTTTTGAGGTGAAAGCGATCAATTTTTCCGCGTATGGCGCCAGCCTTGTGCATCTCGACGCCGAAGGCAAACCGATGCTGCCCCTGTATAATTACCTGAAACCTTACCCGGCAGATTTACAACGCCGGTTTTATGAAGACTATGGAGGCGAGACGGTCATGTCCATGCATACCGCTTCGCCCGCTCTGGGCAGCCTGAACTCCGGCATGCAGTTGTATCGCCTGAAACAGGAGCGGAAAGACATATTTGACAAAATAGATTGTTCGCTGCACCTTCCACAATACTTAAGTTATTTGGCCGCCGGCGTCAAATATTCCGATATTACCAGCATCGGCTGTCATACCCTTCTCTGGGATTTCTCCAATCATCGTTACCATGAATGGGTGCGCCGCGAAGGGATCATTCAAAAACTGGCGCCTATATTTCCTTCAGATGAAGCGATCCGGTTAACCGGCAATGAGCCGGCGCGCATAGCAGGCGTCGGATTGCACGACAGCTCTGCGGCGCTGATCCCTTACCTCGCCGGTTTTGAAGAGCCGTTTGTTCTGATCTCCACGGGCACCTGGTGCATTAGCCTTAATCCTTTCAATCCTTCCTACCCCAACGCGGAAGAGTTGAAACAGGATTGCTTGTGTTATCTGACCTATACCGGGAAAAATGTGAAGGCATCCCGGCTATTTGCCGGTTATGAACACGAGCAGCAGGTAAAAAAGCTGGCAGATTATTTTCATTTGCCGCCTCATTATTACGAGACCGTTGCTTACGACCGCTCGCTGGCTGAGCGCCTCGGCAAACAATTTCCCCCAATAAAAATGAAAGAAGGCGCCGGTCCCGGCGTATCGGGATTTGGCGAACGAACGCTCTCCTCTTTTAATAACTATGAAGAAGCCTATCACCAACTGATGATCGATATCGTGCGACAGCAGGTCGTTTCAACAAAGCTGATTATGCCTAACGATTCAGTGAAAAAGATCTTTGTGGATGGAGGATTCAGCCGCAACGCCCTGTTCATGCATCTGCTCTCCCTTTCCTTCCCCGGTATTGAGGTATATGCAGCCGGTATTCCGCAGGCCACGGCTATCGGCGCCGCGCTTGCCATCCATAAATGCTGGAGGGGAAACGCGCTGCCGGACAATATTATTGAATTGAAATTGTATCCGGGGTTCTAGCAGATCATTTATTGCCGGGCAACGCCGCGTTCACTATACATTTCAGGAGCAAGGCCCAATTGTTTTTCCTCTATTTGTTTGACCGCCTGCAGCAGCGCGATCAATGCTATCTTTACAAAGCAAGGCGGGAAAGATAATTTTACCGTAGATTAGAGAGCCAAAACATCAGTTGAACTTGTCGATGCGCCACTAAGATGAAACATGCTAAATTTTTCGAACTTATTAAGGTAGACGAATATTCGGCTACGCCCAAATATTTGCAGTTGACCAATGCGATACTGAAAGCCGTGGAGCAGGAGAAACTGAAACTAGGGGAGCCTCTTCCGTCGATCAATGAATTGAGTTATGAATTGGAGATCTCGAGGGATACGGCAGAAAAGGGTTATCGGCGCCTGAAGAGTATGCAGGTGGTGGGCTCTGTCCCGGGCAAGGGTTATTACATCAGCAGCGCGGGCGTCAGGCAAAAGCTCAATGTGGTGATGCTGTTTAACAAGTTAAGCGCGCATAAAAAGATCATCTACGATTCTTTTGCTTCGGCGCTGGGCGAGCAGGCGTCTATTGATCTTTATATCTATAATAATGATTTTTCCGTGTTCAGGAAATTGCTGGCGAAGAAAAAGGACGGCCATTCTTACTACGTGATCATCCCCCATTTCCTCGAAGGCGGGGAGAAAGCTCATGACCTGATCAACGCCTTGCCCAAATCACGACTGGCGCTATTGGGCAAGATGATCCCCGGCATAGAGGGCGAGTTCCCGGCGGTATATGAAAATTTTGAAAAGGATATCTATAGGGCCCTGGAAGAAGCGCTCGACCTGTTGAGCAAGTACGATACGCTTAAGATCGTTTTCCCCGAATACAGCTATATGCCCATCGAGATCGTGCATGGATTTAACCGGTTTTGCCAGGAATATGCTTTCTCCGCTAAGGTGACGCATGATATTGCCTCGGAGCCATTAGCTGCCGGCGAAGCCTATATTACCCTGATGGAAGACGACCTGGTGATATTGGTGGAAAGGATACTTCAGCTCAAGCTGAAGATAGGAGAACAGGTAGGGATCATCTCTTACAATGAAACGCCTTTAAAAAAGATCATCCTGAATGGCATCACCACCATATCTACGGATTTCAGGCAAATGGGGGAAAGGATGGCCCAATTGATCCTTGAAGGCTCCCGGGAACATGTGGAGATCCCTTTTTCACTCACGCGCCGGTCGTCATTGTAAATTATACCCTCCGGAAGCCGATGCCTTCCCGGCCATCCACGATCAGGGCCGCTGTTCCGGATCATACGTTTTATTGCATTATGGGTCGCCTTCTTTGGTTTATTTATCTTTTATCAGGCGCGCATTATGCAATTCTTTCTGTGTCATTGCTCAGTTCTTTGTGATTACTTCATTAAGATTGAGCATCGCATTGGCCACTACGATCAGGGCGGCCGTTTCCGGGCCGTATCGTTTTGTTGGGTTATCGGCTGCCTTCCCGGCCTTAGCCATTTTATCCGGGGCTCCGGTCATCTCCGCTGTTTTATGCGCATCATTCTTAAAGTCGACCAGGGAGGTTTGATATAAATTTTTCAAAGCCTCCAGTCTGCCCGCGCTGATGGGTTTTATCATTGCCAGTTCATATCCCTTGCTGATCTGCTGTTCCGGGTCCACCCCTCCCAGCTCCTGCATCCGGTACGCAAAATGCTGGGCCGCTTCCAGGTAAACCGAATCATTCAGCGTCACCAGCGCCTGCAATGGCGTGTTGGAGTTGATCCTGCGCGGCGCGCAGCTCATTCTTTCCGGCGCATCAAAAGCGATCATTGATGGATAAGGGGCCGTGCGTTTCCAATACGTATATAGGCCCCTTCTATGTTGGTCCTCATTTTCGCTTTTTTTCCATACCGAGCCATTGTAGGCAAACAACCAAATTCCTTCCGGCTGCCAGGGCATCACGCTGGGACCATACAGTTTATCGCTCAGCAGCCCGCTGAGCGACAGGGCCTGATCCCTGATCTGTTCGGCGGACAGCCGCGCCCGGGGTCCGCGCGCAAGAAATTTATTGTAGGGGTCTTTTTCCAGCATTTCATCGCTGGTTTTAGAATCCTGCCGGTAAACAGCAGACATTGTTATCTTTTTTAATAGTTTTTTGACGCTCCATTGATCGGTTGTCATGAACTCCCAGGAAAGATGATCAAGCAGGTCCTGGTTGATTGGCGCTTCTCCCTGCGTGCCCATATCCTCCAGCGTTTCCACGATCCCTCTTCCAAAAAGCTGCTCCCATAACCGGTTCACCATCGTCCTGGAGGTCAACGGATTTTTTTTATCCGTCATCCACATCGCCAGTCCCAGTCGATTACGGGGAGCGCCGGCGGGCATCGGGTTAAGCGAATGGGGCACATCCGGGGCCACTTCTTCTCCCTTCATTAACCAGTTGCCCCTTTCAAAAACATGGGTCTCGCGAAAAAGATCGGGAGGATTTTCCTTCAGGATCGGCGTGGTGGTAACCTTAGCATTCATCAACTGCCAGAAGGAAGACAGCGCCCCCTCATATCCCTCTGCTCCTTTTCCCGGAAACTGGTTGGTAAAATAAAACCAATCCAGGTAAACGCCGGAGCGGTTGGGGTCAAACGGTTCAGGATGCTCAAATCCGAAATATAGATTATGCGTGCCCGTTACTTCTTCAAAATCGAGTTCCGCAAACGCCCATGCCGATCCCGTATTCTTCAGCGGAACGGATTTCAATATTTTCCCGTCGCGCTGGTCTAAGCGGATGGTCAATATTCCTTTGGAAGAATTTGTTTGATAGCGGTATATCAGTTTGTTCCGGCCGTCAAGCTTTAC
>DEHV01000030.1:0-1002 GCA_002352105.1 Chitinophagaceae bacterium UBA2791 | reverse complement strand
CCATATTCCCTCAACAGCGGATAGTCCATCTCGGTATCCTCGTCCCGGGTATTGTTGAAAAAGGCGGCGAACTGGTAATACTCTTCGTGTTTAAAGGGGTCATAAGGATGGGCATGGCATTGTACACAGGCAAATGTGGAGCCAAGGATACCCTCCCAGGTGTTATTCACCCGGTCGAGCACCGCGTATGTCCTGAACTCCTCATTATCCGTTCCGCCCTCGTCNNATTTGCTCTGTCAGAAAAACATCATAGGGTTTATCCTCGTTAAAAGCCCTGATCAGCCAGTCGCGGTATTTCCAGATATTCCTATTATAATCCGATTCATATCCCTTGGTATCTGCATAGCGGGCTATATCCATCCATAAGGAAGCCCATCTTTCGCCATAACGCGGGGAAGCCAGCAGGGAATCGACCAGGTCTTCATACGCATTAGCATCATTGCTGTTCAAAAACCGCGACGCAATAGCCTCCGGGGCGGGCATGCCGATCAGGTCCAGGCTAAGCCTTCTTAACAGCGTAGCTTTATCTGCCTGCGGCGAAGGGCTGAGGTTTTCCTTTTGCATCCTGTCGTATACAAAAAGATCTATATCGTTAAGGCCCCAGCGCGGCTTGTCCGCGCCGAACCAGGAGCTTTTTTGCCTGGGAGGAGTTACAGGTTTTACCGGGATATAGGCCCAGTGATCGCCCCATTGGGCGCCTTCCTTGATCCATTGCCTGAAAACCCTGATCTGCTCCGGCGATAGCGGTTCGTGTTTATAAGGCATCCGCTCTTCGGGATCGTCCATTTCTATCCTGCGGATCAGCTCGCTGTTATCGGGATCGCCGGGAATGATAGCCGGTTTGCCGGACTCTGTTGCGGCCAGCGCCTCGGAACGGAAAAGCAGGCTGAAACCGGCTTGTTGCTTCACCCCGCCATGGCAGGAAATACATTGCTTATTAATGACCGGCTTTATCTGCGTGTTAAAGTCAACGGTCGACCTGGAAGCATTGATCGCCCATAT
>DEHV01000059.1:8303-116999 GCA_002352105.1 Chitinophagaceae bacterium UBA2791 | reverse complement strand
ATCTATCAGTATGTTCAGAAAAGCCCGGATAAAAGGGTGGTATTCGACGCAAATATTGCCGGCGCTCCATGATGCGGCAGATAAACCAGGCTACAGGTATTCTTTAAGCAGTTGAGTAAACTGTTCTCTTGAGATCATTCTCGCGCCCAAACTTTCCAGGTGTTCGGTATATACCTGGCAATCGACCAGTTGAACGCCCTCCTGTTGAAGCGTTTCTATATACTTTATAAACGCATATTTGCTGGCATTGCTGGTTTTGCTGAACATGCTTTCGCCATAAAAAACCTTTCCCAGCCGGATCCCGTATAATCCGCCTACCAATTGGCCGTTCAGCCATGCTTCTGCGCTGTGCGCATATCCGAGGGTATGCATTATCGTATAGGCGGCGAGCACTTCTTCCGTGATCCAGGTGCCGCTCTGCCCTTGCCTGTTGATCTGCTGACAGTGAAAAATCACTTCGCTGAATGCTTTATTAACGGTAAATGCAAACGCCTGCTTATTGATCAGCGTTTTCATGCTTTTGCTGATTTTGATCTCAGATGGGAGCAATACAAACCGGGGATCAGGGCTCCACCACAGGATATCCCTGCCTTCGTACCAGGGAAAAATGCCGGATCTGTAAGCGAGGAGCAGTCTTTCGGGAGAGAGATCGCCGCCCATAGCCAGGAGGCCATCGGGTTCTGCATAATGAACCGGGGGGAAAACAAGTTCTTTATCAACGGCAAAAAACGGCATCGTGTCAGGCTGTTACTTCGAGGGTGGCGCCTATTCCTCTTTCGGTTATGGCGTCGCACTCGGGCTTCAGTTCGTCATATTCGCCATTTTTTACAGCATATTTACCTTGATAGTGAATGATATAGGCGCATTGTTCGGCCTGTTCCGCAGAATGGCCGCAAACATCTATCAGGGTTTCAATTACCCATTCAAAGGTGTTCACTTCATCATTCCAGACTACCAGGCTATACGGTTCGCTGGTAATGGTAAGCGTATCCGTTTCTTCATGCTGTTGCGGGAGGATATTGCCGTCAAAAGCCATACTCGCTGTTTTTATCCCACAAAATTAATGCATTCTCCCGGCTAAGCAAGCGTCTCCGGCTGATGTTGTTGTTGGTATGGGTTTATAAAACAAATTGAATAACCTGGAAGCGTCGATATCGCCTCGAAACTTACCTAAACGACGGAAAATAATTTTAACCCATTTTAATCCTGGAGTTTGATCGTTTTCACTTTGCCAAAATTTCAGACTGCAATATAATGCCGTCAGCTTCAGGATTGAAATATTTTAATATGTTTATGCGTTAAATGAAGTACTATTTTATTAATGACGTTTAATGCCGATGCTTATATCCCGGTTAAAGGCTGCATCATTTTTTAATTTGATGAAGCGGAAGCCCGTATTTGTATTTTTTAAAAAGCCGCTCATAAATAGATCCGGCTTATCTTTAAAGGCGAGGAAAATGTCTTAAACTATAATCCTTTTTTCTCACCGATATATTTTTCAAACCACTCCAAGTTGCTTTGCATCGTCTTCAGCGCCATTTTTGGTTCAGCAGGACCATGCGGCTGTCTTGGCAGGGCAAGTAACCTCACTGGTACGTTTCTGCGGCGCAGCGCATTGTAAAACATCACGGCATGGCTGAATGGAACCCGTACATCTTCTTCGCCATGTTGCAGCATCACCGGCGTCTTTACATTTTGTACATAGCGTAATGGAGAATGTTTATCATAGAGGCTCCAGTCCTCCCAGGGATTAGTTTTGAAATAAGAGGGAAGAAATCCTTCAATATCATCGGTAAGATTCTGGTGTGACAGATCCACCACCGGGGCGCCGATAGAAGCTGCTTTGAAACGATCTGAATGTCCTACGATCCAGCTACTCATAAATCCGCCATAACTCCACCCCATCACTCCCATTTTACTTTCATCCGCCACTCCCATTTTGATCACATGGTCCACGCCGGTCATCACATCTTCATAATCCTTGCCGCCCCAGTCGGCGCGGTTAGCTGTTCTGAATTCGGTTCCATAACCGGATGAACCCCGTGGATTGGGGCGCAGTATGGCATACCCGGCTTCCGCTAGCGCAGCAATTGGATAAACACCCTGGTTGACGGCCACACAGGACTGCTGAAATACACTGGCAGGGCCGCCATGGATATTCAAAATAAGCGGGGCTTTCTGCCCGGGTTTATAATTCAGCGGGTAAGTGAGCAGGCCTTCTATTTCCCTGCCGTCCTTGCTTTTCCATTTTGCCACTTCGGTTTTTGGCAAGGCTTTGCCTGCGTGCACTGCATTGATATTGGTGACTTTAACAGGTGAAAAGGCAGAGAGTTTACTAATATAGGCTTCCGGCAGTCGTGAAGGGTTTTGCAGGATAAAACCAAGGTGTGTGCCTGTTGCATTGAGCGTAATACTGCTGATATGATCCTTTGAGCCTTTATTCCATTCCCTGATGGATTTGCCATCGGCGCTTAATAAATAAACACTGCGGAGCGTGCGGTTGGCTTCTTCCCACAACAGGTTTTTTCCGTCGGATGTCCAGCCAAAAATACCAATGCCTCCGTTTTCATCCGGCGTGGCTTTCAACCGCCAGCTTTTGCCATCAGCTAATGAATAAACTTTTGCATGTCTTGCGCCCGACCAGTCCACCGGGTCGGCGCTACAATAGTAAGCGATATGCTTTCCATCGGGGCTGAACAAAGGATTGCTTTCATCGGCGCCAGAGCTGGCAATTGGTTTCACGGCGCCGCTTTCAACTTCTACCAGGGAAATATCGCTGTATTCACTATCATTCGCCTTCGGTGTTTTACCATGACTGTAAACAATTGTTTTACCGTCGGGACTCCAGTCAAAGGCATTTATATTGTAATTTTCTTTGGTGAGTTTTTTCTGCGCATATTTCTCAGCCGTATCCTTTTTATTAAGCCATAAAACAATTAAACGATTCTGTTTCACCTCTTCATCCATAAAGTACCAATCGTTCTTTGCCTTTTTATCTTTTTCTTCTTTGGCTTCTGCTGCATCCGGCATTGTAAAAGCGATCATCTTTCCATCACTACTCCATTTATAATTTCCGACGCTTGTTTTAGCATCAGTAAGCTTTTCAGCTTCTCCGCCGCCTACCGGAAGGATGTATAAATTATTCTTGCCGTCCCTTGAGGATGTGAAGGCTATCCATTTGCCATCGGGGCTCCATTTGGGATTGGCAGAGTTTTTTTCTCCCCGTGTTAACTGAATAGCATTGCTGCCATCGGCATTGCAAAGCCAGACCTGGCTCACATATTCGCTGCGGTCATCTGTCATCACGGCCTCGCGGATGGTATATAACACCTTGTCGCCATCCGGCGAAGGGACCGCTGTTGTGATGTTTTTTATTTGCAGGCACTGCTCAGGACTCCAGTTTGTCTGAGCAAAACTGATCTTTACAAAGAAGATCATAAAAATGGAAACAATCAGTCGCATAACATATATTTTGGTATGAAAATCTATCGCCTCAGAAAAGGGAATTAAATTTACCCATTTCCTGCTTAGCTTCCTTTATTTTTGGGAATGGTTGTTTTTTCGATACATGAGACTGTGTAGCCTTCCGTATTTTCCATTAAAAGGGTAAAACCTGGCCTCTAAAGCGCCCATCCTTTATGGCCTTGTTGACTAAAGCTCTTATAGTCCGAACTAATTGGAGACGCTATTTACTTTAATACCGCTTGTCAGCATTGAGGTATTAAAATCCTTCAAAAACCCTTAAGTAATTTCTTCAAACTCCCGCCTGTACTTTAATGTCATGTTCTGTGAAGATTGAGCATATAGCCGGCCTGAAAATTTACAAGCAGATCAGTCCTTTGTCCGTAAACAGAGCCAATAATATAGCAAAAGGCCTCTTAAATATCTATTGATAAACATTTAAGAGGTCTTAGTCTGTGGGAGCACACGGGCTCGAACCGCGGACCCTCTGCTTGTAAGGCAGATGCTCTAAACCAACTGAGCTATGCTCCCTTATTTTGGGAGTGCAAAGATAGGGGCGGATTAGATTTTTCCAAAAAAAATATTTAGTTTTTTAAATGTAGAACCAATAAGGGTTTCAATGAGTTAGAAAAGTTTTTTTGCTGCCTTCAGGGTTTAAATCCTGTAATTGGCCGCTCCTCTGTCGCTTTCCTCTTTTTGGTCAAAAATGAGGATTAACAGGATTCTACTTGCGAACAAACTTGCGGGTTTTTAACCTGTCGCTTGTCTTAAATCAATTGAGATGGATCTTCTTAAATGTCTTCGAATCAGTAATAAAAAACAATCAATAGAACTTTGACCATTCAAGAATACATATCTTTATATAGCTAATACAATAAATTGTACAAATATGAAACAAACCTTACTAAAGATAATTCCGATCTTACTGGCAACTATTGTCAATTTTTCCTGTAGTAAAAACAGCAAAGGCGATGATGACGATTATAAATGTGTTTCCTGCGCTTCAGAACCTATAGCGGTTTCTGCAAATAACGCTATTAACAAAGGGATCTATAAAGGCGTGATAATTGGTTCTACGGGAAGCCTGATCTTCAATATTCAAAATACTGCTAATACTATCACAGGCATTATGGTGATTGATGGAAATGTGGTTAATCTGACTTGCGACGATGAATTGAATTTAGGCGCCGATTTTGAAGGAACCTTCACCGGAACATTGAATGGCTCTCCTGTAACTATAGATTTTCACGTAACAGATGCCGGTACAAACCCAACAATCACTTCTGCTACCATACCCGGGCATCCCGACGCTGTTTTTATTGTGGCAAAAGAAACCTCAGATGCTTTGCTGGAATGCTATGAAGGCTCCTATTCTATTACCGGGGACTGGGCAGAACAAGGAACATATAACTTATTGATTGCAAGAAAGAATGGACAAGGAAAATGGAGTGGTATTTCAGCAGAAAATGGATTTCCCGAAGATGCCAGCTATGGCGAAGGATTGATGTCAGGCAACAATGTAGTTGATCGTAATCGCGGCGGCAATGGCGTGGATGTTGTCATTGCTACTATTAATGGTCATACTATATCTGGTAATTTCGTGGATATAGATATAGATAATGATGAAAAAGCCACGGTTGATGTTAAAGGCAAGCGTACGTTATAGAAGGCTCCTGTCTTTTATTGATAAGATCATATCCTGTTGCAAAAATCCCGGCCTGATAGTTAGTTATCTCCAATATTGAATACCTTTTAAACAGGGGCATATGGCATTATCATCATTTAAGCCTGCAAGTATGCAAGAACTCGAAGACCAACAAACGCTCGCTTTATTAAAGAATGGTTCCCTGGCTGCTTATGAAACCGTATTTAAAAAATATTATAAAAAACTATGTTTTCAGGCTTTCCTGTTTTTGAAAGATGAAACGGAAGCGGAAGACCTGGTGCTGGAATTATTCATAGATATCTGGCATAAAAAAATTTACCGCAGGATCGATAAATCGCTGGAAGCTTACCTGTGCCAATCCGTGCGTAATAAATGCATCAACAGGGTCAGGAAAAATAAAATAACCCGATGCAAAGAAGTTGAATACCTGGAATATCATCAGCAAACAAGAGGGCCTGAATGGCAGGAACAACAGGAACTGGGTAGCAGCGCGACCAACCTGAATACGCTTTTATTGGAATTGCCGACGCAACGGTTGAGAGCGATTACGCTGGTGTACATGGAGAAAAAAAGATACCGGGAGGCCGCAGAAGAAATGGGGTTAAGCGTTAACTCTGTAAAAACGCATTTAAGATTGGCGATTACCGCTTTAAAGGATAAGATAAAAAGATTCGGATAATATGACCCAACTGCATACCGGAATAATTAAAAACAATCAATGAAACAGGAGGCTATTTATATAGAACAGATGATGATGGAGAAACTTGCGGGCATCATCAATAAGGAGGATGGCAAGTACCTGGATGCATTAATTAACGGCAATCCGGAAATCCGTATGCAATGGGAAAGAATGCAGCAAAGTTTTGATCCCGGCGAGGCGGGGTATTATGCGACCCGACTTGACGCTGAAGGCGCATGGACTTATTTAAGGAAGGAAATTGAAAACAAGAAACAAAGCAGAAGGGCTATTGCTTATAAGCTGGCCATAGCGGCGTCATTCCTCGGCCTTTTGATCCTGTCGGCTTTCTTTTTTTATCCCTCGGGCGCGCCGGAGATTATTGCCGAAGCGCCGGTTCCGGATAAAAGCATCAGACTTTTTGTAGAAGGATCCCAGGAAATCAACCTCTCCGAAACTTCGGGGATTACCGATATAAATAATGTGAAATTGAATATTAACAGCGAAGGCCTTAGTTATGTGCCGCAGGAGGAGGCGTCGAATTATGCATTGAATACGCTGGTTGTTCCCGAAACCCTTACCTATAAATTGAGCCTGCCCGACGGAACGGAGGTTTGGATCAATTCCATGTCTAAAATAAAGTTTCCTTTTGTTTTTTCGAAAGATAAACGGGAAGTATGGGTGGAGGGAGAAGCTTATTTTAAGGTTGCCAAAAATAACAGACAGCCCTTTATTGTGCATACCGCTTTGACCGAAATAAAAGTAACCGGCACGGCATTTAACGTCAATGCGTACGACAGCATGCATATCAGGACTTCCCTGGTTGAAGGCGCTGTGAGCGCTAAAGCGGTCGAGGGAAAGGAAGTCTATATTAAGCCGGGATATGAAGCGACGCTTAGATCCGGAAAAGAATTTGTGATTGCTCCATTTGATAGTAATAATGAACTTTCCTGGATGCGCGGCGTTTATTTCTTTCAAAATGCGCCCATTAAGGAAATTGCCAATGTGATCCGCCGCTGGTATGGCGATTCGCTGGTATTTGACAATGCCGCGGTTGCTTCAAACCGCTTTACCGGGGCCTTACTCAAGGATAAGCCGCTGAAAGAATTTCTCGACAATCTTATGCTCACCTCAAATATCCGCTACCAGATATCCGGCGGGAAGATCCGCCTGGGCGTTAAATAAATACGCTTCGTTTTTCATAAAAATTTGTCCTGTTTCAGTAACGGCCGCAAAGATCCAAATGGACGGACCTCGTATTTTTCATAAAAGTTTGTTTCTCTTCACCCGTTTTATTGAAAATGTTGTCTTGATTTATAGCCATTCTTTATAAAGAAAACTTAACTGCTATGAGTCTAAAAAAATCTGCCGGGAGCAGATGCAATTTTATTATGCGCATTTGCCTTTCTATTTTCTTTGTTTTTATGCTTGCCCATTCCTTTGCGAATTCCATGCAGGATTCCCTGTACTTAAGTCTGAAGGGCAAGAAATTAACCATTGCTGAAATATTCAAGACCCTCCGCCAGCAAACAGGTTTGATCGTATTTTATAACAACGGTTTGCTGAACGACCAGGAGAGAATGGATGTTGATCTCGAACATGCCGAGGTAAGAGAGTTGATGGATTATGTCACAAGAGGGAAGGAGCTAACTTACCAAATAAAAGACCGTTTTATTCTTCTTCAGAAAAAAACGCTCAATAAAAGCGCTTCGAATGCCGCTGCTGCCAGGTCCGGGCAGTCTGAAACGATTGAGGCCCCGGTTGAATTTGTCGTTACGGGCGTTGTTAAGAACGAAAATGGAGAAGCATTGGTCGGCGTAAGCGTTAACCTCAAGGGAACGCAGTTGGGAACTACTACCGGGGCTAATGGCGCATATATGCTGACCTTGCCGGACGGAACGGGTACGCTGGTGTTTTCCTACGTGGGCTACGTGGAAAAAGAGCAGCCGGTAAATGCCAGGAGTAAAATAGATATTGTTTTGTCGGCCAGCGACGCGTCGCTCGACCAGGTGGTGGTGATCGGTTATGGCACAGCCAGGAAAAGGGACCTGACCGGCGCCGTATCACAGGTAAACGCTACTAAGCTGGCGAACGAGACGCCCAGGTCGGTACAGAATATCTTGCGGGGCAATATTGCCGGTTTAAATATCGGGTTCTCCGCAAGCGCCAAGGGCGGGGGCAGTTTGCAGGTAAGAGGTAGAAAAAGCCTGAATGCCGAAGGCTCGCCGTTGGTGGTCATGGACGGCGTTATTTATTATGGCAGCCTTGACGATATTAATCCCGCCGATATTGAAACCATAGACGTTTTAAAAGACGCCAGCTCAGCAGCCGTATTCGGCGCAAAAGCGGCAAATGGAGTAGTGATGGTTACGACCAAAAGGGGTAGAACGTCCAAACCCAGCATCAATGTCGGCGCCAATATAGGGGCGGCAACGATGGAAGTGAATCAACCGGTATATAGCGCCGAGGGATACCTGTCTTTTCGCGAAGACGTAATGAAAAGCGTTAATGAAAATGCGCGGCCCTATGAATATTCGGATCCGCGCCAACTTCCTGCCAATATATCTACTGAAGACTGGCTGGCATATACGGCTGCAAGCGGCGACCCGGTGACGGTATGGCTTCAGCGGCTGAACATGAAGCAGGTGGAGATTGACAATTATCTGAATGGCAGGTCGATCGATTGGTACGATATGGTATTCAAAACCGGCTTGCAACAAGATTACAACATAAGCCTTTCCAGCTCCAAGAATGATTTGTCCTATTATTTTTCACTGGGTTATCGCAATGATGAAGCGGTGGTGGTTGATGATCAGTTCAGCGCCCTCCGCTCACGTTTAAAATTAGAGGGAAATGTCACCAGTTTCTTAAAAGTAGGTATCAATACCCAGTTCAGCGACCGCGATGAAAGCAGCATCCCCGTAAGTTGGTCAAGTATGCAAACCGCTTCTCCGTGGGGGTCTATGTATACGGATGATGGCAAAACTTTACGGCTCAGCCCCCAGGACGATCCTGCAGTAACGGCAAACCCCTTAATTGCCAAAGCTTATACCAACCGTTTACAAAAGTATACCGATCTCACTTCCACGCTTTACGCCAATGTCAAACTCCCCCTGGGTATCACTTATCAATTAAATTTCTCCCCAAGGTTTTTATGGTATAGATATTACAATCATCAATCTTCCTTACACCCCACCTGGGCTTTACAGGGCGGATTGGCGCAACGGAAGCAAAGCCAGGAATATAGCTGGCAGATCGATAACCTGATCAAATGGCAGAAAACCGTCAACGATCATTATTTTGACGTTACCCTGCTGGCCAATGCGGAAAAATTCCAGTTCTGGAGCGATAGCATCGGCAACCAGGGATTTGCGCCATCCGACCAGTTAGGCTATCACAATATCGGCACGGGCATTAATGCGGTTGTAAAGAGCAATGACGAATACAGCACCGGCGACGCCTTGATGGGGCGTTTGTTTTATTCGTTTAAGAACAAATACCTGCTCACCTTGTCGGCCAGGCGCGACGGATACTCCGCATTTGGACAGAAACATCCGCGCGCAACCTTTCCTTCAGCGGCATTAGGATGGGTATTTACAGACGAGTCGTTTAACCTGCCCAATTGGTTGAGTTATGGTAAACTGCGGTTTTCTTATGGTATCAATGGCAACAGGGATATTGGCAGGTATGTAGCATTATCGCAACTGGCATCGGGCAACTATCTCCATGCCAATCCAACCTCCGGAGCCGTGATCCCGGTTACTACGCTGGAAGTGGCCAGTATGAGCAACCCAGATCTGAGGTGGGAAAAAACCGAATCCTATAATGCCGGTCTCGATTTTTCTATACTGGACAGAAAGATCGGCGGCAGCATTGATTTCTACAATATGTCTTCCAGCGATTTATTGGTTTTGAGATCGCTTCCCCGGCTCGTGGGTTATAATTCGGTTATCACCAATCTCGGTAAGGTGCAGAACAGGGGCATTGAAATCAGCCTGAATGCCGATATCCTGGACAGAAACAATTTTTCCTGGAAGGCCTTTTTTAATCTTTCTTATAACAAAAACAAGATACTTAGCTTGTATGGAGATATGATAGAGGTGAAAGACGGCTCCGGGAATGTGATCGGGCAGAAAGAGGCCGACGATATCACCAATAAATGGTTTATCGGGCATGCCATTGACGAGATATGGGATATTAAAGTATTGGGCGTGTACCAGGAACACGAAGCGACCGAGGCCGCCCGGTATGGCGTGGAACCGGGAGATTTTAAACTACAGGATGTCAATGACGATGGAAGGTACACGGATGCGGACAGGCAGTTTTTAGGCAATGCCACCCCTAAATTCAGAGGCTCCTTAAGAAATGAGTTCACGATTTTTAATGATATTGACGTTTCTTTTATGGCCTATTCTTATTGGGGGCATAAGGGAACGTTTAATGAAGCAAAAAGCCTGGGGAACGGGTATCTCGACAGAACGAATTATTATATCCGTCCTTACTGGACCGTCGACAACCCGATCAACGATTATGCGCGATTGTCTTCCAGCGAAGGCGGCGCAAGCTATAACGTTTACCGGAACAGGTCCTTTCTTCGTTTAGATAATATTTCTATTGCTTACAGGTTGCCGCAGCGTATGCTTGATAGAGCCAGGATCCAGCAGATGAGGGTCTTTGTGAATTCGAGAAATGTAGGTTTTTTGGCGTCGCAGCATTTATTCTGGGATCCTGAAAATGCCGGGCCGACGCCAAGAGTATTCACCTTCGGCATTAATCTAACCTTATAGTAAGCATCCAAACTTGTAAATCATGAAAAAAATATCTTATCATATAATCGGGTATGTTTTTTTAGCGGCGTTCTTTTTATCATCAGCCGCTTGTAAAAAAGAGTTCCTGGAACCCAAGCCCCTTTCTTTTTATTCTCCCGCCGAATCGTTTAAAACGCCGGGGGCCTTATTGAATGTATTATCGGTTTGCGAATCCAGCATGAGACTGGAATACCTTACAACGGACGCGCCGATCATCACAGAATTACTGTTTTCCGAGGTGTCGGTGCATGGCAAGACGGACGCCGCATCGCCCGCGCAAAACCTGAATCTCCAGATCACTCCCGATGCGCAACTGAATAATGGCAGCTATAACCGGATAGGATGGTATTGGGACGAGGGCTACCGCGCCATCAAAAATGCCAACACGGTAATTTCCAGGATCGACCAGCCCGTATACGACTCCGAAGCGCAAAAAAATGCTATTCTCGGGGCCGCGTATTTTCATCGGGCATTTCGTTATTACGGCCTGGTTCATCAGTTTGGCGATGTGCCGCTCATTCTTACGGAACTGGAAGGCCCTAAGCTGGATTTTTATTCTACCAAACGAGAGGTCATATTGCAAAAGTTAAAAGAAGACCTGGAATTTGCCGAGCAATGGGTTTCTGACGATGTACAAAGGGGCGCCGTCACCAAAGGGGCCGTAAGCCACCTGCTTACCAAGGTGAATCTTGCCCTGGGCCTTTTTGATGATGCCATTACTTCCGCAAGCCATGTCATTGACGGCGGCAGGTACCGGTTAATGACGGAAAGATTTGGCAGCGATATGTCTGATCCTGCCAGAAATGTTACCTGGGACCTGCACCGTCCGCAAAACAAGGCTATCGGCGATAATAAAGAGGTCTTGTTGCTTACGGTCGACAGAATAGATGTTTTAGGTAAATCCGCCGCCGGAAGCGCGCTGATGTATGCCGCGGTTCCCATCTGGTGGAACAACATCACTACGCCTAACGGCAACAGGGGAACGATAGACGCGGCGGGCATTGAAATAGATCAGTCAACAGCTTATGGAAGGGGAGTGGCGCAGGCCCGGTCTACCTGGTACACTACGCATATGATCTGGGAAAATGCTGGAGGAGATTACAGGCATGCTCCAGGGAACTGGATGAGAATGGAAGATATTGTATACAATAACCCCAATATTAAGGCAACGGATTCTTATTATGGCCAGCCGTTACAGCTCTATAACAGCTCGGGCGCTATTTTGTGCACCGATACGATCAGGGGATGGTTCCAGTGGCCCCACTATAAGGTATATATTCCTGATTTTGTAAATGTGCCTTCAAGAGGCGGTTATACCGATTGGTATGTTTATCGCCTGGCAGAAACTTACCTGCTGAGAGCGGAAGCTTATTTATGGAAAGACGACCCGGTAAACGCGGCTATAGATATTAATAAAGTAAGGGAAAGGGCCAACGCGCCGCTGCTGGATGCCGCCGATATCAATATGGACGTTTTACTGGATGAACGCAACCGCGAATTGTATTATGAAGAACCCCGGAAGACGGAACTAACGCGGATAGCTTATATCTTTGCGCAAACAGGCAAGGCCGCTTATAACGGTAAAACATACAGCCTGAATAATTTTTCCGATAATAACTTTTTTTATGATCGTATAATGGAAAAAACAGATTTTTATAACAAGGGCGTTAAAACCAATTATGGCAATGAATATACGATGAGCCCTTATCATGTGTTGTGGCCGGTTCCCGCCAGTTCCATTAATGCCAATACCAAGGGAGTAATCAATCAGAATAAAGGATATGCAGGGTATGAGAGGAATGTCCCTCCTTTAGCCGTTTTACCAGATTAAAAACTATTGCACATGAATATGAATAATTTAAGGTTTGCTGTTTTTTTATTGGCTTGTTTATTCGGATTTCAATCCCTCACTGCCCAGAAAGGGGTTAAATCGGCGACGGATTACGAAGTAGTGGCAAAAGATGCCGCCTGGTGCTGGTTTTCCGACCCGAGAGCGGTATACCACAAGGGAAACCATGAGCGTATTTATTATGGGTATATTAATAGCAAGGGAGATGTGCTGATCAGTTCCCGCGATGTAAACTCCGGGGCAATCCAAACTTTTGTATTGCATGAAAAACTGCAGATAGACGATCATAATGTGCCGACCATTTTATTCCTGCCCGATGGTAAAATGATCGCTTTTTATAACGAGCACTCGGGAAACGTATTTATGCGTAAAAGCATAAATGCGGAAGATATTACCGCCTGGGAGGACGAGGTAACGCTCACTTTTAACAACAACCGTTTTTGCTATACCAACCCGGTGATGCTTTCGGAAGAAAATAACAGGATCTATATTTTCGGGCGCCAGGTAGGCAAGGGCTTTACGCAATGGTGGCAGTATTATTCCTATAGCGACGATCTTGGAAAGACCTGGAAGGAAGACAAGATATACCTCGACAATAAAAACAGGGATAACCCGCCTTATTTAAAGATCACTTCCGATAATAAATCAAGGATCGACGTGCTTTTTACCGATGGCCATCCTAAGATAGGACCTGATGTTTCCGTATTCCATATGTATTATGAAAAAGGGAATTTTCACCAGACGAACGGCGAAATACTCGGCCCCATCAATGGAGCGCCGATCGAGATAGCTAAGGTGAACAAGATATACGACGCCAGCCAGAGCCAGATCCGCGGCTGGATATGGGATATCGCGCTGGACAAAAATAAGCGTCCTGTGGTAACTTATTCCCGTTATCCCAGCGAAAATGATCATCGTTATTATTATGCATTTTGGGACGGTTCAAAATGGATTGACCAGGAAATATCAAAGTCGGGCGGATGGATGCCTTCGCTTAAGCAAGGCGACAGGGTGCAGGAGGCGCATTATTCAGGGGGCGTGGTATTGGATCACCAGGACCCTTCCAATGTTTACCTGTCGCGCCAGATAGAGGGGTATTTTGAAATAGAGCACAAACGCTGGAATGGTAAAAAATGGAAGACCACTCCTGTCACCGGCCACTCAACCATAAACAATATACGCCCTTATGTGGTAGATGGAAATGCCAACAGGAGGCCCATCTTGTTATGGATGACCGGGTTCTACAATCATTATACCATCTATAATACCGACCTGAGGATCAAAGAATAGCTGGCAACGGATATATCCTGGCATGAAGATATTCTTCATCGGGACCCAAATAAAAACAGGGCGGCTCAAAGTAAAATGAAGACCCTGGGAATTGCTTAAATAGAAATTGTTTCTGCTGGGATCCGGATAAAAAAACCGTGCGACCAGAAGTAAAATAAATGCGCTGAGAATAACTTAAATGGAAATTGTCCCGTGTCAGGGGGCCGGATAAAAAAAGGGTGTATCAGGCTTATGATACACCCTTTTTTATTAAAAGAAAAACTTCCTGTAATGAAGAAAACAGGTTCTTGTTTAAAAGTTTTCGGGAAGTTTAATATAACCTGCGAATCTTTGCGGCATCTTTATTCTTTATACTTTCACTTTCGTATTGCCTCCTTTTTGCAGATTGATATCAAAAGGTTTGTTGGTTACCCAGGAGCCGTAGGTAAAATCAGGTATTTTTACCGGGCTTGAATGGTTGGTCACCGACCATTCGCTCAAGGGCACAATAACGCTCCAGGCCGCGGCATCATATACATCCTGGTCGAGAGGAAGGCCGTTACGCAGGCGATCTATCATAAACCAGTTCTGTAAAAAGTCTACCCCTCCGTGACCGCCGGCTTTTTTGGCCAGCTCGCCCATTTTTTTAATGATGACCGGCTCGTATTTTTTCTCAACGGCTTTTGCTTCCTGTTCAGAAAGCCATTGTTCGCCGCCGTTGGAAATTCTTTTGGGATCGTCAAAAAGCGTCCCCTTTGTTCCTACGATCTTGAACCAGTCGGAATGAATATTCGGGGAGCTGGTATCATGTCCCAGTTTTATCGTCTGGCCCTTTTTAGTGCGAATGATCGTGGTAGTCATGTTGCCCCTGTAGCTTTGATCCGCGAAGGGTTTGAAGAAATCATCCTTTGCCGCCAGTTCTTTGGCTTTTGCCGCCAACGTAAAATCGTTGGAGGACATAGAGACCATAAAATCCATGCTGTTGCCGCGGTTGATATCCATGATCTGGGCGACGGGGCCGAGGCCATGGGTGGGATAAAGATCGCCGACGCCCCTGGCATTGTTCTTTAAGCGCCACATATCCCAGTATTGGTCTTTCTTAAAAAGATAACGTTCTACAAGGTTATGAAGGTAGCCGGCTTCTCCATGAACGATTTCGCCGAAATAACCCAACCTGACCATATTTAATGTTGTCAATGAACCATAACAGGCGTTTTCCATCATCCGGCAATATTTTTTTGTACGCTCGGATGTTTCCACCAGCTTCCAGCAATCTTCGATGGTAAGGGCTATGGGAACTTCGACGAAAGCATGTTTCCCATGCTCCATAGCATACAATGCCATGGGCGTATGCATGTCCCAGGGAGTGCAGATATAAACAACGTCAATATCGTCGCGTTCGCAAAGTTTTTTCCATGATTCGGCATTTTCCGAATAGATGACCGGGTTATGACCGTATCCGTCGATACTTTTTTTTGCGCTGTTAGCAGCCTCGGGGCGAACATCGCATAAGGCCTTAATCTCCACGCCTTCGATTTTAACCAATCCACTAAGATGGTCCGGCCCCCTGTCGCCCAATCCGATCAACCCCACGCGAACCCTATCCAGCTTTGGCGCCGCATAATCGCACATATTGAATCGCTGCATAGGCGGCTTCCTGTCGAATTGTTTAATACCATTGTTTGCCGGTTCGCTGGCAAATCCTTTCAACGCGCCGGCCCCGGCTACGCCGAGCCCTGTGAGCCCGCTTAGTTTTAAGAAATTTCTACGATTATTTTTCATATTGCAAGTATTTTTGCTCTTGCTAAGATAATGGTTTTAACTTCCTTCTTAAAAAACAAACGTTAGCGCTATTTATTCCCATCCGCCGCCGAGAGACCTGTACAAATGAACCACAGATTGAAATAATCGTTTTTTATTCTCTGTTAATTCAATTTCTGCATCCAGAACGCCTTTTTGGGCGCTGATCACTTCGAGGTAGTTGGCATAACCTGCCAGGTAAAGATCTCTTGCCACGCTTACTGCGTTGGTTAATTCTTTCACTTCCTCATCTTTTAAATTGAGCGCCAGGGTATTGTTCTTAATACTTTCGAGGTTGGTCATTACTTCCCCATAGCAATTCAATAATGTTTTCTGGTAATTATATACCGCTTCAACAGCCCGGGCGGTCGCGAGCTTATGATGGGAGCGGATTTGTTTCATATTAAATATCGGCGCCGTTAATCCCGCCGCTGCTCCATACACAAATGAGGCGGGATCTAAAAAAAGGCGTGCGCGGAAAGCATTAAATCCGATATAGGGCGACAGGTTCACGGAAGGCAGGAAGGCGGCTCTTGCAGCAGCCACGTTAGCCTCTGCGGCTTCCAGTTCCCATTCCGCCTGCTGAATATCCGGCCTGCGCGTCAGGAGCTGTGCGGGAAGGCCTGTCTTCAATTGCTGCGGCAATTGTTGGATTGCCAGGGAGGTATCGCGTATAATGGCTTGAGGATATCTCCCGGATATAATGTTCAGGCGATTCTCCGTCCGGGCCATTTGTTGCCGGATATGGTATTCTATAGCTTGCGTATTCAGCAACTGCGCGGAGAATTGTTTTACGGCAAGTTCGGTAGCGCGGCCGCCTTCTTTTTGCACTTTTACCAGTTCCAGCGCTTCCAGCTGCAGCTGGACATTCTTTTTAACGATCTTCAGCTCATTGTCTAATGCCAGCAACTCATAATATTGATCGGCCACTTCTGCTATAAGATGGGTAACGGCCAGTTGTCTTCCTTTCTCCGTAGCAAACAATTGCGCTATCGCTTCTTTTTTCTGGTGTTTTAATTTTCCCCACAGATCGATTTCCCAGGAACTGCGGAAGCCCGCAAAAAAATCAGGCGTCAGCCGGGTAGGGATTTGTTGATCCTTATCGATATTGGGAGAAAGATTGGTGTCGAAATTGCCAACGCCATTCATGGTATAGTCGCCAAACCTCTCGGCGCCTGCCACAACCGATCCGCTGACCGAAGGATAGAATGCCGCTTTTTTCATGGTTACCTGCGCTCTGGCCATTTCAATGCGCTGCAGGGCAATAAAAAGATCCGGATTGTTCTTAAGAGCAGTATCTATCAGCGCTGTCAGATGGGCGTCCTGGAAAAAATCCTTCCAGGATATCCCTGCAATGCTGTTGGAGTCTGCTCCCGCAGGAAAAGAGTCGGGCATATCCTTTACGGCAGGCAGCTGTGCCTGTTGCGTTATACCGCATCCGGCGCTTATTACGGCAAAAACGAGGCATAACAACAGGCTATACATATTGATTCCTTTCATCTGGTTCTGTTTTAATAAAACATTATGCGTTTTGAATATTGGAAAACCGGTTCCCGGATAATTGTCCATTAGTCAGCTTTTAATAAAGCGTTAGGCGTTAGGTATATCGACAGGCAATGGTTCAATAGGCTGCTCAACAGGCGCGGGCCTTGGCTTTCGTTCGGATAACCTGGTGAACAGCACGTAGAGGCCGGGTATCAGGAAAAGCCCGAAGACGGTGCCGATCAGCATTCCGCCGGCGGCGGTCATCCCGATGGTGCGATTGCCTACGGCGCCTGCGCCATCGGCAATACACAGGGGAATAAGCCCGGCGATAAAGGCAAAGGAGGTCATGAGGATCGGCCTTAGCCTGGCTTTGGATCCCTGGATAGCGGCATCAAGAGGGGACAATCCCCGTTTTCTTGCCTGGATGGCAAATTCTACGATCAGGATCGCATTTTTACCGAGCAGGCCGATCAGCATTACCAGGGCCACCTGCGCATAAATATTGTTTTCAAGTCCGGCCATCTGCAGGAATATAAAGGATCCCAGTATGCCCGCGGGCAGAGAAAGAATAACAGGAAGCGGCAGTAAAAAGCTTTCGTACTGCGCGCATAAGAGAAGATACACGAAGACCAGGCAGATGATAAAGATAAAAACGGCCTGGTTTCCCGATAATATCTGTTCTCGGGTCATGCCGCTCCATTCGTAATCATATCCCCGGGGAAGCTTCTCCGTTGCTATCTTTTCAATCGCCGCTATTGCTTCGCCGCTGCTGAAACCTTCAGCGGCATCCCCGGTGATCATCGCCGAGGGGTACATGTTATAGCGTGTGATCTGCTCTGGTCCGAGTACTCTTTCCAGCGTGATAAAGGTGGAGAAAGGAACCATTTCTCCCTTGTCATTTTTTACATACAGGTCAAGCACGTCTTCCGGCGCGCTCCTGTATTCGGGATAGGCCTGCAACATTACCTTGTACATCTGCCCGAAACGGATAAAATTGGTAGCATAGTAGCTGCCCAATAATGTCTGGAGCGTGTTCATCGCATTTTCAACGGTAACCCCTTTCTTAGCCGCCATCTCCTGGTCTACATGGATCATATATTGCGGGAAGTTAGGGTCAAAGCTGGTAAAAGCGGAGCCAATAGTTTTATCGTTACGCAGGTCTTCTATAAAATCCTCCGTTACCTTAGCCGTTTGCGTCAGGTCTGCGCTGCGGTTATTGTCCAGCACCCTCAGTTCAAAACCGCTGGCATTGCCAAACCCGGGAATAGTGGGCGGGGCAAAAAATTCAATCGTCGCATCGGTGATGTGTTTGGTTCTTGCCTGCAGATCGCTGATCAGTTCATTGACGGATTTGTCCCTGTCGTTCCAGCTCTTCATGTTGATCATCGCCATTCCATAGGACGCTCCGGAAATTTCACTGATCAGGCTATAACCGGCCAGCGTGCTGACGTTTTCAACCGTGGGAGATTTTGCGCTTACCGCCTCAATGGCATCCAGTACTTTTTCGGTTCTTTCCAGGGTAGAGCCCGGGGGCGTAGTGACATTGACATAGATGACGCCCTGGTCTTCCGTAGGAATAAATCCCGAAGGAAGAATGCTGCCGACTCCCCATGTAGCCAGGCAGAAAAACAGGAACATGCTGAGCGTAACCAGCTTCCGGCCTGCTATCCAGGCCACAATATTGCCATATTTTTTTTCCGTGCGATTGTATCCCTTGTTAAACAGGACAAAAAAGCGTTGGATCAGGCTTTTCTTCTTAACGGCAGATGGATTGTGTTTTAACATGATCGCGCATAATGCCGGCGTAAGCGTGAGCGCGTTTATTCCGGAGATGAAGATGGCGATGGCAAGCGTTAAGGAGAACTGGCGGTAGAATACGCCTACAGGCCCTGAAAGAAAGGCTACGGGAATAAATACCGCCGACATCACCAGCGTAATGGCCACAATAGCGCCGCTGATCTCTTTCATGGCCGAGAGGGTGGCTTCCAATGGAGGGAGGCGTTCCTCCGTCATTTTCACATGCACTGCTTCGACCACTACTATGGCATTGTCGACGACGATTCCGATGGCCAATACTAAGGCAAACAAGGTGAGCATATTGATAGAAAAACCAAGCGCCAGCATAAAGGCAAGGGTTCCGATAAGCGATACCGGAACGGCCAGGGCAGGGATCAGGGTAGACCGGAAATCCTGCAGAAAAATAAATACGACGATTGACACCAGTATAAAAGCTTCTATCAGCGTACGGATCACCTCTTTGATACTCGCGTCAAGAAAGCGGGAAACATCATAAGCATAATTATATTCCATGCCGGGAGGGAAAGAACTTTCCTGCAGTTCCGCCATTTTTTGTTTGATATTGTTAATAACATCCTGCGCATTGCTTCCCGGGCGTTGTTTGATCATGATAGATGCGGAAGGCCTGCCGTCTGTCTTGGAGGTCATGTCATAACTTACGGTTCCGAATTCTATATCCGCCACATCTTTTAAACGCAATATCGATCCGTCGGCGCCTGCTTTCAGGATAACATTGGCATATTCTTCCGGCTTGCTGAACTTGCCGGTATATTTTAAAACATATTGTTTCACCTGTGCGCTTCCGCTTCTGCCGGAGTTTTCGCCGGCTACGCCGGGGGCCGCTTCAATATTCTGATTGCGAAGCGCCCCGATGATCTCATCGGTAGAGAGATTATAGGCCAGCATCCTGTCGGGCTTTAACCATACGCGCATAGAGTAATCGCGGGCGCCCATGATATCGACAAACCCTACGCCTTCAATGCGTTTTAGCTCGTGCAGTACATTGATGTCGGCAAAATTATAAATGAACTCTTCGTCGGCGCTGGTATCGCTGCTGAAAATGTTCAGATACAGCAGCATGCTGTTCACTTCTTTTTCCGTTACAACCCCTGCTTTGATCACTTCTTCAGGCAATTCATCCAACACGGTGGTAACTCGGTTCTGTACATTTACGGCCGCCTGGTCGGGGTCGACGCCTACCTTAAAAAATACCTGCAAAAGGGTAACGCCGTTGTTGCTGCTGACGGAGTTCATGTAAGTCATGCCGGGAACGCCATTCACCGCCCTTTCCAGCGGGGTGGCTACCGCCTTGGCGCATACGTCGGCATTGGCGCCGTTATAATTTGCGGTGACCACCACCGACGGCGGCACAATATCCGGGAATTGGGTAATAGGAAGAGAGAACAGGGCGAGGATTCCCAATAGGGTAATGATCAATGAGATCACCAGCGACAGGATGGGCCGCCGTATAAAGGTTTCAACCATTGTATGATAGTTTACAATAAAAGATAGGGGCGATCCCCTGAACCGCTTAAGCTTGAAAACAAGCGGCCGGATCCCGGTTAATGTTTATAGCTAAAATAAGGCACGCTGTCAAGCGTAATGTATTCCGGCGTTATATAAGACCCGTCGCGGATATTCTGAATGCCTTCAAATACGATGATATCGTCTTCGGCCAACCCGGATTGAACTACAATAAATTCGTTGATGGTTGTTTTGGGCGTAAAGCTTTTCATCGACACTTTATTGTCTTTGTCCACAGTAAATACAAAACTCCTGTCCTGTATTTCCATTACTGATTTCTGCGGCAATATCAGGGCGTTCGTCAAAGAAGAAGTGATCGCGATCTTTCCGCTCGCGCCATGTTTCAATATCTTTTCCGGATTGGGAAAGGTAGCCCTGAAGGCGATGGACCCGGTCTGGCGGTTAAACTGGCTTTCCATCGTTTCTACCCGGCCCGTATGGGGAAACTCGGAGTCGTCGGCCAGCCTCAGCCTGATCTGGTCGTAAGCGGAAGCTTCCTTTGTACCCTTTACGCGTTGATAGCGCAGGTATTCATTTTCGGAGACGGTGAAATAAGCGTACATCTCGCTGATGTCAGATATATTGGTTAATAGGGTTCCTTCGTCGACCAGGCTGCCCAATTTTTGAGGAATACGATCGATGACGCCGCTAAAAGGAGCGCGTATATTGGCGTATGCCAGCCGGATATGCGCTTTTTCATTCAGGGATCGGGCTTCTTCGACCTTGGCCTCCGCTGCCTTCAGCCTGGCTTTAGCCAGTTCGTATTCAGTTTGGGAAATAACGCGTTTGTCCACCAGCGTTTTTACCCTTGAAAGGTCCAGTTCAGCGGCTTTTGCCTCTGCTTCGGCGTTAGACAGGAACGCCATTGCCTGCGTGCAGGCGGTTTTATTTTCCGCATTGGCGATCGTAAAAAGCAGTTGCCCTTTTTTTACTTCCTGCCCTTCATCCACCAGTATTTTGTCGATGAATCCGGAGATCTTAGACCGTATCTCCACATTTCTCACGGCCTGGATATCGGCGACATATTCCTGCTGGACGGTTGTGTCTTTAGCCTGAAGTTTCACAACAGGAATAATTGCGGGCCTGGCGTTGGTATTTTCTGTTTTCGCGTCGGCGCGGCAGCCTGTTATGCTTATAGTTATGGCTAGAATGCTCGAAAGGAATAATAAAAATTTCATTTGTTGATCTTTAAATGTTGAAACGGCAGCGCATAATTAACGGTGATTAAATAGCGGCTGGGCCTGAAGCCCAAGTCGGGTCTTCATTAAAAAAAACCGGGATAAGACCGTTAGGCTGTTTCCGGAGGCGGAGATATAATATTGAAACAAGGATGAGCTTGCATCTTCTCTTCCAGGTTCGCAAAAGGACTTATAAAATGAAAACGGAAAGGGATCCGTATGTAAATATTGGAGGAATGACAAAAATCCTCTGAAGAAGGCATGATGTTTAAGCTAGAGCTTTTCTGTTCTTTATCCGACCCATTCTCCGCTTCATCTTCTTCCATCAGTTCATCAAGGAAGCTGGTAATAAAATTATGAGAATGACCAGTTTGCGCTTCGCCGGACAAAACTGCTTTTGTATGAGCAGGCGAAGACAGCTCAGGCATTGCATGTATATTAAATAAAAACAATATTAATATGCTGATCTTTCCCATTGTTTACTGGCGCAAAGGTAAACAATAGGAAAGTTTTTTCTTAGCGGATCAGCGAAAAAAACATTAATTATTTATTAAACTTTAACTCTTATTAACTCTTGCGATAATATGTTTGTATTTGTTGTAATGATATTTAATGCGGATGTCCCTGTTAACGGGTTTTCAGACTAAAACCAATCCTTCCACTGAATTTACTGTCGAGATAGGGATTGCCGAACATCCAGCCTTTCGTCTTATGCGAGAGATCTGCCAGTATGGAAAATCGTTTAGTGACGGCATAACGAGGCTGCATGCCCAGGGCCATTCCGAAATCGGCTTTACCGGCGGCGAATAGGTGGTCTTTGGGCTGCATCCATGCCGACAACTGTACGCTGGTATTGAACCGGGCATTCTCCTTCTTTATGAGTTCATAATACCTCAACTCTACGGCGGGAAGCGTCAAGTTTTTGCTTTTATTGAGGCCAAGGCCTACCATCATCTGGCGCTTGTTGATATCCAGGAAGAAATCGCCGCCAGCGTAATAACCAAATGAAGTAGGAACGCTGCGCAGGGCAAAATTAAAATAGTACCCGGGTTTAAGCTGGATCCTGTTAATGCCGATCATGAATGGCGATACTAAATTCAGGTATTGCATATTGCCTGTTTGCCGTAAAAACTTTTTCATTTCCGGCGTCAGGTCGGATTCTTTTATGGGGCGTTTGATGCCGGCGCCTCCCGGCCATGGGCCGCGCGCCTCATAAGGTTCATCAGGCGTAAACAGATCATATACCCATGCCGAAAAATCATAACCCGTAAAATCTCTCGCCAGGATATTATTTTTATCGTAGCTCAGGATGCTGTCGGTAATGGCATTGAATCTTTCGGCAAAAGGCAGGTTCACATAGTTGATCGCATGAAGCGTGCCCAACAGCGAGATTCCTATCATTGGGTATCCTGTCTGCCTGAAGAAGTTGTCTTCTCTCATCCGCTGCAGATACCGGTATTCGCCTTCCACGCCTGCCGCCGAAAGCCGTACCTGGTCTGCCGGAAAATGTCTCTTCAGGTATATCAGGTCCTCGTCTTTTACCCGGGTAACGGCAATATCCAGTCCCTTTCCAAAATTCCAAACCTCGTCATAGCTGTAAATATGCCTTGATGTCATCACTGCGCGGTGAAACTCTTCGTGTTGAAAAGCAAATCCGTAAGGCAGCTTAATGGCCAGGTAGTCCGTTCCGAGAGCTGTGATATTAGCCAGGGCCCGGTTTAAAATGTATTTTTTTGTGTTCGTAGGCTTTAGCCACTTATTCCATAGTATATTATGCCCATAGTATAGGCTGCCGTGGAGATTCCGGGCCATATCTGTCGCCTGCTCCATGCTCAGGTTACGATAGAATTTGCCGTAGCTCCCGGCTTTTACCTTGCCGCCAAAAGGCGCGCCTCCGTCATTACCCCTTATGGATTCCGTTCTGGCGGCATCGATCATATAAGGCGCGTCGAACAGGTGAAAGCTCCACTCGAATGAAGGCGGCAGGGTATCTTTTACGATGGTTTGCGTATGGCCCTTTGCAAGGAAAAAGACAAAAAAGGAAGATATGATAAGCTTGTACATGGCAAATTGTTTTAAGAAATAATAAATACTTACCTGAGTGGATACGGCGCGGGTACGCACAAACGCCCCCTGCGTTTACCTGGCGGCGCTTTGCCTTAATGGAAGGCGCGCGGTAAACAAGCATGAAAAATATTTTACAAAATTACCGGGCTGATCTACCCGCGAAACTGACCATTGTCAGTTTTTACGGGTGAGGCGATTTCTGATCCTGCTTAAACTATCCTGGTGGATGCCAAGATAAGAAGCTATGTGTTTTAAAGGAACCTGCTGCAGCGCCAGCGGGTCGGACGCGAGCAGGATGCGGTACCGTTCTTCCGGGCTATGTATCAGCCTGCTCACTTCTCTTTCAAAGTTCCAGTTCAGCAGCAGTTCCATGAAAGCCAGCTCCATCTTGTTTCCAAACGAAGTATGCTCTTTTATTGCTATGATGTCGTCTTTTGTCCATTGCAGGGCCTTGATCTCTGTACAGGTTTCTATCGCTAACGGCGAGGGCTGACCGTTAAGCAGGTAGAAAATAGTAGACGCAAACTGGGGCGCATTGATGAATGCAATGGTGATGTCTTCGTCATTATGCTTTAAGAACAAACGGGCAATGCCGGAATTGATATAATAAAACTCGGTTACGGGACGTCCTTGTTTCATGATGAGGGTATTTTTTTTGATCCGCTTATAGGCCGTATGCTGCGTCAAAAAATACATATCGTCTGCAGTGGGATGTATATGGCGGCTATGCAGCCAATTTAGAAGAATAGCAAAACGATCATCCATAAAACTTTTATTACCGGCGTTTATTCAGTACAAAATAAAGAAAGCTTTTTAATTATTGGTCTGTAAACTGAATAGTGAGGCAGCGGGAACAAAAGTTAAGCTCCGGTTCAAATCCCGCAACCATGCTGTCGCCATAATCTCCTTCATATGCGGTTCTTAACTTTAATGTTTTACCCGTTGGAATATGCTTTGCGGTTACAGTATATTCAGGCAGCGATAAAGTATCGGCTACGTTAAAATCATACCCTCTGTTCCTCCCTAAACCGCCTACTTCATTCCATCCCCAAACCATAATGGAGCTGTCTTTTAATAAGGCAATACAAACCGCATGGGCGCTGATGTCCACGGCATTTTTTACCCTGCTTACCGTTACAGGAACAGCGCTGAAGGTTCCCGGAGCATTTGTTTTACCGCCGTTGCCTAGCTGCCCTTTGTAATTTGTACCCCCTGCTTTTACTGTGCCGTCTTCTAGCAATGCAAGGCAGGTTTGTTCGTAAGAAGAAATAGCGACAGCGTTTTCAATTCCCGGTACCTTTATTGGGACGCTGGTATTTTGGGTATCTCCGTTTCCGAGCCTTCCCATAGTTCCTGCTCCCCATGTCCAAACGGTTCCGTCATTTTTCAGCGCCAGGATATGCCATTGCCCGGAACAGATCTCTTTTACATTATCTATTCCTGCAACCGGCGAGGGTTTTTCTCCGGGCTTAAAAAAAGAAAGCGCGCCGTCCGGCTCAACGATATAGTGATGTAAGGAGCCGGTTGCCGTCTCCGGCATAAACGAAGCGATCTGGTTTCGTTTAATTGCCTGGGGCTTCTGGGAGAGCAGCGGCGCCTGCATACATAAAAGACAAAGCCCCGCGATAATCGTTTTTCTTTTCATGTCTGTTGTGATTAAATGATTACGGAACAAAAATGCGACGAAACGCTTCCAAAGGCAATGTCTTTTGCGATGGACCGTAGATTATGCCAGGTGAATCGGCATATAAGCTGGTATTGACGTAAAGAAACTACATAATCCCATTATCGCTTAGCCTTTAGCGCTGGTACGCCATTTTTTTTAAGTAATTCTACCGGAATTGCCTGCTCAGGGTTTATTCAGTCTTTATACTGCTTACTGAAAACATTCCCTCGTAGTTATCGGCAAGCTTTTTAGCCAGTTCGCCTGGCGCGTGGGAAGCGGGGTTCTCTGCGATCCTTATGGGAATATGATAGCTGAACCAGGCATTCACATCCGCACGGATATTGAGGGTGCTCAGTTTTTTCTTTGACACCTCGAAGGCCTGCGTATCGGGCGGCAGGAGCATTACCTGCTTGATCGTAATATAGGGCCACTTAAATCCCCCCACATGGTAGGAGAACTCCTGGTTGACGCCTGGCGAAGCCGGCGAATGGCCTTCGAGTTTGGCCATAACATAGCCGGTATTCCAGGTCCAGAACATACCGAGCGTGGGATCCAGCGCGCCGGTTTGCGCGCCGCTGACGTTTCGGGCGCTATCTACCCCTATCGTATACACGATAGCATTGTAAAGGCCTTCGGGAGCCGACAATTCAAGTTGTTTGCTGGCTGGCAGACCCTCATCAACCAGGAAATAGTCTGAAGACACAGAAACGGCGTCTCCTTCAGCGCTGATCAATTGTATATCATGGATATAATACTTGAAGGAATGGACATTGTAGCGTTCTCCCCAATCGTTAAGGTATTCGTCTCCGAAACTGAGCGGAGCATCCTTCACCACATGCTGAAAAACGATCTTTAGCTCGCCCCGGTCGGCCGGTCTTTCCCATTCAATGCTATTTTCCCTGTTGCAGGATAACAGCAGGAATGCCAGGCACGCCCCATACGGCAAGTAAAAGAAATAAGAAGATAGGCCCTTCATAAATGACCAGGCGGTTGGTTTATCAATAATGACAGCATACGGTTTTACATCGATTCAACCGCCTATCACAAATTTCGTAAAAAGATAGGGATTTTGCAATCAGGCCAGCTTCCAGTTTACGATCCGGTTAACCCATTCCTCCCGGCGCGGCGTGGTTACCTTGATATAGTTATCGGTATACCCTTCCATTATGCCGTTCCGTTTGCCGATCTCAAAAAGCACCTTACGTGTTTGGCCTGTATGTCGCCGGCTGAAGTCCTGGCTTTTCCGGAAAGAAAGATTCCGCAATATTTTATTGCGTTCGTTACGGACTGCTACAGGGGTTACAGGTTTGATGCTGAGGGCATGGGTATTGTCGCGCTCCGAATAAGTAAAAACGTGTAAGTATGAAATATCCAGGGAATCCAGAAATTCGACCGTCTCCATAAAGTCCTCGTCTGTTTCGCCAGGGAAACCGACGATCACGTCAACGCCAATGCTGCAATGGGGCATGAATTTGCGGATCATCGACACGCGTTCGGCGTACAGCTCCCTTCTGTACCGTCTTCTCATCAATCCCAGGATCTTATTGCTGCCGCTTTGCAGGGGAATATGAAAATGAGGCATGAACCTGCGGCTGTTGGCGATAAATTCAATGATCTCGCCGGTAAGCAGGTTTGGCTCTATGGAAGAAATACGGTAACGATCGATGGGGTCAATATTATCCAGCGTTTTGATCAGGTCTATGAACTGCTCCCGGGTATTGTTTCCATTGGCGCCCTTGCCAAAATCGCCCAGGTTTACGCCGGTCAGCACCACTTCCCTGATCCCTTTTTCCGCCAGTTGTGTAACGGTGTGCACAACATTACCGATGGCGTCGCTCCGGCTTTTGCCCCTTGCCATGGGAATGGTGCAGAATGAACAATTGTAATCACAGCCATCCTGCACTTTTAGGAACGACCGCGTCCGGTCATTACCCGAATAGGTTGGGTGGAACCCCGTCACTTCCCCGATATCGCAGGAGCATATCTTTCCCGAATCGGCGCTGGTCAATTCCCGGATATGCTGGACGATATTAAATTTTTCCGCCGCGCCCAGCACCAGGTTCACGCCTGGTATATCGGCAATTTCCTGCGGTTTCAACTGGGCATAACAGCCCATGACCACAACCAGGCCTTCCGGCGCCTGTCGCTGGATGCGGCGCACCAGGTGACGGCATTCCTTATCCGCGTTGTCGGTAACGGAACAGGTGTTGATAACATAGATGTCGGCCGGTTCGTCAAATCTTTTTTTCTCAAAACCCTCTTCTTCCAAAAGCCTGGATATGGAGGAGGTTTCTGAGAAATTGAGCTTGCAGCCCAATGTGTGAAATGCAACAGTACGTTTGTTCGACATGGCCGGCAAAATTACGAAACTAAGTTTATTTCGGCGAGGCCGGGCAGGATCAGGCAGGTAAAATTTGCTATGCTGCAATTAAACCGGGCATCCTGTATTTAGTTTCGTTTAGGCATCGTACATTGTCTGCGAAATACCCCCCGGTACATTTGAAAAAGACAAGGAAAGGTTAAAACGATTGCTAGCATAAGTTATGAAGTTCTTTCAGTTTGTTATTAGGATTATTTATAATTTGTATGCGATGGCGTTGTTCATCGTGCTGACGCTATGCGTATTTCCTTTTGCTGCGATCGGGTCCTTGTTTGGAAAGATAAAAGGAGGAAATTTTATCTACCGGCGCTGTATGTTTTGGGGCGATTGCTGGTGGGCGCTTATCGGCATATGGCACAGGAACATTTATGAACACCCGCACGACAAAAGCAAACCCTATATTTTTGTCGCCAATCATATTTCTTATCTCGATTCGCCGGTGATCGTAAAATCGATCAGGCAGCCGGTTCGGGCGCTGGGGAAGGCCGAGATGTCGCGGATCCCTTTTTTCGGTTTTATCTATAAAAAAGCCATTGTTACGGTAGACAGAAGCAGCACGGAGAGTCGCGCCAGAAGCGTAAGGATACTGAAATCCATCCTTAAACGCCGCATCTCTATTTTCATGTTTCCTGAAGGATCTTTCAATCAAACCCATGGCCCGTTAAAGGAGTTTTACGACGGGGCATTCCGGATCGCCATTGAAACGCAGACGCCTATCAAACCTTTGTTATTCCTGGATTCGTACGACAGGATGCGCTATGAATATTTTTTCTCAATTACCCCCGGCAGGTCAAGAACGGTATTCCTGGAAGAGGTCAGCGTGGAAGGTTTGACCGTTTCGCAGACGCAGGAATTAAAAAAACGCGTATACGACATTATGGAAAAAAAGCTGATAGCATATAACGCTTCCTGGATCCGTAAATAATCTTATTTTCTGCTGTTTTTCTTACTCCCGATTTGGGTCTACATTAATTATCTTGCGTGGATTATATGTATGCCGAGATCATCATACCGCTGGCCTTGCCCAAAAACTATACCTGGTCCGTACCGCCTTCCCTGAGCCAGGCCGTTCAGCCGGGCGTCAGGGTGGAGGTTGAACTGGGAAAGAACAAGCGGTATGCCGGCATCATCAAGCAGCTCCATACGCAGGCCCCTACGGCTTTTGAAACCAAGGATATTCTGAATGTCCTGGATAGCCAGCCCATCGTTTTTCCCATGCAACTGAAGCTCTGGGAGTGGATCGCCTCCTATTATATGTGCAGCGAAGGCGAAGTGATGGCCGCTGCGCTGCCTGCCCATTTTAAACTAAGCAGCGAGACCCTGTTGGTATTTAACGAGGAATTTGGAGATGATTTTTCCTCGCTGGATAACGAGGAATTCCTGGTGGCGGAAGCGCTGTTGTTAAAAAAGGAGCTGGCGATCACCGAAGTGCAGCAGGTGTTGGACGAGAGCCATGTATACCCGGTGATCAAAAGGCTGATAGAAAAAAAGCTCTGCTTTATCTGGGAATCGCTGAAAGAAGGTTATAAGCCGAAAAAAGAAACCTTTATACGATTGAGCCCGGCTTATGAAGCGGAAGAAAAGCTGGAGGACTTACTAAACAACTGGGGCCGGGCGGCAAAACAATTGGAATTGTTATTGAGCTGGATCCATCTGTCAAAGGCGGATGGAGAGGTGTCCAAGGCGGCATTGCTAAAAAAAAGCGGCGCTTCGGATGCGCAGCTGAAGGGGTTGATTGAAAAAGGTATTTTGATAGCTGAGAAAAGGGAGGTAGACCGGTTAAGGTATCTTCCCCGCGACATCAATATAGATTTTCAACTCAGCGAGGCCCAGGAATCTGCATTCAGGCAGGCGAATCAATTGCTGGAGGATCATTCGGTCTGTCTGCTGCATGGCATCACCTCAAGCGGAAAAACGCAGGTCTATATCAAGATGATGGAAGCTATGACGAGGAAGGGAAAGCAAACGCTTTACCTACTGCCTGAGATCGCGTTGACCTCGCAGATCATTCGCCGGCTGGAAAAGCATTTTGGCGGGTATATCGGCATCTATCACAGTAAGTTTAACCAGAACGAACGCATTGAAATATGGAACAAGGTAAGGAGCGGGGAGCTGAAGATCGTGCTGGGCGCGCGATCTGCCTTATTCCTCCCTTTTTCCGATCTGGGATTGTTGATCGTGGACGAGGAACATGACAGTTCTTATAAACAGCAGGATCCCGCGCCGCGTTATCATGCCAGGGACACGGCAATCTACTATGCCTTACAGCAACAGGCCAGGGTATTGCTGGGCAGCGCAACGCCTTCGCTTGAATCCTATTTTAATGCGGTCAATGGGAAGTATGGCCTGGTGGAACTTCATGAAAGATTCGGAGGCGTTCATCTCCCGGAAATAGCATTGGCGGATACCCAAAAGGACAACGCTAAGAACAGGAGTAAGACCATCGTCACGGAATCATTAAAGAAAGACATCGCCGACACGCTCGGCAGGGAAAAGCAGGTGATCCTTTTTCAGAACCGCAGGGGGTACGCGCCTTACCAGATCTGCCAGGTTTGCGGATGGATACCGCATTGCCACGACTGTGATGTGACCCTGACCTTTCATAAAAAGACCAATAAGCTGCATTGCCATTATTGCGGGAGGCTGTATCCGCTGGTATACCGTTGCCAGGCCTGCGGCAGCGATAAGTTTGCGCAGAAGAATTTCGGGACCGAGAAGATAGAGGAGCAACTTGAAGAGCTATTTCCCGAAGCAAGGATCGCCCGGATGGATGTAGACAGCGTCCGGGGCAAACATGCGCATGATACGCTGATCCAGCAATTCGAGAACCGGCGTATAGACATACTGGTGGGCACGCAGATGGTGGTGAAGGGGCTCGATTTTGAGAATGTGCACCTGGTAGGCATACTGGATGCCGACAGCCTGCTGGGCTTTGCTGATTTCCGGGTCAATGAACGCGGGTTTCAGTTGATGGAGCAGGTAAGCGGCAGGGCGGGGAGGAAGGATACCCGGGGCAAGGTGGTTATCCAGGCTTTCAATACCCGGCGCCCGCTATTGAAGCTGGTACAGCAGCACGACTATCGCGCGTTTTATCAACTGGAGATCGAAGGCAGGAAACGCTTTTTCTATCCTCCTTTTTCCAGGCTCATCCAGCTTACTTTCAAGCACAAATCAAAGGAGATAGCAGGAGCCGCTTCGCGCTGGTTTGCCGATATGCTGCATCCCTTATACGGCCGGTACCTGTTGGGACCTGCGGAGCCCGTGGTAAACCGGCTCCGGGGGCAGTACCTGATGGAGCTATCGCTTAAGCTGCCCAAGGATGCGGGGTTAACGGCAAGGTGTAAAAAAGAAATCCTGGAGAAAATAGCCATATTGCACAGCGAAAAAAAGTTCAGGAGCGTTGTTGTTATCCCTGATGTAGATCGCTAAAGCATTATATAAGTTATATAAGAACCATGAACATTAGCCGGCATTTTTCCCTGCGTTCCTACAATAGTTTCGGCATTGACGCCAGAACAGATTTTTTTTCTTCCTTTCATACCCGGGAAGAACTGGAAGAGATTCTGGCAGAATACCATACAATAGCTTCGGCAGCGCATAAGGACGATATCCTTATCCTGGGCGGCGGAAGCAATATCCTCTTTACGCGCGACTATCCGGGCATAACGCTCAAAAACGAGATCAGGGGCATAACGGCAGTAAGGGAAGACGATCAGCATATCTACCTGAAAGTAGGGGCGGGGGAGAACTGGCACGGCTTTGTACGTTATTGTATCGACCGCGGTTTCGCCGGCGTGGAGAACTTGTCGCTGATACCCGGCAATGCCGGGGCTTCGCCCATGCAGAATATCGGCGCTTACGGGGTGGAGATAAAGGATCTGTTCCATGAACTGGAAGCCTTTCATATAAAGGACAAAGCCCTGGTCCGGTTTTCTGCGGAGGACTGCCGCTTCGGCTACAGGGATAGCGTGTTCAAGCATAAGTATAAAGGCGTTTTTGTCATTTTGCAGGTGGTCTACCGGCTCAACAAAACGCCTGTGTTTAATACCAGCTATGGCGCCATAGAAGAGGAGCTGGAGAGGATGAAGGTTACCGGGCTTAGCCTGGCGGCGATCTCCCAGGCAGTGATCAATATCCGCAGTTCCAAGCTTCCCGATCCGGGGCAGATCGGGAATGCGGGTAGTTTCTTTAAAAACCCGACTGTTTCTGCCGAGAAATACGCGTCTTTATCGGAACGTTTTCCGGGAATACCCGGTTACCCTTCAGGCGAAGGCGTCAAGCTTGCCGCCGGCTGGATGATAGAGCAATGCGGCTGGAAGGGCTACCGTTCCGGCGATGCCGGGTGCCATAGCCGGCAGGCCCTGGTACTGGTCAACCATGGGAATGCCAGCGGTAAAGAGATCAACGAGCTGAGCGAACGAATAGCCAAAAGTGTTCAGGAAAAATTTGAGGTTACCCTTGATAAAGAGGTAAACATCATTTGATTAGTCTTCTCTCTCTATTTCTTCATCCGAGAAAGCAGAAGTATTCCCGAAGTTCAGCATAGAGCCCATAAGGTCTTTAAATTCTATTTTATTGTCTACAATTCTTTTACTGATCAGGGAATAAGCCGATAATCCGTGCAGTACGAATTCCATCAGCAATGCCGTTTCTTTTTCGCTGGCCTGCTTAAAATATTTTTTCACCAGCGCATGTAAACCATCCACCGTATATAAGCTCTGTATCTTTTCCGCATCCTTCATATTGAAAAGCAGGTTGAGGGCATTGCCCTTGTCGAACCAGGACTGGATGGACCGGTATGGGTTCTCCACCGGTTGGGCGCCCTTTCTTTTTTTAAGCGAATCCGGGTTGGGGAAATACGCGGTAAATAATGAGCGGATCGCCTTATCGAGCAGGTTCATAGCCACCTGGAACGGGCCCTCCTGTTCTCCTTCGTAAACCAATTCTATCTTACCGGTAATAGAGGGAATGATGCCTGCCAGGTCGTTTACCCATACCTGCGTTTCCTTTTCCTTATTGAGTATTGCTCTTCTTTCGGCCGCGCTATACGCATTCTCGAGCGCGGAGATGCTGAGTCTGGCGGAAACGCCGCTTTTCTTGTCGACAAACTCGCTGGCGCGGGCTTCGAAAGAAACCTGTTCTATTAGCCGTTTGATAAGATCGCCCGCCTTCACCAGCGAACGCTGCCGGTCGGCGATATCCGCTTCCTGTTCGGTGATGGTCATAGCGGAGTCGATCGTCTTGGGGTAATGCGTCAGTATCTGGCTTTCGATACGGTCTTTCAACGGCGTAACGATGGAGCCGCGGTTCGTATAGTCTTCCGGGTTAGCGGTAAAAACAAAGAGGATATCGAGCGGGATGCGCAGTTTAAATCCGCGGATCTGCACATCGCCCTCTTCCAGGATATTGAACAGCGCCACCTGTATCCTGGCCTGCAGATCAGGTATCTCATTGATCACAAAAATGCAGCGGTTGCTCCTGGGGATGATGCCGTAATGGATGGCCATCTCATCGCTGAAATTCAGTTTGAGATTGGCCGCTTTAATAGGATCGATATCTCCCACCAGGTCGGCAACGCTCACATCAGGCGTAGCCAGCTTTTCCCCGTAGCGTTCGCTGCGGTGAAGCCATGCGACAGGCGTATCGTTTCCTTTCTCCCTGATCAGTTCCCTGGCGTACCGGGAAATGGGTTGAAGGGGATCGTCGTTGACCTCGCTTCCGGCAACAATGGGAATGTATTCATCCAGCAGCGCAACCATCTGCCTGGCCATTCTGGTTTTAGCTTGTCCCCTCAGGCCGAGGAATAATATATTGTGCCGCGAGAGCAGCGCTCTTTCCACGTCGGGTATTACGGTCTCTTCATAGCCGACAATGCCTGTAAAACAAGGTTCGGCGCGTTGAAGTTTGCCGATCAGGTTCTCCCTTATCTCATTCTTGATGCTTTTCGATTGATATCCGCTTTTTATTAACTCTCCTAGTGTGCTAACCTTTCTGATATCTGTTTTAGTCATTGATGTGCTCGTTTACTGATTGATGCTGTTGGGCGATGTTTTATAAATACAGGATATCTGCTTTCTTTACCTATTGATATTATTGAGCAATGTTTTTTAAGCGCTTGCTGGTATACAAATTTGTAATTAAATGATATTCTTAATAATATAATTATTTATTTAACCATTACTTTATATTAATAAACAGTTTTTCTTTTGCCGCTTTCAAAGTCCCGGAAGATAAAGGCGCCCAGGCGGTCCAGCGAGGCAAAAAAGGCCTTTCCATTGTTGATCTCTGTGAACTCCTGTACAAATCGCTGCAAATAAGGATCTGTAGCGATCATAAAAGTAGTGATGGTTATTTTCAGTTTTTTACACTGTGCGGCAAGGTTCAGGCAGCGGTTCGTGATCCGGCGATCCAGCCCGAAACTATTCTTATAGTATCGCTTGCCGGTCTTCAGACAGGTGGGTTTGCCGTCGGTGATCATGAATATCTGCTTATTGGGATTTTTTCTTCTCCGGAGAATATCCATCGCCATTTCCAGCCCGGCAACCGTATTGGTATGGTAGGGGCCGACCTCAAGATAGGGAAGGTCCTTGATCTCCACGGGCCAGGCGTCGTTGCCGAATACCACGATATCCAGGGTGTCTTTAGGGTATTTGGTGGTGATGAGCTCGCTCAATGCCATAGCCACTTTTTTAGCAGGCGTGATCCGGTCTTCCCCATACAAGATCATCGAATGCGAGATATCGATCATCAATACCGTCGAGGTCTGCGATTTATAATCGGTTTCCCGGATGGCCAGGTCGTCCTCATTCATCGTAAAATTATCGATGCCATGGTTGATCTGCGCATTGCGGATGGAGGCGGTAAAATCGATCTGCTCCAGCATATCGCCAAACTGGAAGGGCCTTGTTTCGGGGTTCAGCTCGTCGCCCTGCCCGGGTTTAAAGGTCTGGTGCTCGCCCGGTTTTGTTTTTTTCAGCTTCCCAAAGATCTCTTCCAGCGAGCGCTTGCGGATGCCCTGTTCGGTTTTGGAGGTGATCTTTATTTCGCCGCTTGCCGGGTTTTCCTTGATATATCCCTTTTCTTTCAGCTCTTCGATAAAATCGCCCATGCCATATTCCTCGTTTGCAATATCATACTCCTTATCCAGCTGATTCATCCAGCTAAGGGCTTCGGCGACATCGCCATTGGTATAGGTCAGCAATTGCATGAAAATATCCAGCAACTGTTCAAATTTTGTTTTCCCTTCCGCCCGAGGATTGAATTTCGAGAAATTATATCCCTTCATACCTGATCATTTTAGTGGGCCCGGTTGACCGGCGCCTTTGTCTCAAGTTCGTTATTAATACATAATAAAAAAAATCCCGGAAAGTTCATTTCCGGGATCTGAATATATCGGGACCGCATCGGCCTGCCTTGTTCCGGGTTAGGGATTGGGCGGGGCGGGAGTGGTCAGCGTATCCGCAGGCGTCTCTTTAAAGTGCAAGTCCACATTATATTGCTGTTCCAATTGCTTCAGGTGCTCCAGCATCTGGTAAGAAGAAAGGATATCATAGGCGAAAGTCTGCTGTTTCGCCGATAATACGCCTCCCTTGTTATTAAGAATTGAGGCGGATTGCATGGCCAGTTGCTCACTGCTCATGTCTTCATCCCCCAGCGAGCGATAATAAGCCAGTTGCTGCTCCAGGTCCTTTTTTAAGGATTGATTAACTTTCTTGGCGAGTTCCATGTCGCCGCTGGCATAAGCCGCTTCCAGGAAATCTGCGGAAATGCTGTTGTGGAAATTGCCGCGGTTGGAAGTTTGCCCATACGGCAGATTTGCTTCCGATACGGACTCATCGTATTTCCGTAGCACAGCTTTAGCGGAATCCTTTGCGCCTGCGTTTATCAGGCCTTTGGCAAGCGTAGCATGGGCCAGCCTGATGCTATTGAGATGCCTGCGGTTTTCTTCGTCAAAATAAACATTCCGGGCAGCGGCATTGCCATAGGCAAATTTCTCCATCACATTCTTATAGGCGATCTCATTCAGCGGCAATGGCGTTCCATGATTCTCTACCGGAACCAGGCGGTAGGCAAGCCCCTCCATGCGAACGTATTTCTCCAATCCCAACCCCCTCAGTTCCTGAGTGGAAGTGAAGTAGATAGGGCGTTCCCATTTGTTAGCTGCGATCAGCGACAATACGGCCAGGTCGTTCTTCTGCAGATAGTTCCTGGGAATATCGATCTTCAATTCGTTCAGGATGCTGTCGCCCGGGTTAAATTTCATGGTCTTTTTGACCGCTTCCACGTCGACGGGAATGGCGACTTTTTTAACAGGAAGCACATTGGCATGATCGCCGCTTTGCATAGGCACTTTATGGCTTGGGTCCTCGCTGGCTACCACTTCCTTTAGTAACTTCTCCAGGTCGTAATACCGGTTCTGATCATAGCCCGGAAGCGGGTATACCGGCACCACGTTCCGGGTATTGCCCTGTATTTGTTCTGCCGTAAAGATCACATCGACAGGCGCGCTCTCATTCAGCTTATAGCGAAGCTGGTTGATATACCAATCGGTGCCCAGCAGGCTATAATTGATCACGCGGAGATCGGGGCGGATGCCTTCCACTTCCTGTGCATACCATAGGGGATAGGTATCATTATCTCCAAAAGTGATCAGGACGGCATCCTTCTCGCAGCTTTGCAGGTAGTTATTGCCCAAGTCGCGGGCCAGGTATTTTCTACTTCTGTCGTGATCATCCCATTCCTCTGAAGCCATCAATACCGGAACGGCTACCAGGCAGAGGAGAAATGCCGCGTAGGTGGCCCCGGCGCCCTTGATCACCCTGCCCAGTTTTTCGCGCACCCATAGCACGCCGAGCCCGATCCAGATCGCAAAGGCGTAAAAGGAGCCCACATAGGCGTAGTCCCTTTCACGGGGTTGGTACCCGGACTGGTTAAGGTAGATTACGATGGCTATGCCGGTGAAGAAGAACAGGAGGAAGGAGATGATAAAATCTCGTTTGTCGCGGTTCAACTGGTAGACCAATCCGACTACTCCCAATATCAGCGGCAGCAGGTATAATGAATTATTTGCCTTATTGGTTTTTCCCGCGGTGTCGGGGAGGTCCTTGGTTGGACTGTGGAAGAGGCGGTCCACAAAATCGATCCCGCTGTTCCAGTTGCCGTCGCGGATATTTCCAAAACCCTGGAGGTCATTTTGCCTGCCGGCAAAGTTCCACATAAAGTAGCGCCAGTACATCCACCGGAACTGGTAGTCGGCAAAATATCGGATATCGTTGGCCACGGTAGGTTCTTCGCCCTCGTCCACGCCTCCAAACTCACGGTATACAAACTCCTGGTTTCTTTCGTTGCCATTGTCGTACATACGCGGGAAAAGGTGGGCAGTCTGCATTCCGGAATAGTTCAGCTTCTGCACTATCCCCGCCTTTTCATATTTTTTTTCTCCCTTTACATACAGATCGCCTGCATTTACAAAATTCTCATTGCTGATCTCCTCTGTAAAGAAGGGGCCGTAGAAAATGGGCCAGTCGCCATACTGTTCACGGCTGAGATAGCCCACCAGGCTCACGGGATTGTCCACATTGTGCATGTCCACAGACGGATTGGCATTGGAGCGGACCAGCGTGGTAAAATAGGTGGAATAGCCGATGATGATAAAGATGGTAGACCAGATGGCGATACGCAAGAAAGAATAAATGCGCTGCTTATAAGAATAGCATATGGCAATCAGGATACCCAGCGCCAGTAAAAACCCCACAAAGGAGCCGGCAGATTTCAGAAAGGGGAAGCAGAACAGCAATACGATAGCCGATAACCAGATCGAGAACCTTTCGAACTTAAAAAGCTGGTTGCCGGTAAAGCGAAGGCCCATCGCCAACAACCCGGCAAGCAATATAAAGTAGATGGCAAAGCCCACGAAGAAAGGCGTTCCCAGTTCGTTTACAAAGAAAATATCAAAGGCTCCGGCTCCCTTGATCGACCATTGAATGATCGCCACCTGGACAATACCGGTAATAACGCATCCCAGGACAAAGGCAAAAAAAGCGCCCCAGCGGGTCACTTTATACCGCTTGAAATAATACACCATAACAATGGCCGGGATGGTGAGCAGGTTCAGCAGGTGTACGCCGATGGAGAGGCCCATCATGTAAAAAATAAACACCAGCCAGCGGTCTGCCCTTGAAAATTTATGACCGTCGGTCTTGCTTTCCTGGTCCACTTCATGCTCCCATTTCAGGATGGCCCAGAATACGATAGCTGTGAACAGCGATGATAAGGCATATACTTCGCCTTCCACGGCGCTGTACCAGAATGAATCTGAAAAAGTATAGGCCAGCGCACCCACAACGCCCGCGCTCATGATCGCAATAACCTGGTTGGAAGACAGGGCTTCCTGTCCTTTTTGCATGATCTTCCGCGCAAAATGGGTAATGGTCCAGAATAGGAATAAGATGGTAAACCCGCTGGCAATAGCGCTCATGAAGTTCACGCCCTTCGCAGCAGTAGCGGGGTCGTCTCCAAACAGAATGATAAACAAACGGCCCAACAGGATAAACATCGGCGCGCCAGGCGGGTGGGGGATCTGTAGCTTATAGGCGGTAGAAATGAATTCGCCGGTGTCCCAGAAACTCCCGGTAGCTTCCATCGTCAAAACGTAAACGGTACAAGCAATCAAACACACAATCCACCCGACAATATTGTTTAATCTGTTGAAATTCATAAAACGTTGGGTTTATTTAAACTTGGCAAACCTACAGGAATTTTACTTAATTTTTAAGTATGAGCGAGTAAGATTTGACGAAGAAAGGGAATATCTTCAGGATACTCCCCAACGTTGGTAGCGCGTTCGAAACAACAAAGCGGGCGAAAAAGCCCCGGGAGCTATTCAAACTGGATCTTAACGGTTTGATAGAACAGCCGGTTTTGCTGGTTCTGCGACTTCTCCGTGAAATTCTGCAAGCCGAATAAACCGGCGGCATTTCCCTTGTTAATAGCGATCTCAAGGTATCCTGCCGAGTTGAATAAAGCCAGTTTTTCGCCTTCCTTTACATTGGCATAGGTCTCGCTAATGGCAGAGATCACCTCATCCCGTTTAAAGATGATTTTAAAGCTTCTTCCCTTGCGTTGGGCCTCAAACTGTTCATGTGTTATATTGACGATAATATTTTCGAAATGATCTATGAACAGGATCTGTCCCTCGAGCCAGTTCTCTCCCAGCAGCGGGCGAAGGGGCGTTCTCCTCATGTATTGGCAGTCGGGATTGCCTATCTCGGTCAGCAGGGTTCCGGAAGCCAGCCGGTCGATCGCCTGGCCCATTACCTGGACGCAGTATAAGGTGTTCTTTATGGCCGTCTTGTCGAGCGGCAGGCCGATCACCATTTCGGGATCCTCTTCCAGTATCATGGAAAGCAGCCCGTTATCCGCGCAAAGGATATACTGCTGTTTGTGGTAGGAGAGCAGCATCTGCTCTGGTTTCTGCTCGAAAAGGTTCACCAGTACCAGGTGAAAGGTAAAAGGAGGAAAATTTTTTATGGCGTTCCGGCAGACATACGCCGCCTGCGAAATATTAAAGGGGGCAAGGCGGTGGCTGATATCCGCCAGCGTAAAATCGGGGTTAACCTGCAATAACTGTCCTTTTACGGCTCCTACCAGATAGTCCTGTTGGCCAATATCGGATGTCAGGGTTAATAAAGGCATATCATTTTTTCAGCATTCCCTTTTCAAAATAAAATTTATGCACCAATTTATCGGTCAAAGCCGGAAAAAATTTGTTAAGAAATACGGTCCGTTTGCCGGTTGACGTTAGGATGATCGTACGTTTTCGTTTTTCGATGCCATTGATGATATGCGTTGCGCATTCGGCGGCGGTCATCATCTTCGATTCATCCATCAGGTTAGAAGAGAGGGTATTCCCCTCGCTGTCCAGCGCGGCGTTGCGAATATTCGAGGCAATAAATCCCGGGCTCACCCACATAACGTTTACATCTTCTTCGAGCAATTCCGTTCTCAGGGCTTCCAGCCAGCCCTGGAGGGCAAATTTAGAGGCGGAGTAAGCGCTTCTTCCCGGTAGGCCCCGGTATCCCGCAATGGAAGATATGCCTACCACTACTCCCTTTCTTTCAATGATAGAAGGCAGGGCAAGGGTAGTGCAATAAATAGCGCCGAAGAAATTCACGTCCATTACCCTTCGGATCACTTCCATGTCAAGGTCCTTTACCAGGGCCCGCATGCTGATGCCGGCGTTGTTGATCAGGATATCGATCCCCCCGAAAGTCTTAATGGTAGACTCAATGAATTTTTTACAGTCATTCTCCTTGCTGACATCGCAAACAACGGTATGGAGAAGGGTTCCGGCGTACTCCATCTGCAGGTTGTAGAGTTTGTCGTAGTTCCTGCCGCAGGTAGCTATTTTAGCGCCCAGGGGGATCAGCGCTTCGACCAGCGCCTTTCCTATTCCCTCGCTTCCCCCGGTAATAGCCACCACCTTGTTATTAAAGAATGACTGCATGATATATGTTAAGGGACAAAAGTAACAGAGTTCCGAGAGGGAAAAAACTTTCGGCGGAAAAACCTTGAATAAAATTTAAGCTAAAGTTTGGATCAATATATATTTGCCTTATTTTTGCACCCCCAATACAAACGGGATGATTCCGTAGCTCAGTTGGTAGAGCAATACACTTTTAATGTATGGGTCCTGGGTTCGAGTCCCAGCGGGATCACAAATATAACCCTGAAACATAGTACAGTAGCTATTTCAGGGTTTTTTATTTTGTATAGTTGCCCCATTGGTTGGCCTTTTGGATACGTTTCGCTTTAATCACGTCGCTAATCTTTCTTTTATGAACGGAAGTATAACTGAACTCCATTTCAAAAAAGTATCCATGAATTGACTCTTACAGACTTAGAGGATTATTTCTCCTAAGAAAGAATAGAAACAAATATTCTGGAGTTTAAAAGCTATAAGGATTCTCAGGGAAGCGGTTCGACGAAAACGTAGCGTGACAAAGAAAAAATCTCAAAAATAATAAGCATACTATGTGCGTTCTTGAATTCAGAAGGGGGTGTGCTTATCTGGGGTGCGCCTATACCCATTAATACAGAAGGTAAGGAAAAAATATGCCAAGGCGCTTAACTGGGGTCTCCGTCGCGATTAAGCCGGACCAAATAATCGATAAAATATCTTCTCAAATCAATCCAACCCCTCGAGGAGTTCAATTCCAAGCAATTGAAAAAAGCAAAGACCAATTTATCTATATATGTGAAGTTTATAAAAGTGAATTTTCTCCGCATTAGGTTAGTGGTAAATATTTCATGAGGCTTGATGGCGCCACTGTTGCTGCACCTCACCATTGTGGAAGCGTTAATAAAAAAATAACGTACCCTAAATTAGAGGGCTACTTGGATCTCGGGAAGATTCAGGAATATAGAGAATTCGCAGCAATCCCCATAACTATATCGATTGTTAACAGATCAAGGTTGCAAAACGAAAAAGATGTTCGATATAGCATCCAGGCTGAATGCGACATTTTACAGAATTCTCCGACGTCTTTCCTGCCTGGCGAGTTGCGAACGCCGTCAGGCAAGCGACTGCGGCAACGTTGCCGCAGCTTTTTTGCGGGCGGCTGCTGATGACTGGGAATTTATGACTATCTTGTTTTCAGATCGCGGAACCTGGAACAGAATTGCCATGCTCGCGGGGCGGGTTTCTCGCTACATCATGATTAGCTTAATAAGCGCTTGATTTATCTTTTTACATTCGGAACAAATTTCGGACACAATGATGATTAAACGATTTATTCTTACTGGTCTTGCCGGCGCGCTGATCAGTATTTTTTTGATTTCTTGTACCCCGCCTGCCGATAGTGAAAACGAAGGCGAACAAATTGAACTGAGCAGCGATGGCAGCTGGGGATATGCAGGACGATTTGCCCACATCGCCAACAACACCATGTTCTTCTCCTACCTCGACACGAAAGGATCGACCTGGGTAGCGTCTTATCACTTCGGTTCCGGCGAATTGGTCAAAAACAACATATGGGGTCAGGAGCTCATTGATCTTCATTCGGCGAATCCTCTTATCATCCGACCCGATGGCCGCATCCAGGTTTTTCTCGACCGGCCCGAGTATTCAAACAAGGACATCATCTGGAAAGTAAGTAAAGAGCCTTTTTCCATACAGGAGTTTGGTGAATTGCAGCACAGCGGCATCGAAGGCGATATCATGCAGGGACGGCAGCACTATCCCATGGTGCATCGGGAGAGTGGAGAAGTTTACCTCGTATTGAATGCCATACGCGACACGGTCAGCGAAGGAACCAGAGATGTCGGAAAAGCGCTTAGGGAAACCGTTATGTGGAAATCATCCGACGGCGGCGATACATGGTCGGAATACGCCAATCTATGGGGACTTGGTAAAGGACTGGAAGGAAACCGTTGTTATACCAGAACGTACATGAAAGGTGATGACATCCACTTTGTGACGCTCCGGGTAGGATGGAACGAGCCGCTGGCGGGGCATTTGATTGGCAGGATCGAAGGCGTCTATTATGTGAAATATAATGTCAAGAAAAAGGCCTTCTTCCGGGCCGACGGTTCGCACGCCTTTGATATCACTGATGTTCCGGTATACAGCGTTGAAAACTTCGATGAGATATGGCATTGGCAGAAGGATGGAGACGGACGCCAGCGAGCTTTTTGGAGCGACCTTGTCGTATCCGACGATGGGAAACCCTATGTCGCGTTTACCATTCAGGACGCTGCCCCGCAGGGAGCGACTTCTTTGCCTGATGGCTATTGGGCGACGCCGAACAACGAAGGGGAATGGACCTTCTCGAAAGTTGCCACACTGGCCAGAGGCTGGGACAACAAACCTGAGCGTGTAGGCTATCCAATAGCCATAGATCCGCTGAACCCCAACAGGGTCTTTATTGCAAAAAGCGTCTCTAAAGAAAAAGACCTGTCGCAGATTCAGTGCCTTGAAACATCGGATAATGGAAAAACCTGGGAGTTGGTGAAGTCATTTTCCGATGAAGGAAGGCTAACGACTGTAGTGGCGCCAAACGTGCTCGATGAAAGTGAGAGGGCCGTGGACGTGTTGTGGCTGGATGGAAAAATGGAAGAATGGGGTGTTTATGACACCAAAGTGATGACCCGGAGATTCAAATAGGGTGAGAAGACAGGCATGCTCAAGACCTGCTTAAAACCAAAGAGCGTAACGCCGAGGTAAACAGTAAGACATATACCACGAAGAAATACTTTTTGATGCCCTTTCTGTTGTTTCTGGGTTCACCTGTTTTCTCACAGAACGCTTCCGGGAATTATGAAGAAGCGTTCAAGCTTATCGAAGTATGGCTGGACGCAGAGAAGGATTATTATCAGATCCCCGGCATAACGGCTGCTATTCTGGACAACCAGGAGATCATCTGGTCAGGTGCGTTTGGCAGTACGATCTCTGTTTTATATACTATCTGGGAAACTGATTTTGACGACGTTTTACGAGAAGTTTTATGTAGCATGGATTTTTATAAAACTTTACAGCGTAATAAAAATTGATTTTCGTTCTGTATTTTGAAGGTTTCTTGTTTTATGCCCCTTTCCCTGGGTGTCTTCCACGAGCAATATATCTCCTCCTTTAAAAATTCTTTTTTCACCCAATGAAGTCTCAATTTCAATTTCGCCATCCAGCAATATAATATACTGCCGCTGGGGAGCATGATGAAAATCATAATCATAAGCGGGTTTTACTTTTCTGAAAATGACTTCTTTAGCAGAAATTTTATCGGAAAGAAAACCAATTTCACCCGCGTCTTTCAGCGGGATTCCGATATCCTCAAAATGGCTGTCCCCATTGCTGTCGCTGTATATTCTGGTTACTACAAACATATCTATTGTTTAAAAATAAATGTATTCACCTGATCAATTTCGTCCTGATTAATGGTATGCCCCATATTGTCATAAATTTTTTCGGTTGTATCCGCATTCATTTCTTTCAGAATATTAGCGGTGGCATAGACCCTTTCTACCGGGATATGGGCATCAGGATTGCTGCTGCCAATAAAGACAGGAGCGCCTTTAAAATCTCCTTTATAATGCTGAGGATAAATTCTATCTCCAATCAGTCCGCCGGAAAAAGCGGCAACTCCTCCGTATCCTGTGGCGTGGCGGGTCACAAATTCCAGGGCCAGGCAGGCGCCCTGGGAGAAACCAAGAAAGTACATGTTTTCTTCGGTCAATCCTCCCGCTTTTAAATCTTCAACTATTCCTTCCAACAGCGATAATGCAGAGGACAACCAGGGTTCATTTTGTGCCGGCGGCGCCATGAAAGAATAAGGATACCAGGTATTGTTGGTAGCTTGCGGCGCTAACAGGGCAAAATCTTTTATAGGAAAATATTGCGCGAGCGACAGTATATCCTGTGCATTGCTTCCGCGGCCGTGCAGCATTATCAACGCTTTCCGGGCTTCATTAATCGGTTTCCCTTCAGTATGAATATTTTTTGCATGCATTTTTTTAAGTTTTAAATTAAAACGGGGCTGTCTGAAAAGCCGCAATTACGAACCTGCCTGCGATGCCGCCCCGGCAGGCGCAGCGAAGTGATTTATATTTTAAAAGTTTACAATAGATTGCTTCAATCGCGCTTCCTTTACAATGACTGGTATCAGCCCCTTTGGACAAATCCCGCATATTCACTATGCTTATTAATAGTTAACCAACCTCAATTTCCGGCAAACTTTTCTCAATTATCTCCCGATTCGGTTCGAGCCAGGGCGGCAGGATTAGTTTTTGCCCCAATTTATCAGCATCTTCATCCACGACATAGCCAGGGCCGTCCGTGGCAATCTCAAAAAGAACTCCGCCCGGAGAGCGGAAATAAACGGAGTGAAACCAGTGACGGTCAATGTGTCCGGTAGGGTGTAACCCCATTTTAATTACTTTCTGCCTTAATGCTTCCATATCTTCATCGTCTTTGGCCCGAAAAGCTACATGGTGGACGATTCCCCGCCCGTTGGCCGAAGGTTTTGGGTCGGCGGTTTCAATGATCACGGAACTCCCAAAGGGCGCATCGGTAGCGTACAGTTTCTGGTTGCCTTTTTCATCGGTTAAATTGAAGCCGAAAACATCCGTCAAAACTTTTGCCGTGGGTTCTGCTTCCTGCAGGCGCAGGGTAGTACCCCAAAAACCGCGAATGCCATATTCTTTGGGAACCGTACTTCCTGACCAGGCAGGCAAATCATTTACTTTTTCATCAAAAACAAATTCCAGTTGCATTAAATCAGGGTCCTTGAACCGCCAGATTGTTTTGCCAAAACGTTCTGCAGGCCCCTCAAAATCGATTCCTTCTTCGCCAAAACGTTCCGCCCAAAATCCCATGGACTCAGCCGGCACGGCCAGGCCAACGGACACGGCTTCCCCAACGCCCGGTTTTCCCTGCCTGGCCATTGGCCAGGGGAAAAAAGTAAGCCCGGAGCCGGGATCGCCTTCCCCATTTCCGTAAAAAAGATGGTAGGTTCCGGGGTCATCCTGGTTAACGGATTTCTTGACTAGTCGCATTCCTAGTTTTTTGACATAAAAGTCGACATTTCGCTGCGCATCTCCCGACAGCGCGGTGATATGGTGGATTCCATTATGGCGTGTTTTCATGATTTTACGTTTTTAATATTTATGAAGTAAACAATATGCGCTCATCTATAACCTGCCGATAGGCCAGGAAGTTTAACTATAAAATACAACCGCTTGTTTTCGTGTATTAAAGATACGATGGAGAGAAAACCGGTTCCAATGACTTGCAGTAAGAAAAAGCATTGACCTATGTCACATTGTTTCGCTGCTATTTTCGGGGAGCAAAGCGCATAGTTCAAGCCTGCCCAACTTTTCAGTTCAGATGCTGTTCCTGAGGCTTAACAATGAGTTAGATGTAAAGCAAAACCGCCTGTTTTGCGTGAAACCTGATTCATTTTTAAAAGCGTATAAATATAAGAACCGGTATTTGATCTTACAAACAGGTTCATACTGAGCAGGATGTGTTTTCCGGAGTAAATATTTTATAGTATGGGGGGCGTCTTATGCAATCATATTAATTTTTCCGCGCTTTTCTCATCTATAAATAAAACAGCGTTAGGATGTTTTCTAAGAATAGTGGAAGGATAATTCTCCTGGATTTCTTCGTTAAGGGTGTGATAAATAGCGTCCGCTTTTTTCTCGCCTGGCGCTATTGCATAGGCGTAATCTGCTTTAAAAAGCGCAGGTACGGTCAGGGTGATCGCATGAGTTGGGACTTCCTCTATATGATTAAAACAGGATGGATCGCCGGGATCTACCTGTTGTGTTCTGTTTTTCTCATCCAGGTCTACAATCTTTACCATTACCGGGTCGTTAAAATCAGCTACATGGGGATCGTTGAACGCCACATGCGTATTTTCGCCTATTCCAAGAAATACAATATCGGTGGGATACTTCTCCAATAGTTCAGTATATCTTTTACATTCCTGGCCAAGGTCGGGCGCGCTTCCGTTAAGGTAAAAAGTATTCCGAAGCGATACTTTACCAAAAAATCTCTCTTTTAAAAAATTACCAAACAATTGCGGCGCATTATTATTCAAACCTACATATTCATCCATATGAAAGGCGTTTACCCTTTTCCAATCGATTTGCTTTTCCGACAGGTTGGCTAGAAATTCATTTTGAGAAGGGGCTGCTGCAAAAACAATATTTATAAATTCTTTCTTTTTCAATAATTCAACGATTTTATCCGCTGCAACAGTAGCTGCCGCAGCGCCCATGAGCTCCCTGTTTTCAAATATTTTGACTGCCAGATTTTCTTTCTTTAGTTCTCGCATAATATTCTTTTTTATTATTCGGTTATTTAATTCGCCTTAATGTCTATTCCTCACGGATATCGGAAACCGGACTTGCCAGATTTATTTCCCGATCGTTCTTGGTTTATAAGGTTTGCGATAGTGCCAGAATACTTCCAAACCAGATGATTCGCCAACCACCGATCCCGAGTTGCGTATCCTCATCTTAAGCGTGTTACGCGCCGCAGGCCTCAGCCGCCAGGTAAATTTACCCGGGGAGGGCTGCCATCCCTGTTCGTCAATGTTTATCTCAAAGGTTTCAAAATTAGGCGTTACGGTAATCATGCTGATATTTATCCGTCCCTCAGTACTATCATAGGTCGCGCTATACCCGACCCTGTTCAGGGTAGGGTAGAAGTCTGCCTGGCGATCCGTATGTAAGGCATATTCCAGTCTTCTCGGGGTCGCGCTATCATACCAGTTGATGTAGCCGTTCCAGGGCCAGGCAATTGCGCCCTGAGCGAGGGGTCGCGGAGTAGGTCGCGATAGAAAATCGTTACGGGGAATAAAGCGAATAAATCCGACCAGCCTATGCTGGAGAGGCGGCCGATCAGGGTTATTCACATAATCGGTAAAAGTAGAGAAACCTGCAGGCACGGATAAACGTCCTTTGCTATTTACGTCTGGAGAAGACCAATCTGCCCAGGGGGCCGGGTTGGTCCAATCAATCGGGTTCGCTGCGGAAAATCCAAATTCTTTCAGAAACCATTTGTGCTGTTCAAGCGCTCCGATCGGTTTGCCGGTCTTGGTATTGAATTCATAAGAATCATATACGCTCTCAGGATCTATATGCACCCAGGTTCCAAGCTCATCTACATAGACCTCAACCGATTCATGTGAAAAAATATTCAGATGCCGCGCATTATACCCTAACGACTGAAGGGCTTGCATACATACAACCGCGAACTGCATACACATTCCGCCTGCGCCAACGCGTTCGTTCCGATCCAACACTTTATGCGCATTCCATTCAGGATATCCTGTCTTAGGAAATGAATGGTACCAAAGACCCGACACAAAATGGCGAATGCGATTTATTTTTTCGAAATCCCCATGAGCGTTCTTGATCAAAGAATCTATCTTCAGCCTGTCGCGAATAGATTGTAATGTTTTATCCGATGCCTTTTCATAGGACATACGAAAAGAGGAATAGCGATGTACGGGATTAACGGCTTCAGTAACGTAATAAGTATCTGGCGGAGGCGGATCATAGCTCAGCTGGCGATGAATACTTACCTTCTTAACGACCGGTGAAAGAAGCGGATCCTTCGTCTTCAAAAGAGCTCTCCATTGAAGGTAACGCATATCCTTATCCGGAAGTTGAAAGGAGGCGATGGCCCCGCTGCCCAGCGTCTGCCATGATCCCCATCCACTATCCAGCATATTATTGGTATTGGCCATACGCGCCTGCCAGACAACCTCGGTTCCTTCCGGAACAAAAGCAGAGCCGTCCATGCGGAGCTGTTCTACCTTGCAAACAGGACGAATAACCCGATAGTCTTCCATGCCCGCCCAAAGATCAATTGGCGGAGAATCAAGAATGCCCTCAGGCTTGAAGCGATCCAAACTCAGACGAATGGCATACTCTCCAGAAACATCGCTGCGAGGCCCTAATTTGCCTTTGGTCCATGTCTTGCCTCCATCTAGTGATTTTGCCGAGGTCGCGCCAACGTTAATAGGTTTTAGTTTGGCCCGGATCTCCTCGTTCGAACGGCGGAAATATGCAAATGAGTTAGACGACGGAGTTGGTTGTATTCCTGTTTCTTCCTTACCGGGCCGTACCTGGTCGGCGCTGATCATAGCCGTGTTGCCATCATAGGTAAATTTTCCGCCTCCATCATTATATTCATCCTCGCGGGCAAACAACAGATCATTTCCTTTGCCCTTTGGCGCATCGGATCCCACAATCACCTCATTCAGGCCTTTTCTTAAAAGGGATACGGGGATCTCCACCCATTGCCATTGCGGTTGCTGCCATGAGGGAGCGCTTCCCGGAATTCGCGTTCCATTGACAATAAGATAATAAGGAGCAGGCTTCCCAAAATCGTTGGCATGCTGCGTCATATACAAAACGATATGAGCCCGTTGGGCGCGGGTATCATCCACATAAAATTGCTTGCGTGCGAGCGCTCCGGCATGGATGAGCTCAACATAGGCGCCTTTCTCGCTGGCGCCTGCGCCGGGGGCGTCGTTTTCAAAAAGCGTCCGGTCAACGATACAAATCCCATCGCGGGATGGCGTATGCATTACATCGTATGTAAATCCATCCTGATAGGCCTGTTCAGCAGATATTTCCGTTACAACACTTTTTTTAGTTTGTGCAAATAAGGAAAATGCAGAAACAAGCAATAGGATGAAGGTCAAGGCCGGTCTGTATTTCCATACTATTTTCACCTCCATATCGCCGGTATTCGGGGAGATTCTGTTATCCAATTGATTTTCCATACTTTCTCAATTTATACTGCAGTACAAAAACTATCAGATCATTCGACTAATAAAGATCCGGAAATAATATTTTTCAGTTGTGAAATTTTAAGACGCCAAAGAACTCAGGCAAATGAAAATTGGGTTTGGGGTTATTCACCAGAGACCAGGTTATATAATGTGGGTTAGAGCCTTGTTCCGCGATCTTATAAAAATTAGCGCGCCAGGCGACAGCTCGTCCAGGAGTGGTAATGGTTGCATATTTCTCTAGTAACCTGAGCGGGATCTTACATTCAATTGTCCAGGTTACCGGATCAACTATTTCAGGATATACCCTTTTGGGTAAGGAATGAGCGATCTCTATTTTTTTAATATCATTGCTGTCAATCTGGATAGATTTCTTTTGTGCTGTATTATGGTACCCCATTAAAGCCGTGCCGCCACAGTTAATTTCCAGGTTAAAATAGGCGCCAGGCGTATCGGTATCAGGCGAAAAGAAAAATTCAACCGCGGCATCTTTCCAAACAGGCCCATTGTATTGAAGGGTTACGCACTGGACAAAACGATCCTTAACCTGGAAAATAAGGTACAGATTTTCTTCATCGTACATCATTTTGGCCGCAGCTACAGGACGGAACGCAGGGATCTTGCCCATGTAATTGGCGATATTGGCAGCTTTAATGTTTTTCCATTCTCTTTTGTTCCAGTTGCCATCGATCTTTACAGGCTTTGCGGCTTTCAATACCTCATATACAGGCGTTTCTTTTATGGTTGCAACCGGGTTTTCTTTTTGTTTTATATAGTTTATCAGCAGCTGCATATTCTTCATATATTCCCTGGTTGAAAGATATTCCTGGTCAGACGCGTCCATTATTCCTCTCCCGCCTTCATCGCTAAGTTTTGCCGTATTGGTTTCCACTCCGTCATTTGTAACAGCATATGGCCGGCTTATTTGGATATGTTTAACCATCCAACGATGCTGAGCATCCAGGGAATTGATGATTTTCCTTACCTGTGATTCATCTATTTTAACAGAAGCATTGTATTTTCGACGCGCAACATCGGGTCCATCATCCAGCGGCCAGGCAGTTTCATAATATTGTTGGGGAGTAATATCATTCTGGAAGCTTTCAATTTTTAGAGGCGAGTTTTTAGTAGCTTCCTGAGGGCTAAGCGAAGCAATTCTTTTGTATTCCTCTTTCAGCTTTTCCACCGGCACATTTGTTTTTGCCCCATAATGTAAAAGAGGCTTTTCATCCTTATAATCGTACCAGTAACGTCCGTCGATAACGCCCGTGCCCGACCGGTGGGCGTAAAGGGCTTTATTGGTTCCCGCCTCAATAAATACCGGATGGGTATATCTTCCGCCCCCGGTCTCGTTTTGGGGGAGGCGCGAATTTTCGAGCCACTCTATGGCATCTGGTATCCTTGCCAGGAATCTTCGATCGCCTGTATATTCATAAAACCGTAAGAGCAGCATGCAATGCTCATAAGTAGCGGATGGCACAAGCGCAGGAGGTTCATACGATCTCGCATGGGCCGGCTTCAAGTCCATATCATACTGCAGCCCCCATCCGCCCTGAGGATTGCCTTGCTGTGTGATCAGATAGAAGTTCATGCCCCTTTTTATAGGATCCAAAAGGCGTTCCTCTCCAAGGGTAACATAGCATTGAATAAGGAAATCAATATTTCCCCAGATCACATCATCATTAAATGTATAAAAGGAAGTATAGTCATCCTTAAAATGGTGAGGATAATCGTATTTGAGCGGATATCGCTGCGGCCATCCGCCCAGCGGATACTGGCTTTCAAGAACAAATGCAATGGCTTTGTCAAGCGCCGGTTTGTACGAGATGTCGAGCTTCTGTAAGTATATTCTCAACAAAAATTTGGCGGCGTCGGAAGTGGTAACATCATCAAACGTGGCATTTCCGTAATAATGATTAAATTCTTCAAAACCCCAGGCGTTCTTACCGATGGTATTGTACCAGTTTTTCAGCGAACGATCTCCGGCAAAGTCTATAATGTAATTCCATCCGCCGCAGGGAAGCTGTCCCCAGATCAACGCTTTTGCCGCTTTTTCGGCAGCCTGGTAATAATATTCATCGCCCGTAGCGGCATAGGCGTCCAGAAATATATTTCCCATGGAAACCACGCCATCGCTTTGAACCTGGATCTGGGTCTTGTAAAATTCCAATTCTCCCCACCTGCGGGAGAGATCGGGAAGATAGGTTCCTACATAACCTCCATTGACGCTTACCTGCTCAACCATATACTTCGTTGCATCAAGCATAGCTTTCTTTGCATCGTCAGCTAAAGCCTTTTTTTGAGCGACTGTGTACAACCCGGAACAGATAAAATAAAAAATAAGACAAAACGATATGGCCGGTTTCATGATTTATTATAGTTTGGGGTATTTAAGCCTTGAGACAATTTAAATCATTTTTTCTGATAACACCGGGCGTTGTTTATTGAATGGATTATTTGCGGGTAAACCGCAGCTCCCGGCGGAAGCGGCGGTCATTAAATTGCAGTCAGGATGAACCGTAAATATGCAGTATACATTTGCCCATGGATATTCGCTTCCTGTAAAAAGACCAGGAACGGTTGGAGGGGGGGGTAGAAAAATCAGTCAATGGAGCGCTTCATACGCGCGGGAAAACGTGAACGATAGGGTAGGATCAAGGCGAATCCTGATCCTACTCTATCGTATTACCTCTATATATTCTTTGCCGCCCTTCGGCGGGTAATATTAAAAAGCATATGCCAAACCGAGCGAGAACACCCGGGGCCTGTCGGACACCCAAACGTAGTGCTCTATATCATCTACTTTTGCAAAGCTATGCGCATAGCGAAATTGCGCGCTAAGCTTATCTGACAGTATATATTCAGCTCCCAGCGCCGCGGCAAGATCGAATTTCTTAAAATGAACCCATTCGTCTTTCTCTATACTGGAAGAAACAAATAACCCGAACTGAGGACCGGCCTCAATAAAAAACTTTTCGGCGATTTGATAACGCAATAATACCGGAAGCTTGAGATATCGCATTGAATAGATCTCGATGTCTTCTTCATCTCCGTCCTCAAAACTCATTAACATCGACTCTTTGAAACCCTGGCTTGAAAAAAATAGTTCGGTCTGAAGAGAAAACTGATCGGAAAGCCCGATAGTAGCAAAGCCGCCCAGTTGAAAGCCCAGCATGGGTTTTATTTTAACAGAAGAAAAAGCCTCGCTCTTTCCCTTTTGTATCGTACTCAACTGTACGCCGCCTTTCACGCCGTAACGCAGTAATGGGGATGGTTTTTCCTGGGCCATAGCAGTAACGGATAGCATGGTTGCTGCAATCATCCAGGTCATTCTAACAATCAAACTTCTTTTCATCCTAATGGGTTTTATGGGGTTTAAAATATTGCTTTAGCTATACAATCGGATGCAACCCGGAAATGTCATCAGGGATGCCCCAATATGTATTGTTCAGGCCGGTCTGTTCCAGGTAAGCGCTAAAAGATGGTTAAAACTGCAGGCGGGAAGGGGGATGGCAGGAAAATAGGAATTTGGCAGATGGGAACAGCTTGCCGCCTGGCATATACGCCGCCCGGGTATGCATTAGCATACCCGGAAACAATAATTTGCCGAGGAGTAGTGGAATAGTTTATTTATTACCGGGGATATGCTCCAGGCTACGGCTCTGAGAGCTGTTAAAGAAAACGTTTTATACTGCGCCACTACATTAAGGCATTAGGCAAACGGCCTAAAGAATTTTTTTAGCCTCTCGATCTTACTTTCTATGTAGCCCAGCCTTTTATCCAGATCCTTGAGCGTCTTCAACTGATCTTCCACCTCGTACGCCCGGTCCTCGGCAGTAGCAAGCTTCACATCCAGTATGCTTTCATCCTTAAAGAACACGCTTAAATGCTTAATAAACTCAGGCAATAAATAAGCATTTATCAAACGCTGGTTAAAGTAGTATAAATGCAACATCGGCTGAGACATAACCGCAAACTTTCTTAGCTTATTTGCCTGGCAGTATTCATGAATTAATAATTCATCAAAATTTGACGCCTTGGTAACCTTAACTTCTTCCCATAAATCTTTATGAGAATACATGCAGCCTATTGAATAATGAATATCGAGATCAACTTCCTTAATGCCTCCATTCCCGGTCTTTTCCACAAAACTATCTATGTCAAAAGAAGTCCATCCATGTAACCATGCCGCTAACGCCGGATAGGAATGGATGGTCCCGTTTCGTCCCGCATCCACTTCGCCGATGTTAACTACCTTGTCCTGGGCAGCGCCGGCTACGGATGGATGATTCATAAAACGCGTATATTCATCCCATTTATCATAGATAGACAGCAGTTCTTTAAATCCCCAGCAATTGTTATTTATCAGTCCGGTTGTAAATCCTATCTTTCCATGCAATTTCTCTTGTTCAAAATAGCAATTGGCCAAATCAATATCCCAGCCTTTCTTTAACGGAATTACGTCGTCGTCGATTTTAAGCACATAGTCGATGTCTTTGAGAATAGGAGAACGGCTGATAACTTCCTGGATCGCATACATAGGCTCTCTTCCGGAAGCCATCGGCCTGATCACGTACCTGTTTTCAGCCTGTGAGGCCCAGGCCCTGCAGTGTTGTTCAACCTTAGCTCCCTTATAACTGAACCGTGCGCCATTCAACACAATAATGATCGGAACGCTCGGGTCGACAGTGTGATCCAGTCCCTTAAAAGTCAATTGCAATGACTCGTATTCATAGCTAACCAGTATTAAAATACAGTGTTTTCTCATGTATTAAATGTTAATCTCAAAATTTATGGTCTGAATGTTTCAGGTTGAATACCCATTTCATAGTTAGGCTGCTGAGGAATGGTCGCAAAAGTAAATCATCCGGGTAGAATGTACAAATTCTGGCAGCTTTATTTGATCTAATGGATAAATGCGCTTTACTCCGTTTTGGAAAAAGGTCCATACGACGTTGATCTTAAATCACTTACAATATACCTCAATGTCTCTGTGCCCGTTTTCTCATTAGATTATGCCACTATCTAAAAAGGAATAACCTATCCGTTTTATTTCCTGTATTTATGCAATTGAATTCATCATCACATGAAATATTCTTTGCCATGAAAACGATGATCTACACAGCGGCATGCATGCTAATATTAGCCATAAGCTGTAAAAAAGACGGCTCGCCCAATCCCCCTGAAGAACAGGTTCTTGGTCCATTTAATATCTACAGCTCGCAGGTTTGTAAGGGCGACGGCTTTGCATTGGTAAATCACACGAGTTATAAAAAAGTGGTTGCCACTGTCAATAATAATGCGGAGGATGCAACTCCTCTGTTTTACCTGAAAAAATACGACGATGGCTATATCGTATATACTTTACAACGCATAGGCAATGACTCAACGCTTTGGGTTTGGGCGGAATCGCCGGACAGCTATACCTGCCCCCCCTGCAAAACGGGGTCAGGCGTGGATATTAAGCTGGAAACCTTCGAGAAGCTGAGCGATATTTCAGGTAGTAAATACAAATTCAGGTTTAACCCGGACGGCAATAGCACAACCATACAGGTATCGAGTAATGCGTACGTATTTTACGGAGATGGCATAGAAAGAGCGACGGAATTATGCAATAGGTATACGGGGCCGATCATATCCGGGAACGATCCGGCGAGCTATACCAAGATGCTTTCCGAGGGCGATAAAATATGGGATTATAATTTTATGTCGACCTGGTTTTTTAAAAAGAAGAGTTAGCATCCATAGCCTGTTTTCATTCCATTCCCGGCGGCGTTATCATTACCGGAATACTTGCATGATGGATGATATATTCGGCAACCGAGCCGATCAGTATTTTCTTATAGCGTATTTCCATAATGATACTGTTTATTTGACAATGGAAATTCCCCCTATGGTTGCGAACAATCCGCCAATAACGCTTAACAGCATATACAAAAAGAAGTAGGTATAATTGCCCTGTTTAACCAGGCTGACACCCTCATAGGAAAAGCTGGAAAAAGTAGTATAACCGCCGCATAAACCCGTGATCAGGAAAAGCCTCCATTCCCAGGTAAACGCCGCATATTTATCGATCAGGCCGTACAATAGCCCGATCACAAAACAGCCGGTGATATTGACCAGGAAAGTGCCTGCGGGGAAGGCGACGGGAAAAAGCCTGGTTACGCCCGCTTGTACCAGATAACGAAATACGCTGCCGATGCCGCCCCCGAACCATATGATCAGTAATGCTTTCATGTTTATTTCATTCCTACAAATTATATATCGAATACTGGTCAATGCCAATAATTTGTAGGCGCCATCAGCTCGAAAGGGGAGCGGTTCAATCAGGAAGACACCATTTCCTGTCCGGTAGAAGTGCAAAAGTAAAACTTATCTGTTTAAAATTCACTCAATTATAAAAACTAATATCATTAACATTATTTACTAAATAATTTAGTATTACATTTGCTCCGTGCTTACTGAACGGGAAAATATTATTGCACAACTCCGGCAGGATATCCTTCGCATGCAGGGACAACGGCCGGCAACGGACAGGCTTGCCGGAAAACTGCCGCTGGGCTCTGTACTGGATGCCTTTCCCCACAGCGTCTTTCCTACAGGCGCAATACATGAGTACATTAGCGCTACGCCTGCGGCTATGGCGGCTACAACAGGATTTATTACAGGTATCCTTAGCGGATTGATGCGCAATAGCGGCCCTTGTATCTGGATCAGTCCGGATCCTGTTTTATTTCCCCCCGGTTTTAGCGCCTTTGATGTAAAACCCGATCGCATCCTTTTTGTTCAGGCAAGAAAGGAGCGGGATATCTGCTGGGCTATGGAAACCTGCCTGCAAATGGATGGACTGTCAGCGGTTGTGGGCGAATTGCCGGGTCTTGGTTTTACGGCATCGAGAAGATTGCAATTGGCAGTGGAAAAAAGCGGGGTAACCGGTTTCGTGCTGCGGCCCAAGCCCCGTAACCCGCATCATACCGCCTGTGTCAGCCGCTGGCAGGTTAAGCCAATGACCAGTTATTATCCCGATGATTTTCCTGGCGTGGGCGTTCCCTGCTGGCAGGTAGAACTGCTAAAAATAAGAGGCGGCAGGCCCGGCGCCTGGCGGCTCGCCTGGATGAACGGTTCTTTCCAGCCACTGCCGGATACCCATGCCGTCACTGCTTCCTCCATCTTGCGAAAAATCGGTTAGTATGGCTAAACGATATGTATCCATATGGTTTCCGCTCCTGGTTTTGGAAGGGATGATCCGCCGGCAACCTCGCTTGAAAGATATTCTTTTTGTGCTTGCCGCCCCGGATCATGGGCGAATGCGGATCACCGCGGCATGTGCTGAAGCGCAAAAACAGGGTATTCAGGCCGGCATGGCGGTAGCCGATGCGCGGGCATTGACGGCAGGATTACAGGTATTGGATGATGAGCCGGAACTTCCCTTAAAACTGCTTACCGGCCTGGGGCATTGGTGCATCCGCTATACGCCGGCAGTGGCCGTCGATCCGCCGGATGGACTGCTATTGGACGCTACCGGTTGCGCGCACCTGTGGGGAGGCGAAGCCAAATATATAGAAGCCATACAGCGTCGTCTGCAGGCGTTTGGCTATACTACATGCATCGCAATGGCAGGCGCTATCCGCGCTGCCTGGGCGATTGCGCGATATGGTAGGAAACCGCTTATGGTCGTACCGCCTGGTAAAGAAAGGCAGGCGATCGTATCGCTTCCTCCTGCAGCCTTGCGGTTGGAAGCTTCCGTAACGGAACGATTACAAAAGCTGGGCTTGTATACGATCGGGCATTTTATTGATATGCAGCCTTCAGTCCTTCGCCGCAGGTTTGGGGAATGCCTGACCGAACGCATGGACCAGGCCCTGGGCCGGAAGAACGAGCCCTTAATACTTTTGCAACCTGTCGAGCCTTTCCGGGAATATTTACCTTGCCTGGAACCTGTTGTTACAAGGGCCGGTATTGAGATCGCCTTGCAGCGGTTGCTTGACGCGCTTTGTAAACGCCTGGTAAAAGAGGGCAAGGGCTTGCGAAAAGCAATGCTGAAAGCCTGGCGCGTTGATGACGATGTACAGCAAATCGAGATCGGCACGCATTTACCGTCTTGCCGGCCGGACCATCTTTTTAAATTGTTCGAACTGAAGATAGACCGGATCGAGCCGGCGTTAGGCATAGAACTTTTTATACTGGAAGCGCCAAAAGTAGAAAGAGCCCGGCCTTCACAAGAGGCTTTATGGCATTATAGCGGCCTGGACGACAAACGGCTGGCGGAGCTTTTGGATCGATTAACGGGTAAATTGGGAAAGGGGATGGTACGCCGTTACCTGCCGGATGAACATTATTGGCCGGAACGATCCTATAAAGAGGCAAGGGCTTTGACCGAGCAGCCTGCAACGGAATGGCAGGAAGATCGTCCCCGCCCCGTAAGACTGCTCCGCATACCCGAACCGGTGGAAGTGGCTGCGCCAATACCGGATTACCCGCCGATGCATTTCCGGTACAAGGGGCAACTCCATACCATAAAAAAAGCAGATGGCCCGGAGCGCATAGAAGCAGAGTGGTGGATCGCCGAAGAGGAACACCGGGATTATTATATCGTGGAAGATGAAACCGGGGCGCGGTACTGGATCTTCCGGTTGGGGCATTACGATGGAAGCAGGCCTCATCGTTGGTATCTGCATGGTTTTTTCCCGTAAAAGAATACGAGAATATGCGGTATACAGAATTACAGGTTACTACCAATTTCAGCTTCCTGAGGGGCGGTTCCCATCCGGAGGAACTGGTAGCGCAGGCGGCAGCGCTGGGTTATTCCGGGATAGCAATCGCCGATCACAATACCCTCGCCGGCGTGGTCCGCGCCCATACCGCCGCCAAAGCCAGGGGGATGCGTATTATTGTAGGCTGTTGCCTTGATTTAAAAGACGGCCCCTCGCTGCTGGCATATCCCGCTAACCTGGACGCTTATGCGCGGCTGTCCCATATGCTGACCACCGGCAACCTGCGCGCCGAAAAAGGACAATGCCATCTGTATAAAAAAGATGTATATGCGCATAAGGAAGGACTTCTATTTGCAGTTGTGCCGCCCTCAGCGCTAAATGCCCGTTTTGATTATGACGATACATTCAAACGGGTATTGCAGGAATACCGCGATAACCTGCGGGGACAGCTCTATCTAACGGCAACCCGCTCGTACCAGGGCGATGATATCAAAAAACTTTACCGGCTGGCGGAGTTGTCCGATGCATACAAGATCCCTTTGCTCGCTACGAACGATGTGCATTACCACGATATTAACCGCAGGCAGTTGCAGGATGCGATTACCTGTATCCGTGAGAAGCGTACTGTTTACAATGCAGGCTATTTGTTATGCCAGAACGCCGAGCGGTTCTTAAAGCCGGAAAAAGAGATGCTGCGCCTGTTCCGGCAATACCCCGACGCCATTGCGCGCACGCAGGAAATAGCGGAAGCCTGTTCATTTTCCCTGGATGAGTTAAAATATGTTTATCCCCAGGAAATCACTACCGAAGGACGCACGCCCCGGGAGCAATTGTCCTATTTTGTATGGGAGGGCGCCAGGGAAAAGTTTGGAGAGCATATTCCCGAAAAGATCAGGAACGCTATCGCATACGAGCTGGATTTTATTGAGCGGAAAAACTATGCCGCTTATTTTTTAACGATCTATGATCTGGTGCAGTTTGCCAGGATTAAAAACATCTTATGCCAGGGGCGCGGCTCGGCCGCTAATTCGGTCATATGCTATTGCCTGGGCATTACTTCGGTAGACCCTTCCAAATTCAAACTATTGTTTGCGCGTTTTATGTCGGATGCCCGCGACGAACCGCCGGATGTAGATGTTGATTTTGAGCATGAACGCCGCGAGGAGGTCATGCAATACATTTATGAAAAATTTGGTCGCGACCGCTCAGGTATCGTGGCCACGGTAACGCAGGTGCATTATAAGGGGGCGGTACGGGATATTGCTAAAGCAATGGGATTGTCGGCAGATATGATCGATGTGCTGGCGGGTTGCAGCGGTACGCATGGAGAGGGCGTTCATGAAGAGCGCATCCGCGAACAGGGTCTGAACCCCGATGATGAGCGCCTGCGGAAAGTGCTGGAGCTGACGGCGCAATATATAGGATTTCCGCGGCAGCTCGGACAACATACCGGCGGGTTCGTCATTTCGCAGCATAAACTATCCCATATATGCCCCATACTGAATGCCCGCATGGAAAATAGGACGAATATAGAATGGAACAAGGATGATATTGATGCCCTTGGCTTGTTAAAAATTGACGTGCTGGCGCTTGGCATGCTTACCTGTATCAGGAAATGTTTTGATCTTGTAAAGCAGCATTATCATCTTGATTTGACCCTGGCGAATGTGCCGCAGGATGATCCGAAGGTTTATGAAATGATCTGCCGCGCAGATACTATCGGCGTTTTCCAGATTGAAAGCCGGGCGCAGATGTCCATGCTGCCCCGGCTGCGCCCAAACTGTTTTTACGATCTTGTGATCGAGGTCGCCATTGTAAGACCAGGCCCCATCCAGGGCGATATGGTGCATCCTTATTTACGACGGAGGCGCAACCCGGGCCTGGTTGAATATCCTTCCAAAGAATTAAGAGAGATCCTTGACAGAACGCTGGGCATTCCGCTTTTCCAGGAACAGGCAATGGAAATTGCCATTGTCGCGGCTGGATTTACCCCTGCCGAAGCAGATGCCTTGCGCAGGAGCATGGCGACATTCAAAGCGCATGGAATGGTAAAGCAGTTCCATGATAAGCTGATCGGCGGCATGCTGAAAAATGGATATACAAAAGAATATGCGGAAAGGGTTTTCAGACAACTGGAAGGATTCGGTTCTTACGGTTTCCCCGAAAGTCATGCGGTAAGTTTTGCCTTGCTGGTGTATATATCAAGCTGGCTCAAATGCTATTACCCGGATGTGTTTGCGGCAGGCCTGCTTAACAGCCAGCCAATGGGCTTTTATGCGCCTGCGCAGATCATAAGGGATGCCAGGCAGCATGGCGTTACGGCGCGCCCGGCCGACATCAACCATTCTGCATGGGACAATACGCTGGAAGAAAAAGACGGCGGCTATTGCGCCTTGCGTTTAGGGTTCAGGCAGGTGAAAGGTCTGCGCCAGGATGAAATGGAAAGGCTGATCGCTGCGAGAAAAAAGCCCTTTACCTGCATCAATGAATTGCTGGATGCCGGTATTTCTATTGCTGCAATGGAGAAGCTGGCGGACGCGGATAGCTTTCGTTCGATCGGATTAGACAGGAGAAAGGCCTTGTGGGAGATCAGCGCGCTCGCCGATCATCCCGAAGGCGTTTTTAAGGGCCGGCTTTCTGAAAGCGCATTTGAAACGCCCGCGCCAATTCCTGAGATGACGCTGGCTGAGCATGTCATGCAGGATTACCGAAGTACTTCTCTCTCGCTAAAGGCGCACCCGGTGAGTTTTGTGAGAAAGCAATTGACGGGCAGCCATATTATTTCCACGGCAATGCTGAACGATTTGCCGGATGGAGCCTATGTGAAGGTGGCGGGACTGGTACTCGTTCGGCAACGTCCCGGCACCGCATCAGGCATTTGCTTCATCACCATTGAAGATGAAACCGGGCAGGCCAACCTGGTCGTTTTCCGCCATCTGTTCGAGAAATATCGTAAAGAAATATTACAATCCAAACTGCTGGCGGTTTCAGGCAGGTTGCAACGGGAAGGCGAAGTGATCCACGTAGTTGTAAAGGAGTGTTTTAACGGGTCGCTGCTGTTGGGCAAACTGGAGGAAGCTGATGGTTCACCGGCGCCAACGGCCTGCAGCGCTGAGGAAAAGGATGGACAAACGACTGCTAAAAGCAGTAGGAGTCCGACGAAAAAAATCATCCAGCGCTCATTGTTTCCCTCCCGCGATTTCAAATAAAATACCTTACCCGGCTGGCAGCATTATCCTTGCATGAAATAGCCGCATTGAATGATTTAAAGATGTAACTTGTATATCGCGCCGATAGCTCCGTTTGGCCTGCAACCGGTCAATGACCCGACCGGTACGCTGTAAATTATCGCCCAAAACCAGCAGGCCTACCGGGAAAAGGATATCGCGCCAACTGATGAGTAAGCGGAATAGCGGAACGACGAGCAAACGGTCGGATTGATTTAGAAAGCGGTAAAACAGCCATCTGTTTTGGACCTAAATTTGTTCAAAAACCCAATTGCTTGAAGACGATTTGGGGAGATATGATCATCAAATCAGGGCTATCGGCCATGCTGGCTTTGACCCTTTGCCTACAGGCGCCCTGCCAGTCCGACTATTATTTTGAACACATCACCGAAGCCAATGGGTTATCCGATAACCGCATTACCTGCTTTTTTAAAGACCGAGCCGGGTATATGTGGATCGGCACTCAAAACGGCCTTAACCGCTATGATGGAAACAATTTCCTGATCTATAATGCCGGGCAGGATACACGCGGCATATCCAATCCGTTCGTAACCGCTATCAAACAGGATAGCCGGGATAGATTATGGGTAAGTTCCCGAAACGGCCTGAACCTGATCGATACAAAAACCGACAGTATCCATGTGTTCTTACCCAGCCCGCATTCAGGAAGGCGCGACAAAAACTATCTTCCCAGCAACCTCATCTGGGATATTCTTATCGATAGCCGGGATAGGGTATGGATCGCCGCCGACGGAAGGGATCTCTGCTATTACGATCCAGAAAAAAAAGAGTTCTGTTATTTTCCCTGGCTGGAATATGCGTTGAAAAATAAAGCGCATCGAAAGGGCATGTATAACAGCATCAGGAAACTATATGATAAGTCCGATCATGAATTATGGCTCGGAACTTCAGCAGGCCTTTTTAGTTTTAACGCGCTTACCGGTGAATTTGCCATGCATCCGAGCCTCGAAGCAGATGATTTTATTGCCCTGGAACAAGCGGCTGGCAAGACTTATTTTCTACAGGAACCTTCGGGATATGTGCAAGCCATCAAAGAAAAGGCTCCTCCTGAATATTATTCATTACATCCTTCCCCGGAAAAAAACAATCCGGAAAAAACCGGGAAAAATGAACGCATTTGGTTTTCCGCAGGCAGGGGAATTTTAGAAATAAATACCAATTCGGGAAAAACAAGGCTATTGCAGCATGAAACCGGCAATCCACATGCTTTGCCGGCCGGGAACATAAGCGTTGTGTTCAGGGAAGACAATGGGCTAGCGTGGGTCGGGACGGACAATGGTCTTGGAAAATTCAATCCGGCCGTCAATTCCTTTGTCTTTCATCGCCTCATTGATAGCAAAGAAAATTTACCCTACCGGCAGGAACCGGATCGTAAAACAGCCGATATAGGATATGTGATGTACAGCGCGCGGGACAATAAGTATTACGCCTGTTCGCCGCAGTTCAATTGCCTGTATATTATCGACAGAAGCACTAATCATAAAGACAGCATTACTCATGCGGCAGGGACCCCCTTGCAAAACTGCTCCTATGTTCATGAAGACGAGAACGGGCTGCTATGGATACTTGCCGGCCCCCGCCTGTTTCAATACGACAGGAAGAGAAAAGAAATAAAGTCCATAACGAGCATCAAAGCGCCTGCCAACGTTCAATTCTCCACCCTGGCAGAAGACGACGCGGACAACTTATGGATCGCCGCTTATGGAGAAGGGTTGTACCGCTACAATAAGGCATCCGGAAAAATATGGCGTCCTACTGACAAGGATGGCTTCTATTCCGTGTTGCCCACCTGCTTATTCTTTGATAAGCGACACAGGAGGATGCTGGTCGGCACCTTCGATTACGGGATGTATGAATTCAAGTATGGACATAAGGATTCGGTTGCTTCTACCAGGAAATTGATGACGGACGACGTATTCAGCAGTTACCTGATCAACGATATCATTCAAAGCGACGACGGCAATATCTGGGCGGCCGCGCATGCCGACGGTATCGCTATCCTTTCGGGAAGCGACAGCATCCGGTTTCTGCGAAAGATCAGTATTAAAGAGGGTTTGCCGGATAATAACGTGTACAGCCTGCAGAAGGATCTGAATGGAAATATATGGGCCGGCGCTTACAAAGGATTGAGCAAGCTGGACCTAAACGGAAAGCTGATCAATAACTATGGCATACACAACGGATTTTACTTCAAAGACCTTTATAACCCCATTTCCCTTGGCGCCGAAGGCAGGCTGATGGCGCCCGTGGAAAAGGGCTTTGTGGAATTTGATCCCTTCGGTCTCGCCTATGCGCTACCTGGGTTTCCCATTGTGATCAATTCGGTCAACCTGAAAAATATGGGGCCGGTAAATCATGCCGATAAGGACGGGTCTTATACATTCGATTATACAAACAATGCCATCGTTTTCGAACTGGCCGCACTCAACTACCATTATAGTTCTCACACCAAATACCTGCATAGGCTGGAAGGACTGGAAAACAAGTGGGACACCGGCGCTGCGTACCAGATCAGTTACAACAACCTTCCTCCCGGCAATTATGCCTTCAAGGCCAAAGCGATCGATTTCGAAGGCAATGTTTCAACCAATGAAGCTGTTTTTGCCTTTACGATCCTGGCTCCCTGGTGGCAAAAAGCATGGTTTATCATAACGGCAATAGCACTGTCGGCCCTTGCCCTATTCCTGATAACCAGGTCAAGGATCAAAAAGCTGAAAAACAGGCTGGCCCTGCAACAGCAGGTGGCTGAATTGAAAGAACAGGCTTTGCGCAGCCAGATGAATCCTCATTTTATTTTTAACAGTCTCAATGCCATCCAGGAATTAGTCATATCCGGAAACCAGGCGGGAGCCTACCAGTACCTTGCCCGGTTTTCCAAATTATTAAGGATGGTGCTGGATGTATCAGAAAAGAATTTTATCCCGCTGAGCCGTGAAATAGAGGTTTGCCGGCTTTACCTGGAGCTGGAATCCCTGCGTTTCAGTCATTCCTTTGCGTATTCGATCGATGCGGAAGAAATAGACGCCTGCGCTGTCGTGTTTCCCACGATGCTGTCGCAGCCCTTCATTGAGAATGCCATATGGCATGGGTTGATCCCTAAAAAAGGCGTCAAACGCCTGCAAATAAGATTTGAAGAAAGGGATGAACTGGTGGTTTGCACGGTGCATGATAACGGGATAGGAAGGGAGAGAGCGATGGCAATAAAAGCAGGAAAAATAGGCGCCTCACACAGGAAGCCGAAAGGCATCGCCCTGGCGCAGCAACGCATCCAGCCCCTGAAAGCAGCGGGACTTAAAGAAGCGTCCATAACCATAACAGACGATAAGGATGAGCAGGGGGAGAGCAGGGGCACTACGGTACAGATATTGGTCTCAACGGAATACCATCAAGCGATATAGCCATGATAAAAATATTGATCATAGACGACGAAGCGGCGGCGGTAAAAATGCTGAAGCTCCTGATTGAAAAGCATATTCCTTACGAAAAGCTGATCAGGACCTGCGCATCGGGGGAAGAAGCATTGAAGGTAATTCCCGCATATAAACCCAGCCTGCTAATGCTGGATATCGAGATGCCGAATATAAATGGCTTTGACCTGCTCGACAAGATCCAGGCCTGGAATTTTGATATTATATTCACCACCGCGTACGATAAATACGCTATCAAAGCGATCAGGTTCAGCGTGCTGGATTACCTGCTGAAGCCTATTGACATCGCCGACCTCCAGCAGGCTATTTACAGGCATGTGATCAAACAAAAAGCAGATCCCTTCGTATCTCCCCAGCTCATTCAAAACCTGATGCGCAACCTCAAACAGCATAGTCCCCAGGATTTCAAGCTGGCGCTGAGCACCAATAAGGGCGTTTTCTTTGCGGATCCTGCGGAGATCATTCGCTGCGAGGGAGACGACAACTATTCACATTTCTATTTTGCAAACGAAAAACCGCTGGTGGTGTCCAGGACCCTGAAAGAATATGATGAAATTTTGCAGGACCATGGTTTTATCCGGATACATAAATCCCACCTGGTAAATGTAAAATACGTCAGCCAGATAGACAGGGCAGGGAGCGTATGGCTCAGGAATGGAACCATATTGCCGGTTTCCAGGAGAAGAAAAAATGAAGTGTTACAGGAGCTGTCGAAATATTCAAAACATCATTCCTGACTAGCCGCCCTCGCTGCAGAACCTTGTAAGTCGTTCTCCCCTCAAATTATTCTTTTCCCTTGGGTCTTTGCTTTGAGCGGGCTCATTTTCAATATGGCATGCTGTCTACCTGGGATAAAACATAATAAGCCGCGACTTCGCTATTTGTTTTTTTGCTTGATCATAATTTCTATATTTGCAACTATGATGCAAATAAATTTTATGAACGACAATAAGGGTTTTGAAGCGATTATCGTCGGCGGAAGCTATGCGGGACTTTCCGTAGCAATGGCTCTGGGACGAGCCTTGCGCCATATTTTAATTATTGACAACGGGCTGCCCTGTAATCGTCAAACGCCGCATTCGCACAATTTTATTACGCAGGATGGAGAAAAACCTGGCGTAATTTCGGAAAAAGCCAAGTCCCAGGTATTGAATTACAAAACAGTAGAATTTCATCGCGGACTTGCCGTTAGCGGGGAGAAAACCGGGAAAGGGTTTACTATTACCACGCAAACCGGCGAAGCATTCACCGCTAAGAAACTTATTTTTGCCACGGGGGTAAAAGACATAATGCCTGATATAAAAGGCTTCGCTGAATGCTGGGGGATTTCCGTTATTCATTGCCCGTATTGCCACGGTTACGAAGTAAAAGGCGAAAGGACAGGAATCTTAGCCAATGGAGATTTTGCTTATCACTATGCGCAGTTGGTTAGCAACCTGACCAAGGATTTGACCATTTTCACTAACGGCAAGGCTGAATTTACGACAGAGCAACTGGCAAAATTCAGGAAACATAATATTTCAGTTATAGAAAAAGAAATTGATCATCTGCAGCACGATAGCGGCTATATCCGACAAATCGTTTTTAAAGATCATTCAAACTTTGAACTTAACGCCTTATACCATCGCCCGGCGTTTGAACAACATTGCAAAATCCCTGAAATGCTGGGTTGCGAATTGACAGAACAAGGGCTGCTCAAGGTAGACATGTTTCAGAAAACAACAGTAGATCATATTTTTGCCTGCGGAGACAATACAAGCCCGATGCGTTCCGTAGCCAATGCCATTGCAACGGGAAATATTGCCGGCGCAATAGTTAATAATATAATGACGGAAGAAGAGTTTTAATGAAATACAACTGGAATACGGCTTATGTCCGGATCTCCCTGCGCATAAAAAGGTAATAGGCCAGGGCAAAGCAAACGGTCGTTGCCGCCAGCAATCCTGTAACCTGCGGCCAGACGATCATCAGGCTTTCCTTCAAAGGCAACGGAGAAGGAATGGCCCCCGCCATCTGTTCCATAGTCAACGGACCAAGACTTCTCACGGAAGGCATCAGCAAGGTCGTTGCGGCATCTGTATATAGCTGGCTGGGCGCCAGTCGTAATAGAAACAAAAGAAGATTGTTATAAGAGAGCAGATCCTCGGGCGGAAGAGGTCCTGAAGAGGGGAGTACCGCGCTCATGATCAGGTTTACAATGATGCGGTAGAATACGGTAAAAAACAGCCATATGCCGATGGCGGCGAGCGCCGAAGTCGCCGCGTTCCTGAATCTGACCGACAACAGGATAGCAAGGCTTAGCCAGAAGCCAACATACAAAATGCTCATCGCAACAAACCCGAGGATGCGTAGCAGTTCGCCGGGCTCCACCAGAACGCCTGTGATCATCATTCCTCCTCCTATCATCAGCAGGACCAGGCAAAGAAATAAAACGCTTACAACGATCAGGGCGCCGCAAAACTTGGCGAGCAGCACGTTATCACGGTAAATAGGTTGGGCCATCAGGCGGGTTAGCGTGCCATTGTTTTGTTCCGAATTTATGGCGTCAAAACCCAGGGCAATGCCAAGCAAGGGGCCCAGGAAACTGATAAAGACATGAAAGGTCGGAAGCGTTCCATCCGATGTGGTGAGCAGCTTCAGGTACACAAAAAGCCGGTCCGGATCGTTGATATTCGCCGTTGCCGCGCTGATATTACTCAGGGATACATATAAGGCGCCCAGGAAGGTAAGCGCAATCAGTATCAGCATCACAATAAAGCGCCAGCTGCGGACATGATCTCCCGCTTCTTTGCGCGTCATCGCCCGGAACGGGCTCTCGGCTTTTTGCTGTCCCAGGCCTTTATGCGTTATTCCTTTTGAAAAAAGACCTTTGAAATAAACCAGCGGACTTTCCATTAGAAATGTTGTTCTTTTGATTGTTTTCAAAATAACGGTGATAAATCTCATCCAGCCCGAATTCCTTTTTGCGCACCCCTGTTATGTTCAATCCTTTTTGAACGAAAAGTCGGACTACATCCGGGGTAATGTCTTCGCTGCAAGACACTTCAACGAGGTTCTTGTCTATAGTGATCTGCTTCACGACGTCCAGCGCCTTGAGCGCTTCGATGTGTTCTCCTGATGGGGGCGCCGGCTCCCTGAAACTGATCTGCAGCACATAGGACTCTTCGCCGAACAGGTTCCGTGAAAGCGTTTCCATATCGCCCTCTACCAGCAGCCTGCCGCCCACAAAAATGCCAACCCGGTCGCAAACCTGCTGCACCTGATGCAGATGATGCGACGATAACAATACCGTAAGTCCCTGTTGCTTGCTGAGCCGGCGTATAAGCGATAGAAACTCCTTTATGCCGCTGGGGTCAATGCCGAGCGTGGGCTCGTCAAGAATGATTATTTCCGGCTCCCTGATCAGCACATCTGCCAGGCCAAGCCGCTGCTTCATGCCCCTGGAATAGGCGGAGGTCTTCTTATGCATCTCCTCGCCAAGGCCTACTATCTCCATTGTTTTGTGGGCGCGCGTTATGAGTTCATGCTCCTCAATTCTATTGAGCCTGCCAATATACATCAGGTTTTCCAGGGCGGTCATGTCGTCGTAGAAACCCATGCTGTCGGGCATGTATCCCAGTTTTCTCTTCACGGCGATAGGGTTGCTTGAAGCATCGACGCCGCAAACCCGGGCGAGACCGGCGGTAGGTTCTGTCAACCCCAGCATCATCAGGATGGTTGTGGTTTTACCGGCCCCATTGGGTCCGAGCAGACCAAATATTTCGCCCCGGCTGATTTTCAGGGAGAGATTATCCACGGCCTTTGCAGAACCATAGGATTTCGTTAATCCTTCCAGTTCAATAATTGGATTTTCCATGCTAACTCATCTTCTTCCATATTTACGAATCAGGTAATATACAGCGCCCAGGGCGAGAAACATTACCATAATTCCAATCCATCCGGCAAGCAGCGAAGTTTTTACGGTCATCCGGAAAACGGCGTTGGCCGACGTTTGGCTGTTCCGGGAGGTAAAGGTGGTAACATAATCGCCCGCTATGGTCTTGTCGGGAACGCTGAGCGTTGCGCTTACTTCCTGCGTTTGCCCGGGATCAAGCCGCTCAATTTTTGACGGCTCAAATGTCGCGCTCCATTTCGCGGGCGTTTGCGCAGACAGCTCCAGGTCGTCCAGAGGAAGCGTGCCTGTATTCTTCAGCGTTAACCGGAGTTGCTTGCTTTTTCCTTCCGTCACGTCATCGCTAAGCCGCCCCGAAGGAGTAGACAATTCAAGGGCATAGCTACCTTTCACTACGGCCTCCAGCTCAAGCTGAAGCGATTCGTTGTCGCTGACAGCGCTCATTGGAATTTTGTACAGACCTGGCTTAGCCGTCGGCGAAGCCAGGATCTCGACCGTGATGTCCTGCGTTTTGCCGGAATCGACCCTGACGGCGGCTACCTGGCTGCCCCCGGTGCGAAATACCGTCGTCCATCCGTCCGGCGTCTTCGCTTTTAATTCATAGCGCTGCGCAGAAGCATTACCATTGCGCAACGAGACCGAATACCGGAAAGGGTCCTTAACTGCGGCTTCAACGTTGACCAGGTTGGCCGTAAAGCTGGACTTTTTTTGTCCGCCCGTTTGAGCGCGGGAAGGGAAGGCTAAAATCGCAACAAGAAAAAAAATAGAAATAAAATGGGAGAAATAACTGGGCCCAAAATAGTAAAATCGCGCTAACATAGCATTAACAAATATTAGTAATTCATTAAAAATTAGAGCTATATGGAATCAGAGGTACGAAAATACTTATCTGTTAAAAATGAATTTGTTAATATTTTTTAAAAATTTATCAAAGAGCTGGGTGACCCGAATGCCGGGGTCATTCCCTTCCCCGAGATGGAGCACAAAGCAGGCTCCGTTCTATTTATCGCCTTTTAACGGGCAGAACAAACTCCGCATAAACGGGATAATGATCGGATATGAGGCTGGTCAACTCATTCTTTAATATGACGGTTTTTGTCAGGTATCTAGCTGCTGTTGCATTACACCATATATAATCGATACGTCGGGTAACTCCGGCATGGTTCGGATTGATATTGCCTTCTCCATCCTTGGATGTGGGCATGCTGCCTGTAAATTCATTCTTCATGAGCTTAAAAGAATCCTTAAATCCGGCCTCTTTGAATGTATTCATCACCGAATAGTCTAACCGCCCCTGGTTCAGGTTCCGGATATGGGGGTGTCTTTCTTCCCGGCCTTTCAGCATACGGTAAACCTCTTCGCCATAATACAAACTATCCGATCCGTCAAGCGCATTAAAATCGCCCATGATCAGTATAGGCTCCCTGGCGGGAATTTCCTTCGCCTGCGCAATGATATTACCCGCTTCTTCCAGCCTTTTTTTATTGGTAAGAGGGGAGAGGTGAACGACAAAAATATGAATGCCTCTTACTTTAGCGTATATATAACTATGCAACATATTTTCAGTCACCTTCCTGAAATTGACCAGTGGAGTTCTTGAGGTCAATGCCACGGGGTAGCCTGTTTCCTTGGATTGTAAGGCATAGGGATGTCCATAGCTCTCCGCCAGTTCCTCCAGTGTTTTTTGCGTCCAGCCATTCATCTCCTGGGTTGCAACAATATCAGGATCAAGATCCCTGAGGAAGGCCTTATACCGTTCAATATTTACAGAATCCTTTTGCAAGCCATATAAAACATTGTATGAAAGGATTTTGACCGTTTCCTGACCTGTGCCGACGATACTGAGAAACAGTAGGCTGAACAACAACGGCAATAATTTTACGTTTATGATCTTCATTTTGTCTGGTTGTATGTTTTCCCGGCGCCCATCCCAATTCTATTCAGATGGATAATTGTATAAGGCGCCGCCAATATCTTATCCTGGTAGTCAACCCTGGCTGAGCTGCCCAAAAATACAGGAGAAATTTCACAGGCCCGCAGACAATTGCCTTAAACGATCCCAAACATGATCGGTATGCCGTTTATTTTGCCCGGGAACAGGATCGCAGAAAAAAAAATCCCTGCGCGTTCACCGGGAATTTTTACGCTTTACCAACTGATGGAACCCAGCTGATCAGAAGATATTCCCTTATACCGTTTAAATTTGTGATATTTTACTTATAAAAAGCCAGCTTTGTTATAAGATAAACATAAACAGCATGCCGATATGAGTCAGGACCAGAAAAGGGAAGCAATAGTGCTGGCTGCCGAGAAACGGTTTGCCCATTTTACGGTTTCCAAAACCACGATGGCCGAAATAGCGGCGGATCTGGGTATTTCCAAACCGCTGTTGTACTACTATTTCCCCGATAAGCTTAACCTATACGCCGCAGTGCTTGGCCATATTATAGAAAGACATCAGAAAGAATATGCTTCGGAGTTGCTCAGCGAAATTGATGCGGTGAAAAATATCATGCGTTATCTTAAAAAAAGAAAGGATTTTATTATTCAATACTTCAATATCATTGAGTTTGCGCAAACTGCAGTTAACAGGTCTCCCGATGAAGTAAAATCTATTTTTGGGATCGCCAAAACTTCTGAATTCAACGCCGTGCTGGCCATTATTAATAAGGCCCGAAAAAACGGACAGGTAAAAACCAAAGACCCCCGGCGCCTGGCCCAACTATTCCTCGACTGCCTGGAAGGCCTCAGGCGCGTTTTCTTCCTAAAAAAAGGCATAACCGTTTTTCCTGAAAAGGAGCAATTTGAAGCGCTCTACGACCAGGAAAAGGAGTTCGCCGTTATATTCTTCAATGGGTTAAAATCATAGTTTTTTTGTTAAAACAGTTGACGGGAATTTTTTTTGTTTTAATTTTGACTTTTATACTAAAATAGTCAGTTATTAAAATTAATAAATATGTTTTCATGAAGATTGATTCGCATGCCAGACCGGACGCCATATTGGAAGCAGCCATAAAACGGTTCATTCATTTTGGATTCAGCAAAACCAGTTTTTCTGAAATAGCCAGGGATCTGGGTCTTTCCCAGCAAAGCCTGTATTACTATTTCCCCGACAAAAAAGCGCTGATCAGGGAAGTGATCAGCAAGATCAACTGCGAGTATTTAGCCCTTCTCGAAGATAAATTCGAACAGCGCCGGACAATTACAGATAAGCTGATGGAACTGGTGAATGTCCAGGAGTTTTTCTTTAAGAAATACTTTATGATGACGGAAACGCCCCGCGACAGTTTCTTTCACCAGGAAGAGCTGGCGGATATGATGGCGGCAACCAGGGAAAAGCTATTACAGATGGTGACGCGGGAGATCGAAGCGGCTATAGCCAATAAGGAGCTCGGGAAGGTTGACGCCGCAGAAACAGCGCAATTGCTCATGGAAACGCTAAGCGCTTTACAGTATGCAATAAAAAAAGAAAATGTTTTTCCCGACCGCAATGAAATTGCCCGGGTTTTTAAGCAGCAAAGGGAACTGATAAGGATTTACGTAGCAGGGCTGAAACCCTGCGTTTGCGGAAAACAATAGTTACAGCGAAAAATAAAACATCACTTATTCAAACAATGAAACCAAGCAAACAAGCCCCCGACGCAGTGGAAAAGAAAGTTATTCCAATAGCCGGCGAGCCAAGGGTCCGGCGCCTGGGACGGACCTGGCAGTTATTAATATTGATGCTATGCGCATTTCAAAGCGTCCGGTCGCAGGATATAACGGATCCTATTGAACTGAGCCTGAAAGACGCGTTGGAGATGGCGATACGGACAAACCAGGATGCGCGAAAAGCAAGGCTGGATATTGAAAACAGCGCATACCAGATCGACGAGGTCCGTTCCCGTGCATTGCCACAGGTGAGCGGCAACGGAAATATAACCTATAACCCCATTCTGCAAAAAAGCGCGCTGCCGGGAGATATGCTCGGGCAGCCCGGAAAAGTCTTGCTGGTGGCGTTCGGACAGAAATGGCTATCAACCGCCGGCATCACGCTTTCTCAAAACCTGTTTGATCAGTCCATCTTAACAGGCTTAAAAGCCGCTAAAGGCTCTCGCGAGTATTATGAGCTTTCAGGCGAACTCGCGGAGGAGCAGGTCATTGAACTGGTAGCCACGGCTTATTACAATGTGCTGGTCCAACGCCAGAAGATCAGGGTGATCGACAGTTCCATAACGAATACCCAAAAATCGGAAGCCATCATTAAAGGATTATACGCAAATGGTCTCGGAAAACAAATCGATGTAGACCGAATAGCCGTTAGCCTTGCCAACCTGGAGAGCCAAAAACAGCAATTGCAGAATGCCGTGACGATGATGGAAAACCAACTGAAGTATTTTATGGGCGTGGACATTCGTCGTCGTTTTCAGATACCCGATATGGCCATCCCCGAGATCTTGCCCGATATGCTGGAGTCGCAAGCCAGGCCGGATATCAGCCAGCGGACAGAATACCAGGTTTTAAAAAAACAGGAAGAACTGCTGAATTATCAGAAACAGGCGTATAAGGCAGAATATTATCCCTCTCTTTCTTTATCGGGGAATTATAATTACCAGGGTATCGGCAACACATTCCCCGTATTCAAAGGCGCGTCCGGCGGAGTAAACTGGTTCGACTATAGCAGCATCGGCGCGACCCTGAGGATACCTATTTTTAACGGGTGGGCTACGCGTTCGCGCATCAGGCAGGCAGATGTGAGCATCCGGAGACTGCAGGAGGATATCGAAAAAACCAGCCTTTCGCTTGATATGGCGTTTGAAAATGCAAAAGCCCAGATGAACAGCAGCATCGTAATCCTCAACAGCCAGCGCAGGAATGCGGCATTGGCAAAAAAAACCTATCAAAATACATTGAACAATTATAACCAGGGATTGGCTTACCTGACCGATCTCCTGCAGGCGGAGAACGCCGAGATCGACGCGCAGAATAATTATTCAACCGCCCTGCTGGATTATAAGCTTGCGGAAATACAGCTATTAAAATCCCAGGGAAAACTTAAATCATTACTCAACTAAATCAATACTATCCTTTATGAGCAAGAAAATTATACGGATACTTAGTCCCATTATAATAATAGCAGCAGTATTAACAAGTATCGGTTGGGTACTGAGCAACAACAAAAAGAAAAATGAAGAAAAGACGGCCGTGGCCGCTCAAAAACTCAGCGAGGTGGCTGTTAAGGCAGCTGAAGTCGTTAAAAAACCCGTTAATATCAATTTTTCCGCGAATGGAAATTTTATTCCTTATCAACAGCTGAATTTTTCCGCCGAAACTTCAGGGAGGGTCGTAAACGTTCTGGTACGAGAAGGAGATAGGGTGCGCAAGGGGCAGATCCTGGCAGCCGTAAAAACAGACGGGTTGAATATAGACCTGCAGAGCGCCGAGGAAAATTACCAGAATGCCTTACAGGATAAGGTCCGGTTTGAAAACGCCTTTAGCACAGGCGGCGTAACACAGCAACAGTTAGATCAGGCCATACTCGCATTAAAAAATGCCGCTTTCCGGGTGGAGCAGGCAAGGATCAGGATCGGCGACGCTACCATAAAAGCTTCTATCAGTGGCATCGTCAACAAAAGGTTCATCGAACCCGGCGCCGTTTTAAACCCCGGCGCTCCATTGTTTGAACTGGTTGACGTGTCTAAGCTAAAATTAAACGTAAAGGTAAACGAGATGCAGGTTGCCCAAATTAAAACGGGCGATAAGGTGAAAGTAAAAGCCAGCGTTTTCCCTGACAAGGAATTTACCGGGACCATCCGTTTTATCGCTCCGAAAGCAGACGAGGCGCTAAATTTCCCTGTAGAGATAGAAATGGCCAATAATGCCGCCCAGCAGGTCAAAGCGGGCATGTTTGCTACCGCCATATTCGAATTTCCCGAGCCGCCGGCTTCTCTTGTGATCCCAAGAACCGCTTTTATGGGTAGCGTGAGCAACAACGAGGTCTTTGTCGTTGGCGAAGGCGGCGTATCGCATCTGGTAAAAGTAACGCCTGGCAGGATCGTAGGAGACGAGGTGGAAATACTACAAGGGTTAACCGAGGGAGATACCGTGATCATCAGCGGGCAGGCAAATCTTTTCGAAGGATCAAAGATCAATGTATTGCAATAAGCGCAAAACAACAGCGCCTGCTTGTTTACCAAATGATCAATCCCATCCCCATAATCGCAGCTAAAGCGAATAACCGGTTGCTATCCTATGGATAAAGCGTTCGAGGCATGTAATTATCATAAAAATATAAGATGAAAATCGCAGAAATATCAATAAAAAGACCGTCGTTAGTCATAACGCTGATACTCGTGCTTACGCTCGGCGGCTGGGTAAGTTATCAATCCCTGAACTATGAATTATTACCCAAGTTTAACCCGCCGGTAATTTCTATTACCACCATTTATCCCGGCGCCTCCCCCAGCGAGGTGGAAAATACGGTATCTAAAACCATCGAAGACGCCGTGTCTTCCCTGGAGAACATAAAGAAACTGGAAACGAGGTCCTTCGAAAGCTTATCCATCATCATCATCACGTTTAACAGCGAAGCAGATGTGGATTATGCCCTGAACGACGCGCAAAGAAAGGTAAACGCGATCCTCAAAGATTTGCCGGATAATGTGGATCCCCCTTCATTAAATAAATTTTCGCTGGATGATCTGCCGATCATGACGCTATCCGCTTCTTCGAAGCTAAGCGAAACCGATTTCTTTGATTTGATCGATAAAAGAGTGGCCCCGGTATTGTCGCGAGCGCCCGGCGTAGCTAAGATCAACATCATCGGCGGCCAGGAGCGTGAAATACAGGTGAGCGTGGATGCCGATAAACTGGAAGGCTACGGCCTTTCCCTGCTGCAGTTGCAAAATGCGGTATTATCGGCCAACCTCGATTTCCCAACAGGTAGCGTGCAGACAAGAGAAAGGGATATCCTGATCAGGCTCGCAGGAAAATACAAATCGGTAGACGAGCTGAGAAACCTGGTNNCAATCCGACGCCAATGCGGTAGCCGTTAGCAAGGAGATAAACAAAAGCATTGAAAAACTGCAAATGGATTACCAGGTCGACGGGCTGGAACTCTCCGTAGCGAACGACAGTTCCATATTTACCCTGGAATCTGCCAATGCGGTGATCTTCGACCTGGCGCTGGCCATTATATTGGTGGCATTTGTAATGCTGTTCTTTTTGCACAGCATAAGAAATGCATTGATCGTGATGGTCGCGATTCCGATATCCCTGATCGCCACTTTTATCGGCATGTCCTTACTGGGCTACTCGCTCAACCTGATGTCCTTGCTGGCCTTGTCGCTGGTAGTAGGCATATTGGTGGATGACGCCATCGTGGTGCTGGAAAACATATACCGGCATATGGAAATGGGGAAGAACAGGGTAAGGGCGGCATATGACGCGACCAAAGAAATAGGGTTTACCGTTACCTCTATTACCCTGGTTATTGTAGTGGTGTTTTTACCTATCGCTTTTAGCTCGGGCCTGGCTGCGGATATCCTTAAAGAGTTTTGCGTAACCATATCCATTGCCACCATGCTGTCGTTGCTGACCTCGTTTACCGTCGTCCCCTGGCTATCCTCGCGTTTTGGCAAACTGGAAAAGATCACCGGCAGGACTTTCTCGGGAAAAATAATCGTAGCGTTTGAAAGAGGGCTGCAAAAATTCACGGACTGGGTCACTGGCATCCTGCAATGGAGCCTAGCGCATAAAAAGACAACGCTGGCCCTGGTCTTCACGCTGTTAATGGCATCCTTCTATTTAATAGGCGGGGGATTCATAGGCGCTGAATTTTTTGCCAAAAGCGACAGGGGAGAATTCCTTGTGCAAATAGAACTGCCAAAGGACGCTTCCATAGAACAAACCAATGCTGTCGCCCAAAAAGCAGAAGATTATCTTCGTTCAAAGAATGAAGTCGTTCGCTTGATCACCACCGTTGGACAGTCCAGCGACGGCCTGGGCGGCGCGCAGGCGACCCCCTATAAGGCGGAGATAGCGGTAAAGCTGGTTCCCCGGAAAGAAAGAGCTGATGACGCCAATATCTATGCCGCCAAAACAAAGCTGGAACTGGAACCGGTTTTAGTCGAGGCAAAAGTAAAAACAACGCCGGTGAGCATATTGGGCTCGGCAGAACAGGCTCCCCTGTCGTTAGTGGTTACCGGTCCGGACCTGGATAGCATTATGATTTTCGCCAGCCAGGCAATGAACGAATTAAATCATATCCGGGGCGCCACAGAAATGAAGCTTTCGGTGGAAACAGGCAACCCTGAAATAAGCGTGGTGGTCGACAGGGACAAGATGGCATCCCTCGGACTTACGCTTGCCACTGTCGGGGCCACCATGCAAACCGCCTTTAGCGGCAATACCGACAGTAAGTTCAGGCAGGGAGAATATGAGTATGATATCAATATCCGCTATGGAAGCTTTAACAGGAAGAATATACAGGATGTAAAAAACCTGATGTTTGTTAACGATAAAGGTATGCAAACGCGCCTGGAGCAATTTGCAGAAGTAAAAGAAAGCTCGGGGCCCAGCCAACTGGAACGAAGAGATAAAAGCGCTTCCGTAACCGTGCAGGCGCAGACGGTAGGAAGGCCTACGGGAACAGTAGCCGCAGAATGGCAGGCGGCATTTGAAAAACTGCCCAAGCCCACAGGCGTGAGCTATGTATGGAGCGGGGATATGGAAAATCAGAGCGAGGGCTTTGGCTCGATGGGCATCGCCCTGATCGCCGCGGTGCTCCTGGCATATTTCATCATGGTAGTATTGTACGATAGTTTCGTGTATCCGTTAGTGGTGTTGTTTTCTATCCCGCTGGCCATCATCGGCGCCTTACTCGCCCTGGCGCTTACTAATAATTCGCTGAACCTTTTCACGATACTGGGGCTGATCATGCTGATCGGGCTGGTAGCCAAGAATGCTATAATATTGGTTGACTTTACCAACCAACGTAAGGCGGAAGGCGCTGCCACTTACCAGGCGTTGATCGACGCCAATCACGCCAGGCTTCGTCCCATCCTGATGACCACCATCGCGATGGTCATCGGCATGATGCCGATCGCTTTGGCCAGCGGCGCCGGTTCGGAATGGAAGAACGGGCTTGCCTGGGTAATTATCGGAGGTTTGCTTAGTTCCCTATTCTTAACCCTGATCGTGGTTCCCGTGATCTATGGCGCATTTGACGGCATTATGAGAAGATTAAACAAAGGCAAAGAAAAACCGCCGATCGCCGAATTACTGGTAGCCCCGTATGAGAAGACGTCTCATGAACCGGTATAAAGGAGTTTGAATACTGCGCAGCAACCTTTCCTAATACGGTCTTTGCGGCAGTAGAAATTGGTCATTCCGGAATAGATCATGTACCACAATACTGATCATTCCGGAATTTTTCATTTCATAAAATCAAAACACCGTCGGGCAATGTCAACACAATACAGCGATTTATTTTCAACCTGAACATGCCGTCTGGCTTGGGATAAAAGCAAAACGCTCCGCCATCCAACGGAAATTAATTTTTGGATGACTGATTTTTGGTCTAAATTTAAAATTCAAATCAGAATGGATTTGCCGGATCGCAGCGGAATTTGCATGTTCGTCAGGATGGGATGGTTGAAATGAAATCATGCTTCTGCATTTTGTTAGGTATAATAGAATATGGCTAACTGTTTACATATGGATATGGACCGCGACAAGGTTTTGAAGAGGCGGCTGGCCGAAGGCGATGAGACTGCTTTTTCGGAGTTCTATAACCAACACTGGGAATCCTTGTTCAAATATGCGGCTGGCATACTTTCCAACAAAGAAGAGACCGCGGATATTGTCCAGGAAACATTTATTGCTTTCTGGGACGCGCGCGACAGGGCAGAGGAAATTGACAATCTGAAAGCTTATCTATACATCATCGCGCGCAATAAGGCGTTCAGGCAACTGCGATCCAGCCTCAAAAAACACGAGCTGCTGGAAAAATTTGTCCGGTTTTATGCTGATGTGGACCAACAGACCGAACACAAGGTAAACACCAATGATCTTTCTGCCGTCATAGACGCCGAGATCTCCAGGCTTCCTGAAAAAATGCGGCAGATCTTTATCATGAGCCGAAAGGAGCACTTATCCCATAATGAGATAGCCAAAAAGCTTCAGATATCCGATCTCACAGTTAAGAAGCAGATTAACAACGCGTTAAAGTATCTCCGCATCCGTATGGCGGATGATATTTATTATCCCCTTATTTTTTTATTCATTAATTTTTTTGCGGCGTCTACTACCTGACCGTTCTTTAAGTACTCTTATATGAAGAAGCCGGTATTAAAATCGGCTCCATAAGATGACCCAACAAGAACTTAAGCATTTGCTCATTCGCTATTCGAAAGGGGAATGTACCATTGAAGAAAAGGAAAGGCTTGAGGAGATGATCCTGCAAAACCCCATCTATGGCGATTGGGAATGGAATAGCGAAGAAGAAAGGATATTGATGGGGATCAGCATAAAGCAATCGATCGACAATAAGCGGTTTGCCAAAAAACGCTCCCAGGGAGCGAGGATATGGTATGCAGGGGTTGCCGCTTCTGTCATATTGCTGCTGAGCTCCGGCATGCTTTTATTCCTGCAAAACCCGGGAAACGTCGTAGATAAGGAAGAAGACAAACCGCTCACGATCGTGGAAACGGTTTTGCCGGCCGATGGCATTACCTTAACGCTTGACGATGGTTCTGTGATCCGCCTGGATGAACAGGCCAATGGCATTATCAGCCAGGGAACGGGGGTAGCCATAAAAAAAACAAGCGATGCCCAGCTCGTTTATGAAGGAACCAGATCTTCCAAAAACCTAAGCGGGCAGACAGAAAAGGAAATCCTGAACACCATACGGATCCCGAATGGAAAGCAATTCAGGCTTACCCTGCCCGATGGCACCAGGGTATGGTTAAATACCGCTTCCACCTTTACTTACCCGGTTGTATTTGGCGCCAAAGAACGCAAAGTTACCCTGGAGGGAGAGGCTTATTTTGAAGTAGCAGAGGATAAGGAAAGGCCTTTTTTTGTTTCCGCACATGATACAAAAATTGCGGTTACGGGCACCCATTTTAATGTTTCGGCTTATTCGACGGACAGATCGGTAATAACTACCTTGCTGGAAGGCGGGGTAAACATCATGAAGAATGCAAGCGTAGCTAAGATCACGCCGGGATACCAGGGAATTACCCGGGAGGGCAACGATGAAATAACGCAGTATAAGGCCAATATTGAAAATACGATGGCCTGGTACAACGGTTATTTTGTTTTTGACGGAAAAGACATTGTTTCTATTATGCGCAATGTTGCCCGCTGGTATGATATCGAAGTAACGATAGAAGGCAATGTTCCCAGCAAAAAATTTGGAGGCACTTTCCCGGTCACAGCTGAATTAGACGAGTTGCTGGCCGACCTGGGAACCCTTACCCATATCAGGTTTGAAAAAAATGGAAAGGAGGTAAGAGTCATGCAATAATCAACAGAAATATCACCCTTAACTAAAACGAATAAAAAACCAGAAGCGCTGCAACGCTCCTGGTTGATCAGCGTTACCGCTGACCCAGTTAATTATTCCAAGCTGTCTTAAACTAGTAATAATTAAACCAAATGCAAATGTATAGAAACTATCTTGCAACTAGCTGCTACAAACCAAATCTTAATGTTCTGTTCAAACTGCTGATTATGGTTAAGATCTCCGCCCTAATCATAATGCTCTCTTTTATGCAGGCCAGCGCGACCGTTCATGCGCAGAAAGCAAGCATAAAAGCGGACAATGCGGCATTGACCAAGATCTTCACAGAACTGCGTAAACAAACCGGTTATCACTTCATCTACCTGATGGAGGACATGAGAGAAGCCAGACCTGTTAGCATCCATGTCAGGAACGCTCCTTTACAGACCATCCTGGATAACATTTTTGCCAATCAACCGCTCACCTATGAGATCCGCAACAAGCGGGTATTGGTGGAGCGAAAAAAAACGCTAGCCACTTACCAGGCGCCGGATACCCGGGAAATCCTGGATATCATTGTGTCGGGTAAGGTGATCGATGAAGAGGGCCGGCCCTTGCAAGGGGTGTCCGTAAGCGTTAAAAACAGCTCGCTGGGCGCCTATACGGACGGCAACGGCAGTTTCCAACTCACTATTCCTAAGGCTGGGGAAACGCTGGTATTTACGATCGTAGGCTTCAAGCCAAAGGAAGTGGTGGTTTCAGGCAATACTACACTTAATATTACCCTCGAGGAGGACCTGTTGGACCTGGACGAAGTGGTGGTCGTGGGTTATGGAACCCAGAAAAAAAGCAATTTGACCGGGGCGATAGATGTGGTGGACGGCGAAATGCTGGCCAATCGGCCGGCGCCGAATGTGGCCATGCTGGTACAGGGGGCTTCACCCAATACCAATATTGTCTTAAATAATATGGGAGGGGAACCAGGCGCATCCCAGCGCTGGAACATCAGGGGAGTGGGAAGTATAAACTCCGACGCGCAGCCTTTGATATTGGTGGACGGCGTGGAAGCCAATCCTGATTTCCTGGATCCCGAGTCCATTGAAAGCATTTCCGTTTTGAAAGACGCTTCGGCTTCTGCAGTATATGGTTCCCGTGCGGCTTTTGGAGTGATCATGATCACGACCAAAAAGGGCGCAAAAAACCAACCGGTGAGCATCCAGTATAGCAATAACACTTCGTTTACGGTTCCTATTTATGTACCCAGGATGGAAAACTCCCTGGTATATGCCACGGCCTTTAACCAGGCGGCAACAAACGCCAATGTAACGCCCACTTTCCCTGCCGACCAGGTAGACCGGATCAAAGGGTACCTTGATGGCACCTATACCACAGAATACGATCCGAACAAACCCCCGTATAGCCAATGGAGAGGAAGATGGGACGGCAATGCCAATTACGATTGGACCCGGATGTATTATAAAGATTACTCCATCTATCAAAAGCATAATGTCAGCGCCAGTGGCGGAGATAAAAAGAACCAGTACTATGTGAATGCCGGAATATTCGATCAACCCGGATTGTATAGCTGGGGAGACGACGGGTACAAACGTTATAATATTCTGGCCAACCTGAACTCGCAGATAGCCGATTGGGTTTCCTTTAATTTTAGCGCAAAATACGGGAAGACCAAAACAAACGCCCCTATCGGGATGGTAGGATTGGAAAGAACCTATACCTGGTCGCAGTTCATCGATTTCTGGCCCACCATGCCCATGTACAATATTGATGGATCGGTGGCCAATCCCCTGGTGCTGGTTTTGGAGCAGGGGGGCAGGATCATTACCGAAAACAACGATCTATGGCTCAATATCGGTACTGAAATAGAGCCGGTAAAAGGATGGAAAACCAATATATACTACCGTTACAATAACAGGTGGGGGACTTCCGACCGCAACCCCAAGCCCGTGCCGGTGCCGATTCCCAATGGCACGACAGGGAATATCGGCGAAGCAACTACGGGTTTCATAACCAGCCTGAGCCAGGGAGATTATTACCAGCTCGGCGCCTTTACCTCCTATGAAAAGCAATTAGGCGGCCATTATTTTAAGGCGCTGGTCGGCTATGAGCAGGACAAAAGTTATGACCGGCTCTTAGCTGGTTCCAAAATGAACCTGATCACTGACCAGGTTCCTTCCATCAATACGGCAACCGGAGATTTTACTTTAAGGGATCGGATGTCGCACTGGGCTACCCAGGGCGTATTCGGCCGGCTGAATTATAACTACAACGAAAAATACCTGTTTGAATTCAGCGCCCGCTATGATGGTTCTTCTAAGTTTGCGCCGGGATCCAGATGGGGATTTTTCCCTTCCGCCTCTGTAGGCTATAATATGGCCAAGGAGAATTTCTGGGCGCCTCTTGAACCCTATATCAATACGTTTAAATTAAGAGGTTCCTATGGTTCACTGGGTAATCAGAGAGTGACAGACAATCTTTTCTTACCCACTATAAATGTGCAGTATAGAAGAAATGCAGACAATTATGCTAATCCCGGGTATATCATCGGCAACGAAGTGCCCTTGTATGCTACCATGCCCGGTATCGTTACCGATGGGCTGACCTGGGAAACCATTACTACCCTGGATTTGGGCTTGGATGCCGGCTTTCTAAACAACCGCCTGAACCTGACATTCGACTGGTACAACCGGGTTACTTCCGATATGATGGGCGCTGTTCTGGAATTGCCTTCCTTACTGGGAACCGGCGTTCCTTTGGCCAATAACGCTACGCTATCAACAAAGGGCCTTGAGTTATCGCTTGCCTGGCAGGACAGGTTAAGTTCCAATTTCTCTTATGATGCCCGGCTAACGGTAGGCCGTTCGAGAACCGTTATCACGGATTACCTGGCAGAAGCGGTCAATATCAACGGCTGGTATAAGGGAAAAGTATTTGGCGAGATATGGGGACTGACCACCGACAGGATCATGCAGGATAAGGATGAGAGCATGCCTGATCAGACTGCCTATCACAACAACTGGGGCGCTGGAGACATCATCTATAAAGACCTGAATGGCGACGGCGTGATCAACGAAGGCAGCAGGACCCTTGACGACCATGGCGATCTTTCCGTAATTGCAAATACAACGCCTAAGTTCAATTATGGGATAATGGCCGGGTTCAGGTGGAAAAACCTCGACTTCAATATGTTCTGGCAGGGGATCGGCAAGCGCGACTTTTTACCGCAGACCCATTCGGAGTATTTCTGGGGGCTTATGGCTGCGCCGAACAATTCAGGCATTTTTAAGGGAGGAAAAATGTTAGATTATTGGAGACCTGCCGATGAGACCAATATGCTCGGCCCCAATACCGATTCCTATTTTCCCAGGCCTTATTTCTCCGCTGAGCGGAATAAAAATATCAGGGACCAGAGCCGATACGTGTTAAATGCCGCTTACCTGAGATTAAAAAACCTGCAGGTTGGGTATACCATACCGCCCAAAGTATTGCAGCGGGTTTTTATCAACCGCGCCCGGGTTTATTTTTCTGCGGAAAACCTGCTCACTTTCTCCAAACTGCCGAAAATGTATGAACCGGAAACCGCGGTGGCTTCAAGCGCCAGGGAAGATGTTCTCCTAAACTCAAGCGAACGCGGGATAGACATGGGAGAGATCTACCCGATCAACCAGATGTTTTCTTTTGGCGTCAACCTGACATTCTAGGCAAAAACTCAAAACTTTAGCACACATGAACACAGCAAAATATATATTGTCTATTTTTTTGGTCAGCCTGTTGTTTACGGCATGCCAGAAAGATTTTCTCAACAGGTATCCCCTCGATCAGGTAACAGAACCGGTGTTTTTTAAATCGGCAAATGATCTCAAACTTTACGTCAATCAATATTACGACAGAAGCAATTTCCCGATCTCAGGAAACAACGTAGGAGACCTGGGAGCAGATGTTTATATCCTGGAGACCTCTGTCAACGAAAGATTACGAGGCACCAGGACCGTCTTTAATCATGCTCCCTCTTTAAGCTATGCAGGCGTTAGAACCGCCAATTATTTTTTAGAGAACTATCACAAATGCGAGGAAGATTTTGACAAGTACAAGCAGTATGTAGGCGAAGCTTTCTTTTTCCGGGCCTTCTTTTATTTTAACCTGTTGAGAAGCTTTGGAGGAGTGCCTTGGGTGGATAAGGTGCTTGGCACCAGCTCTCCGGAATTGTACACAGCCAGGTCTCCGCGAAATGTCATTGCCGACTACATTATCCAGGACCTTGATTCCGCCGCATTGTATCTTACTGCCGATAAAACAGACGGCGCTTCCCGGATCAACAGGTGGATCGCGTTGCTGATGCAATCCCGGGTGGCTTTGTATGAGGGCAGCTGGGAGAAATACCACCAGGGCACAGTATTCGGCGTGGAATCGCCCAATCCCGACAAATACTTTACCAAGGCGGTTGCCGCTGCAGGCGAGATCATGGGCTCGGGCTTGTATGATATCTATGCCACAGGCAATCCCGGCAATGATTATTTTGATCTTTTCGGTTTGCGCGATTATTCGGCCAATAAGGAAGTGATGTTCTGGACCAAAATGGACCTGGACCTGAATATTCATAGCCATAGCAAACTGTATCGTTTTGAGACCCCCCAGGGATATGGATTGACCAAGGAACTCGCCGACTCTTATTTGTGCACCGATGGGAGGCCTATCGCCGGCAACGCATTGTTCCAGGGTTATAACAATATACTCACAGAAACGCAAAACCGGGATCCGCGGTTCCGCCAAACCGTTTTTACTCCCGATGTCGAATGGAAGATCAATCTGAATGGAACAACGCAGTACTGGCAGGAAGCTTATGATATCCTGTACTCCAATGGAACATTCTCCCCGGCAACAGGATATGTACGGCGCAAGGACTATAACCCGGTGATGGCTTATCACCACCTGAACTTTGAAGAAACGCCGTCTATACAATACCGGTATGCAGAGGTGTTGCTGAATTATGTGGAGGCCAGGGCTGAGCTGGGACAGGTTACCCAGGGCGATATTGATCTTACGATCAAAAAATTAAGGGATAGGGTAGGCATGCCTAACCTGGATATGAACAATATTGCTGTTGATCCCAACTGGGAGTTTCCTGCGCTATCTCCGCTTATCAATGAGATCAGGAGAGAACGCAAGGTCGAACTGGTTTTGGAAAATCTCCGCTGGCATGATATCGCCCGCTGGGCTGCCGCCGATGAACTGATCGTTGGCAAAAGACCCAAGGGAGCCAAGGCTTCTCAATTCGCGGTCACCCCTACTTTACCGGTGGATGAGAATGGTTTTGTAGACGTATTCAGAAACGCGCTACCCGATGGATACGGCTTCAAATTAGACAGAGACTACCTGGATCCGATTCCTCAGCTACAGCTTATCCTGAACGAGAACCTGACGCAGAACCCCGGATGGGAATAAGCATTGATAAAGTAGCCTAATACATTCTAACGCATCTAAGTAAATGCCGGTACAACATAGTATCGGCATTTTTTTTGGATTGATGGCCAACCCGGCCAACTCCATCGATAACGTTCCCGGACTTTTATCCCTGCATTTTTCCGGCGGCCTTTGATTTATTCATTATATTCAGTATATCATTAAACAGAAGGAGCCGGACAGGATCTTAATCGCCGGCGTATATGGAAGCAATGGCGCCTGCTTTGGCAGGTTCGGATATGACGGAACAGTATGGATTTGTAAAATAAAATAAGCGCTATATGAAGAACAACAGACTAGCTTTACTATTTGCCTGGGCTTTATTCCTTTCTTTTCATGCCGGTTTTTCCCAGGAGTCCGCCAACACAAAAGCGGATACCATGCTTTGCGTGGGCGCCCATTGGACAGAGGAACAGGGTAAGCTGTTCCTGGAGCAGATGCGATCGTCCTATACCACCGCTGCCGCCTGGAACAACAGGACCAAAACCATTCGCAAACATATTTTAACGGGCGCGGGCCTGGAAAAATATCCAAAAAAAACTCCTCTCAATCCCATTTTCGGCGAGACCCGCATATATGATGGATACCAGGTGCAAAATGTAGCGATCGAAAGCATGCCGGGCGTATTTGTTACCGGGAGCCTGTATACGCCTACCGCCCGTACCAAGGGCAGGCCGCCTGCTATAATCAGCGTGGAAGGCCATTGGTCAAAACCTGAGAACTATGGCCGTTATCGCGTAGAAGCGCAGCAACGTCACGCCGCCATGGCCCGCATGGGCGCAGTGGTCTGGTCGTATGATATGGTGGGTTATGGACAGATGGCAGAATTTGGATGGAAGCACGGTCATCCGCTGGCAGTAAGGCAACAACTCTGGAACAGCATACGCAGCGTGGATTTCCTGCTATCCCTGGGCGTTGATCCGAAAAGGATCGGCATGACCGGCGCTTCGGGGGGAGGCACCCAAACCTTCCTGCTAGCCGCCGTGGACGACCGCATTGCCGTAAGTGTTCCGGTAGTGATGGTATCCGCTCATTTTTTTGGCGGATGCATATGTGAAAGCGGAATGCCTATCCATAAAGGGAATAACTACCAAACCAATAATGTAGAAATTGCCGCGCTTGCCGCTCCCCGCCCTATGTTGCTGGTTTCTGTAGGAGGCGACTGGACAAAAAACACGCCGGAAGTTGAATACCCTCACCTGAAATATATTTATACCCTCCTGGGTAAACCTGAGCGGGTTGAAAATGCCCATTTTCCCGAAGAATTTCACGGCTATGATGATAGTAAACGCAAGGCGGTTTACCCGTTTCTGGCCAAACACCTGGGGCTCGACCTGACGAAAGCCATGAACCCCGATGGAACGCTTAAGGAAGACAATATCGTTATAGAAGATCAGAAAGCGCTGTACTCTTTTACAGAAAAGAATCCCTTCCCGTCCCGCGGTATAAGGGGAAATGACAACGTGGTTTGGAAATAATATTTTACACAAAAAATCAAGTCGATCATGAAAGGAGCTATATTTTACTGCATACTGTTTGCAGCGATCAATCTTTATTTTTCACCGCTCAGCAACGCTGAAGATCGCGTTAACGGCAACCGTATTTTATCTGTAGATAGCCTGCCCGCCGTGCTGGCCGGCAACCATGCCGACCTAACGGAAAGCCGGCTCAGAAATGAAGCGGTAATGAAGTTCACCAAGCATCAGCTGCCGGATAATAAAACAGACTGGAACGCCTACAGGAGCAGGCTGAAAGCCAGGCTTATCGAAAAAGCAGGGATCGCCGTTGATCATAAGCTTCCTTTAGATATCCGTGAAACCGGGGAAATACAAATGAATGGATATAAGATTAAAAATATTGCCTTTCAAACCATCCCCGGCATATATGCCACCGCTAACCTTTTTATTCCTGATGGGAATGGCCCCTTTCCCGCCATCGTGCACATGCTGGGGCATTGGAGAAAGGGCAAGATCGACCGGTCGGGCCCTCAGCAGGTGGGGCATAGCTTCGCGTTAAGCGGGTACGTCTGCCTGACGATCGACCCCTGGGGCGCTGGAGAAAGGGCTACTACCCATGGCGATTTTGAATACCATGGAGCGAACCTGGGCGCTTCGCTGATGAATATCGGCGAAACCTTGCTGGGGCGCCAGGTAGTGGATAATATGCGCGGCATAGACCTGCTAAGCGCTATGCCGAATGTCGACGCTACGCGTATCGGGGCCACGGGAGCCAGCGGCGGTGGCAATCAGACCATGTGGCTCGTCGCGCTGGATGAACGCGTAAAAGCGGCCATGCCGGTGGTGAGCGTTGGCAGTTTTGAATCCTATATCATGCGCTCCAATTGCGTATGCGAACTGGAGCTGGATGGATTCACGCTCACAGAAGAGGCTGGCGTTTTAGCCTTGGTCGCGCCCAGGGCGATAAAAATGTGCAACCATGAAAAGGAGTCAAATCCCACTTTCTATATTGCGGAAATGCTCAGAACTTACGGCAATGCGCTCCCCGTGTTTAAAATGCTGGGCGTAGAAAACAATATTGCTTATGAAACCTTCGACCTGACGCACGGATACTGGAAAGAAAACAGGGAGGCGGCGCTGGGATGGTTTGATCTTCACCTGAAAGGCATAGGCGACGGATCTTCTAAAAAAGAGGTCTCTTTTGATACCATTCCGGAAGAAAAATTAATGGTTTACCCCAAAGGAAAAAGGGATCCCGCCTATATTACTACGGCCGTATACGCCAGAAACAAGGGAGCCGAACTGAAGAAAACATACCTGGGCCATAAAACATTTGATCCTTCTGCTAAGAGAAAGGAATTAAAGGAAATCCTTCGCATTCATGAACCTTCAACGCTAAAGAAAGCGCATTCCTTTAAGAGCGTAGATGGATGGGAGCGAATTGCGTTGGAAACATCCGACAATAAACTGATTCCGGTCTTGCTTCGTTCCCCTTCCGGCCAATCGCAGGAATATATCATTTTCAGCCACGCGCAAGGAAAACGGCATATTGCAAACGACCTGTTGGACGAGGCGAAGAAAAAAGGATTGGGCATAGCGATTGTCGATCTCTCGGGAACCGGGGAAACAACACGCAACAACGAGACCGGCGAAATGACCTATCATACCTTATCCCGCTCTGAATTGTGGCTGGGCAGGTCCATGCTGGGCGAATGGGCGAAGGAATTAAGCGCCGTTGCAGATTATGTTAAAACCGATCGCAAGGCAAAGCGGATAAGATTGGATGGCACAAAGGAAGCCGGACTCGCGGCGCTGTTTTTAAGCGCTGTGGAAGGAAAGGGCGATGAACTTATCCTTCGCGACGCCCCGGTAAGTTATCTTTTCGACAACCGGGAATCGGTTGATTTTTACAGCATGGCCATTCACCTGCCCGGGTTTTTAAAATGGGGAGACGTATCGCTGGCAGCGGCGTTAAGCGGAAAAAACATCACTTTGATCAACCCGCTTTCCATGTCGGGCCGTTCGTTATCGCCTGCGCAACTGAAGGAATACAACGCTGAATTTGAAATGGTCAGAACGCGCGCCAGACAAGCCGGCAAAACGATCTTTCAGTAACGGGACGCTACAATAACCCATTTAATCAATTAATCAATTGATATGAAAGGACTGATCATCTGCTGCCTGCTGGTTTCTGTCATAAATCTTAATTTTTTACCCGCCGGTATTGCTGAGCATTCCGTCTCCGCCGCCTTAGACGGCAGTCCGGCGCGGATCAACGATAGCTTGCCCGCAATATTAACCGGCAATCGCGCCGACCTGTTTAAAAACAACTTAGAGAACGAGGCCAAACTGAAATTTGCCGCGCACCGCCTGCCCGCAGATAAAAAAGAATGGGAGGTTTACCGGGAACAGCTTAAGCGACAGCTCATGGAGAAGGCGGGAATCGGCGCGATAGATCATAAACTGCCCTTGCAGGTTGTAGAAACCGGCGTTCTCCAGATGAAGGGCTATCAAATTAAAAACATCGCATACCAAAGTCGCCCGGGCATATATGTAACAGCTAATTTATACGTACCCGAGGGCAAAGGCGTATTTCCCGGGGTGATCTTGATGATGGGGCATTCAAATAATGGTCGTTTCTATGACAATTATCAATCCGTAGGGCATAGCCTGGCGCTCAATGGATATGTGTGCCTGGCGGTAGATCCCTGGGGAGCCGGAGAGCGGACTACCAATCATGGCAAACATGAATACCATGGCGGCGTATTGGGCGCTTCCCTCCTGAATATAGGTCAGACCTTGCTGGGCCGGCAGGTAATGGACAATATGCGCGGGGTAGACCTGCTGAGCGCTTTGCCTTATGTCGACGCTAATCGTATCGGCGCTACAGGCGCAAGCGGGGGTGGAAATCAAACAATGTGGCTCACGGCGCTGGATGAACGCATCAAGGCGGGTATGCCGGTTGTCAGCGTTGGCTCCTTTGAATCGTATGTAATGAGTTCGAACTGTGTCTGCGAAACGCTGCCTGATGGTTTAACGGTTTCGGAAGAAGCGGCGGTTTTAGCGCTGGTAGCGCCCAGGGCGATAAAGATGTGCAATCATAAAAAAGAGTCAAATCGGGCTTTCTTTCCTGCGGAAATGATTAGAAGTTACAACAATGCGCTTCCGGTGTTTGCTATGTATGGCGCAGAAAAAAACATCACGTACGAACTGTTTGATCTGCCTCATGGCTACATGAAAGAGGATAGGGAAGCCGCCCTGGGATGGTTTGATCTCCACCTGAAGGGTATTGGCGACGGATCGGTCAAAAAGGAGATCCCTTTTGAGTTGGTTCCCGAGGAAAAACTCATGACCTATGCCCTGGGAAAAAGAGATCCCGGCTTTGTAGGAACCGCGGTCTTTTGTAAAAACGAAGGCTTGGCGTTAAGAGCTGCCTTTCTTAAAAACAAGCGTTTTGATCCCGCCCGGAAGAAAACAGAATTGAGGGAAACGCTGAGGATTGAAGCCTTTCCTGCGCTTGAAAAGGCGTTCCAATACGGAAAGACGGAAGGATGGGACAAACTGGCCCTGCAAACTGCCGATAAAAAACTGATCCCTATATTACACAAGGCGCCGGTCAACCGATCGCAGGAATATGTGATCATTACCCATCCCTTCGGTAAACGCCATATCGCAGAAAGCGCGCTGAACGACTTACAGAAGAAAGGAATGGGGATAGTGATCGCCGAGCTTTCCGGAACAGGCGAGACCCTATCGGCCAGGGAAAATCTGAATGCGAAGAACATGATCTATCATATTCAATCGCGCTCGGCGCTATGGCTGGGTAAAACACAGATAGGGGAATGGGTGAAAGACCTGAATACGGTGGTCGGCTATGTTTCTACCGCTTATCAGGCAAAACGAATAGCGCTGGATGGCAGCGGCGAAACGGCTCTGGCCTCGCTGTTCCTAAGCGCGCTGGAAGGAAAAGGCGATGAGCTGGTCCTTCGCGACGCGCCGGTAAGTTATCTTTTCGACAACCGGGAATCGGTTGATTTTTACAGTATGGCCATTCACCTGCCTGGATTTTTAAAATGGGGAGATGTGTCGCTGGCGGCAGCATTAAGCGGAAAGAATATCGCCATGATCAATCCGTTGACCATGTCCGGCCGGCCGTTGACCAGCGGACAATTACAAGAATACAAAACCGAATTTGCAACCATAAGCGCAGCTTGCGGGCAGACTGGTAAAACAACTTTCCAATAATCGCCGGTTAACTGTTTATACAGGGGTTGATCGCTTCCAGCCAAATTTCATTATTGTCTTATGAAGAGATCTGTAATTTATTACGCGCTGTTTGCAGCGATCCATCTCCATTTTTCGCCCATCTTTCATGAAAACGAAAGCACGGGTAGCTTCTCGGTTAACCGGAATAGCATGGCGGATAGTCTACCGTCTGTATTGCCGGATCAACGAGCCGACCTGGTCAATAATCGTTTGCGCAATGAAGCGGTATTGAAGTTTGCCCTGCATCGACTGCCTGATGATATAAAAGCATGGGAACAATACAAATCCGGACTTAGAAAAAAGATCATAGAAAAAGCCGGCATCGTCATTGATCGCCGGTTGCCGCTGGATATCCGGGAAAGCGGCGCTATCCAAATGAAGGGCTATAGCATTAAAAACATTTCCTTTCAAACCAGCCCTGGGGTATATGCGACGGCAAATTTATTTATTCCTGATGGAGAAGGCCCGTTTCCTGCCGTAATTATTATGATGGGACATAATCTCAACGGCCGTTTATGCGAGCGCTGCCAGGCGGCGGGGCATAGCCTGGCGCTTAACGGCTATGTATCGCTTGGCATCGACCCCTGGGGAGCCGGGGAACGGACCACTATTCATGGGCAATTTGAGTATCATGGAGGATGCTATGGCGCTTCACTGATGAACCTGGGTGAAACCCTGCTGGGCCGCCAGGTAATGGATAATATGCGGGGAGTGGATCTGCTGAGTTCATTACCCTATGTTGACGCCTCGAGGATCGGCGCTACCGGCGCCAGCGGAGGAGGCAACCAGACCATGTGGCTGACAGCGCTTGACGAACGCATAAAAGCGGCGGTTCCCGTAGTTAGCGTAGGCAGCTTTGAATCGTACGTTATGCGCCATAACTGCATCTGCGAGCTTTTACCAGATGGATTAACGTTGACAGAAGAAGCGGGCGTCCTGGCCTTAGTGGCGCCGAGAGCCATCAAGATGTGCAATCATACGAGAGACGCCAGCCCCACTTTTTATCCTTCCGAAATGATCCGAAGCTTTAGTAATGCCCGCCCTGTCTTTAAATTGTATGGCGTAGAAAACAATATTGATTATAAGGTATTGGACCTGGTTCACGGCTATTGGCCGGAAGACCGGCAGGAAATGCTGGGTTGGTTCGATCTTCATCTCAAAGGTCTTGGCGATGGCGCCGCTAAAAAGGAGATCCCCTTTGAAACGCTGCCGGATGAACGACTGATGGCCTACCCGAGCGGAAAAAGAGAACCGGGTTTTGCCGCCACTGACGTGTATGCCAAAAAACAGGGCGCCGCATTAAGAGCCAGTTACCTGAAAACTACAGGCTTTAACGCTGCTCAAAAGAAAAAAGAATTGCGGGAGCTGCTGCGCATCCATGAATATCCCCGTTTACAAAAAGCGCATAGCTATTCCGCTATCGAAGGATGGAACAGGACCGTATTGGAAACGGCAGATCAAAAGCTGATCCCGATTCTGCATCGCGCGCCGGTTAAGCCTTCGCAGGAATACGTATTGATCGTCCATCCCCGGGGAAAGAACCATATTGAACAAAACCTGTTGAATGAGCTGAAGAAAGCGGGCAAGGGTATCGTGATCCCGGATCTGTCAGGAACAGGAGAAACTTTATCGGGTATGGAGAACACCAGGGATAAAAACATGGCGCTCCACCTGGTTACGCGCGCCGAACTGTGGCTGGGCAAAACGCTGATGGGCGAATGGGTGAAGGAATTAAGCGCTGTGGTTGATTATATCAAAACAACGCATAGCGCCAAAGAAATAGAGATGGACGGAACCGGGGAAGCGGGACTGGCAGCCTTATTCCTGAGCGCGCTAGAAGGAAAAGGCGATGCGCTTGTCCTTCGGGACGCGCCGTTAAGCTATCTTTTCGACAACAGGGAAACAGTGGATTTTTACAGTATGGCCATCCACCTGCCCGGGTTTTTAAAATGGGGGGATGTGTCGCTGGCAGCAGCGTTAACCGGAAAAAGCATTACCATGATCAATCCGCTGACCATGTCGGGCCAGCCTGTTCCGGAAAGCCGGCTGAAAGAATACCGCATGGAATTTGAAAGCGCCAGGAAGAAATCGCTGCAGCCCGATAAAACTTTTTTCATTGCAGAAAGCCGGTAATGCCTGAACTTGCAATGGACATAGCGAAAAAACATTATTGAGGAGATGAAAAATAAAAAGGCGTTTATTTCGGTCTTTTTCCTTGCGGCCTTCTGTTCCGTTCTTTTTATGTTTTGCAACGACCCGGATGGAGATGACGGATTTAATGAAGAAAGCCCTGAATCAAGAGCGCAACTGGGAAAAACCCTGGCCGAAAGGCATTGCCAGTCCTGCCATTTGTTTCCCGATCCCTCGTTGCTCGACAAACAGAACTGGCAAATAGCCCTCGAATTGATGGGGCCGCGCCTGGGCATTTATGCGCACAATGGCAGACGGTACAAGATATATACGGATATTGACCAGGACAATTATCCTGACCGGCCTGCGATGAATTCGTGGGACTGGCAGAACATTATTGAGTATTATACGGCAATGTCGCCGGCGGCGCTGCCCGCCCAGGAGAAGCCGAAAGCCATCAGCAGGCAAATGCCTTTTTCGGTTAAGCTTCCTCCTGAATTATTTGTGGAACCGGAAAACCTGGCTCCGCTGGTTAAGATCGATACTTCTGTAAGGCCCGCCCGGATATGGATAAACAAGACCGGTTCGACCAATACGCTGTTTTTACTCGATGGTCAGATGAATATCATTGACTCTCTTAACAACTCCGGCCCCATCGTTAACCTGGAACCTGACGCAGGCGAATGGACGGCCTGTAAAATAGGAGCTGACCTGTTAGGCAACAATGCAAAAAACGGCGCATTAATACGTCTTAAAGTGGCCAATCAAAAGATCCGGGCTGCATCAAAACCATTGATCGACTCCCTGGCCAGACCTATCCATATTACGTACGCCGATCTGAATGGCGATCAGCGGAAGGATTACCTGGTCGCTGAATTTGGCAACATGTTCGGCTCGCTGATATGGATGGAAAATCAAGGCGGAGGAAAATATAAGCGACGCAATATCCGCTCTTTACCCGGCGCTTCAAAAACGATCGTCCGGGATGATAACGGTGACGGACAACCGGATATATGGGCTTTGTTCGGACAGGGGGAAGAAGGGATATTCCTGTATACCAATCAGGGAAACGGAGCATTTGCCGAAAAGCAGGTCCTCCGCGTTCCGGCGTCTTATGGATCCACTTCTTTTGAATTACATGATTTTAACCAGGACGGATTTACCGATATCCTATATACCTGCGGCGACAGGGGAGACGGGATCCCTCAACTAAAACCTTATCATGGCGTATATGTTTATGTAAACAATGGGAAGAATGAATTTTCGAAAGCATATTTTTTCCCCATTAACGGATGCGTTAAAGCTATGGCAGAGGATTTCGACGGCGATGGCGATCTTGATATCGCGGCTATTGGTTTTTTTACGGACAGCCAGCAACCTTCAGAAGGATTTACTTACCTGGAAAACAAGGGCTCCCTCGACTTCCAGCCTTATGCCCTTGCTCCGGAAACCGGGTTCAAAAGAGCGCTCAGCATGGACATTGGCGATATTAACGGGGACGGGAAACCCGATATTGTTCTCGGCCAGGGCTCTATGGGCAATAAGGCCAGCGGCGATAAGCTGCCGCTCTGCATAGCGCTGATAAACGAGTTTTGAAGCATTTCCCCATCCTACTTGCTGCTATATAAGATTTCTTTTAGCCTGCTGAACATGCCGTTCATTGTGCGCGATCAGGAATTGAAACACATCAGCCAGGTGCAGCCGGATGAATTTTGCGATCGAAGTAGGTACCCGGATATGGTTCAGGTCTGCCCCGGCCGCGCGCCGCAGGTAGCTGATCAGCGTCTCCTGTTGTCGAATAAAAACAGCTACCGCGCTGTGCGGATCGAGGTCGGGCGCAGGAAGATGATTCTTAAACGCTTTCATCTTCTTTTTCCCGGTTTGCGGATCCATCATCTTGGTAAAACGCCTTCCCAGCCATGAACTCCTGAAGCTATCATCGGTATCCTTCGCATTGCCGACAGCATGCTTCGATACGGCATTTGACAAGCCCTTATCAATATGAGGCAGGTAGTGGTCGCCATAACCATTTAAATGATCCAGGCATTGGGCAATGCTCCATCCGCCGTCCGGGGCGGGTTTAGATAATTCCTCGGCGGTAAGGTTCTGGAACAAGGATATGGCTTCCTGGAGATGCTTTTCAACCTTTGTTTCCAAAGAAGCCAACAAAACGGTTTTGCTAACTGTTGCGGAAGGGAGAGTGGGAGACATAGACATCATATGCTTGTTTTTATGACTGCAAGATGGGNNTATTTATGCGGAACCAATTGAAGGATATGCGCGCTGCGCGTTAGCAGGCTTTGAAGTTTTTCCTCGCTGGAATAACATTGAAGTTCGGCCAATCTTTCCAACACCCCGCTAATAACCCCTGAAAGCCCCTTTCTCATCAGGGTTTCGATAGCCGGAACCGCGGTCATCAACCTTTCTAATTCAACATAAGGCGCGCGAAGAAATGTCGATGGCGTAAGGGTCTCATAAAAATATTTAGAAGGTTGCTGAAGCAGTAGGGCGTCCAGTACGCCGCCGAACGAGGGAAAATAAGTAAACACGAGCGTGGCCTCCCGGTCCAGATCGTCGAAATAATACACCCGCTGTACGCCGGTTAACACAAAATAGAGATATTTCTCCTTGCTCCCGACAGCGGTAAGGATCTGTTTTCTTTTCGCGGTAAAAGGCGTCCAGATAGCCCCAAACGCCTCCCAGTCCTGCTGGGAGAGCGGATGTATCGCATCCGTAACCTTTTTTACCTCCATAAGATCGGTATCCATATATAAGGCAATCTGTTTACCAGGATAATGCGCGCCGCAATTTAAGGAATACGACAAAGGAAAGATCGGTCGACTTGTTTTCAGCTCAACTCCGTAACTTAGCGCCTGATCCGTATCGCTGCCAGGGAAACAGACTTAGACTTAACTGCATTCATCCCTTATTGCAGGATAAAAGAGATCCGACCGGAAAATCTGATAATGATAAGCTCCGGAACGGGCCCGTGATCAATGACGCATAATTATACAGCTATGGCTTCTTATGAAGATTTATTTAGGAACAATCAAAAATGGATAGAACAGAAAACAAGCCAGGACGCTGGCTTTTTTGAGCAATTGTCGAGAGACCAGCGCCCGGACTATTTGTATATCGGCTGCAGCGACAGCAGGGTGGCTGCGGAAGAACTAATGGGACTGGGGCCCGGCGAAGTATTCGTGCACCGCAATGTCGCCAATCTTGTCACCAGCATTGACCTGAACGTAATGTCGGTCATCAATTATGCCGTTCGGGTATTAAAAGTAAAACACATTATTGTCTGCGGCCACTATAACTGCGGAGGCGTTAAAGCAGCGATGACGCCGGCGGATATGGGCATATTAAACCCATGGCTGCGCAATATCAGGGATGTATACCGGCTTCACAAAATAGAATTGAACGCCATTGCAGACGAGCATGAACGTTACAACCGGCTAATCGAGCTCAATGTCCAGGAGCAATGCATCAATATCATTAAAACTGCGGCAGTACAACTAAGCCATCTGCAGGATGGATACCCCAAAGTACACGGCTGGGTTTTTGATATCCGATCCGGAAAGATCATCGATCTGAAAATTGATTTTGAAAAGATACTGAACGACATCAGGGATATCTACGACCTGACCAAAAGTTAGTTCTTCCCTTATTTTATAGTTTTATTTGCGTCTCAGGCGCCGCCGGATGCCTTTATCGGAAACATCGATGACAAGTTTATGACCGTATCGTCGCCACTGTGACGTATATCAATACCTTTTATTATTCTACCTCAACGCCTGTCTGTTTCTTTCGAGCTACCTTTGGCATAAAAATTATACTTGGAAAGAACGATAAACAATCGGTATGTATAAACTAAAGATTATTTCCTCTACTGTGCGCCCGGGAAGAAAGGGGCCCGTGGTTGTCAAATGGATAGCCGATCTGGCTTCAAAAAACGATAACTTTGAGATAGAAGTGTTGGACCTTGGAGAGATCAACCTTCCGATGATGAACGAACCCCATCATCCCAGCTTAAAAAAATACCAGCACGAACATACAAAATGGTGGAGCGCCAAGATTGACGAAGCCGACGCCTTTATTTTTGTTACGGCGGAATATGATTACAATTACCCGGCCCCTTTGCGAAATGCGCTGGAATACCTGAGCCAGGAATGGAACTATAAAGCTGCGGGCGTAGTAAGTTACGGAGGCGTTTCGGCCGGAACCAGGGCCCTGAACAGCCTGAAAAATGACCTGGCCTCTTTAAAAATGGTTGCTTTAACAGAGGCGGTGAATTTTCCATTCTTTCAGAACAATATAAACAGTCAGAATGAATTCGAGGCCAATGAGATTTCTCATAAAGCCGCCGAAACCATGCTAAAACAACTGGTCAGGTGGACAAAAGGATTAAAGACGATAAAAGAAGACAGGGATTAATGCCGCATTTTATTTTTTATTAACTAATGATGTTTTTATGGAACAATTAGCAAACAAAGTAGCCATTATTACGGGAGCAGCTTCAGGAATTGGAAGGGCCATAGCCGAATTATATGCCTCAGAAGGCGCTAAACTGATCGTATCGGATATAGCCGAGGAAGGCGGCAATGAAACGGTGAACGCCATTAAGGAAAAAGGAGGCGAAGCTATTTTTGTTAAGGCGGATACTTCTAAGGCGGAAGACAATAAGGCCCTGGTGGAAAAAGCGGTAAGTCAGTTCGGCGGATTGCATATTGCCGTAAACAATGCGGGTATCGGCGGTCCATTGGCTTTTGCCGGAGAATATCCCATTGAAGGCTGGGATAAGGTGATTGCCATTAACCTTTCAGGCGTATTTTATGGCATGAGATACCAGATCCCCGCAATGCTGAAATCGGGAGGCGGCAGTATTGTAAATATGGCTTCCATACTGGGTAAAGTAGGAACCAAGGGCTCTGCTGCTTATGTGGCGGCAAAACATGGCGTTATTGGGCTGACAGAAGCTTCCGCGCTGGAATATGCCGATAAGAATATCCGGATCAATGCAGTTGGTCCTGGTTATATTGTGACGCCGCTGATCACCAACGCGCTTGATGAAGCTACTTTAAAAGCGCTGGTAGGGCTGCATCCCATGGGAAGATTAGGAAAGTCTGAAGAAGTTGCAGAACTGGCGTTATGGCTTAATTCAGATAAAGCGTCTTTTGTTACCGGCGCCTATTATAATGTCGACGGCGGGTACCTGGCGCAATAGTCGGACAGTTAAAAATATTATCATGGAACAGGGTAAAATAAAAGTGGCGGTGGTAGGAGGAGGGTTTGCAGGCATTAACCTGATCAAAGCCTTGTCGAAAGATCAGCGTTTTCAGATTACATTAATTGATAAAAATAATTATCATTTTTTCCCTCCGTTATTATACCAGGTCGCCGCCGCCTTTATTGAGCCCTCTAATATCAGCTATCCTTTTCGCCGGATGTTCCAGGAAAAAAAGAACCTTCGTTTTCACCTGGGTTCGCTCGTCCGGATCAATCCAGAACACAATACCGTTGAAACGGACACCGGAACGGTAAGCTATGACTATTTAGCATTGGCTGTCGGAACCCAGACCAACTATTTTGGTATGGAGAATGTTATGCGGCAGGCTTTGCCCATGAAAACCATCAGCGATGCGCTAAATCTCCGCAACCATATATTGCTGAGTATGGAAAAAGCCGTGCATACCGAAGACCCNNTTAATCGACGCGGGGCCCTCGCTTCTCGGACCCATGAGCAAAATAGCGCAGGATGAAGCGTTTAACGTATTGAAGAAGTTAGGCGTTCGCATAACCCTTGGCGTTGCCGTAAAAGATTATAACAACGGTTTTGTATCGCTGGACAATGGCAAATCCATCCTAACCAATACCTTAATTTGGACTTCGGGAGTAACCGGCGGCGAGCTGCCCGGGTTGCCCGCGGAAGTAATTGGCCGGGGAAGAAGAATACTGACGGATGAATTCAACAGGGTAAAAGGCTTCGGGAATATCTTTGCCATCGGCGATATCTGTTTTCAGACAACGGATAAAAACTACCCTAACGGCCACCCACAGGTCGCACAGGTAGCCATTCAGCAGGGAACCTTGCTGGCAAAAAACCTTAAAAGAGCTGTAGATCAAAAGCCGCTAACGCCTTTTGCGTACCGCGACAAAGGCAGCATGGCCATCATTGCCAAGTACAAGGCGGTGGCCGATCTGCCCAGGTTTTCTTTCAAAGGATTTTTTGCCTGGCTCATCTGGCTGTTTATTCATATTATGCCTATTGCCGGCTACCGGAATAAATTAAAGCTGGCGGCCAACTGGTTCTGGTCCTTTATTTCCAACAATCCTACGCTCAGGCTCATCATCCGGCCGCGGAAAGAACGTTAAGGGGGCGTCGCGGACATACCGGTCAGATCAAAGTTTCCGGGAAACGGCGATCGGATGAAAATACTTATTTTTAATATCTATGAATACGTATTCGACGACGGTTTGCCGCCATACTCAAGGAGTTAAAAGATGAACGAAGAAGCAGGTAAGGAAAATCATCAGGTAAAAGGCTATTTGCTTGCCCTGGCCGCAGCGATCTGCTGGGGCCTTTCCGGAACATTCGGACAATACCTTTTTCAACACCGGGAAATCAACACGGAATGGCTGGTAACCATGCGGCTGCTGATCGCAGGCGTTTTATTGCTGTGCATCGTTCCGCGCAGGGAGCATAAAAATATTCGCAGGATATGGACGGTTAAGGAGGATGCCCGCGCGCTGATCGTCTTCGGTATTTTCGGAATGCTGGCCGTACAGTATACCTATTTTGCAGCTATTGAATATTCCAATGCGGCTACGGCCACCATCCTGCAATATCTTGGGCCGGTGTTCATTGCCTGTTATATTGCCTTAAAGAACAAACAGCTTCCGTCATGGGAAGATAGCCTGGCTATCCTGCTGGCCCTTGCCGGAACCTTCCTGCTGGTTACGCATGGCAGTTTTAAAAGCCTCGCGATCTCCGGCTGGGCGCTGTTCTGGGGCATTGCTTCTGCCATATCATTGGCGTTTTATACGCTTCAGCCGTTGCGCCTGCTTCAGCAATGGGATGCGCGGATAGTGATCGGATGGGGTATGCTGATCGGCGGTATTGCTTTTAGTTTTGTACATGCGCCATGGAATGTTTCGGGTACCTGGGATCTGGCGACCGTAAGCTTTTTTTCGTTCATCATCTTGTTTGGCAGCCTGATCGCCTTCTATGCCTACCTGGTCAGCGTGAAATATATTGGCGGCGTCAAAGCCAGCCTGCTCGCCTTTGCAGAGCCGCTTTCAGCCGCCCTGTTGTCCATACTCTGGTTGCAAACCGCTTTCGGAATGCTGGATTGGACAGGCGCCGGGCTTATTCTGCTGACCATTGTCCTGTTGACGCGCAGCAAAAACAAGTCGCCGGCAATACTGGCGTAAAAAACCAGGATCGGCTCAAAATCGTAGAATACAGGATTGGCGCGTTATTCGAAGTGTACAGCTAAACTTGGGCCTCCGGGTTACAAAAGTTGCGGGCAGATCCGGCCTGTCATTCGAGGTTTACGCCAAATTCAAACTGCATCTCGTGCAGTTTGCGATACAGGCCATTGCGGTTCATCAGTTCAGCATGGGAGCCCGACTCGATAACCCTTCCGTGGTCGATCACAATGATCTGATCCGCATTACGGATCGTGGAAAGACGATGAGCAATCACAAAGGAAGTGCGTCCCTTCATGAGGTTTTCAAGGGCTTCCTGCACCAGTCTCTCGCTTTCGCTGTCCAATGACGACGTGGCTTCGTCCAGGATCAGGATAGCGGGGTCCTTCAGTATCGCCCTCGCGATAGCAATGCGCTGACGCTGGCCGCCGCTTAATTTCATGCCGCGTTCGCCAACAAGGGTATCATATTGTTGTGGAAGACGGGTAATAAATTCATTCGCATTGGCCCGGACAGCGGCGTCTATGATCTCCTCGTCGCTGGCGCCGGGTTTTCCATAAACAATATTCTCCTTGATGCTGCCGCTGAACAACAATACCTCCTGCGGCACAAAGGCGATCTGCCCCCGCAACTGGGAGAGCGGAAAGTCCTTTGACTGCCGGTCGTCAAAAAGCAGCAAGCCGCTGTCGGGTTCATAAAACCGGAGCAGGAGACTCGCGATGGTTGTCTTACCCGCGCCGCTGGGTCCGACTATTGCCGATAGCTGCCCCTTCCTGGCCGCCAGCGATAGATTTTTTAGCACGGGGCTATCCTTCCGGCTGGGGTAACTAAATGAAATGTCCTCAAAACACACATTGCCATTCAAACGATAACGGGGGTCAATCACGACAGGCGACAGGTCTACCTGCTCTGCTTCGCCCCGCAGTATTTCCCGGACGCTTTCCGTAGCGCCCAGCGTCTTCTGCAGTTGCGAGAACTGCTCGGCAAATCCTGCAAAGGTCCCGCCGACAAACATCGAAAAGATCACGAACATGGTCAATGATCCAATTGTCAGCTCGCCCGACTGGATCATATTGGCGCCATACCACATCACAAAAGCAATGGCGCCAAATACGCTAAAGATCATAAATGAAATAAATGCGCCGCGGTAGCGAGCATTGGCAATAGCGGTATTCACGGCGGCATAGATGCTTTTTACATAACGGGCGATCTCATGCCATTCGCTGGTGAACGCTTTCACCACGGTGATGCCCTGAAAGGATTCCTGGACGATCGCGCCGCTTTCGGCCAGCTGATCCTGCGCCTTCTTTGCCATTTTACGGATATATCTTCCAAAAAAAACAGCCAGGACCGCCACAACAGGCACAACAGCAAGCATGACCAAAGCCAGCTTGGCGCTGATCCAGAAAATAAAGAACAACCCTATGGCCAGGGTAAAGATACCGCGCAAAAATTCCGCCAGCGTGAACGAAACGGCATCCTGGATCTGCGACAGGTCTGAGGCTATCCGGTTGCTCAGTTCTCCGACCCTTTTTTCGCTGAAATAGCTCATGGGCATGGACAACAGTTTGCTGAATACATCTTTTCGCATATTGGCCAGCGATTTTTCGCCCACTTCGGTAAGCAGGTACACCCGCATGAAGGAAAAAATGGTCTGTACGCCCAGTTGTATAAATATCAGCAGAAGGGTGGTATTCAAACTCCAGTGAATATCTTTTAAGCTAATGCCGAAAGCGCCCCCCGCTACCGGAGCGCCCATTTCCTGAACGGCGGCTCCGGGAACGGCCGCATCGATCATTTTACCCAGCAGCAGAGGGAAAAGACTGGTGGTGAAAGCAGAAAGCGCGATGAAGATCAGGCTCCAGATAAATTTTACGCGATACGGCTTGATATAGGTGAACAGGATAAGCGCTTGCTTCAGCGATTCCTTTGAAAACTTTAGTTTTTTGGGTTCTATTTCCGGCGCGCCATTGCTATTGTTCGGGTTTCTGCCTCTTGCCATATAAAATACATTAATTGAATCGGGGTGCAAGATAACACGCAAGCGCCTATTTTCAGGCCGGATTTATATACTGAAGGCAAAGAGAGCGGGGAATTCGGATGAAACGCGGATCCTATTCATGCTGCGAAGATATCCTGGCGCCAATGATCTGGGCCATTTCTATATATCCAGGGTGATAAGTGAGCCATCGTCCTTCAACCTGAAACAATAAAAAATGCGCGTCTTTCTGGGGTAGTTCTACATGATAATGTTCCTGATCTATTTGGTAGACCTCATAACTAACCAAAGCCTCAGGATGCGCAGCCAGCGTATTAAATAGGAATTTCATATAGCCTATGGTTTCAGATAAATAACTCCTATTTAACGATTTTAGTATATTCTCTGGGAAAATTCCTATTGCGGCGCTGAGGAATCATCCATTACGGTTTCCGGGGGACATAAAAAAGGCTGTCAATACCAGACAGCCATAAGCAATAATAAAAAATCGGATGTTTATATTTTTGCAGCCAGTTCTTTTCCTGCTTTGAATTTCGCAACTTTCTTCGCTTTGATCTTGATCGTTGCTCCGGTTTGAGGATTTCTGCCGTTACGGGCCGCCCTCTTCGTAACAGAAAAAGTTCCGAAACCAACAAGGGTCACTTTGCCGCCTTTTTTCAGGGTCTTAGCTATGGCGTCTGTAAAAGAATCGAGGGCCGCTCCTGCTTCCTTTTTGGAAAGTCCGGCATCCCCTGCAATCTTCTCAATAAGTTCTGCTTTGTTCATGGGTTAAAGTATTTAATTGGTGAGAGACAAATATAGGTGAAAACTCATTATGTTGTTAAGGAAAGGTTATCCTATGGAAATTGCGGCAAAAAATGTCTCTCCGGCCAGGGGGTAAGCGGCAAAATAATTGTCTTATTTAGGAAAAAGGCAACATAAAGGGCTTAACCGGTCGTTTATAAACAGGCGATCTTCCTTAAATGATCAATTTCGACGATATAGGCAATTTCATAAATAACCGGCCGGGCCGCCTGTTCAATAAAGAACATCTGTCCGTTAACCGGCCAACCCGGATCCGCGTCGCTTCCATCGCAGGAACGCCCGGGATCTCCATTATACAACGGATATGCATAACCGTTTTTATGTTTTTGCCAATTGGATATTTTTCCGTGGCGCAGGAACAAATGCGCCATTATGATATTATCTATAAAGGAGACACTGTGGGAAGGATGAATTTTTATGAAAGCAGGTCCGGCGATAACCTTTCGCTGAAGTTCCATTCCAGGGTCAGGATACGTTCCCTGATCAGTTTTCTTGTAGAAACGGAAGAAAGATCCGAATTTAAAAACGGCGCCCTTGTGCATTCCAGCGTTCGCCGCAAGATCAATGGAAAGGAGCGAACGCTTAAACAGACGATCGCCGCGGAAGGCGCTTACCGATGCTATCCGCAGAAAACAAGTTGCGGCGGGGCCATCCAGCCTATTGCCTACAACCTTCACCTGTTGTACATATCAGAGCCTGCCGACAAGCAGAAAGTATATTCCGATCATTTCCAGCAATACCTGGTAGCGCATAAAATAGCCGATCATAAATACAGGGTAGAATTGCCCGACGGCAACTACAACTACTATTCTTTTGAAAATGGCATTTGTCACAACATTGAAGTGGTTCACGATTTTTTCTCCCTTAAAATGCAATTAAAAAAATAACTTCTTCCGGCGCTGCAGATCGCCCCGCGAGCCCTGTTCGCCAGGCCGGCGAATGACTGGCAGGAATGCGCTTCCCGGGTCTTTCTGTCTTTTATTTTCTATCAGGCGCGAAGCAGCGGCCTGGGTTTTTGAGCGCTCTTATAGATATTATCTGGTTGGTTCGCATATTTTTTCATTACATTTATTCGACAAAACAGATTGCTCAGCCCGCATGACCGACTCATCCGTTCATATTGACAGGGACCTGTTGCTTCAGATAGCCGGGGGCGACGAGGGCGCATTTGCAACGCTTTTTAAAGCTTTCTGGCCCCAGGTTTACGGCGCCGGCTTACGCATCACGCGCTCGCCAGAACAGGCCAAAGACCTGGCTCAGGAGATCTTTATTAAAGTGTGGGATAACCGGGCCCAGCTCCCCCAGGTAAAGAAAATCGACGCATTTATCTATGTTGTTTCCCGCAACCTTATCCTGGATCACCTGAGAAAAAAAGTTTTTCATCCTTCCAATATGGAATTCCTCCTTCAATATCTACAGGCGGATGCGGTAAACGCGCAGGACAAACTGGAGGTCAAGGAACTGGAAAAAAAGATTGACGGGGCCATTGAAACGCTTCCCGGCAAAGTGCAGGAAGTCTTTAAACTAAGCCGGTTTGAGGGAATGACCCATGAGCAGATCGCCCGCAAATTGGATATCTCCGTCGTTTCTTCTAAAACCTATGTGGTGCGCGCGCTTAACCATATCCGCAGACGCCTGTCGGCTCCTTCCGAACAGCATTTGCTGATCGTTGCGGTCATACTTAAAGCTCTCGTTAATTAATTTTCACACTTTTGTCTTACCCCGGGTTATAATTACGTCTAATGCTAAGGACCATTAGCGTATTGCCCGGTATTGAGGAAATTTAAACCGCCGCCAAATGTCAGAACAGGATCTCAAAGCTTTATTTAAAAAGTTTCTGGAAGACCGGATAAGCCCCGAAGAACTTCAGCGATTGCAGGGCTTTGTTCAGGATGCAGGCAACGCCGATGCGCTGGATCAGCTGCTTCAGGAAACTTATACCAATAAGCGTTTTTCGGTGAATACAGATGACGACCTGGAAACGATCTTCCTGGAATGGAAAGAAAAAGCCGGTATCGGTCATATCGCGGGTCATGCCGCCACGGTATCGCCCGTAGCGCTAAGGCCGCATTTCCTTAGGCGTCATTGGCGGGTTGCGGCATCTATAGCCCTGCTTTTACTGGCAGGCGGCTATTTCTGGTTTGGCAGCCGCCCTGCCTCAACGGAACTTGCAGATACCGCCGTTCCCGAGCTGGTCATACCGCATGATATAGCTCCCGGAGGCAATAAGGCCGCGCTTACTTTGGGAGATGGCAGCGTCATCACGCTGGATGATGCGAAAATAGGGGAGCTGGCGCAGCAGGGCGCAGCCAGGATAGTCAAGCTGGCCAATGGCCAGTTGTCCTATACGGTATTAAATGCCGGAAGCGACGAGGTTTTTTATAATACGATGACCACGCCCAGAGGAGGCCAGTATCAGCTTACCCTTCCCGACGGCACCGGGGTATGGCTGAATGCTTCATCCTCTATCACTTATCCTTCGGCATTCACCGACGATCAAAGAAAGGTAACCATCAGCGGCGAGGCTTATTTTGAAGTGGCGCCGGATAAAGATAAACCGTTCCTGGTTTCTGTAAACAAAACCGTGGTAGAAGTGCTCGGCACTCATTTTAATGTCAACGCCTATCCTGAGGAAGGCAGCATAAAAACGACCCTGCTCGAGGGCGCCGTTAAAGTGATCAGCGGCGACCGGCTGCAAAGATTATCACCGGGGCAACAGGCCCAGGCCTATCCGAAAGGAGAACTAAAGTTGATCAGGAATGCCGATATAGAACAGGCGGTAGCCTGGAAGAACGGGCTATTTTATTTTAATAATACAGATCTGCAAACAGTAATGAACCAACTGGCCCGTTGGTATAATGTAGAGGTTGCTTACGCCGGCGAAATTCCGAAGGGCGAGTTTAGCGGTAAGATCGGGAGAAGCCTCACTTTATCGCAGGTGCTAAAAGTGCTGGCGCAGACAAGAGTGAAGTTTAGCATTGAAGAAGGCAACAGGATCGTTATCCTGCCCTAACCAAAATCAGATTTTTACAGATATGCCGGCAAAGAAAAACAATGCCGGAACGGAAGAAGTTGGTTGATCAAATGAAAAACCGGGCTTGCAAGATTGGACGTCTTTACCCGGTTCTTCGTCAGGTTAACCTACAAACAAATCCTGTCGGACTGCTTATTATTTTAACCCAAACAACCAAATGTATGCAATTTCAGACGTATTGCAACGAAGTTTTCCCGCGTGAAAAATGGGAACGAATGCTTCGACGCTCAACCAAAACCCTGTTAGTGATGAAACTAACATCTATCTTTTTATTAGTCGCCGCAATCCAGGTAAGCGCCAGGGGCGTGGCCCAGAACATCACGTTTTCCGCTAAGGAGGCGCCGCTGCTTAAGGTATTTAACGCCATTGAGAAGCAGACGAAATTTGTTTTTTTCTATCGGGCGGAAGACCTGGAAGGGGCAAGGCCGGTCTCCGTTCAACTCAGGAATACGCCTTTGCAGGCCGCCCTGGAAAAGATATTCCACCGGCAGCCCTATCATTACGATATACAAGGCAATACCATTGTGATCAGCCGCGCCAGGTCCTCCGGACTCGCCGCGATCCCAACGCCTGCCGAGGCGGTCATTGATATCAACGGCAGGGTGACGGATAAGGAAGGAAATCCGCTTGCCGGCGCCAGCATAAAAGTCCAGAACTCTAATATTGGCGTGGCAACCAACGACCAGGGACAGTTTACCCTGCGCGGCGTTAACCGGGGCGATGTTATCATTGTTTCCTATGCCGGTTATACTACGCAGACCATCAACCTTGCCAATGAAACCTTTATTGATATAAAGCTGGAGCCAAGTCAAGACAATGAGTTATCGGAAGTGATCGTAACCGCTTTCGGCGTGGAAAGACAGAAAAAAGCGCTAGGGTATTCAACCCAGGTGGTCAAGGGCGATGCCCTTACAGAAGCGCGGGAGACCAACGTGGCCAATTCTCTTAAAGGAAAAGTGGCGGGCGTGTTTGTCAGCGCCTCTGCCACAGGGCCGGGCGGTTCCAGCTATGTAAATATCCGGGGCGCCAGCTCCTTCCAGGGAGATAACCAGCCTCTTTATGTAGTGGATGGCGTGCCTATCGATAACCAGACCGTAGGCGCGCCCGATCTCGGTAATTCCCGCGGCACATCGCGCGATTATGGCGATGGCATCGGCAATATATCCCCGGACGATATTGAAAGCATCACCGTATTAAAAGGGCCCAACGGCGCCGCCCTATATGGCGCCCGGGGCGCCAATGGCGTAATCCTGATCACAACCAAGAAGGGAAGCGCAGGGAAAAAAGCCACCATCGATGTAAACAGCAACGCTACTTTCGAAAATCCCAATGTAGTTCCCCAGCGCCAGAACAGCTATGGTCCCGGGTATAATGAATCGATCGATAGCTGGGACCTGGTCACCGTAGATGGCCAGCAGGTAAGGCGTTTACCCGATTGGATACCCGATATGTGGGGGGCTAAATTCGATGGACAACCGATCTCCCTGCTGATGTGGCCCAGCCTGGGCGTCATTCCTTATACAGGCACCGGCAGCAATGAAGCCAGCAAGTTTTATCAAACAGGCAGCACGTATACCAATTCCATCGGCGTAACCGGCGGCACGGAAAGAGTAAATTACCGCGTATCGATGTCCGACCTGCGCAATGCCAGTATTTTCCCCACTTCCAAACTCGACCGGCAAACAATCAATGTCAGGGTGGGCTTTAATGCGACCGACCATTTATATGTAGAATCAAAAATCAATTATATCCGGCAGCATGGTAAAAACCGCCCGGGCTATGGCACCGATATCAACACCATTGGCATGTCCCTGAACCGGTTCCCTGCTTTTCTCAGCATGGACATGCTGAAAGATTACAAGACGCCGGCCGGGCAAGCCAATAACTGGACGGATGGACGCCCCTTCAACCCGTATTGGGTATTGAACGAAATGCTCAGCAAGGATTCCCGCGATCGCGTAAACGGCTATGTGCTTGCCAGATATAAATTTAATCCCTGGTTGACTTTACAGGCCAGAGGCGGCACGGATTTTTATGGCGATCTGCGCGACTCGCGCATCGGCGTAAATACGCCTACAGGTTCCTTTAACCTGCGCAGAGGCCAGGTAGACAATGCCCGGATTAACGTAAAAGAAGAGAACTATGATCTACTCCTGACAGCTACAGGCAATCTTTCTTCCAAATTCTCCGGCTCATTCTCCGCCGGCGCCAACCATCTTAACCGCGAGCAACAAACCACCACCCTGCAGGGGAATAACCTGAATATTGACGGCTTTTACAATATTCTAAACGCGGGGTTGGTAGTTGCCAGCGATCGCCTCATCCGGAAAAGAATGAACTCGGTATATTTTACCGGCCAGTTGGGCTATAATAACTACCTGTTCCTGGATGTATCGGGTAGGAA
>DEHV01000059.1:0-8187 GCA_002352105.1 Chitinophagaceae bacterium UBA2791 | reverse complement strand
CTCAGGTTCCTGAACAATCGCATTGGAATCGATTTTACTTATTATAGTTCTGCCAGTAAAAACCAGATATTAAGCGTCAATATTCCGGCTGCTACAGGTTTTTCTTCTAAGCTGATCAATGCCGGGGAGATTCGCAACAAAGGGATTGAGATCATGTTATCAGGATCTCCCATTGCTTCGAAGAATTTTACCTGGAATACCCTGATCAATTTTTCCAGGAACCGCTCGAAAGTGGTTGAGCTTTATCCGGAGATCAATGCCCTTACGCTATACAGCACGGCTGAAATGAGTATCGAAGCCAGGCCCGGTCTGGCATATGGCAATATTGTAGGCTATGCGTTCAAGAGAACGCCGACGGGAGAAAAATGGCTGACAGCAGCCGGAGCCTACCAGCGTGAAAGCGAGACCTCCGTACTGGGTAATGTCCAACCCGATTTTCTCTCCGGGATCACCAACTCGTTTTTCTACAAGGGAATTTCCCTGTCCTTCCTGGTTGATATCCGGAAGGGAGGCAAGATATTCTCCTACTCAAAACTGCAGCAATGGTCTGTAGGAACCGGGAAAGGAACGGAGAATGGCGATAACCTGATCGCAGATGGCGTGATCGAACAGCCTGACGGCAAATTTGAAAAGAGTACGATCGTACTCGGCAGGCAGGCCTATTATACAAGCATGAGCTATGGCAATATAGGCGAAGCGTTTGTATTACCCGCAGATTATGTATCGCTTCGTGAGATCATCATTGGGTATGACTTCAGCAGATCGCTAAAAAAGACGAACATATTCAAAACAGCTAAGCTTTCAGCCGTATGCCGCAACCTGTTCTACCTGTATCAGAATAAGGAGATCAAGGAAATGGGGGCTAATCCCGAAGGCGGCTTTGGTCCGTTTACCGTTGCGCAAGGGTTTGAATCAACAGGCGTGCCTATGACGCGCAGCATCGGTTTGAATTTGTCATTTACTTTTTAACCTACTGGAAAATTGATTATATGTTACCAAAAAATATAAAAGTCGCCATTGTCGCGTTAGCGATATTGGCAACCGGGAGTTGCACCAAGGATTTTAAGGAGATCAATACCAATCCCACGCTGATTACCAAAGAGGTTATTCAGCCGAGCCTCCTGTTTGCTTCTGCCATACGGGGCGGGGTGTTTGACCAGGCTACCCATGGCCTTATTTCAGATTATTCCGGATATTACAGGAACCCTTCGGCTGGAAATATTTTCCTTGAAAGAGACTGGGGCAATCCATACAACAGCTATTACAGGAACTACCTGATCAACCTGGCTGAAGTAATGCGTCTTACATCAGAAAATCCCTTACTGTCAAATCAAAACGCCATGGCGCGCATTGCCAAAGCCATGTTTTTCCAGAAATTGACAGACTGCTATGGCGATTTGCCCTATTTCGATGCGCTGAACAACGTGGACGAGATCGTTATGCTGCCCAAATACGACGCGCAGGAAGATATTTATAAGGATTTGTTGAAAGAGTTAAAAGAAGCCGCTGATCAACTGGATGCCGCTTCTACGCAGATCTCTTTTGGCAATGCAGATCTTTTATTAAAGGGCAATGCGGAAAGATGGAGAAAACTGGCGAATTCATTGCGCTTACGGATGGCTATGCGCGTGCGGTATGCTAATCCCTCTTTAGCCGCCCAACACATTACGGAAGTTTTGTCTCAGCCTTTGATCACGACAAATGCTGAAAATGTATTCCTGGCTACGGTGGATGATGGAAATGCATCAAATAACAATGCGTTTTATACGCGCAATCTTACGCAACCCAACAACATGCTGGTTTCGTTTACGCTGACCGATAATCTTAAGGCCCTGAATGATCCCCGGTTGCCGCTTTTTGCAAGGCCGGCTAATTCGCCCATCGCCGGATACCGGGGAGTACCGCTCCAGGGCGGCGTGGAACTGGCGGATCGCTATGCCACTGATTCCGTAGCGCGTATGGCTACTTCCTTCCTGCAACCGGTTTATAATATCATTGTTATGAATGCGGCAGAAGTGTTCTTTTTAAGAGCTGAAGCGGCCCTGGCTGGCATCAGTTCGGAAGATGCGCAAGATCTCTTTGCCAGCGGAATACAGGCAGCTATGAGTCAATACGGCGTAGCCGAAGGCGATATCGCCGATTACCTGGTTTCGCCGTCGGGAATACTCGCCGGCGCCGAGGAAGAAAGACTGGAGCAGATCATCGTACAAAAATGGTTGGGGATCTATTACAATACCTATGAAGCCTGGGCCGAATTCAGAAGAACAGGCTATCCACGCATCTGGACGGGCTCCGTACTCGGAGATACCGAAGGAAATATTCCGCGCAGGCTCACCTATCCTGTTGCAGAGACATTACAAAATGGCGATAATGTAGCCGTGGCGATCGGTAAACTATCAAAAGGCAATACCCTGATGAGCAAGGTATGGTGGGATCAGAAAGCCGACCTGCCGAAACTGCATCCCCGCCAGGGAATATTCCCGCCGGAATTGGATTAACGCGCAATAGTCCCACGACGATAAACTTTAATGACCCGTATGGCAGCTTTGTTATACGGGTTGTTTCATTAAATTTTTTTTTATGAAAAGAAGCGCAAGCTTTTACCTGCGGTTTCTGTTCATTTTGCCCGGCATGCTTCTCTTCGCAACGGCAATAGCGCAACGCAGCAATGCCAGGGATAATCATAAGCTGCCGGCTGAAACCAGGGACTCATTTGGAATGAAGGATCATTTCGACAGGCAATACGGCGCCGCGGCGATGAAATATGCGTTTGACGGAAAAAGCGCTAAGGATGTTGAGGCCTGGAAAAAAGCATTCTTGCCAAAATTAAGATCGGCGCTGGGCCTGGACAAGATCGGACGCCAGTTGACCGGCTATGAGCCCAAGGCGGAAAAAAAGGATTCGGTGGATCTGGGCTTCTGCATTCGCGAACACTGGATAATTTGGACGGAGCCTTCCGTTCCATTGCCTGTTGTTATACTCTTCCCTAAAAATAAACCGGGAAAGCTACCGCTAACGCTTACGCCCCATGGGCATGGAAGAAACGCCGATCTGTATGACGGTATTTATCCCCGCGTAGCAGGGAAAGAGCCGACTGAAAAAGCGAATAGGAGTATTGCCGCTCAGTCAGTGTCCGAAGGATATATCACCATTGCTCCCACTGTCAGGGCATTCGGAGCAACACGCTCAGAATATGATAAGAAAGAGGGCAATTCATTTTCATGCCGCGATCAACTGATGAAGGACCTGCTGGTCGGCAGAACGCCTATTGGAGACAGGGTTTGGGACATATCGAAGATCATCGACTGGGCAGTGAAGAACTTGCCCGTCGATGAGAACAGGATCGCTATAACAGGAAACTCCGGGGGAGGAACGGTTTCTTTGTTTGCAGCGGCCTGCGACCCCAGGATCGCTGTTGCAGCGCCAGGTTCGGCTTTCTGCACTTTTTATGGAAGCATCGGAACGATTGCCCACTGCGACTGCAACTACATCCCCGGAATAGCAGACCTTGGCGAAATGGGCGATGTAGCCGGACTCATATGCCCGCGGGCCTTTTGCGCGCTGAATGGCGTAGAAGACCATATTTTCCCAATAGCTGAAACAAGAAAGGCATTCGCGCATTTGCAAAAGATATATGCTGCGGCAGGCGCGTCCTCTAAAGCGGAATTATATGAGGGGCCTGCCGGACACTGGTATTATAAGGAAGGCGCCTGGCCATTTATTAAAAAACATTTTTCATCAATCAAATGAATGGGAATACCTGTTCAGCGCCAATAAACAACAATATGCCGTCAAACTATTCAATGGTATGTCTTACCGTCCTGCTTTCCTTTTTTGGCCTGCCTGCCGCTGCTCAATATAAAGCTACGAAGAGCCGTCCGTTGGCGCCCGGTGAAGCGCCTGTCAGCGGACCAGGAAATTATGGCGTTCCGGGAACAACCTATGTGCTGACAAAAGATATCTCCAGCCCGATGACCGCAATTTTCCTGGGCAGGGATGTAACCCTCGATCTTAACGGGTATACGATCAGGTATGCGGATGGCCATTACAACCACATCGCCAATTCCGGATTTGAAGAGGGCGAAAAAGGATGGGACCTCTCCAAAGCGCCCGGAGCGAAAGTTGTGAATACCGCAGACGTGCATATTTTCATTGGGAAAAAGATCCTCAGCCTGAAAAAAGGCGACGAGATCACTTCTTCCTATGTATATCTTCCCGTCGCTAACCGTTCTTATTTTGCCATCTGCGGAGTTACAGGTTTTGATTATCACGCGATGGGAGGCAATATGGCCAACCAGATGAAAATAAGCATCTACGTAGAAGACGAACAGGGCGATGAGGTAAAAACGACAACAAAATACCAGGACACCACCCTGGCGAGCAGCCCCCTGATCAAACAAGCGCCTGAGCTTGGAGGGGGATTTCTGTACGCGCACCTGAACAATCTGCCGGCGGGAAAATACAGGGTGCGCGTAAAAGCCGAAACCGATTGCCTGGTCGATGAAATTGACATCCGTCCCGCAATGGACGCAGGAATAGGGATCGTGGAAAAAACATCCGCAAAAGGCCATTACTATCATTTATCCCATTGCAGGAACAGAATAGCATTTTTCGATTATACGCAGGACATCAGCGCCGGAATTCCGCATGCTTCCATACCTGTTGTTAACGGCGCCGGGACCATCACCATTAAAAACGGGGTTATCGAAAATGGAACCGAAGGCATTCTCTCCTGGGGGATCCAGTCTACCGCCGGCAATACCAGGATCATCCTGGAAAATGTGAAAATCAAAACATCGGGAATAAATACGGTTGCGCTGGAACTTCCGCAGGCTACTATTTACCATTGCAGGTTTGAAGTGGAAAATCCCTTTATCATTAACAGGCATTGCAGTTTCAGCGCAGTGAACATTATCGGCAGGGAGCCTTCTGATATCGCCTACTCGGAATTTATCGGCGGGCAGGGATGCCTGATCGCGAATGGCGGGAAATCTGATATTCATCACAATTTATTCGTAAACAAACAAACGGTTACGAATCACTACAGCATAGGAGGAGTGGGGGCCGGCTCTCGCATATACGAAAACAGGATTGAACCGGAAACGGGGTCGGGGATCTGGCCTTCGCAGAACTGCGAGATATTTAACAATGTGATCCGGATCAAAACTTCGCCGCCAACCTGCGAATATGGACACGAAGATTATAGCGTCAACGCCATTCGAATGGCTGATTACCATCGCAGGCCCGGTTCGCCGGGCGGGACCTTTGGCAATAAGGTTTACAATAACAAAATCCACATCAATGCAATTGATTATCCGGATGCGCACCCCAATTATATTCCCATGGCTTTTGCTGTATTCTATAGCGTAGCGGGCGGTGAAGACGATGTATTTGGCAATGAAATAACCATAGAGAAATCAAACCCGGCGTCGAAAACCGAAACAGCCGCGCTTTATATATGCGGCGGCGAAGAAAGCCTGGGCGGGAGTTTCTACAACAACCGCATCACCACAAATGTGCCGGCTATATGGGTAGCTACAAGGTATGGCGGCGCAGGGAACGCTAAAATATTTAATAACACTATCATTAAAGCCAGAAATGCCTCCGAAGCATTTAAGCCCGTCCGGATGGGCTGGTTGGCCAGGGATGCGTTCATCGCCAAAAACATCCAGTTCAGGTCGAACAATTTCGAAGGCATCCCATTTGATATCCAGGCAACCGACCAGGAGCATAGTTATACCGTTTATTGGACCTTACAGGTGAAAATAACGGACAGGAAATTAACCCCTCTTGCCAATCAGGAATTGAGCATACTGGATAAGGATAAGCGGGAGGTACGCAAAATGATCACAGATTCTACAGGAACCATTGAAATTGAACTACCCGAATATTCGGTCCAGGGCAAAAGCAGAAAATACCTGTCTCCATATACTTTGGCAATAGGAAAAATGACCAGGGAACTGGTTTTAAATAAAAACAGCAAGGTATCCATCCAGATAAAAAAATAAACTTCCGCAATGCATGCTTCCTTAAATTATCATTGCTGGCATGTCTTCTTCTTAGCGTCTATTGCGTCTTATAAGACCAGAGCAACACGAATTACCCTTTCAATCTATCATTATGCTGAGAAAAATTATCCATTCCGGGCTTATCGCCATTTTTTGTTTGCCTTCGTTTATTGGCCTTGCTCAATACAAGCCAACGACGCACCGGCAGCCTTCGGGAGACGAAATACCGGTAGACCGTCCGGGATATTACGGCAAGGCAGGAGCTACTTATGTACTGACAAAGGATATCTCCAGCCCGGCGAGCGCTATCTTTTTAGGAAAAGACGTTACGCTCGACCTGAACGGGTATACGATCCGTTATGCAGACGGTAAATACGGTCATATTGCCAATTCGGGATTTGAAGAAGGAATAACGGGATGGGATATTTCCAGGGCGCCGGGCGCCGAAGTGGTCAATACCGAAGAAGTACATGTATTTGTTGGCAAAAAGTTGTTGAGCTTACAGCCGGGCGACGAGGTCAGGTCGCCCTATGTATACCTTCCCGTGGCCGATCGCTCTTATATCGCCATGTGCGGCGTAACGGGGAGAAATTCCTTTGAGTTGAGAGACCCGGTTAAAGAAATGCAGGTAAGCGTTTTTGTAGAAGATGAAAAAGGCAATGAGGTCAGATGCATCACCGAATATGCGGACGGAAAACTGCTCAGCAGCCCGGTGGAAAAAAGATCGCCTCGATTGGGCGGGGGATATGTATTTGCGCATCTCAACAAACTCCCTGCGGGCAAGTACCGTATACGCGTCAGGGCAGATTCGGACTGTTTGGTGGATGAAATAGATATACGGCCGGCTTTTGACGCAGGGATTGGCATTGTAGGGAAAACCTATGCCATGGGGCACTACGACCATCTCTTCCAAAGTAAGTACGCGGCATTCTTTGATTATACGGAAGATCCACAGAAAGGAACGCCTTTGCCGGGGATCCCTGTAGCAAAAGGAAGGGGTACAGTGACCATCAAAAACGGCTCAATAGAAAATGGGGTAGAGGGAGCTATTTCCTGGGGGGTGCAATCTACCGCCGACGAGGTGAAAGTCGTCCTGGAAAACCTGAAGATCGTCACTTCAGGGATCAATACCATCGCCGTGGATGTTCCCCAGGCAACAATTGTCAGTTGTAAGTTTGACGTTAAATCGCCATTTATCATCAGCCGCCATGGCAGCAGCTTCTATGCGGTAGATATCAGGGGTCAGGATGCGCCCTCCGAAGTTTCTTTTTCAGAATTTTACGGGGGGCAGGGATGCCTTGTATTCAAAGGCAAACATTCCAGCATACACCATAATTACTTTGCAAACCGCCAGATGGTTACCAACCATTACAGCATTATGGCGATGGGCGACAGCTCAAAGATCTTTAATAACATCATTGAGCCCGAGGTCGGTTCAGGCATAGAGATCTACAGGCAAAGCTATATTGACATCTTTAACAATACCATTAAGATCCACTCCTCTCCTCCAACCTGCGAATACGGACACGAAGAATACAGCACGGCGGCGATAAGGATAGCAGATTACAATGCGAAACCGGGGTCTAAAAATGGCTGCATCGGGAACCGGTTTTACAGCAATAAGATCATGATAACGGTAGCCAATCAACCCAAGCCGGACAACTATATTCCTATGTCCTGGGCGGTATATTATAGCGCCAGCGGCGGCGACAATTATATTTTCGGAAATGATATCGTAGTGGATCATCTCGATCCTGATTCGAAGGCGCTGGCTGCCGCCTTTTATGTTTGCGGCGGAACCAGGGGCTTCGGCGGCCAGTTCTATAATAACCGGATCATTACCAATGTTCCGGCCGCCTGGCTGGCTACTCCTTATGGAGGAACAGCCAATACGAAACTGTATCACAATACCATTATTAGGTCCTCTCAACCAAACCCGAAATTCAAGGCCATCCGGATGGGATGGTCGGAACGGGACGATTGTTTTGCAAAAGGCGTCGAATTACGTTCTAATGAGGTGCGCGGAGCGGCATTTGATGTAGAAGCTACCGACCAGGAGCACAGTTACGCTGTTTACTGGACGCTGGAAGCAATGGTCAAAGACAAAAAAGGCAGCCCGGTAAAAGATGCAGATATCATTATCCTGGATAAAAACAAGACGCCTGTCTTTCAAGGAAAA
>DEHV01000070.1 GCA_002352105.1 Chitinophagaceae bacterium UBA2791 | reverse complement strand
AGCGTGGGAGACAATGAATATGTAAAGGACAGGGGTTATGCTTTTGAGCAGAAACTGGATCGCAATACGCGGGGATTGATGAACCGGCAACTGAAGGATATCGCCGACGATGAAAAAAATGCGCGCGTACCCCTGATGATATTTAACTCCGTGGTCACCCGCGACGGAAGAAAAATGACCATCAGCTCGCAGCCCGTCAGCTTTCTCATGAAGCCTGCCATAGAGGCTTCAAGGGCCGGGGACATTGAACCGGACGCGATCGATTTCTGTTCTTTTTTTGAGAAACAGGACCCGCTGAACCTCCGTCTGCTTACGGCCTTGCGGATGAATGCCACTTTCCCCTACGTATTGCCCAATGTGTGGCTGCCCAGCAAACCGGTGATCGACGTAATGGACGCGGGCCTGAGGGACAACTACGGAACGGAAACAGCGCTTCGATTTATGCAGGTATTTCGGAAATGGATAAACGAAAATACTTCCGGCGTGGCGTTGATACAGATCCGCGACCGCATTACCGGCGGATGGGATCATCCCTTTGAATCCTCTGATGTGACGGAAATAGTGACCAAACCCTTTTTAATTTTGCAATACAACTGGTACAAGATGCAGGACTATAACCAATACGACCAGTTAAGCTATACCCAGGAATTATTCGGAGATCATTTCCATCGCCTTTCATTTCAGTATGTGCCCGAAAAAGACGATGCCGGCGCCGCGCTGAACTTCCATCTTACCAAAAGAGAAAAAGCCAGCATTTCGCTTGCGCTGGATAATGAAAACAATGCGGCTTCCTTCGACAGCTTTATGGAATTGTTGTCAAAAGACTCTTTGAAAAGGCGGACGGCAGTAGCCGAAAAGCGCTAAGCGCGGCGGGTTGCGCATGCGCCTCCGGCTCAGGTTATTGGGCCCGGAAGATTTTGGGTCGCAGATTGAGTATATGTTTCTCAGGCAAAAGCGCTATGCAAAATATTAGGGCCACATGCCGCGCATGCGCAAACGATTCCCTGTCGGAACCTTGTAACAGGCAAAAAATCAGCGCGGCAAGCGGTTTATGCGGGAATGCTTCTTGGCTGGAAAGTTACTGGTTGCTTATGCCCTGGCGATTCTCAGTCGGAGGGCCTTAACAGCCGGAAAGCTTTGGGCGCGATCTTCAGCTCAATGTTTTCGGCGGTCGGGACAGGCTCTCCATCAATATGGAGCGGGGCCAGCATCGGGTTATGAATGGTTAGCGCGGAAGCCTGAAAATAGATGATATTCTTTTTGTTGATATGCTCGTCGAGCCTTTGCATTGCATTGACGCCGGCGAATTGGCCGAGAACCGAAAAAGGAAGCGCCAGCCGGTTCATTTTTTTTGCGATGACAACATCGAAAAGGCCGTCGTTCAGGCTGGCGAGCGGAGCTATGGTGAAATGATTGCCAAACTGGTTGCTATTGGCGGCGCAGAGAAAGAAGGCTTCAACGGAAAGATTTTTTTCTTTTGAGCTGATGATAAAAGGATAGGTCTTCGCTTTAAAATAATTGATAGCCGATATTTTGATATAGCTCATCAATCCCCTTCTTTTAACCGCATCAAAGTCTTTCGCCACCTGCGCATCGAAGCCCATACCGCATAGCATACACGAAAAGCGGTCATTGATAAAAAGGCCATCTGTCATTTCCGTATACCCCCGGAAGATAATATCCAGCGCCTTGTGTATGTTAACGGGTATCCCGGCGGCGAGCGCCAGGCCATTTCCCGATCCCCTGGGTATGATGCCGATAGATACATCGGTCTGTAGCAAGGCGCTGACAATGCCGCTCACCGTTCCATCTCCCCCGCAGATGATCACGTCCGTAATATTTTCTTTTAGGATCTTTTCGGGGAGGTCCTCATACCGGCCGTCTTTCCGGGTGGCGATGATCTCAAAGGGTATCTTCCTGGCGGAGGTTTTTTTGATGATGGTCTCTGCCAATGTAGATTTGCTTCTGGCGCCAGAAATGGGATTGATAAGATAAAGAAACTTCCTGCGCATACTGCAAGCTGTGGCTTTTTTGCGGTAAAAACTAACTGCAGTTAATCCTTAACTTTTTCTTTCATCCCCAATACCTCTGTCATGAAACGCGCAATTTCCCGGATCACCCCATCCACATCCCGGGATTTTATGTATGAGCCCATCACATGATTGCCCGCCATCGGCATGGCCGTCGCCCGTTTTTTATCGGCTGGCGTTCCCAGTTCGCTGAACATTTTTTGCATGGCGTCGACCCGCACTACGCTGTCCTGGTGAACTTCATCCTTATAATAGTACAACAGCAATACGGGCTGCTTCACTTTTTTAAAGGTAGCCGGGGTCATTGAGGTTTCCAGCATTTTCTCCAGGTTGGCCACGGCTTCCAGCCGATAGCCGTAATTCCAGTATTGTTTATAAATGGGCCGCGTGTCTTCCGCATAAATATATTTGGAACCTGTAACCAGCCTGCCGATCTGAACTCCCCAGGGATTGCTGAGGATCCTCGACCTGCCGTCAAAGATGGCGATATTGGGGGAAAGCAGGATATTGGCAGATATCTCTGGATAGTTGGCAGACAGCAGCAGCGCCAGGGTTCCCCCCGTGGAGGTTCCCATAAGGATGACCCTTTCACCTAGTTGCGACGCGATCGCCAGCGCTTCCTGGGCGGACTCCCATAGCTTATCGGCAGTTATCCCCACTAGTTGTTCCGTTGTATCCAGTCCGTGCTCGGCGAGCCTGGATAAAAAAAGATTGCAGCCGAATTTTTTCGCGATGGTCCTGTGCACAGGATCTCCCTCTCCCTGCGACGCGGAAAACCCGTGGAGATAGACAATGGCATAGGGCGTTTTTTGCCTGAGGGAATCATCTGCCCAGATGATCCTGGCCTCATTGTCCGGTTTGACGGGGTGTTGCGACTCTTTGTCGAGAATGTATTTTTCGAGCAGGGCCGGGTTATCCGGAACTGTGGGCAGTTCTTTTTTATATGCGGGGGCTGGCGGCCGCGGTCCCATAAGATAGATGACGGTGATCAGCACAGGAATGATGATCCATTTTCTTTTCTGTGTCATGCGACGGATTTATCATTGAAATTAAGTGATTTACCGCAGCAATGGGCATAGCCGGGCGATTTCCGCATCAATACCAGCCGGGCGTCTGGCTCGCCGGCAGCGGCGCAATGGCGCTATACAACCTGGACAGGCAGGATCTGGATGTGTGCGACAGAAAGCGCTGCTGCGGTGCAATAGGCCTTGCACAACCGGTTTTTATTCGGATGGAACGAAGCGCACGCTGCAACAGTACAGCCTATGCAACCCTCATTGAAACAGGATAAATAGCTGATTGGCAAGGAACTGAGGTTCTGGCCGGAGCAGGGCGCGTCAGGGCGGATCGACCGCGTTTAAGTCCAGGTTAATTTTAAAACAAATTCGCCCAAACCTTTGTCCTACCATTGTTTTGCGTTACCTTTGCGCCTCCAAAAAATGGAAGCCGGGCGGAGGAAAAAATTATGCTATTGCTCTCGCCCACAAAATCTAAGTATGAATATTCGTAACATCGCCATTATTGCCCACGTTGACCACGGTAAGACAACCCTTGTCGACAAGATCCTGCACACCACCAAAACATTCCGCGACAACCAGGATACCGGGGAGCTGATCATGGACAATAACGACCTGGAGCGGGAAAGGGGGATCACCATTTTCAGCAAGAATGCGGCGGTTCAATACAAGGACGTAAAGATCAATGTTATCGATACTCCTGGTCACTCCGATTTCGGAGGCGAGGTGGAACGCGTATTGAAAATGGCTGATGGCGTGATATTGCTGGTGGATGCTTTCGAAGGCCCCATGCCGCAGACAAGATTTGTGTTGCAGAAAGCCCTGCAACTGAACCTGAGGCCGATCGTGGTCATCAATAAGGTCGATAAACCCAATTGCCGCCCCGACGAAGTGCACGATGCGGTATTTGAGCTTTTCTTTAACCTCGACGCCACAGAAGAGCAGCTAAACTTTCCTACCATTTACGGTTCTTCCAAGCAGGGCTGGATGAATACCTCTTTAACGCCTTCGGACAGCATATCCCCGCTGCTGGACACCATACTGGAATATGTTCCCGAACCCGAGGCGGGAGACGGAACCCTGCAAATGCAGGTCACTTCTCTTGACTATTCTTCCTTTCTCGGAAGGATTGCCGTAGGCAAAGTATCCAGGGGATCTATTAAGGAAGGACAAAACATTGCCTTGGTGCAGGCAGGCGGCGTTAAGCGGTCCAAGGTAAAAGAACTGTACACCTTTGAGGGGATGGGTAAAAAAAGGACTGCCGAAGTGAAAGCAGGAGATATCTGCGCGGTAGTGGGGCTGGAAGATTTCAATATCGGAGATACCATTGCAGACATAGATTTTCCTGAAGCGCTTCCCGTGATCAGCGTGGACGAACCTACCATGAGCATGCTGTTCAGCATTAACAACTCGCCCTTCTTCGGAAAGGATGGAAAATTCGTTACCTCCCGGCACCTGAGGGACCGGCTGATGAAGGAAACGGAAAAAAACCTGGCGCTGAAGGTGGAAGACACGGATAGCGCCGATAGCTTCCTGGTCTATGGCCGGGGCATACTACATTTGGGGATCCTTATTGAGACCATGCGCCGCGAAGGTTTTGAGCTGACCGTAGGTCAGCCCACCGTGATCGTTAAGACCATTGACGGTAAAAAACATGAACCGTATGAAAACCTGGTGGTGGATGTTCCGCAGGAGTTCAGCGGCAAGGTAATAGACCTGGTGACGCAGAGAAAGGGAGAAATGCTGGTGATGGAAAGCAAGGGCGAGATGCAGCATCTTGAATTTGAAATTCCTTCCCGCGGCCTTATCGGGTTGCGCAGCAATATGCTGACCAATACGGCCGGCGAGGCGGTAATGGCTCATCGTTTTACCGAGTACAAGCCCTGGAAGGGCCAGATCCCCGGCAGGAACAATGGCGTTCTGCTTTCCAAGAACCAGGATAAGACAACCGCATATTCCATTGATAAGCTGCAGGACAGGGGTATATTTTTTGTAGATCCCGGAGAGGACGTATATGCCGGGCAGATCATCGGCGAGCACATCAAGCCGGGCGACCTGGTGGTAAACGCTACGGAGGCCAAAAAGCTGACCAATCACCGGGCCAGCGGCGCCGACGATGCTGCGCGCATCGCTCCCAAAACCCTGATGACCCTTGAAGAATGCATGGAATATATCCAGCAGGACGAATGTATCGAGGTAACGCCAAAGGTTATCCGATTACGCAAGGTGATCCTGCAGGAAGAAGAAAGGAAGAAAGCGCAGAAATCGATGTCCGGCGCAAACGCTTAGTATTCCCCGCGCATAAACAATATTTTAAATAAGAAGATAAGGCCCTGGTGAAACGCCGGGGCCTTTGTTCAATGGCTACCCTACGCCTAAACTTTCTCTTCGCGCTTTATCGGCTTTCAGTTGTTTGCCCGCGCTTCGGGATTCATGAATTCCGCATTTAATGATTTGATGCTCCCTCATGGAAGGCCTGCGCAAGGCGGAAATGCCATCAACAACAGTATTTCATATTACCGAAAATCTGTCTTTACTTTACGCCAACCAATGATCGGGAATCATGCGATGGTTTACCAAACAAAATATCCTATTAAGCGCCTTAATTCCAGCCATTATCACCATTCCTCTTGAGAACAACTGGAACAGCTGGGCCCTCGTTTTATTTTGTATCGTTGCAGTAGTCCAGCAGCCTATAGCAGAAACGATTAAAAGATTGAGGAAGGATCATTTTTGGAAGCTATCAGCCCTGTTCTTTTTATGGCTTACCGCCACCTGGTTCTGGGATACCAGCGGAGGCTTCTCTGAAAAATATATCGAAGCAAATGCATTTTTCCTGTTCGGACCGATAGCCCTGGCGATCATCCCCAGGATATCGCCTCAGCGGATAATGATCGCCGCCCATGCTTTTATTGCCACGGTTATCATCGTTTGTATCATATGCCTTATTAAATCTACCTTAGAATACCAGGAAACGCAGGATTACAGGGTTTTCTTTTATCTCTACCTGGGATATCAAATGGGCTTGAACGCGATTTACCTCTCTAATTATTGTATCGCATGTATCATATGGCTGCTCTACTATGCGTTTATTTATAAAGGGCCGAAACCCTTTCAGCTGGGCGTTTCCGTTAGCCTGGGCATTTGTGCGTTCCTGTTTCTCATGATGTTCTTATTGTCCTCAAAATTAAGCCTGGCCTTGATCATCGTATTTACTATTGTAATGGCCTTATATATTGGACGCAAAAAAAAGTCGCTGTTAAAAGCCGCTTTGGTTCTGGGCGTTATCGGCCTTACTTCGGTTATACTGGTAAAGAATCTTCATTATTTAAACTGGAGGATCGCCGAGACCAGGCTTAAACCTTACAGCGGACCGGAGGATAATAACAATGGCCTGGCGTTGAGGATCGCCACCTGGTCCTCCGCCCTGGAATTGATCGGGGAAAGGCCCCTGCTGGGATACGGGCTCAAGGGGGCGAATGAGGCGCTGGTGGAAAAATATATCGAGAAAAAGTTCGAAGCGGGAATCCCCGAAAAATACAATTCACACAACCAATTCCTTGAAATAGCATTAAAGTCCGGCGTAGTAGGGTTATTGCTCTTTCTAACCATGTTGTCGGCATTGGCCGTTCCGGCGTGGAAGAGATCTAACTTTTTATTAAAGTTCACGCTGATACATTTTGTCTTGGTATCCATGGTCGAGGGAACCCTGGAAGTTCAGCAGGAATTAGTATTTTATATGTTCTTTATGTTGCTTTTTTATTATCATCCCGCAAATCCATTCTTGAAAAAAGATGAAACAGGACTCTCTTCCCAGCGTATCTTTGATCATAGCCACGTATAACTGGCCGGAGGCGCTGGAATTATGCCTGTTGAGCGCAATGAGGCAGGTTCATCCTCCGACCGAGATCGTTATAGCAGACGACGGTTCCAAAGAAGCAACAAAAAACCTGTTGCTCGCATACGCGGAAAAATCCTCCGTTCCAATTCGCCATATCTGGCAACCTGATGAGGGATTCAGGCTGGCAACCATCCGCAACAAAGCAATAGCCGGCGTTACAGGAGATTACATCATTCAAATTGACGGAGATCTCGTTTTGCATCCCTGTTTTATAAAAGACCATTTACGGGCGGCCAGGGCCGGTCATTTTATCGGGGGAAGCAGGGTGATCCTCGACCGGAAGCTTACGCAAAAGATTCTTGAGCACAGACAACTTCAGGTCTCTCTGCTGCAAAAGGGCGTTAGAAACAGGCTTAATGGGCTTCGGTCCCCCGCTATATCCCGGATGATCGGATCCCTGGTGAAAGAAAAAGGGTTATACAATATCAGGGGCTGCAATATTTCATTCTGGAAGAAAGATTTTATAGCGATAAATGGCTATAATGAATGGATAAGCGGATGGGGAAGAGAAGATACAGAGATGATCATCAGGCTTTACAACAAGGGGTTTAAACGCGTATATTTTAAACTTCAGGGCGTGGTCTATCATTTATATCACCAGGAAAACGATCGCAGCAATCTCGCTAAAAATGACGAGATACTCAACGCGGCATTGACAAAACGGTTAGACTGGTGCGAAAAGGGGATCAATCAATATTTATCGCAAGAAGATAAAGCTTAAATCCGCGGCTAAGAGCTATTGTTCTGTTTTGCGGTTGTCTTTCCACCATCTGTATCCTATATAGGAAATGATCAGCAGGGGTGCGCCGGCAAGGTATAAAATACCGCTGTTCAAACCGCGGCCCGCTTCCTCGCCAAGTTGCGAAGCCGTTTTGCTACAGATGGAACATTGCGCCATGGCCAGCCTCGAAGCCAGTAGCGAATACAAGGTGATCATAAATATCTTTCCCGCCTTTTTCATACTCCTTTGCTTTTTGCAAAGTTAATCCTAAAACAGGAATATAAGATTGCGCTAAGGGTTCTTTAAGGTATTGTTGTATATGAAGCGAATTGAATAAGCGTATCTTGTTTCTACTCAACGAAAAACCATTCGTGCTTAAACCGCTGAGCTCATCGCTTATTATTTCCCGTTTGCATAACGATCGATGGTCTTGTACAGGTTAAATCCTGCTTGTGTATACGCTTCCCCGATGATCCCGATAAGTTCCTGTTTGTTGATGCGGCGGCTGAATTGTTTGATCAGCAGGTGATAGGCGCGTTCGGCCAGCAAGGCGGGAATATGCTGAGGGTCGCTTGCTTTTTCTTCATGCTCCGCGATCGCCCGGAGCAGCTCTGCAACGCCTTGTTGTTGGGTAGCGGTCATTTTAATAACGGGGGGGCGTTGCTTGTCCGGTCCTATACCCGAGGCGACCGCCTGGAGGGTTCTGACAAACAGGTCGGCCCCGGGCCTGTCGCATTTGTTCACCACGAAGATGTCTGCGATCTCCATCAATCCCGATTTCATCGTTTGTATATCGTCGCCGCTTTCCGGCACCTGCACTACCAGGGTGGTATCGGCCAGGGAAGCGATCTCAATTTCGTTCTGCCCCACGCCTACGGTCTCGATGATGATCTTATCAAAGGGGGCGGCTTTGATCACATCTGCGATCTCGATAACCGAGGGATTCAATCCGCCCAACGCTCCCCGGGAGGAGAGCGACCGGATAAAAACATGGGGATGGGTGTACCATTCCCGCATCCGGATCCTGTCGCCCAGCAAGGCGCCATGGGTAAATGGAGAAGANNTATGCGGGAGCTCGCGGAGGAACTGCTCGTAGCCGGGCGCTTCATTTTCGACAAGCGAGATGGCCCTGGACAAAGCCCGGGTATCGCCATTTTTGATGTTATCCAGTAATGAATGCCACATACTGCGAATGTAGCGATGTGTAAATAAATAAGAAATATTTAAACAAGTACATTTGTGAGGTTTAAACCGGTTCATGACGAATTTCATTCCCATATTTCCCCTGGGCATTGTGCTTTATCCGCAGGAAAAAACGCATTTGCATATTTTTGAGCCCCGTTATAAGCAGCTTATCGCGGAATGTCATGAACAGCGCAAGCCCTTTGGCATTCCGGTGATATTAAATAACCGCTTGCAGGATATGGGCGCGTTGACGGAGGTAACGGAGATCGTCAGGACGTATGAGTCCGGCGAAATGGATATCAATATCCGGGCGATAAAAATATTCCGCATCCTGGAACTGATCAAGACGATCCCGAATAAATTGTATAGCGGGGCGATCGTCAATTATCCCGATAACCAGGAAAATGACGGGCGTCCAAAACTTGTCGGCGCGATCATGAAGGGCATCAAAGAAGTGCATCGA
>DEHV01000044.1 GCA_002352105.1 Chitinophagaceae bacterium UBA2791 | reverse complement strand
AGGGGCTTTTCGTTTTTCCGCTTATGCGAGCACGCTCGCAACGCTGCAAAACAAAAAGCCCCTGGCTTCGCCAGAGGCTCCGTTATTTGTCGGGAAGACAGGATTCGAACCTGCGACCCCCTGGTCCCAAACCAGGTGCGCTACCGGCCTGCGCTACTTCCCGAACTCCAACAAAGATTGTTGAAGGGACGCAAAGGTACCGTTTCCTCCTGAACAATCAAAACTAAAAGAATATTTCCGCCATCCTCAAAACCCTTCTCTTCTCCATAGCGTCCCGGTCGTTACCGCGTTTTTTCTATCTTAGCGCAACCAGGGCTTCCTGCTTTCGCATTTCTAAATTAAAGATGATCATGAAGAAATACTCTGCTTTATGTATAACGCTACTTTTTCTGTACGCTTCCCGTATTACAATCGCCCAGGATGCAGCCTATAAAACGCCTCCCAAAGATATCCTGGATCTGGCGCTGGCAAAGCCGGTACCCGGCGTTACCATCAGCAAAAACGGAGAATGGATATTGTTCAGTGAGCGGAGCGCCTATCCGCCTGTAGAAGAACTGGCGCAGCCCGAATTAAAGATCGCAGGACAACGTATCAATCCGAAAAACTTTTCACGGAGTAGACAGACCTTTGTAAATAACCTGTATTTGAAGCGCATTAAAAGCGGGGAGGAATATACCATTGCAGGACTTCCCAACCCTCTGAAAGCATCTAATATCCGGTGGAGCCCAAATGATAAAAAAATAGCTTTTACCCATGAAGACCAGAACCAGGTAAACCTGTATGTTGTTGACATTGCCACGAAAGCGGCAACGAAGATCAGTAAGCAACCGCTGAATATAGTATTGAACAGTTATGAATGGTATGACGATAATACCATCTGGTATCATGCGCCGCTGCAACCGGCAATAAAGGCCCCGGAAAAACCCCTGACGCCTAGAGGACCGGCCGTGCAGGAAAACTACGGAAAGGCGTCTCCCCGCCCTACCTACCAGGATATGATAAAATCGCCTTATGACGAAGAACTGTTTGCTTTTTATGCCACTACCCAATTAATAAAGAATACCAATGGCATAGAGACCAAAATAGGAGCGCCTTACATATATACGCTAACCAGTTTTTCACCGGATAAAAAATACATCCTGACCCAGACATTAAAAAGGCCCTTCTCTTACCTCGTTCCGGCACAGGAGTTTGCCTCACAGTTGATCATAACGGATATTACAGGCAAACCGGTAAAGAAGTTGGCAGATCTTCCCTCGTTCGAAACAGCGCCCAGCGGCTACGACAACGTGCAGCCTACCCCAAGAAATTATGCATGGAGGAATGACCGGCCCGCGGTGGTAACCTGGTGCGAGCCGCTGGACAGCGGACTGATAAAAAACCAGGCGGAATACAGGGATGCCGTTTACCAGTTGGCGGCGCCTTTTTCGGGAACGCCTGAATTGCTTTTTAAAACCAGGCTCCGTTATAATAATATCATCTGGGGGGATAAGGATAACGCCATTGTAATCGAAGGGCTACGCAGCAAACAACTGGTACAGACAAACCGGTTCAATACCATTACCGGCGATCTTGAAAAACTGTTTTCCCGTAATACTACCAATGGCTATGATAATCCCGGCACGGTGGTAACCAGGCTGAACGATTATGGAAAGTACGTGACGGCGACGATCGACAACGGCAAAAAAATATTGTTCAACAACCGCACCGGTAGCTCCCCTAAAGGAGACCTGCCTTTTTTGATATCCTATGACCTCCACACTCAAAAAGCCGACACCTTGTGGCGCTGCGGAGAAGGCGCATTTGAATACGTGGATGACATCATCAACCCCGGACAACTGAGCCTTATTACCCGCAGGGAAACCGAAAAGCAAGCTCCTAACTACTGGCTTAAAAATCTTCGTCTGCGCATTGCCGACAGGCAGATTACTGATTTTAAAAATCCTTACCATGCGCTTGAGAATGTGCGCAAGCAGAAGATCACGTATCAGCGGGAAGACGGCATAACGCTTTCCGGCGACCTCTACCTGCCCCAAGGATATGATGCTGCAAAAGATGGTCCGTTGCCTGTTCTGATATGGGCCTATCCGGCAGAATACAATTCTGCAGCAGATGCGGCGCAAATACGAGGCAGCGTCCACCGGTTCACCTTACTGAGCAGCGGCTCGCCTGTGTACTATGTTACGCAGGGCTACGCAGTGTTAAACAATGCGGAAATGCCGATAGTAGCTACGGACACGAGCAAAAAACCCAATGATAATTTTGTTGACCAGTTGCGGATGAACGCCGAAGCCGCTATCAATACGCTCAGCAAAATGGGAGTGGGCGATAAAGAACGGGTTGCGGTAGGCGGGCACAGCTATGGCGCTTTCATGACTGCCAACCTGCTGGCGCATACCAGCCTGTTCAAAGCCGGTATCGCCAGAAGCGGAGCGTATAACAGAACGCTTACGCCTTTCGGATTCCAGAACGAAGACAGGACTTACTGGCAGGCTCCCGCGCTTTACCACGGTATGAGCCCCTTCAGTTTTGCAGATAAGATAACGACTCCCATTTTACTGATCCATGGCGATATGGATAACAATACGGGCACCTATCCCATACAAAGCGAAAGGATGTTCAATGCCATCAAAGGGCATGGCGGAACAGCCAGGTATATAAGCCTGCCTTATGAAAGTCATGGTTACCAGGGCAAAGAAAATGTGCTGCACAGCCTGGCAGAGCAGTTGGACTGGCTGGAAAAACATGTGAAAAACGCCGGCAAGTAGAACAAAAAGGGTTTCGCGTCGCCCGAGCAAGCTCGGCCGACTTTGTTCGCATCCGCAGGGATTGCCGGCGGCGCTTCGCGCCTTGCATTTTCGTTCGTCGCAGCCGGCCTGAGCAAGCTCGGCCGACCTGCTCCAAACAAAAATGCCTGCTTACGCAGGTCATTACTAGTTTGCGGTGAGGGAGGGATTCGAACCCTCGGTACAGTTTAACCCGTACGACGGTTTAGCAAACCGTTCCTTTCGGCCACTCAGGCACCTCACCTTCGTTAAACGGACGGCAAAAATAAGCGTTAAATACCAAAAAGCAAATTGAATTTTAACCAGGTAGCTCTCCTTCCAATTCGGTAATGCTACGCTCCGTCAATGGAAAAACACGTCATAAACCGTAGCCTTCCGCGCGCCGGTTCGTCCAATTTCAACATACTATCCTGCTGAAGAATAAAAATGTAAAAAACGAAGAAAACATCCCAAAAGAAAACGTAAAAAAATATCCCTGAAACCGCCTGGCCTACATCGCCGCCAGCTGAACTTTCTGCTGCAGCTCCACCACGCTCTCCCGGAAAGCGCTATCCGTATCCATCAGGTCTTTTACCGTCTGACAGGAATGGATAACCGTGGTATGATCGCGGCCGCCAAAATGTTCGCCAATGGTTTTAAGCGAGTTTTTTGTAAATGCTTTGGCCAGGTACATGGTGATCTGCCTCGCCTGCACAATTTCCCGCTTGCGGGTTTTCTGAAGTAATTTATCGTAAGGCACATCGAAGAACTCGCATACCATTTTCTGTATGGTATCGATAGTGATCTCCTTACTGCTGGTTTTCACAAAATTACGGAGTACTCTTTTCGCCAAATCTAAATCTATTTCACGCTTATTCAGCGAAGATTGTGCCAATAAAGAAATAAGCGCGCCCTCTAACTCGCGGACATTGCTGTTAATATTATAGGCCAGATACTTAACTACTTCTTTAGGCATTTCTAAACCGTCATTTTTCATCTTCCGCTCCAATATCTCGATCCTCGTATCATAGTCCGGTATCTGCAGATCGGCGCTCAACCCCCAGCGAAAACGGCTGAGCAGGCGCTCCTGCACCCCTTCCAGGTCCTTAGGACTCTTGTCAGAAGTGAGGATCAATTGCTTGCCGCTCTGATGCAAATGATTGAATATGGCAAAAAACGCATCCTGCGATTTCTCGGCGCGGTTAAAAAACTGCACGTCGTCAATGATCAGCACATCTACCATCTGGTAAAAATGGATAAAATCATTGATCGCATTGTTACGGCCATGATCCTGGAACTGATTAATGAATTTTTCCGAGCTTACATACAACACTACCTTGTTGGGATGCATACGCTTGGTCTCATTCCCGATGGCCTGGGCAAGATGGGTTTTGCCAAGACCGACGCCTCCATATAATACCAAAGGATTAAAAGAACTGGCGCCGGGTTTTTCCGCCACCGTCTTACCCGCCCTGCGGGCAACGCGGTTGCAATCGCCTTCAATAAAATTGTCGAAGGTATATATATGATTTAGCTGCGGATCAATCTGCATCTTTTTCAAACCCGGAATAACAAACGGGTTCTTGACGGGATTGTTTATGATCAGCGGAAAATCCATTTCATTGTTTGAAAAGGTTTTATATCCATGGGTAGGAACATCCATTGTCAACGGCTTGCTCTGATGGTTGCCGCTGTCTACCATGATTCGGTATTCCAAACGGGCATCCTTGCCTAGTATTCTCCGCAACGTCTTGGCTAGTAAATTTACGTAGTGTTCTTCCAGATATTCGTAAAAAAACTGGCTGGGCACTTGAATTACCAGCACGTTATTCTTTAATTCGACGGGTTTTATCGGTTCAAACCATGTTGTAAAATGTTGCCACTCGACAATATCTTTTATTATATCTAAACAATTGTGCCAAACTTTATCGAACGACTTAGCCATTTTATGAATAAGCGAGTTTATGTTGAGTTAAGATTTTTTTGATTCACAAAGCTGATCCTCGGGATGGTTATTTTTCTGTTTAAGAAAGTAACGCAGGAGGACGAATATCAAAATTTTTTATTGAATAAAAAATTTTTTATTCCCATTTTGTTATCAAATTATTTCAGAATAATCAATCTTATTTTTTGTTTGTTGAACTAAATCATTTATGAGAAAAATGACAACGACAACAAGTCAAAACAATGGAAATAAAAGTTTGTCAAACAACTTAACGGGCTTTTTGAAGATACAAATAATTCAGCAGGATAAGACAGCTTATTTTTGCAATCATTATGCATGTAATATATTGTCTGAACTTTGATTAAGCGGACCTCTTAAGTTTTATCGGTTGCAACAACAGATTACTATATCATTAGCGCCTCATGAAGCGCATTCGGCGGATGCTGTTAAAGAGCAGATCGGCCAATACCTGGCCGTTGACCCCTCGTCCGTGTCGGGCTTTATAACGCTTAAGAAATCTATTGACTCGCGCAGCCGTCAGCCCAGGATACGATTGTCTGTCAACGCATTTATCAACGAGCCTTTTACCGGAAGAGAAATAGAGAACATCATATTTCCCGACGTTTCAGGCTCGGATAAAAAAGCCATCGTCGTCGGCGCAGGTCCGGCCGGACTTTTCGCCGCATTAAGGCTTATTGAAAAAGGCATTCGCCCCATCGTTATTGAACGGGGAAAAGATGTGCGTTCCAGGCGGAGGGACCTTGCCCGGTTGAACAAAGAAGGCGTAATTAATCCCGAAAGCAATTACTGCTTTGGAGAGGGAGGAGCGGGCGCATACAGCGATGGAAAACTGTATACCCGCAGTAAAAAAAGAGGAGACGTTAACCGCATCCTTAATTTATTTGTGCAGTTCGGGGCGCAGGAAAATATATTGTATGATGCGCACCCGCATATCGGCACCAACAAACTTCCTCATATCATAACCGCTATCAGGAAACAAATCATCGATTGCGGCGGAGCTGTTTTGTTCGAGAAAAAACTTAATGATCTCATTATAAAAAACAATACGCTCTCGGCAGTTATCGTCAATGATGGCGAACGTTTTGAGGCCGACGCGTTTATTCTTGCCACCGGGCATTCGGCAAGAGATATCTTTATGCTGCTGCATAGCAAAAAGATCCTGATCGAATCCAAGCCCTTTGCGATGGGCGTCAGAATTGAGCATCCTCAACAACTTATTGATCGTATCCAGTATCATTGTCCTGTTCGCGAAGCAGCGCTTCCCCCCGCCGCGTACAGCGTAGTGGAACAGGTAGGCGGCCGGGGAGTGTTCTCCTTTTGCATGTGCCCCGGCGGTATTATAGCTCCCGCCTCGACCGCTCCCAATGAATTGGTAGTGAATGGCTGGTCGCCCTCTAAACGAAACAACCCATTCGCGAATTCGGGGATCGTGGTATCCGTGGAGGACAAGGATATCGCGCCTCTTAAAAAAATCCACGGTCCCCTGGCGGCTATGTATTTTCAGCAGGCGGTTGAACAGAAAGCTTTTAAAGCAGGAGGAGGGCTTTTCGTGGCGCCCGCGCAGCGCATGGCAGATTTCACCCGGCGGAAACGATCCGACTCCCTCCCCGGCTGTTCCTATCTGCCGGGGATCCGCAGCGCCCTGTTGCATGAAATACTGCCGCCCTTTATTTATTCATCCCTTCAAAAAGCATTTCTCCAATTCGGGGAAAAAATGAAAGGGTATTATACCAATGAAGCCCTGGTATTGGCTACGGAATCGCGCACTTCTTCGCCGGTTCGTATTCCGAGGGATTCGATTACCTTACAACATCCACAGATCCAACGCCTGTACCCCTGCGGGGAAGGCGCGGGTTATGCAGGCGGCATTGTAAGCGCCGCGATGGACGGGGAAAAAATAGCAGACGCTATCAGCCAACATATCCTTAACCAACAATGATCAAAAAAGCCGCCCTGAACTATAACAGAATAAACTGAACCGATATTCAACACACGAAACCAACACCAATGCAAACGATTGCTTTTGATCTATACAGAACAATCCCTACCCGTACGCCGCAGCAAAAACGGCTTGCTTTTAATCAACAATGACCTAAACCGGATACGCTAGAAATGAATATACTGGAGATCGTCAACCTTAAAAAACACTATGCCGCACAGAAAGCGGTAGACGGCATAAGCTTTTCCATCGGAGAGGGAAATATATTTGGCTTGCTCGGCCCCAACGGCGCTGGTAAAACGACCCTGATCCGCATGATCACGGGTATATTTTTCCCCGATGAAGGAAATATCCTGTTTAAGGGAAATCCATTTGAGCCGCTCCGCGATGCATCGGCTATCGGCTATATGCCGGAAGAAAGAGGACTATACAAAAAAATGAAGATCGGCGAGCAGGCGGTCTACCTGGCCCGGCTTAAGGGATTAACCAGATCGCAGGCGCTTGAACGCGCCAAAGAATGGTTTGCTAGATTGGAAATGGACAACTGGTGGAATAAAAAAGTGGAAGAGCTCAGCAAGGGCATGAGCCAGAAACTGCAATTCGTGATCACCGTTCTTCATCAACCTTCCCTGATCATATTAGACGAACCCTTCAGCGGCCTCGACCCGGTCAACGCCAACCTGATCAAGGAAGAGATCCTCCTGCTGGCAAAAAAAGGAAGCAGCATTATCTTCAGTACGCACCGGATGGAGCAGGTGGAAGAAATATGCGATCATATCGTTCTGATGAACAAGGGCAAAAAGATCCTCGACGGAGCCGTAACGAATATCAAGCGTCAATTCAAGGAAAACCTTTTTGCGCTCACCCTCGAAAAAATGACGCCGCTATCGGCTGCGCCGTCTTTTGATCTTGTCAGGAACGAAGAAGGAAAGATCATGATCAGGATCACAGAGGGATGCCGCCCTCATGAAGCGCTGCAAAACCTGTTGGACCAGGGCGCCGCCGTCACGGGATTCTATGAGATACTTCCTTCCCTCAACGATATTTTTATACGATTGGTGGAAGGAACGCCGCAGAAAATAAACGCATCGTTATGAGAAAAATCTGGCTGATCATTAAAAGGGAATACCTATCAAGGGTCAGGAACAAAACATTTATCCTGTCGACCTTTCTCACGCCCTTATTTTTTGCGGGAATAATTGCCCTGGCTGTCTTTATTTCCTCCGACGCCCCCGAAAGAGAAAGAATTGCGGTAGTAGACAACACAGGCGCCTTCCCCAACAAGCCGGACAGTTCAGGAAGAATAATATTCATTCCCGATGCTTCGGCAGATACGGCAGATCTCGACAGCAAGGGATATTCGGCGATACTGTATTCGCCTCATACCGGCGACAACGACGGCGGCGCCTGGAAAATGTATTCGCGCAAACCTCTTGACGCAGGCGCTGGCAGGGAGATAAACAGCAGGATCAGGAGCGATATCGAGAAGGACCTGATGGTCAGGAACGGCCTCGACATCAGCCTGGTGGATTCCATCCAAAACATTGCCCGCATGATAGAAATGGAAACCATTGTTCTTCAAAAAAAAGAGAACGCCCGGGGACCGGATACAGGGATTGCTTTCGGTATCGGATATGCCGCGGGATTCATTATTTATATCGCCCTCATGATCTACGGCTCAATGGTGATGCGGGGAGTGATGGAGGAAAAAACAAACCGCATTGCAGAAATCATGGTATCCTCCGTAAAACCTTTTCAGCTGATGATGGGTAAAATACTGGGTATTGGCGCCGTGGGACTTACGCAGTTCCTGCTATGGGCGGTTTTATTACTCGGCTTTTCTATGATCTTCTCCCTTTTTATCCCAGCGGAACTGATGCAACAGGCCGCCGCGGCCGGAACGCCGATGCCGCAGACGGCAGACTCGTTTAGCAAAGCCGCGGTCAACCTGACCCAAACGCAAAAGGAATTGATGTCGGTAAACTGGCTGCTGATCATTCCGGGCTTTATTTTCTACTTCCTGTTTGGCTACCTGTTCTATGCCGCTATTTTTGCCGCCGTGGGAAGCGCGGTTAACGACGACTCGCACGACGTCCAAAGCCTGATGTTCCCGGTGACCGCCCCTATCGTACTTGCCATCATCATCATGATAACGGCGATCTCCTACCCCGAGGGGCCGCTGGCGGTATGGGGAAGCATTATCCCGTTTTTCTCTCCCGTAGTGATGATGGCCCGCATACCCTTTGGCATTCCCGGAATGGTTCCGTGGCAGCAGTTGGCAACAAGCATGTTCCTGCTTGTCGCCGGGTTCTTATTTACCACTTGGCTGAGCGCAAGGATCTACCGCACCGGCATATTATTGTATGGAAAAAAGATAACCTGGAAGGAAATGTGGAGATGGGCATTTGAAGGGAAATGACAGGACAAAACAATCGCGATCTCGGAACAATACCGCCTTCCGTAAACGAAATGGTTGAAATAACGGTTTTCTGAAAAGAATAAAACAGCGACTATTGATCGGCTCAGGACTGGCCAAGGTCTATTTCCGTATTGTCTCCGATATTTAGACTGCGACATTCTCCTTTTACTTCCGTATCGCTGCCGATCAGCGAATGCGCCAGGACAATATCGGAGAGATCGGCAAATGAGCCGATAATAGAGTCCTTAATAACGGAATGACTGATGCTTGCTCCTTCGCCGATGGTAACATTCGGGCCCACTATTGAATTTCTTATCTCGCAGTCGCGGGCAATGCTCACCGGGGGAACAATGATAGCGTTCTCAAAACGGCGCTCTTCGGAAACCACGCCCCCGAACTTCTTTAAAAGCGTGGCATTGGATTCAAGCAATGTTTCCTTTTTACCGCAATCGAACCAGTTCTGCACCTTAAAAGACTGAAACTTCGCGCCATGCCCGATCATGCATTGGATGGCGTCGGTGATGCTGAACTCCCCCCTGCTCTTCACCATGTTTTTTATGTTTTCATCCAGGCAATCGAAAAGCAGCCCGCTTTCCTTGATCCGGTAAATGCCTACCAGCGCCATATTCGATTTGGGGATCTGGGGCTTCTCCACCACCCTGGAAATAAAACCGTCCTCGCCAATCTCCGCAACCCCGAAATCACGGGGATCATCTACCCGTTTTATGCCCAGCGCCGAATGCGATCTGCCAAGCACTTCGGGAACATCATATTCGCAAATGGTATCGCCCAATACGATGAATACTTCGTCATCGCCCACTATATTGCGGGTGAGCTGGATGGCATGACCAATACCCTGACGCTCATTCTGGTTCACAAAATGGACATTCAGGCCCGGGTAAGCCTGGCTCACGTAATCCCTGATCTTATCGCCCAGATAACCTATGATAAAGATAAAATCGTTGATCCCGGCATCCTTCAATTGATCCACAATGGTGCTCAATATCGTTTTGCCTGCCAGGGGGATAAGCGCCTTGGGTTGCGTGTAGGTATGAGGCCGTAATTTTGTTCCGGCCCCTGCCACAGGAATGATTGCTTTCATTATTACTCGTTTGATAGTCCTTTATATGCTGGTAATCAGGCTTTCCGACAACATATTGAACTATCTTTTCTACTGTTTCTCTCTGTTAAGGAAGCCATGAAAGTAGTGAATTTTCGTTAATTAAACTCGAGTTCGCCAGCCCATTAAATTGTTTAGCTTAAACGCTTAATTATTGAATGCTAATCGTTTCGTTGTTACTATTTTTGCATCTTCTTAATCGCTTTTGGAAACAAACCCACCTAACATTATAACTATTTTTCATGCAAAAAGACAATCTGGTTTTCGATCTCATCAGAAAAGAACTGGAAAGACAACGCCGGGGGCTCGAGCTGATCGCCTCCGAAAATTTTGTTTCGCTCGACGTAATGCAATCTATGGGCAATGTGATGACGAATAAATATGCCGAAGGCTACCCCGGCAGAAGGTATTACGGGGGATGCGAGATCGTCGATCAAACAGAACAGCTGGCCATAGACAGGCTCAAAACCATCTTCAACTGCGAATATGCGAATGTGCAACCGCATTCTGGCGCCCAGGCCAATACCTCGGTACTGATGGCGATCCTGCAACCCGGAGATAAGATATTAGGGCTGGACCTCAGCATGGGCGGTCATCTGACCCATGGCTCCCCGGTCAACTTCTCGGGGAAACTCTACCAAACGCTTTTTTATGGCGTTAAAAAAGAAAACGGGCTGGTCGATTACGACATGATGGAACAGACAGCCCGTGAACAAAAGCCCAAACTGATCATCTGCGGCGCCTCTGCATATAGCCGCGACTGGGACTATGCCCGCATCAGGAATATAGCCGACAGCATCGGCGCCTTTGTGATGTGCGATATGGCGCATCCGGCCGGATTGATCGCCAAAAACCTGCTGAACTCCCCCTTTGATCATTGTCATTTCGTGACTTCCACCACGCACAAAACGCTTCGCGGGCCAAGGGGCGGCATCATCCTGATGAAAAAGGATTTTGAAAACCCATTCGGACTGAAAGACGTAAAAGGAAATACCCGGTTGATGAGCAACCTGCTTGATATGGCCGTTTTTCCCGGCGTCCAGGGAGGTCCGCTGGAACATATCATTGCCTCCAAAGCCATTGCTTTCGGCGAGGTCCTCTCCGATGAATTTACCGCCTACGCCAAACAGATCATCGCCAATAGCCAAGCGATGTCGAAAGCCCTTACGGCAAAAGGCTATAATATCGTATCAGGCGGAACCGATAATCATCTTATGCTGATCGACCTGCGGAATAAAAACATCAACGGTAAAAAAGCCGAACAGGTCTTGGGCAAGGCCGATATCACCGTGAACAAGAACATGGTGCCCTTCGACGATAAATCGGCATTCGTGACCTCCGGCATACGGGTCGGGGTTGCCGCTATTACGTCAAGGGGACTGAAAACCGACCATATGGCAACCGTAGTGGACTTTATCGACCAGGCGCTCGCGCAGGCGGATGATGAGGGACGCCTTGAAAAACTGGCGAAAGAAGTGAATGAACTGATGACCCAATTCCCCCTGTATCCGGAGCTGGGATAGGATTATCAGTTCCCCGGGAGAAAGGCCTGGAATTATGGACCGCCGAGAACGGAAAGGCAAAGGCTTCCATGCCATAAACACAGGAATTTTCTTTTGGCTAATCCTTAATTTTACGGGTGAAAACATAAAACATGATCCAAAGAATACAATCGCTCTGGCTGTTGATAGTAGCTATTGCCGCCTTTGCCACCTATACGCTGACGTTATATTCCGGCAAACTGGCAGACGGAACCGTAAGGGATTTCCTGCTCGCCGATAATTTTCTGCTGGTTATCGTCATCATTGCGCTGGGACTGCTCGCGCTGGTTAGCCTCATTCTTTTTAAGAACAGAAAACTGCAGTTCAAACTCTCCGTGTTCGGCGTGTTGTTTTCCCTGGGCTTTATCTTCCTGGAGTACCTTATGGTAGAAAGTTTTAAAAAGGACAATGCCATTCTCAGCGGCTCCTATCAGCCCGGGGCTCTCCTGCCTATTGTTATGGTCGTGTTCTTTATAATGGCCGCGCGGGGTATCTACAAAGATGAAAAACTGATCAAAAGCATGGACAGGCTGAGATAGCGGGCATAACGGCTAGCTATACCCATCTGCTCATAAGATCCGGGGCCGCCGCTGCCGGCAATACCGCAACCCGGACCCAGGCCGTTCGAATGAATTGGCGAAAAAGGAACAGGAGGAATTCCTTTACAGGAATCTTCCGGTATGACTCTCTTTAACCTTAACGATATCGCGGGGAACGCCCTCAAAAACCAGGGAACCGCCCTTGTCCCCGGCTTCGGGGCCGAGGTCGATGATCCAGTCGGCGCTCCTGATAACATCCGTATTGTGCTCTATTACAATTACAGAATGCCCCTGTTCGATCAGGGCGTTAAAAGAAGCCAGTAATTTTTTTATATCGTGAAAATGCAGGCCAGTGGTCGGTTCGTCAAATATAAACAGGATCTGCCCCTGCGCCTTGGTCCGGCCCAGAAAGGAAGCTAGTTTTACGCGCTGCGCCTCGCCTCCCGAAAGCGTATCCGACGACTGCCCGAGTTTGATATACCCCAGTCCCACATTGCTCAGCGGCGCCAGCTTTTTCTGTATATCCTTCTCGTCCTTAAAAAACGCCAGCGCCTCGTCGACGCTGAGCTCCAGCACGTCGAAAATGTTCTTGCCCCTGTATTGCACCTCAAGGGTCTCTTCCTTAAACCGTTTGCCCTGACAGACCTCGCAGGTAAGATGAACATCGGCAAGGAACTGCATCTCCACTACCTGTTCGCCTTCGCCCTTGCAGGCGTCGCATCTTCCTCCGTCGACATTAAAAGAAAAATGTTTGGGTTGAAAGCCCCTTATCTTACTTAAAGGCTGTTTCGCAAAAAGGTCCCTGATCTCATCATAAGCCTTAACATAAGTGACCGGGTTGCTACGGGACGACTTGCCAATCGGGTTTTGATCCACCAGCTCAATCTGGGCGATCAGCTCAAGGTCGCCCGATAATCCCTTGTACAGACCGGTCTTTTCCGCAGGTTCTCCTTTCAGCTTTTTCAAAGCAGGATACAAGATCTGTTTGACCAGGGTTGTTTTGCCGCTGCCGCTTACCCCGGTTACCACGCACAATACATTCAGCGGAAACCGGACCGATATATTTTTCAGGTTATGCTGCCTGGCGCCTTCGACCATCAGGAAGCTGTTCCATTTACGCGGTTTGCGCGGGGAGACCACCTGCAACTCGCCTTTTAAATATTTCCCCGTCAGGCTTTTCTCATCTGCAATGATCGCGTCGTAATTACCCTCCGCTACCACTTCTCCTCCGAGATGAGAAGCAAAGGGCCCCATATCAATGATATGATCCGCCTCCCGCATCATCTGTTCATCATGCTCAACCACTACAACGGTATTCCCCAGCGCCTTAAGGCTCTTGAGCACGCGGATCAGCCGCTGGGTATCCCTGGGATGCAGTCCGATGGAGGGCTCGTCGAGAATATAGAGCGAATTGGCAAGATTGCTGCCGAGGGAACGGGTCAACTGGATGCGTTGACTCTCGCCGCCGCTTAATGAATTGGCCAGCCGGTTCATCGTAAGATAGCCCAACCCTACATCCATCAGTGTTTTTAGTCTTAAATTAATTTCGATCAATATTCTCTTGGCTACTTCTTTTTCATATTCCGTTAGCGCCAACGCATCAAACCAGGCGGCAAGATCCCTTGCCGGCATCTCGCATAGCTCGCCGATATGCTTACCGCCTATTTTAACGTATAGGGCTTCCCTGCGCAGGCGGTATCCCCTGCACTCCGGGCAAAGCGTTCTGCCGCGGTAGCGCGAGAGCAACACGCGGTACTGGACCTTATAAAGGTTTTGCTCTACTTCCTTAAAAAAATCATCAATGCCGCTTACCTGCTTATTCCCCTGCCATAGCAGGTCGTACTGCTCCTTGGTCAGGTCCAGTATAGGTTTATGTATAGGGAAGTCAAAGGCTTTGGAGGTCCTTATAAAATGCTCCCGCCACTTTCCCAGTTTCTCTCCCTTCCAGGGGGCCACCGCTCCTTCAAAAACGCTTAATCGCTTATCGGGGATCACCAGGTCTTCATCAATACCCAGCACCATGCTGAACCCTTCGCATACCGGGCAGGCGCCGAAGGGATTATTAAAGGAAAACAGGTCGGGAACGGGTTCTTCGAAAAGAATGCCGTCCAATTCGAACCGGTTGGAAAAATGTATTTTTTTCTCGCCGTTCACCAACAGGCAGGCTTCCCCTTCTCCCTCGTAAAAAGCCGTTGAAACAGAATCGGCTATACGGTGCCGGTCGTCGTCGTCAAATGGCTTGACCACCAGCCGGTCCACCACCGTATAGATATCCCTGTCCTCTTTACGACCCTTTTTAAAGACGGGTAATTTCTCCTCCAGCAGGTATTCAATGCGCATGATCTCCCCGGATACGTATAGCCGGGAAAAGCCTTTTTGCATCAATATATTCAGCTCTTCGGAAGGGTTGCGGTTTGCATGCTGGCGAAAAGGGACCAGGATCAATACCCTGTCTCCCTCTGCCAGGGCTTCAATGGCGTTTACGACATCGGATATATCGTCTTTCTTTACCGCTCTTCCGGATACGGGCGAAATGGTTTGCCCTATGCGCGCATACAACAAGCGGAGATAATCAAATATTTCCGTCATGCTGCCCACGGTAGACCGCGGCGTTCTGGTGATCACTTTTTGCTCTATGGCGATCGCAGGACATAGCCCCTTAATATAATCGACATCGGGCTTGGCCATCCGGGCCATGAACTGGCGCACATAGGCGCTCAGGCTTTCGGCATAACGCCGCTGCCCTTCGGCAAACAGGGTATCAATGGTCAGGGAGGATTTTCCCGAGCCCGATACGCCGGTCACCACCACGAGCTTGTTTCGCGGTATGGCAACCGTGACATTCTTTAAGTTGTGAACCCTTGCCCCCTTGATCAAGATCACATCTCCCGCGCCTTTTTTGTTTCCCCCAACGCCGGGGCCCTTGCTTTTTGTAGAAATCGCCATGTGACCTGCAAAAATATCGTAAGAATCAACTACTAAGTAGAACTATTTATGAGTTTCTAACATTTTACATAAAAATTTTCTTAAAGTTTGGTTATTTAGTAAAAGTGTATATCTTTAGTTGATAATTTGTACCGCAAACAGAAAACTAAAACAGGACGCCTATCGATTTACTCTTCTACACAGAAAAACCAAGTTCACTCTAAAATCCATAAATAATATCCTATCACCTTCAAAACCGTAGAAGTTTATGAATTCTTCGTTACGTAAACAAACTGACCATGAGCTAATCCAGGATTTTCAGGATGGCGATTTACATGCTTTAGAAACGCTTGTTCTTCGCCATAAGGACAAAATGTACACTTCCATTTTATTTCTTGTTAAGGATAAATACCTGGCCGAAGATATTTTCCAGGATGTTCTTATCAAGATCATTGACACCATTCGCGGAGGGCGTTATACCGAAGAAGGAAAGTTCCTTCCCTGGGCGATGCGTATTGCGCACAATCTCTGCGTTGACCATTTCCGTAAGATCAAACGTACGCCGGCTATCAAAACAAGCGACGACCGCGATATCTTCGAAGTGATCAATTTCACCGAAGAAGGCGCCGACACTAAAATGATGAAACGCCAGAGTCACGACCGGGTGCGCCAGATGCTTGATCTGCTCCCGGAAGATCAACGCGAAGTGATCATTCTGCGCCACTATGCAGACCTGAGTTTCAAAGAAATCGCTTCTCTTACCAATTGCAGCATCAATACAGCGTTGGGTAGAATGCGTTATGGTCTGATCAATTTACGTAAGATGATGACCCAAAAGAAGATCGCGTTGTAAGGCCAGATTTTTTAAAGCCCCCCAAAACGCTCGCTCTGAAAATTTAATGTGCTGCTAGATTGTACGAAAATATAGTAGTAAACCCTCTCCCCGCGAGAGGGTTTTTTATTTGCGCCGAGCGATAGCAGGCCTTAAGACAGCCCTTGGTTTCGGACGGCCGGCAGGCGGCAAAAGCGTCAGGGCAAACCGCCAACATGACAAGAATCATATGTAAACCATGACATTAAACATAGTTTTTTGAATAATGAGCAAATAACTTGTCGTCAAATTATTTTTTATGAAAAAGACAGTATTCTGCTCACTTATTGCCGCGGCAATGTTTTTTGTTGGCTGCGGTTCTTCTGACAGCGATCCTTCTAACCAAAACAGTCAGGCGGGAACCGGCACACAGGCTACGCACGTTGGTCAATCCGGCGTAAAAGACGACGTATCCAATCCCAATGTTGTGCAGATCGCCGTAAGCAGTAAAGATCATTCTACCTTGGTCGCGGCGGTAAAGGCCGCGGGGCTGGTGGACGCCTTGAGCAATGCAGGACCGTTTACGGTTTTCGCTCCTACCAATGCCGCCTTTGACAAGTTGCCGGCCGGCGCCTTGGAAGATCTGCTGAAACCCGCTAAGAAACAGGATCTGGAAAACATCTTAGGTTACCATACCTATGTCGGGGTGCTGACCGGCGTATTGTTACAAGATGGCGCAGAATATGATATGGTATATAACGGCAAGGTAAAAATCACCACCCAGGGAGAAAAATCGTTTGTGAATGGCCATGAAATACTGGCTACGATACCAGCTTCCAATGGCGTCATCCACGTGATTGATGAAGTCCTTCTGCCTAAGTAACCAATTGAACTATTTTTAGCGCCGGACCATCTGCTGATCCTTCCTAAATAACCCTGCCCGCCGGGCCGGGGATAAAAGCTGCCTGTTGTAGCCGGCAGCTTTTATCCTGTATGCCAGGCATATTTATTATCATGGGGAATAGCTTCAATAAACGCGCAGTACGTATCATTGGCCGGGGCAAAGGCATCCATAGCGAAAGGAAGGAAAAATTTACCCGTATTATTTTTTGCCGGCGTCCAGCCCGCACTGTAACCAGCGGGCAAAGGTTTTCGGCGAGGGAGTATATCCCTTTGTTCTCGTTAAGATCTTCTCTTCGGGGCTTACAATAGCATATTGAGGCTGCGATACCGCGTTAAAATTTTCCATCTGAAAAGCGGCCCATTTGTCCCCCACCGTTATGATCCGCTTTTGCGCGCCGGCTTTGGTCGTATAGGTTATTTGTTCGGAAGCGGGAAGCTTTTTTCTTTCATCCACATATAGCGAAACCACAACAAACTCCTTCATCAACGCAGATACTTCCTCGTTAGTCCATACATTTTCTTCCATCCTGCGGCAGTTTACGCAGGCCCACCCGGTAAAATCGATCAACAAGGGTTTCTGCTGCCTCCTGGCGAGCTGCAGCGCCTCTTCATAATTTCGAAGCGGTTCAATACGGGCGTCACAATTGACGGGGTTTTTATAAAGACTATAACAAAGCGGCGGCGGAAACCCGCTGATCAGGCCCAGGTTGGCGTACCGGGTATTGGTGACGCCCGGCGCCAGGTAAAGCGCAACGGCGGCAAACAACAATATGCCTCCCCGCCGCAACGGGCCGATCTTTTTTAGATGACCGTCGTGAGGAAGCCTGATCCTGCCGGATAAATACAAAACCAGCAGGATGGCAATGATCATCCATATCGCGATGAAAGTTTCCCGTTTCAACAATCCCCATTGTCCCACCAGGTCCGCATTAGAAAGGAATTTAACGGCCATTGCCAATTCCAGGAACCCGAGTGTTCCTTTTATAGTAGTCAGCCAGCCGCCCGATTTGGGAAGCGATTGCAGCCACCCGGGAAACATGGCAAATAAAGCAAAGGGCAGGGCCAGGGCAAGCCCGAATCCTGCCAGCCCGGCCGTTAAAGGCCAGGCGCCTGCCGAAGCGGTTCCGGCGAGCAGGGAGCCCAGGATAGGGCCCGTGCAGGAAAAAGAAACAATGGCCAGGGTCAACGCCATAAAGAATATTCCGCCCAGCGCGCCCATACCGGAACGTGAATCGATCTTATTGGCGAGCCCGGCAGGCAAACCCATCTCGAAGTAGCCAAAGAAAGAAAATGCAAAAACCACAAAAATTAAAAAGAAGAAGATATTCAGCCATACATTGGTAGATATATTATTCAGTATTTCAGGGCTCACATTGTCTACCAGGTGAAAGGGAATGCTCAGCAATGTATAGATCAGAAAGATAAACAAGCCGTAAACAATGGCGTTGGCTGTCCCTTTCCTTCGACTGCCCGATTTTTTTGTAAAAAAGGATACGGTCAGGGGAATCAGCGGGAAAACGCATGGCGTTAGCAAGGCAATACCGCCGCCCAGGAAACCCAGGATAAAGATCCCCCATAAGCTCCTTCCTGCAGAAGCGTCATCCCCGCAATCATGCACAGGATTATCGAGGTCAAAGCCGTCTATCGCGATCCTAACCGTCGATGCTTCCCCCCCTTCCAGCTCCACTTCAAAAGCCCAGGGCGTCAATGGATAGAATTCATCGCCTTTGCCGTAGGTATATCTGAAGACCCCCATCAGCCTGGCGGGTATCTTACCCTGGATCGATACCGTGGCGGTAAAGGATGCCCCGCCCTCGTACACCGTAAAAGAATCGTTGTCAAACAGCTCGCTGGTAATGGTTTTGGCCTGGCCGGAAACTGAAAAGGGAAGAGCGGCCCGGATGGAGGAGTCGGCAAATTCCAATGCCGATACAGGCATTTCGCTGATGGTTTCATTAGGATCGTACAGCTGCCATGGCGCATTAGGGGCAACCTGAAAGGTCAGCGCATATACGCCCTCGTCTAGCTTTTTACTGCTGACCTTCCATTGGTATCCGCCGGTATCCTGGGCGGCTGAAAAAATGCCGGGAAGCAGCAGACAGGCCCCCAGAAAAAGGCTTAACCGGATCCGGGCCGGCAATAATTTCCGATACCGGATCGCCTTTCCAAAAACCTCCGGGAATATGGTCAATAGCCGGTTGGGGGATGCCTTTCCTCTATAGCCCCATTGCTTTGCGTATATGCTTTCCGGTATCATGCGCATGGTAACTTAATAAAAAACAAACGGATTCTTCTCTATGAAAGAACCCGTTTGCCGTAAGCATTTTAATATATGTTGAGAGATATCTTATCCTCCCACATTTACCGAGAAATTAACTTCAGCAGGCGGGAGGCATTGTTTATCGTTGCATACCATGTATTCCACCTTGCCCGCGAGATTGGTTTTAGCCTTACCGCGTAATTTCACTCTTTGCACAAAACTCACCGCTTTTTCATAATAGCGCACTTCTGATCCGAACGCTTCCTCAAAAACTTTTTTCAATGTTCCCAGCTCCTGCACCTTGCCATCAATATTCAATAAAGGATTCTGGGTAAAAGCAAATGTAGTGGAAAAAGGCCCTTCTCCTCCATCCTGCGAATAGATATGCCAATTGCCGTTCACCTTTGCATCCATACGCACTTCATACAATTGATCGGTGATCTTTTTGGAAGTAAAGGTCCATTGAACCGGCTTCAGGGATTGCGCTGAGCTTATCTCCGGAATAAGCAGGCCGGGCGAGAACAACAGTAGGAAGAAAAAAAACCTTATCATGATCATAGGTAGCGATTTAACGATGGGGTCCGGCTCAAAAGTCTATATTTTAAACTTAAAAAAACTCTAAAAATTAGCCAGTTCAGCCGCAGGCCCTGCCGCTACAGCGGGCTTAAGATCAAATAAAGCGTTAAATATGATCTGTCCGTCGGTATTTCCCAATATTGGAGAACAAGCTCTCTCCGGATGAGGCATCATTCCGAATACATTTCGCTCCTTGTTAACAATCCCGGCAATATTGCGGGCAGAACCGTTGGGGTTAGCCGCCGGGACAATATTCCCGTATTGATCGCAATAACGGTAAAGGACCTGTCCATTTGCTTCCAGTTCATCCAGCGCGCTTTCCTCTGCATAATACCTTCCTTCGCCATGGGCAACGGGTATCTTCAACGGTCTATCCGAGCCGGCGCCGATGATATAACTGTTCTTACATACAAATTGCTGTTTTTCATTTCTCAAAAGGGCCCCGGGCAGCAAATGCGATTCGCATAAGATCTGGAAACCGTTGCAGATGCCCAGCACTTTGCCTCCTTTCCTGGCAAAACTGATCACGCTCTGCATCATCGGGCTGAACCGGGCAATGGCTCCGCAGCGAAGATAATCGCCATAAGAAAACCCTCCGGGAAGCACGATGCAGTCGTCCGTAGAGAACATACTGATGTCCCTATCCTTATGCCAGAGCATTACGGTCTCCTGGCCAAGATCATGTTGAAGGGCGCCTTGCATGTCGCGATCGCAATTAGAACCCGGAAAAACCACTATACCGAACTTCATTTCATTATTTTTTTCAAACGTACGTGAAATTTTTCATTCATAAAATACATAAAGGATGAATGAAAAATTTCATGGGAGTTCCTCTTGGCTAAAAAACAATAATAAATATTCAAGAGAAAGTTAACGACTTTTCCACGGATCGCCTCACCCCGAAGCGCCCTTCGGCAGATCGCTCTTGTACAGGCGTTTTGGCCTAATCCGGCGAGCATTTCAAAATGCAGCCTCGCCTCATCCCAGCCAATACCCCACCAATAAAGCATAGGCAAAACTAATCCAATGTAATACAAGCGGGAACTTCTGGTTTGCCGGGTAAAAATATGCCGCTGCATGAAAAACCGACAAGGGTATCAGGCAGAATATCCAGTTCAAATAATTGCTTCCCCCGTTCGCCAGCGTGATCAGGAGAGAGATGACGAGCAGCGTAAGAATGAGGCTCCAGGCCTTCCTGATCTGTATCAGCATTTTACTCATATGGCGCTGCACAAAATAACCCCCAATAATGAAAGGCGCCAGCAATAGCAATATGCTGATGGCTATAGGAAGCGAGGAGGGCATTGCCGGAAGATCGATGGATACCGAAGGCGCCAGGTGCCGCCAGGCCCATCGATTCGTAAAAAGCGGCTCCAGCGCCAGGAAATAATAAGGGGCGGTAACCCCCAAAAGGGCCAGCAGCCATTCCCTTATACGGAAGGGGCGCATGATGAACAGCATGACAGGCAGCAGCAGCACAAATACAATGGCTGGTTGATATACCAGGGTGGCCAATCCCATAAGCGCCCCGATATTGAAAATATCGGCCAGCGGTTTCTGGCTGTTGTACAGCAGGGTCGCCCGGTAAACAATCACAAGCAACAGCGTATTGACGATCAATGGCGCAGAAAAATAGTTCCAGTCTGCATACAGGGAAGTGATCAGCATATAGGCCATCCCCGGCAGGTAGGTGGGCTTCGGAAGCATCTTCTGATCGATGCATATTTTATTGATCACCATCGCCTGGATAAACAATAACAGGAAACTGATGATGCCAAGTACAAACAGGGGCAATTGCATTATCTCCAGTCCTTTTAACAAAAGCACATAGAGGTAATGATCTTCCGCCTGTCTCAAAAGAGGCCGGGGTTGAATCAGGTAATTAAGCTTAAGAACCAGTCCGTAAACAAGTATCAACAAACCATTGCCCGGGTTCTTCTGTCGGAAAATGCCAATCACTTTCGTTGGGGTTTAGAATTCAATTTTAGCGAAAGTAAGATAGTTCCGGTATTGACAGGGCATTATCATCGTTCTGGCGGCAACCTGTTTCCCGTACCTGGGCATAAACTCAAATCCCTTATCCAGGTTCTTTAAGGTAGGATAACGGATGATCTTTCCATCGGGTCCAATACTTTGATCATTCAGCAACAGCGTTCTCCTTTCATACAGGTTAAAAAGAAAATGGAGCTCGCCTCCCGTATTCATGATCTGGTGCGACAAAAGGGCCTCGCCCTGGTCGTCGAACTGGGTTTTGAGAATAACATTACTCCATTCCAGCGTATCGTTCTTATCAAAGGACAGGACGATTATATTCTCGGCATGATAACGGGTGGGCTGTCTTCCTCCCCACCTGTTCCATGGATTGCCCCAGCTATTATAGTAGTAAGGAGAGTAATAGTACGAATAGGGCGATATCCAGGGATTGTTCCAGGAAAGATAATCCCATCGGTTAAAGGGCCCTCCTCCTCTCGATGAACTGTACAGCGATTCGGCGACCAGGATATATCCCCCGTCTTTTCTTATGATGATATTCTGTATAAAATAATCGTTGAAGGCCAGCTTCTGGTTAGCGTCGGGGCCTTTTGCCTGGCGACGCAGATCATCGTCAAAAGCCAATGTATGTTGCCTGACAATGCTGGAAGAATCCTTATCCCAGATCACGGTATACAATCCTTCGATATTGCCCCTTCTCTGCCTATAGTATAAGGCGGTAAAAAGATATCGCCTATTGGTGTTATCCACCTTGATCTTTATTTCGTCCAATACTTTTTCCTGGGTATCCAGCGGATGAATGGAAAAGGCTTCTGCGCCCGCAGGCTTATGCACCAGGGAAAGGCTGGTAATATAGTCGCTGGACCCTCTTCTTATAAACTTTCCGAAGACCAGCCCGCCTTCGTTATCCAATAAAAAATTAGTAAAATAGTCATTGCGCTCTTCCATGTCCAGCGGCATCTCGCGTTTTTCCAGCAATTGCAGCCCCTCGTCGAACAGCAGGGTGGAAAAGATGAACCTTTTCTGGTTACGGCTATTGATCTTAAAGATCATGATCTTCTGCTTATCGTCGGAGAACACCGTTGTATATATCTTATTGTCCGCCGACCATCCTATCCTGGTCGTATCCAGTTCGACAGGGTCCGAGAGCCTTTTGGCATTCTCATCCAGCTTAACGCCCATGCAATACAAGACATTTTTTTGCTGGAACTGGTAGATCATCCAGCAATGATTGGCATAAGGTATAAAGTCTACGTTGATCCAGCGGTTATTGGTAGCGTCTATATTCACGCGCTCCACCAACTTCATCTCTTCATTGTATACCGAAATATGGTTGCTGTTGCGGTTATTTTTATACACGAGGATGTTCTTCCCTATTTTGCCGATGATCTCGAAATTGGTTCGTTTGGTATCTTCCCGTTCGGGCTCGCTATAGGAAATCTTCTGGCTTTTTGCCGGCAGAAAGCAGGTAATAATGAAGAGAAGGCTTACCGCTGCTTTAATATATCTCATAGAATGGCTTTTCAAAATGAACAATCAATACGACATGCCTACAGCACAAATTATGTTTAGAGTAAACATTCCCAATACGCCAAATTAACAATTGTAGTACGGCTGCCCAAAATTTCCCCACAAATTTAAGCTTTTGGAAAGCCTGTTGTAAGCGCATATAGACTTGTTAACATTTCGCCTGCCCGCCGAAACGCTGAAGTTGAACGGGCCGGCCAAGATAAAAGTCCCGGCCGCAGACAAGCTGGTACCATATCGCTAGACGGAACTAGCCGCTGCCTGTAAGCGGGTCCTGCCCGTTACGCTTTTAACCCGCGCCGGCAGTATGTTCGGGTCGAAAATTGCGCCGCTGCCGGCAAGCAAATTATTATTGGGGATTAACATTTTCTTATACCTTTGACCCGTGGGTAAAAACTCCAAAAAAGTCAGCGCGGCAGGCCTTATCATTGCCCTCGGTATTATTTATGGGGATATCGGCACTTCTCCTCTTTATGTATTTAACGCAATCATCAACGGCAAGGTCATCAGCGACCAGATCATTATCGGCGTATTGTCCTGCATTATCTGGACCCTGACGCTTCAGACCACCGTCAAATACGTATGGCTGGTGTTAAAGGCCGATAACCGGGGAGAGGGTGGAACCTTCGCCCTGTATGCGCTTGTCCGGCGGCAAAAAAAATGGCTGGCGCTCCCGGCCATGCTGGGCGGCGCCGCGCTGCTTGCCGACGGGATGATCACTCCGCCCATCTCCATTACTTCGGCCATTGAGGGGTTGCGCGAACTGCCCGCTTTCCGCCACCTGGGCGAAACCGACAATACGATCGTGTTTATTGTGCTGGCGATCCTGTCTGCTTTTTTTTTCCTGCAGCAATTCGGCACAGCTTCCATTGGCAAATTGTTCGGCCCGATCATGTTCATCTGGTTCTTCATGCTGGCCGTATTAGGCGTATACCATGTCTTTGACGACCTGAGCATATTTAAAGCGTTTAGTCCGTATTACGCCATCGAATTTCTGGCTGCTTATCCCGGCGGCTTCTGGCTGCTGGGCGCCGTATTCCTGTGCACTACGGGAGCGGAAGCCTTGTATTCCGACCTGGGGCATTGCGGCCGGAGCAATATCAAGGTAACCTGGATATATGTCAAAGCCTGCCTGCTGTTGAATTATCTCGGCCAGGGAGCCTACCTGATGGCCCATCACGACGGGCTGCACATCACGGCCCAGGTAAGGGCCCAGCTAGGCATCAACGCTTTTTACGACCTGATGCCGCAATGGTTTATCATACCCGGCGTGATCATCGCCACCTCAGCGGCCATTATCGCCAGCCAGGCGATGGTTTCAGGATCCTATACGCTGATCAGCGAAGCCATGCGGCTGAACCTTTGGCCCAAACTAAAAGTCCGTTATCCCACGGAAGAAAAAGGCCAGTTGTTCATCCCGGCCATCAACATGATGCTGTTTCTCGGATGCGTAGCCGCAGTTTTGTACTTCAGGGAATCCAACCGGATGGAAGCGGCCTACGGATTGGCCATCATCCTGACCATGATCTCCACAACCATTCTTTTTGCCAATTATATGGTCGCGAAGCGGGTTAACCCCATTTTGATCTATATCTTCCTGATCTCATTTTTTATCATTGAATCGGCCTACCTGGTAGCGCTGATGCAAAAGTTTACCCATGGCGGTTATACCACCCTGATCGTGGGAGGAGGCATGTTCACGATCATGTATGTATGGTTCCGCAGCAGGAAGATCAAAAACCGCTATGTCGAATTTGTCAGGATGGAAGATTATATTCCCCAGATACAGGAATTGAGCAACGACAAAACCGTTCCCAAATACGCCACCCACCTGGTGTACCTTACCAGCGCCAATAACCCCAAGGAAATAGAGCATAAGATCATCCATTCCATATTGAGCAAAAAGCCCAAACGCGCGGATATCTATTGGTTCGTACATGTGGATACGCTTGATGACCCTTATACCTGCGAGTATATCGTGGATCATATTATCCCAAATGATATTATCCGGGTGGAATTCCGCCTGGGCTTCAGGATAGAGCCGAAGATCAACCTCATGTTCCGGAAAGTGGTGGCCGACCTGGTGAGCAACCAGGAAGTAAACATTACCAGCCGCTATGAATCGCTGGAAAGAAACAATGTAGTAGGCGATTTTCAGTTCATCGTCATGGAAAAATACCTGAGCCAGGACAATGAACTTCCCTTCCTCGAAACCGTTATTATGAAAATGTATTTCTGGATAAAGGAAGTCAGCCTCTCAGAAGAAAAAGGTTTCGGCCTGGACACCGCCAACGTAACCATCGAAAAATTCCCGCTGATCGTGGCGCCGGTGCACAATCTTCGCTTGAAAAGAGTATTCCACTCGAACGAAGGATAAAACAATTTATTCTTCCAGGACCGTTTTATTCCTGCCTACCTTCAGCTTGTAGCCTACGCCTATTTTCAGCGCCAGGTTCTCCTGCTGATGTCCTACCGGAAAACCGAAACAAACCGGGAAGTCAAAGTCCTTCGCGATGTCGCGGATGATCTCTTCGACGCTGCAGCCAAAAGGACGTTCCGTATCCTTCATCTCTGTAAAACCGCCGATGATCAGTCCCGCAAGCTTATTAAACTTACCAGCGTTTTTTAACTGGTGCAGCATCCGGTCGACATTGTACAGGTATTCCCCCACATCCTCAATAAACAATATCCTGCCCCTGGTCTTGACCTCAAAAGAGGAGCCGATGCCATGCGCCAGCAGCGCCAGGTTGCCGCCTACCAGCTCGCCCACCGCCTCTCCTCTCCTGTTAAACGGATGAGGGTCGCAGGCATAATACAGTTTTCTTCCTTCCAGGGCCTTTCTCATCGATTGAAGATAAGGATCAGACCCCTGACCGTTAAAAGCGGCCGCCATCGGGGCGTGCAGCGAGGCTATATTTTCATTCGCGAACAAATACGAATGCAGAATGGTGATATCGCTAAAGCCGATGATCCATTTGGGTTGTTTCCGGAATTTTTTAAAGTTGAGTTTATCGATGATGCGCCCCAGGCCGTATCCGCCCCGGGCGCACAATACCGCTTTCACCTGGTCGTCGTCCAACATCTGCTGAAGATCTTTCAGCCGGTCTTCGTCGGAGCCCGAAAAATAGTTATCCGAGCCTGAGCCCAGCGTAAAGCCCAGCTTCACTTCGTATCCCCATTCATTTAACCCGCGGATACAGGCCTGCGCTTTTTCAAAAGCCATATAACCGCCGGGACATACCAGACCAACGGTATCGCCCGGTTGCAAATAAGGCGGCGTTGTTACCATATCAAAAATGCATTTGTGTTAACATAAAGATAAGCATAGCCTGCGCAATCCCCGGCATAGCAAAACGCCTTCCGTCCACCCCGACGCGCATCGCCATCCCAATGACTCTCCGGTATAATCCTAACGCTTTGTAACATACGCTGAAGCGCCCTGACGCAGGTTTATGCTTCTTCCAGAACTGCTCCCTGCTGATCAACCTCCAGCCTATGCCTGATCCCGTATTTCAAGGCAAAGTTATTCCGCTGATGGCCCACGGGAAAATCAAAACAAACAGGATAAGCATAGGGTTTGACCTTCTCCCGGACGATCTCCTGCAATGTCCTGCCAAATTCCTCGCCGGGATCATCAGGCTTGGTTTTAAATCCGCCTACGATCAACCCTTTCAGTTCCGCCAGCTTGCCCGCGCGTTTAAGATGCCAAAACATCCTGTCTATACTATACAGATACTCGCCCGTATCTTCCACAAACAGTATCTTTCCCCTCGTATGCAGGTTAGACGGCGTAGCCGCCAACGTTTCTATGGTCTTCAGGTTACCGCCTACCAGGGGGCCCGCGCCCCTTCCATTCCTGTTGGCCGCCGACGGCGAAACGGAGTATCTCATTTTCACGCCGGTTAAGGCGTCGCGGATGGAGAGAATGGTTTCGCGCTGTATGGGATCGGCCCTGTCCCAGCGATCGGGAAAACTATTGCACATTTTGGAATGAATGGACGCCACTCCATAATTATGATTTAAGTGCGCATGCATTACCGTAACATCGCTGAAACCGATAAGCCATTTGGGGCGCTGCAAGAATTTCCGGAAATCCAGCCGGTCAATGATCCGTACCAGCCCATAGCCTCCCCTGGCGCACATAATGGCGCTTAACCGGGGATCGTCCAGCATATCCTGCATATCCTCCCTTCTTTCCTCGTCCGTACCGCCAAAACCAAAATCGCGCTTGCCGATGGCAAGGCCTATCTTCACCTTAAAGCCCCACCCGGTTATCTGCGCAATAGCTGGTTCAATATCTTTGACCGTAATATAGCCGGCCGGCGAGGTAATGCCTATCGTGTCGCCCGGCTTAAGGTAACGCGGGATGATCGCTGCAGATTCATCCGGTTCATTGCCGTCTCCGGCGGCAAAGGAGGAAAACAATCCTCCCATAACCGCGAAAGAAGAAAGGAATTTTTTTCTGTTCATGAACAGTAGGTTCAATTAACGCTTTTAATAGTTGTACTAGTTGTGAATGTTTGTACAATTAATAGTTATACTAATTGTTAATAGTTGTACAACTATTAACCAATACAATGTAGCAATTCTTTAGCTAGCGGCTGCATTTCAAGTTTGACGGTAGTCCTTGACGCCCGCCCAACGCAAACTCGGAACCCCGCTAACCCGTTCCCACCCCGGCAAACCGCGCTTTGTTACCCGTTTCATGCGATCCGGCTCCAGCGGTTGCGCGAACGGAAAAAATTTAAAATGAACCGATGCCATTCCTGAAATGGCGGCCGGCATATATCGGTATATTGGTACATTTGCACTACTCCATAAGAGCAAAGAAACAAAAGCACAATCCTGATGACAGATTTTAAGAGATATTTGGTTAGCGCGGCGCTGCCATATGCCAACGGGCCGCTGCATATAGGGCATCTTGCCGGTTGCTACCTGCCGGCCGATATTTATGTCCGTTACCAGCGGGCCAGGAAACGCGATATTAAATTCGTGGGCGGCAGCGACGAGCATGGCGTTCCCATTACCATAAGGGCAATGAAAGAAGGCGTAAGTCCTCAGCAGATCGTAGATAAATACCATGCGATCATTAAGGAGAGCCTCTCCGAAATGGGCATCTCTTTTGATATCTACTCCCGCACCTCCAGTCCCGTACACCATCAAACGGCCGCTGATTTCTTCAAGAAGCTGTACGACGACGGGCTGTTTGAGGAAAAAGAGACCGAACAATATTACGACGAGAAAGCCGGTCTGTTCCTGGCCGACCGGTACATCACCGGAACCTGCCCGGTATGCGGCAACGCGAATGCCTATGGCGACCAATGCGAAAGCTGCGGATCGGCCCTTAGCCCCGAGCAACTTATCAATCCCCGCTCTACCCTGAGCGATGCCGTGCCGGTTAAAAAGAAGACCAAGCACTGGTATTTCCCCCTGCAGAACTATGAGGAATGGCTGAAAACCTGGATACTGGAAGGACACAAGGAGTGGAAGAATAACGTATACGGACAGTGCAAAAGCTGGCTCGACAACGGCCTGCAACCCCGCGCCATGACCCGCGATAGCTCCTGGGGCATAAAAGTGCCCCTTCCCGACGCCGAAGGAAAAGTGCTATACGTCTGGTTCGACGCGCCGATCGGCTATATCAGCGCCACCAAGGAGCTGACGCCGGACTGGGAGGACTACTGGTGTAAGGAAGACACCAAGCTGGTACATTTTATTGGGAAAGACAATATCGTTTTTCACTGTATCATCTTCCCCGCCATGTTAAAGGCGCATAAAAACTTTGTGCTGCCCGACAATGTTCCCGCCAACGAATTTCTCAATATCGAAGGCGATAAGGTCTCTACCAGCAGGAACTGGGCGGTATGGGTGCACGAATACCTGAAAGACTTTCCCGGCCAGCAGGATACGCTAAGGTATGTGCTGTGCATCAACGCCCCTGAAACAAAGGACAATGACTTTACCTGGAAAGATTTTCAGGACCGCAACAACAGCGAGCTGGTAGCGATCTTCGGGAATTTCATCAATCGCGCAATGGTGCTGATGCACAAGCTTTGTAAAGGCAAAGTGCCTCCCTTGCATACGGATATACTGGACGATACGGACCGCGCCCTGATCGCTGATATTGAAAATGCCAAACCGGTGATCGAGGACCTGCTGGAGCAGTTCAGGTTCCGTGATGCGCTGTATGAAGTGATCGACCTGGCAAGAAAGGGAAATAAATATATGCAGGAGAAACAGCCCTGGATCGTTGTCAGGGAACTGGAAAAAGATCCGCAACAACAAAAGCTGATCGACAACTGCCTGCATCTTTGCCTGCAGCTGGCCGCCAACCTGGCCATATTTATCAATCCATTCCTTCCTTCAACCGCAAAAAAAATACTGCATATCCTGAAGGTGGTAGACAAGATCCTGGACTGGGAAAATGCGGGAAAACTAAAACTGCTCAGCGTTGGGTATAGCCTCAGGCCCCCCGAGCTGCTGTTCCGGAAAATTGAGGATGAAGAGATCGCCGCGCAGATCGCCAAATTAAAAGGAACACAACCTCAGCCTGCCGCAGCAACCGCGCCGACCGATAACAACAAGGCCGGGAATACGCCATCCGCTCCAGTAAAAACAAAAACGCAGGAGGCGGATGCAGCAGAAGCCGCGTCGTCTCCGGTTAAACCCGCTATCGTCTATGACGATTTCGCCAAGCTTGATTTTAAAACAGGCGTTATCCTTGCCGCGGAAAAAGTAGAAAAGGCGGACAAATTGCTAAAGCTGGAAATAGACCTTGGATTCGAAAAAAGGACCATTGTTTCCGGCATCGCGCTTCATTTTACGCCGGAGGAGATCGTCGGCAGGCAGGTCGTGGTGGCAGCAAATCTCGCTCCCCGCAAGATGAAGGGCATTACCAGCAATGGCATGATCCTGATGGCGGAAGATAAGGAAGGAAAGCTTCATTTTGTCAGCGGCCCCGACGCCCTTCCCCCCGGATCCGGCGTCAGTTAGGCGTTGAGCAGTAGCAGCGTCCGCAAAACTGCCAGGATAGGGGGTTATCTGAATACTGACCTTCGGAAGCAACTGTGCCTTTTAACCGCCGGCATTCACGTAACGTTGAATGCCGATCGAATTTAATCTCTACATATCCAATATAAAAATGGCCGAAACCCGGAGTTATCCGCGTACAACCGGCAAGGCCCGGTAGCAACTCATTTTGAACCTTTATGCGCAGCCCTATAAAGCATTAGGGCGGAAACCGAGTTGCTGTCCGGAAGCCCCGGGCTAATCTGCTAATCTTCCTAAAAAATCCTAACTTCGGTTAAAATAGTTGTTTAACTAACTAATTTTAGCATGGCTACTCGAAGCATCAAAAAGGTTGCAGTCTTAGGAAGCGGCGTTATGGGTTCAAGGATCGCCTGTCATTTCGCCGGAATCGGCGTACAGGTATTACTGTTAGATATCGCGCCGGCAGAGCTTAACGAACAGGAAAAAAAGCAGGGCCTTTCCCTGGAAGATACCGCAGTGCGCAACAGGATCGTAAACGCGGCGCTGGCAGCGGCCGTAAAATCGAACCCATCCCCGCTATATGCCAAAGAAGCGCTGGAACTGATCACCGTCGGCAATTTCACAGACAACATGCCGGATATCGGCGACTGCGACTGGACGCTTGAAGCCGTCGTTGAACGGCTAGACATCAAGCGGCAGCTATTCGACGAAGCGGAAAAATACCGGAAGCCCGGAACCCTGATCACGTCCAACACTTCAGGCATACCCATCAGCCTGATGGCGGAAGGCAGGAGCGATGATTTCAAAAAACATTTCTGCGGAACGCATTTCTTTAATCCGCCAAGATACCTGCGGCTGCTGGAGATCATTCCTACTCCTTCCACAGATCCGGAAGTGATCGCGTTCCTGATGCATTACGGCGATCTGCACCTGGGCAAGACCACGGTGTTGTGCAAGGATACCCCCGCCTTTATCGCCAACCGGATCGGCGTTTTTGCCATGATGCATACTTTCGCGCTGGTTGAAAAAATAGGGCTGACCATAGACGAGATAGAAGCATTGACAGGCCCCGTGTTCGGCCGGCCCAAATCCGCCACCTTCCGCACTGCGGATGTTGTAGGAATTGATACCCTGATCAAGGTCGCCAATGGAGTCTACGAACACTGCCCCGATGACGAAGCAAGAAACAGCTTTGTCATTCCCGGCTGGCTACAGCAAATGGCGGATAATAAATGGCTGGGCGACAAAACCGGCCAGGGATTTTTCAAAAAGATAAAAGGAGAAGACGGCAAATCGGTCATCCTGGCGCTGGACCTTCAAACCAACGAATACAAACCGCGGACCAAACCAAAATTTGCCGCCCTGGAAGCGGCGAAACCTATTGAAGACCTTCCGGCGCGTATCAAGGCGCTCATGCAGGGCAAAGACAAGGCCGGATCATTTTTCCGTCAATTCCACTACGGGCTGTTCTCCTATATTTCGCACCGCATTCCCGAGATCAGCGACGATATCTACCGGATCGACGATGCCATGAAAGCCGGATTTGGCTGGGAAATAGGCGCGTTCGAAAGCTGGGATGCGCTGGGCGTGGAGCATACCGTTAACAAAATGAAAGAAGAGGGCTATCCGGTCGCGAATTGGGTCATGGAAATGATACAAAACGGATGCCCTTCATTTTATTCGGTGGAAAACGGAAAGCGGTTATACTACGACGTTGGCTCTAAATCTTACCGGCCGATCCCGGGATCAGAGGCCTTCATCGTCATGAAGAATTTTGAAAACCAGGTTGTCTGGAAAAACAGCGCCTGCCGGACCTATCGCCTGGGCGACGAGGTACTGGGACTGGAATGGAACACCAAAATGGGAAGTATGGGAGGCGAGGTCCTGGAAGGCATTCAGCGATCCATCTCCCTGGCGGAAAAAGATTTTAAAGGATTGGTCATCGCCAACGAGGGACAGAACTTCAGCGCCGGCGCCAATGTGGCCATGATCTTTATGTTCGCCATCGAGCAGGAATTCGACGAACTGGATATGGCCGTGAGAATGTTCCAGCAAACCATGATGCGCGCCCGATATTCCTCCATACCGGTAGTAGTAGCCCCGCATGGCCTGACGCTGGGAGGAGCCTGCGAGCTGAGCCTGCACGCCGACAAGGTCTGCGCCGCGGCTGAAACCTATACCGGACTGGTGGAAACGGGATTGGGACTGATCCCGGGCGGAGGAGGCACAAAGGAATTTACCTTAAGGGCCGCTGATGAGATGCATGAAGACGAACCGGAAACCATTACCTTAAAGAATCGCTTTTTCACCATCGCCACGGCAAAAGTATCTGGCTCCGCCGCTGAAGCCTACCGCCTGGGCATTTTGAAAAAAGGAAGGGATGAAACGGTCATCAACCAGGGAAGGCGAATATTGGAAGCTAAAAAAAGCGTCATTGAATTATATGACAGCGGTTACCAGACCCCTGTTCAACGCAAGGACATTAAGGTATTGGGACGCTCCGCATTGGGCGCCCTGTATGCCGGCATATACGGGATGCAGCAGGCTGGCTACGCCACCGATCACGATGCGCTCACCGCTAAAAAGCTGGCCTATACCATGTGCGGGGGCGATCTTAGCGAGCCCACGCCGGTAAGCGAGCAGTATTTGCTCGACCTGGAAAGGGAAGCCTTCCTGAGCCTTTGCGGAGAAAAGAAAACGCTGGAAAGAATACAAAGCGTATTGAAGACCGGCAAGCCGGTCAGGAATTAATGATCGGGACGGTTAACCGTTCCGCTCGTCAGAGAGGGCTTTGACCCTTCCGAATCAGGAATTAATGATTGCGCCGGTAACGGGTATGCATTGCAGCGACAATGGCCTTTAAAGATAGCCGGCATAAATAAAAGCGAACAGGCATTGGCCCGGCGCCAGTTCGCGCAAAATCATGCAGTTGGGCGAAGCGACACTATATCCCGTAGACGGACAACTGATCATTCGTTCCGTATTTTATTTTTATGGCGACAGCGCAACGAGCGAACTTGCCGACCAGGTCGCCAGGGATACCGCTGCGCATTGGAATGAGCCGCAAGCAATCGTCCTTATTAAGAAAAAAGAATACGCGGTGCGCTTCGATATCGAAGGAATATGCGAGCCCGGACTTGCTCCGGAAAAAGTATGGTACAATGATAACCCGCGCCTTAATTTTTTCAGGATAGAAGAATATGTTGTCGGAAATATCTCTTTTGTAGACGGACTTGGCTGCAATACCGGGTACCTGAAAATAGACAACCTGCTACAGACCTCGACCACGATGGCGCATGAATACGGACATACCCTCGGATTACATCATCCCCCTCAACTGGATATCCGCGGCGACCTGGAAGCTTCCATCATGTATCCCCGGGGAACCATCTGCGATCCGCGGCTGCAATACAATATTGCCGCCGCCGCGGGAGAAGACGGCGGAACCCTCGATCCCCGGCACAGAAAAGTAACCGCAAATGATATTCAAAACCTCCGCTTGCATAAACTGGATTTTAACGCCCGGGGAGTTGCCCTGATCGGGGCGTTTTCAAGCATCTATCATGCTAAACAGTTGCCCGGGTTTTAAGCGATCTATCTGAAAGCAATAAAATGCCCTATCGATGCAAATGCATAGGCAACATTATCAAGCGGGCTATAGGCGCGGCCCTTCAAAACGTTTAAGATGGCAAGCAAACAACGCAGCGACGATCGTCAGCCGTGGTTCAATGCATTTAAGGCAGAATCCAGGGAAGGGTATAAAAAATCAAACCCCGTATCCTTAAGCTTGTCGCAGCTGACCGTGGCGCTCTTTAATACTTCCACGCTCATCTCGCCCAGCGCTATTTTTATGGCAAACCGGGGAACATGAAGAGAGATAAAATTTTTACCCCTGAAAACGCGGGCCATCGTTTGGATCAGCATTTTGTTGCTCACTGGCTCGGGGGCTACCGCATTATATACGCCCTGCATATCCGTCCGTTCTATAGCGGCCAGGTATATGCGACAGATATCGTCAATATGGATCCAGCTTACTACCTGCCTGCCATTGCCCAGGATCGCAGCCAGCCCAAGCCTGAGCGGCTTTTTAAATTCAGGGAATGCGCCCCGCTTTGCGCTGAAAACGATTCCTGTTCTCAATATAACCAGCCTTATCCCAAGTCCGGTTGCCGGTCGTATACTCTCCTCCCAAAGCCTGCAGGTCTCCCCCAGAAAATGGCTGTCCGGCGGATCAGACTCCCGGAAAGGATGCAAATTGGGGATGGAGGGATCCGGGCCATACCATCCGATGGCGGAAGAACTCACTATTGTCTTTACCTTATGCGCCGTCGTTCTCAGCGTTTGTAGCAGCAGCTCGCCGCTCTTTATCCGGCTGTTCACGATCTCTTTTTTTCTCCGGGCCGACCAACGTTTATCGGCTACTCCCGCGCCCGCGAGATGAACAATATGATCTGCTTTACGAAAAGCATCTTCGTCTATCGTTCCCTTTTTGATATCCCATGCGGCAAAAGAAATATCGCTTATTGAAGACCTGAATTTTCGTTTGGCGGACGAAGGCGACCGGGTAAGTACGATCACCTGGTAACCTTCGCCGGACAACAGTTCGCATAATGCAGTTCCAATAAGCCCGGAACCTCCGGTAATCAGGATCGTTTCCATTTGCGTGAAGATACCAACGAAAATGAATTCGCCAGCCTGGCTCCTATAAAAGAAAGCGGACCGGCAAAAGGAATGCGGCGCCTGATCGTCTCAAAACTCTCGCCGCTATCGATATTCCGGAAAAAATGAGCGGCATTGCTCCTGTTCGCCGGGTCTTTTATTTCATCCATTAATATCCGGCGCTCAATATCCGCCATGAGCCAATCGTTCAACTCCCGCAGCCTGCCGGGAAAAGGTCCGAAACCTTTCTGATGATAAACGACGTCAAGGATAAAATCTTTGATCAGCGCAGACAGGCGCATAATATCCCGCATGGCCACATCCTCCGTAACGTTAATTCCGGATACCGGCGTGATCCCCGGCACAGCGCCAGCATCAGCGCCCCGCGAAGACATACTGTCAGACAGGGCGTCAATCATGCCTCGCAACTCAGCAGACGCGGGTATCTCCTTTTCCATATCCAGGTATATTGCAAAAGAAGCTTCCGCTATAAGAATGTCCAGGAAGCTGTTTCTTTTCTTTTCGCGAAGATTATATCCCATTAATACGCGGCGATAGCCATAAAAATCATTCCGGCTGCAGAACTCCCGGCAAGCTTCCTGCGCGCAGGAATAAAGAAAGGAAACCAGTCCTTGCAGGTTGACAAACTTGCCGCGTTCACCCGCGAGCTTAACAAAGCAATCAAGCGCTATCCGGTTCGAGGCGGCATCCTGCTTCAGCAATCGCCAGGCAAAAAAATATATCCTCGGATAGTAACATTCAAAAATACGCTTAAAACCCGACTTGCTATTTTTCCGGAGTTTATCCAACAGCAAAACCTCGTTATATGGAAGAGATGAATATGCAGGCATTTACTAAAATTAAATTTTTGTGGTTTATAACCCAATTTTTAATTCGGATAATGCGCGCATATTTCCGTTCTGCACTGAAATGGAAAATGAAATTTACAAATCAGAACTTCTTAAACTAGGCAAAAGGATTCGTGCGCTTAGAAAGGCCAGGAACAAGACCCAGGTTGAGTTTGAGCTGGATTGTAAAATAAATCATGGCGATATAAGCCGGATCGAGAACGGCCAGAAGAACCTGGAATTCTATACCATTGTCAAATTAGCCGTCGCTTTACAGGTTAAAATATCCGATCTTTTTAAGGAAGATGCGGAATAGATAAAAGAAAAAAACGCTTTAATTTAAGATAAACTCCCGCGCCATGAGTTTACAATTAAACCTTATTCCCCATCCCCTGTTCTCTTTCCGCCCTGCGTTCCCCGATGACTACTCGGGTCCCGTAACGCCCGGATGCCAGGTCTTTTCCGCTTCGGGCGCGCATGGCAATATCGTCATCCAGGAACTGGCCACCGCCCAATATGCGATCCGGTATAACATCATGCGTTTTGTTGAATCCTTTAAAATATCGGGCAGAAGCGATCATACCGGATTACATACCAGCGTGGCATGGAAGAATAATTTTCATCACCGGATCCATGGAGCGGGGAACATCCTGTTGAAAGAAAGCCAGTTCATGATCCTGTACGGCGCCTGCGAAGGCCGCTCGATTTATGCCAGTGAACAGGAATATCAATCGTTCGACGCCTGCTACTCGCAGGAAATGATAGAAGAGCTGAAACCCGCATTTCCGCGCCTGGCAGCGCTTATCTCCAAGGCAAAGCTGCATAAGCCCAATGTGTTTTTCAGACCCTCCCGGAATATCACCCGCCAGATCCGCGAGATCATTTTGGCAATACTTAACTGCCCCTATGAAGAAAGCCTTAACCGGACATATATAGACGCAAAGATCAAAGAATACCTTTTCCTGACCATATATGACGCGATTCACCGCGACGACGCAACGAACAGATCGCTTCCTGCCGAAACAGCCTGCGTGAACGCCGCCAGGGAACTGATCGCAAAGGATATATACCATCATTACACCAATACGGAGATATCCAGGATGATCGGCACAAACGAATACAAGCTGAAATTTTTATTCCGCAAGCATACCGGGATGGGGATGTTCGAATTCCTGATGCGTCTCCGGCTCGAAAAAGCGCGGCGACTGCTCATAGAAACAGATATGACCATGAAAGAGATCTGCTCCCTCGCAGGATACAAAAGAATAAGCAGCTTTATTACCGGTTTCAAAAAACAGTTTCGCGAAACGCCGGGCGAGATCAGAAGAAACAGATCCTCCCGCAGTTCCTCCTGAAACGCCCCTTATATTAAGCCGCAACCTCGCCCCGCTCCCGGTCGCAAATAAATTACTCCCTGTCGCGAATATAAATATTGCGTAAAAATTAGCCTACCCTTCGATCATTAATTAACTTCCTTAGGTTATACATAACTGTTGTGTACCTAACCCAAACCCATCCAATACATTTTTTAATACATGGAATTCCTGTTGCCTGGCGATCTAGAGGACGGAATAAGCCTGAGCGCGCCGCCGCCCGCTCATCGCGGACTCATTATTCCTTTTGCCATACCCAGGCATTATAGCTTTCCTGGCGGAAGCTGCCTTTCCCAGCAAATCGAAGGAAGCGATTTTTCTATCTGGCAGCGCCATTTCTTCATTCATCAACCCTCGCTGCTTTATTTCCATTCAAACCGCCCCCTGCTCGCGCTCAATTATATGATGGAAGGCGCCGTTGCCTGCCGGCTTCAGGGCGTCGGAGAGATAACAATGGAAGAAAACAGTTCTCATATGTTATATATCGCTCCCAGGGATAAAAACGAAGCGTTATTTACCCCCGGAAACTTCAGGTGCATCCACATCGGGTATTCTTCCGCCTTTTTGCAGAAAATGCCGGGGAAAGACCTATTGCTGAACCCGGCAATAGCGGGAGAAGGCCGTTGCATAATCAGAGGCTTCCGACATGCCCCCTCGCCGATTACGCGAAAAATAAAGACGCTGCTGGAAGAAATAATCGCTTGCAGGGAAACAGAAGCGAACCGCCAACTGCTGTTTGATGCAAGGGTGAGAGAACTGCTGTTCCTCCATGCCAGGGAGCAGGACAACAACCGTTACGCCAATACAAAACCACCTGGCATCATTGAAGAATTGACAGGCTATATTACCGAACATCTTGATCAGGACCTTTCTCTTTCAGCGCTTTGCCGGCAAGCCAAAAAAAGCAAGACAGCGCTGCAAAAAATATTCAAAGACCATCGTCAAAAAAGCATTCACCGGCTGATCATGGAAATACGCATGGCAAAGGCGATGGAACTGCTCGTCACAACGGATCTGCCCATCGGGGAGATTGCCGCGCTTACAAACAACAACTCATTTTCTTATTTCAGTTCTTCTTTTACCCGGTATTTCGGGCATCCTCCCAGCCATTATAGAAAAAAAGAAAATTGCGTCCAAAATCTAAAATAATAATTGTTCAAAATCGATAGCGGCCTTTTTAAGCATATGCGAAATTTAGTTAGTCAAAACAACCGGGACGATCTAACTCCTATTATAATGAAAGAAAATCTACTGAACCTCATCGTCAACCTGTTTATCTTACTTTTCCTTTATACGGCGATCAGCAAGATACTGGATCATCATGAGTTCAGGATACAACTGGGGCAATCGCCCTTGCTTAGTTCTTTTTCGGACTATGCGGCCTGGCTTGTTCCGGCGATAGAATTGATGGTATCGCTTATGCTTATTTTCAAAAGATCGCGGCTGGCAGGGCTCTATGCTTCATTTGCCCTGATGACGATGTTTAGCGCATACATCATTTCCATCACGCGCTTCACCGGGTTCATTCCCTGCTCATGCGGAGGCGTATTACAGAACATGAGCTGGAATACGCACCTGATCTTCAACCTGTCCTTTATAACGCTGGGGTTCATCGGCATATTACTGTATGAACCTCCGCGTATACATAAGCCCGTTGTTTCAAACAACCTGTAACCTGTTTTTACAGGTTCAATGCCAGGGGAAGCCGAAAACCTGGAGAAAAAGAGTAGGTAAATATTAAACCGTTAAAACATCTATTATGAAAAAGCTATTTATGACGGCAACCATTGCGCTGGCCATTACCGGAGCCTTCTTAAACAACTCCGGATCGCAGGCTGCCGAAACGCAGGATGAAGAACCTATCATCCTGTTTGACCCTGCCGATTGCCAAATGTATGCATGCAGTTCCCCCGCATATCCTATTACCTGCGTGAACCTGAAAAGATGGAATTGCATAGGGGTATATTATTTCGGCACAAAAAGACGCCTGCCCTAACCGTTAACATGAGGGCGCATTGTGAGATCGTCGCGCCCTCATGTTATCAGTATACCAATCAAATACCCTGCTTGCCCAACCCCTTAGGTTGAACAGCAGTTCATCCTGCGAACAGGTTATGAAAAAGAACAGCGCCATACTATTGTTTATATGCTTTGCTGCAGGCGTAGGCATCGTCCTTGCTCTTTACTACAAGGAGGCAAAGCGGCTGGAAACGCCCAACGGGTTCTCCAGGCGCCTGACCTCTTCATTGCCCAAAATAAAAAAGATCGACTTAAAGTATCCCCATTACTATATTGCCGGCTTTGACTCATTAACGCTTTACCTGGGGAGCTATGCCGCGCCCGCCCTGATCAACAGGCTAGACCTCCGGGATCTTACCCTTATCCAACAAAGAATTGAACAGGCAGAAACGCTTCCGGTAAACTGGAGGCAATCTACGCTTGATATCCGGCCTCCCTTTCTCTACCTGATGGACGGCGCTACGCCCAATATTCTCTTCAGCCGTCTGTCTTCCGTACAACCCATACCAATAAACGAATGGAGACATGGCTTCTATCATGCCATCCCAGTTTCCGAAACCAGCTTTATCGTTTGCGATTACGACACCCTGCTTCAGACAAGAACGCTTAATAAGATCGCTGAAGGAGCAAAACAGAAGACAATCCCGCCCATACTGCAAAAACAATACGACGGCATTTTCTGCACAGATGGAAGACTATATGCCAACCAAACGGCCAAAGACATCATTTACCTGTATTATTACCGAAACCAGTTCATCTGCATGGATAGCGCCCTCAGGATAAAATATACCGCAAACGCCATTGACACCAATAGCATGGCTAAAATAAAACTGGAAGAATCGCAGCAGGGAACAGCAACCACCTTTGGCGCGCCTCCCCGTATCGTTAACAGGGCAGGATGCCTTACGGAGGATATCTTTTACATTCTCTCCAACCTGCGGGCCGACAATGAAATCCCGGATCAATTCCGGGAAAACTGCGTTATAGACAGGTATGACCTGAAAACAGGCCGATACCTTTCAAGCTTCTACCTACCCAGGATTAATAACAAATGCCTCAATAGTTTCATTGTTTCAGGCAAACTGCTCATAGCCTTGTATGAACAAGACCTGCAGGTATTTGAGCTGGGCGCGGAGGACGGCGCGCCGGCGCATCAATAGCCGGCATTCTGGGTAAACCCGGGATTGTTATCCAGTTGCTTTTGCGGAATAGGGAAAAGCCTGTCCGTAGGCTCCCAGGCGCTTTTTATTGCCGCCAACACAGGACCTGCCTGCCCTGTTCTTTTAAGATCAAACCAGCGATGGCCGGCTTCGGCAAATAATTCAGCCTTTCTTTCCCGGGCTATCGCCTCAAGCAAATGATCTCCTGAACCTGGATTAAAATCGCTCAGGCCGGCGCGGTTGCGGACCCGATTGAGGTCATGGGTTGCGGGAATCAATTTATTCAGCTGCGCCCTCGCTTCCGCACGAATAAGCAATAGCTCAGCCAGCCGGAGAACGCTCTGGTATTCCCCTAGCGCCTCGCTTTTCCCGATCTTATATTTATAGGGCGAATAATAGCTGGCTCCCCCGATCTCCACTTTATTGACCCATAGCTGTTTTCGTTTGTCCCCTTGCTCAAAACCCGCCTGATAGAACTGATCCGACAGGGAAGCCAGCCTGAGCGTATTGTCTTTTGTAAAATAAAACGCCTCATTGGTATTCCGCAGGGGGCGCACCGGCTGAAGTTGCCATATCGCCTCGGCGCTTACGGATAGAAAAACAGTATCCAGGCTATCTTCCAGCTTAATTAAGCCGGCAGGATGATCTATCGCTTTCGACGCGGCAGCCTCAGCGCGCTCCCATTGCCTCAAATAAAGATAGACCCGCGACAACAGCGATGATGCCGCTAAGGCCGACGGCCTCGTCCTCGCGCCGCCCGCAATCATATCCGGCAACAGCTTTTCCGCGATGATCAGGTCGTCAATGATATGCCTGTACACAGAATCTTCGGAAAGCCTTTTGCTCCTGGCATTCTCGCGGTAAGCCGTCGACGTAATATAAGGCGCAGGGCCGAAGAGGTTGATCGCATAAAAATGAAGAAAAGCTCTTATAAACCTGGCTTCTCCCTCCAACTGCCGTTTAACCTGCCCGGACAGACCCGGGGATAAGGGCAGCTCCTCCAACACCAGATTGGCCGCATATATATTCTTATATATTTCCGTCCACCACTGAAGCAATACATTGTTAGAAGCCCTCAGATTATTGGTATAGAATTCCTGGTAATCCGGCGTGGTTGAATGGATCTGTAATTCGTCGGAGGCCCATCCGCCGCATAAACTGAGCCCGCCCGCAATGATCCCCGTCTCCCTGACAGATAAATCAATGTAGATGCCCATGACCGCGGCCGTTGCAGAAGCATCGCTGGCAAAAACCTTCGTATTATTGATCTGCATTTCCGGGGAACCGACGCTGATCAGCTTTCGGCAGCCGCCGGAAATCACAATGGTTAGCCATAAAAATGCATGCGCCGCAAACGGGCCCAGGGTTGTTCCGCGCGGATAAAACTGAATGAGTCTATTATTCGATTTCATAAGTTGATTTGAATGCCTGCAACAATGGTTTTTAACGGCGGCAACCTGTTCGAGCCATTATTTTCGGGATCATCGCCAATATATTTTGTAATGGTGAACAGGTTCTGACATTGAACGTATAACCGGCAAAGCGATAGACCTGCCTTCCTGATCCATGGATCCGGAGCCAGGAAGCTCAGCGAAATATTTTTTATCCTCACGAAGGAAGCGTCTGTCGCCGGAAGATCGCTGCCGGCTATGCCCAGGCTGTAAGCCTCGCTCGCGCCGGTATGGTAATTGGTCGTAAATCTTTGCACGGCGCTTCTATCGCCCGGCATTTGCCAGCGGGACATAACCAGCGCCGGTTGATTGGAAAAGGTTCCGGGCGCTTCAAAACCGCTGTGATAGCTTACGCCTTTTTGTTTTACGAATTGAATAAACAGGTCCAGGCTTAGATTGCCCCTCCGGATATTTGTCTCCCATCCGCCGAACCATCTCTGCGAGATCTCCGCGTTTACTGAAAGATCGCCGGGAAAGTCCAGGCTGCCATTGCCATCCTTGTCCATAAAACGATAAACGCCGGTTGCCGGATCAACGCCCGTATACCGAAAAGCTTTGGGGGAATAAAGAGAAGCGCCAACCTCGTAAATATGGGCGTACGACGATCCGTCGATATCGGGAAATGCAAGAAGCTTGTTCCGGGGAACCGTAAAGTTCAGATTTGCCGACCATTGAAACCGGTTGGTTTTTATGAGCGAAGCGCTGGATTCTATTTCAATGCCGGCATTTTGAACAGTAGCCGGAAAATTATCCTGAACGCTGTTGAACCCCGTGGTAGGAGGAAGAAAATAACCGATCAACTGATGGGTCGACCGGTTGCGAAAATGCGCAACGGAAAGGAATATCCGGTTATTCCACAAACCTGTCTCCATTGCGATCTCCCATTTTTTATTCATCTCCCATTGAAAACCCGGGTTGGCCAGGCGGGAAGGCATTGCTCCCTGTACGCCCTCATAAGAATAGGGCGAGAGCAGGAAGGTATTCAGGTATTGATAATCTCCTATCTGATCGTTGCCGGAACTGCCGAAGGAAGCTCTTATTTTTCCAAAGGACAAGAAAGGGATCAGTCTTTTACTTGTCCTGGTCTCGCTGAAAATCCATGCCGCCCCGATAGCGCCAAAGTTTCCAAACTGTTTTCCAGGCGCAAACCTGCTCGATCCGTCTCTTCGCCCCGTCAGATGGACCAGGTACCGCCCCCTGGCATTATAACGCAACCTGGCAAAAACGCCGGCATACCTGTAGTCTATCTTTTCAAAATTCAACAGGTTAAGATCGGTTGCGGCCTGCTTGTCGCGCAGCCCGGCGTCATCGGCGTATCCAGTTCCCAGCAACGCGGTCGTCTGACGCATCGACCGCTCGAATGTCGAGCCCAAAAGCGCCTCGAACGTTCCGCCTGCAAGCGTTCGCCGGTAAGACAGCTGAGGTTCTGCGATAAAGGAATAAAGTCTTCCTTCATTGAATACGCTGAATCCCGAAGCTACCTGGTGAAGAGGCCTGTAAGAAATGGCAGGATTTATCGCCGATTCCGTTAAATGCATTATGGAATACCCTATGCTTGTTTTATATTCCAGCGCAGAAGCCGGCGAATAACTGACAACGAGATTATTGATCAGGTTATTTGTATGCGACCTGTATTCCTTGTACAGTTCAGCAAAGGGATTGTCCCACCCGTCGTTCTCCCAATTGAGTTTTCCTTCTTCCGTATAAACGCTGGGCGCATTAGGAGCAAGGGTATGGGCAAAATGCAACAGGTCGAACTGGGGCAGCTTAAGCTGGTCATTGCCTATGAGGCTTTTCCATGATATCCTTAATTTTTTATCCCGACCGAGATGCGCAAAATGAAAAAGCGCCGTCAATCGCTGATTGCCCGAACTTCCCGGGAAAACGGTCGTTTCCCGGTCATGCCCCGCCCTCAGTAGAAAATGCGTTCGTTCGCCTCCTCCTTCCAGCGAAGTCTGCAGGCTGGTCATGACTGCAGTATTGCCGGTTAACACTTTCTGCCAATCGGTATATTTATCAACGGGCCAGACGCCGTTCACATCGTTGTCAGCCGCGCCGGGGCTTAACCCATCATTGGCAAATGCCTCCCTTCTCATTTCAATATACTGTTCCGTTTTAAGCAGGGGAAGCGTGCGCGTAAGCTTACCTCCTCCATTGAAATAATTGATCCCTAAAACGGTTTTTTCGCCCTTCGCTTTCCGGGTAGCGATCAGCACTACGCCATTAGAACCGCGGGAACCATAGATCGCAGTGGCATCCGCATCCTTCAACACTTCAATGCTTTCGATATCCGCGGGGTTGAGCATATTAAGCGGATTGCCCGTCTGCGTGATCGATCCCGATGCAAAAACAGAGCTCAGCGTAGTGGAAGTAAAAGGCGATCCATCGATTATGTACAAGGGAAAATTACCCTCCTCCCTGATGCTGCTTTTTCCCCGGATACGGATGCTGAAATTACCTCCGGGCACGCCGGTCATCTGCCTTATGTATACGCCGCTCATTCTACCCGTCATTGCAGCAAGGGGGTTGAATACAGGCTGCGCGGCAATATCCTGTTGCGAGACCTTGCTTATAGCGCCTGTGCTCGTTCGCCTGGTCGTATTCCCATATCCTATAACGAGCGCCTGGTCCAGTTCATCAATGGCCGGGATCAACTGAATATTCAATCGTTCCGCGCCATTGATCTTTCTTTCGGCGCGCTCGTAGCCGATAGCGGTGAATTCCAATATTGCGTTTTCCGGAACATCTACTATCCTGAATACGCCCTCTTCATCGGTCAGCGCGCCCTTATTGGATCTTTTTAGCCTGACAGAGACGCCGGACAAGGGCTCCGCATGATCGTTGCTTACTGCTCCCGCCACCTCCGGGATCTTTCTGAGCGCCGGGGAAAAGCGAAAATTGCGGTTCTCCATTACCGTTACCGTATGATTGACTATCCGGTATGCCAGGGGCTGACCCTCAAAACACGCAGTCAACGCGTCGTCTAAAGAAACCTGGTCGACATTTACATTCACCGGTTTTGACATCTTCAGCGCCTTCTCCGTGTATAAAAAAGACGCTCCGCTCTGACGCTGTATCTCGTCAAACGCCTGCTTCAAGGGAGCGTCGACCAGGTGAAGGGATATCTTCTGGGCCCTGGCGCCGGGATGAATATGAAGAATGGCGGCAAACAATAAGACCGGTAACCATTTCATAACTGTAGTTTGGGGCAGGGGATCTTCAGGGCTGCACGATAACCTCTCTCCCGTTGATGACAAACCGGATCTCCCCCGAGAGCTCCAGCATCTGTAAAGCTTCTTCCAACGTTGAGCTCCTGGGGATATTTCCCGAAAATTCCTGGTCAATTTTTCCATTATACCTGACCGTTATGCCATACCATTTAGCCGCTTGTTTCATGACCTCTTCTATGGGCGCTTTGTGAAAAGCAAACAGGCCCCTTGTCCATGCAACGCGCTCCTCCGCCCTCGCATCGTCCCTCACCATTATTTCTTTCCCCGTAAAAATCAACGCCTGCTGGTTGGGCAGCAGCCTGACCCGTTCCGCAGACCGCTGGATTTCCACGCCTCCTTCCAGCAGGGTGATGCGGTGTTCGGCTTCCCCGGGGTAAGCGTCAATATTAAAACGGGTGCCGGTTACCCTCACCGTGGCATTCCCGCATTTTACCAGGAACGGCCTGGTTTTGTCCTCCTGCACTTCAAAGTAGGCTTCCCCCCTTAGCTCGACCACTCTTTCCCCATTATCAAACGAAACCGGGTACCTGAGCGCTGAACCCGCGTTCAGCCTGACTTTCGTGCCATCCGATAAGCTTATCCCATAATCGTTTTCCGCCGGCGTTTGCAGAATGTTCCAATCGCTTTCCGCCCGGTCATTGAGCGCTTTAGGATAATGCAACACCTTCCCTTCAATACGCGCATGGATAGTTGGCGATATCCATACGGAGGAGTCTGCCTCTGAAGAAAGATATATCCGCCTGCTTTCCGCAAGGATCAGCGCCGGGCTTGTGTTTCCCGGTTCCATATGGTCGTTAGCCGGCCATTCCACAACAAAAATGTCTTTTTCTTTCGGCGCGAACGCCATTTTATAATATGCCGCGCCGGAGATGATCAGTATAACTGCCGCGACCGATACCCATATTCTTCTTACCGGATCTTGTAAAAACGCATAGCCTGTTTTACGATGATCTGCTTTCTGCATGGCCGACCGGGCGCCGATCCGGCGCAGCCATTCAACAGATTCGGTTAAACGATCCTCGTCGGTCAACTGCTCAAACAACTGCATGTTCTTATCGCTGGCGGCTATCCATTCATCGAGATCATCCCATTCCTTTTCGGATAGGGTTCCCTGAATAAAACCCGTGATCAGCGCGGCGATACGCCGGGCTTCTTCCTCGTTCATTATTTCAATATGAGGTCTACCCTCGTCCATCCTGCAGAATAAATTTATTGCTCTATAATTTACGAGATAAAATACGAGCAATCGCCCGCAGCACAGTCATTATCCTTATTTTTGTCGTAAAAACCAAAGCGCCGTCTTTACGTATCGGCTCGCATAGCTCTGAAAATTGTGTTATAATTATAAATTTTACTCGCGATATAGGCAATACTGCCTCATCTTTGTCTCACAAAATGATCAGATTATGAAAAAGGCCTTCAGCTTAATTTTTACCCTTTGTTTTATCCTCGGCTTCAGCGCGTCCGCCGATGCCCAGCTCAGGAAAATACCCGCGGAAGCAACCAACAGGTTTACGGAAAAATATCCGATGGCCACCAATGTATCCTGGATGGATAAGCTGAGCGGATTCAGCGCTTCTTTTACCCTGGACGAAAAGGAATACCTGGCTACCTTCACCAATAAGGGAATATGGGAAAGCACAGAGGAGACCATTTCCGAGGAAGACCTCCCGGAAGCGGTGGAAGAGGGATTTGAGAGAAGCAAGTATGCCGAATGGACCATTGGCAAAACAACTAAAATACAGATGCCCGACAATGTCATCCAATACCGGGTAGAAGCGATCAAAAGCGATATCCAGAAAAGAAATCTTTACTTTTCTCCAAAAGGCAGGCTGCTAAAAGATAAGATGACCTTATGATAAAACAGATCTTCTTATCTGCTGCGCTGGTCCTTACTTTTTTTATTGGTATCGCCCAACCCTCCAAATGGCAGCAAAAGGTAAAATACATCATGCAGATAGACGTGGATGCCGCGTCCAACACGTTTACCGGAAAACAAAAGCTGGAATATTCAAATAATTCGCCCGACACCCTGAAAAGGGTCTTCTATCATCTGTATTGGAACGCTTTTCAGCCGAATAGCATGATGGATGTCCGCAGCATCGAGTTAGGAAAGATAAACATTAACGGGCGCCCTAACTGGGATTCCAGGGTTCGCGACCGGATCAGCAACCTGAAAGAAAATGAAATAGGCTATCAGAAAATACGCTCGCTGACCATGAACGGGGTAGCCCAACCGTTTACCATACACGAAACCATCATGGAGGTGAAGCTGACCAGGCCCATCCCGCCCCGGTCGAAAGCAGTGTTTGAAATGGAGTTCAGCGCGCAGGTCCCGGAGCAGATCCGGAGAAGCGGCCGGGATGCGGATAACGGCGTTCGCTTCAGCATGAGCCAATGGTATCCCAAACTCTGCGAATACGACCAGGATGGCTGGCATCCCACGCCCTATATCGCCAGGGAGTTCTACGGCGTATGGGGAGATTTTGACGTAAAGATCAGCATCGATAAAAACTATATCCTGGGAGGGACCGGCTACCTTCAAAACGCTAACCAGATCGGTTATGGATATGAAACGCCGGGAACCAAGGTGGTCAGACCTGCAGGCGAAAAGCTAACCTGGCATTTTATCGCTCCCCAGGTGCATGATTTTGTTTGGGCGGCCGACCCGGAATTCAAACACCTGGTGCGCAGGATACCCGGGGGGCCGGATATTCATGTGTTGTATAACCGCGATGAACAGGCGCTAAAACAACAGTTCGATGCGCTGCAACCGGAAATCAAAGCAAGGCTTAGCCATAGCCCCGCCAATTATATTGCTTCGGTAGACAACCAATGGAATGAAGTAGCCGATGCGGCCGTAGCTGTTTATCCCTTCATCATCAAAAATTTTGGCCCCTACCCCTATAAACAATATTCCTTTATCCAGGGCGGCGACGGAGGCATGGAATACCCGATGGCCACCCTGCTGGCCGGCCCCGGGCTGGGAACGGTTTTCCATGAATGGATGCATACCTGGTACCAGATGTTGCTCGCAACCAACGAATCCTTGTATCCCTGGATGGATGAAGGGTTTACGGAATGGGCTACCGATAAGGTGGAAAATTTTTATCAGCAAACAGTGATCAGGAAAAGGCTGGCCGGAAATACGGCAGCTCTCCAAACCCTGGATTCATTGAACAATATCCTTCCCCGGTATCATTCCGATAATTATGATACCTATTTCTACCTGGCAAAATCAGGTTTTGAGGAGCCCCTGACCACCCATGCCGATCATTTTGACAACAACAACGCCTACGGCGCCGCAGCCTATGCAAAGGGCTGCGTATTCCTTTCACAGCTTGGATATATCGTGGGAGAAGACAACCTCGGTAAGATCATGCTGGAATACTACTGGCAATGGCGTTTTAAACATCCTGATGCGGACGACTTTATGCAGGTAGCCGAGAAGGTGAGCAATATAGAGCTGGACTGGTATAAGGAGTACTGGGTGAACTCCGTCAAAACGATCGATTATGGCATAGACAGTTTATGGGAAGAAGGGGGCAAATCGAAGATCCGCCTCAGAAGAATAGGAAAAATGCCCATGCCGATAGACCTGATGATCGAATACAAAGACGGCAGCCGCCAACTGGCTTACCTGCCTCAGTACCTTATGTTTGGCGAGAAACCCCAGGAAGACAGCTCGATCCCCCGGACCGTATCTGAAGCCTGGAAATGGACGCATCCGACGTATACGGTAGAAGTGGACAGGAAACTTTCAGAAATGAAATCCGTGGAGATAGATCCCTCCCGGCGCATGGCCGACGTGGAAAGAAAAAACAATAAGCTGATCATACCGTGGTAAGAGCGTACGACGCAGAGAGAGAAGCNNATATGATAAACATGTTTGCGAACCGTTTCCTGGCTGATGTATAAGGCGGCCGCGATCTCTTTATACAATAAACCCTTCGCCAGGTTTTCCAGTATCTCTTTCTCGCGGTTGGACAATACATTAAGAGAGGGCGAACTAGCCGTCGTATTTTCCTCCGGCTGCCGCTGCTGAAAAGCCGCCACTACTTTCCGCGCGATCTGACTACTCATGGGCGCTCCGCCTTCCTGCAACTCCCGGATGGCTTCCAACAGTTTTACCGGCGGCGTTTTTTTCAGGATATACCCGCTGGCGCCTGCAGCCAACGCTTCAAATATTTTCTCATCATCCTCGTAAACCGTACACATCATAAAAAGCATCTCAGGATGATCCGTCTTTAATTTCCGCACGCAGTCAATGCCGCTCTCGCCTTCGCCAAGATTGATATCCATCAGCACCACCGAAGGCTTTAACACCGGCAACGTAGCCAGCGCATCTTCCGCGTTGGCAAAACTAGCGAGCAAGCGATAGCCGTCGGACATGCCGATGATCTGCTCCAGCGCGGAACGGATCTCTTTGTTATCGTCAACAATACAAACCGTTATCTCCATACCTCAAATATCTGATGTTTTACCGCAACAGGAAATACCACTTTGTGGTAGTTTTGCCTTCTGTTCAGCCGCGGTATCCAGGATGAATAATATAGGCAACGGCCTACGCGGCAATTCCGCCGGTTATTTGCCGGTTATATTCAGAATATACTTCTCTTTAAAAAAGTCCTCTGAAAACAATGCGCTTAGTTCCATCATCCTGGGACGGCATCCGGATTCCGCTATTTCCTGCGAAAGATCCCCTCCTTTAAGGCAGATCAATCCATGCGCTATTGGACGCCCTTCTTCCGATAATCCTGCGCCTGCCGGCATAAAAAAAGGTCTGGGGGTCAATAACGGCTTGGACCATTTCCAGAGCTGGCCAAGCGGAGCTACCGCCCGGGATACCACGACGTTAAATTTCCGGTTCCGGATCTCCTCCACCCGGGTATGCTGCGTAGAAACATTGGTCAGTTCCAATGTTTCCGCGATTGCCTGTACTACTTTTATCTTTTTTCCAATACTGTCGACCAGGTGAAATTTCACTTCAGGGAAATAAATAGCCAGGGGTATTCCGGGAAAGCCCCCGCCGGTTCCCAGATCCAGTACGTCCATGCCCTTCCGGAAATCAAAGACCGCTGCAATGCTCAGCGAATGCAATACATGCTTTTCGTACAGGCTGTCTTCATCTTTGCGGGAGATCACATTGATCATGCTGTTCCAATGGCGGTATAATCCTTCCAACGCTTCCAGCCGCTGCAGCTGAAGCGGCGTAAAATCGCTGAAATAGCGGGTGATCAGTTCCAGGTTTTCCTTGGCTTTTTCCATAATGCTCGCGCAAAGATCAAATAATAAAAAAACATCCAGATATCCAGCGCCCACCACCAGGCGAAAAGATCCTTTTCATTCAGTCTTGCCATGGCCTTGTAGTAAATAACGCCCTGCGAGATCAGCCGGACAAGAAACACGGCGCAGGCCAGCCGCCAGTCGTACAGAAAGATACAGGCGATAAACAAGGGATAAAAAAGAAAATAACTGCCCGCATACAGCCCAAGTAAAAACTTATGCAGGGGCTTATAATATCTTCCTGTGGAATAATGCCTGGCCTTCTGTTTGCTCCATTCACGGAAGGTCTTTTTGGGTTCGGACAGGGTAAACGCTTCAGGATCGATGACCACCCGGGTATTTCGGGCATTCGCTACCTTATTGATAAACAGGTCGTCATCGCCGCCTGCCACATGATTGAGAGAGGAGAAGCCCTTATTCCGCAGGAATACCTCTTTTTTATAAGAAAGATTTCGCCCCACGCCCATGTAGGGGATCCCGGCAAGCGCGTAGGATAAATACTGGAGACCGGCGTGAAAGGTCTCAAACCGGATAAGCTTGTTTAGCAGTCCGGGCGATTTATAATACGCGCCGTAACCTATCGCCACTTCAGTTTGGTCGTCATAAGCGTCCTGCATTTTTTGCAGCCAGAATTCGCTTGCCGGAACGCAGTCTGCATCCGTAAGCAATAAGATCTCATGCCTGGATTCCTTGATGCCCATGGACAGCGGATATTTCTTACCCGGTATTCCCTTGGCCTCCTGTTCCAGGTTCACAATACGCAGGTCCTTAAAGGTTTTTTTCAGCTCCTCCAGCAAATAACGCGTCTCATCCTGGCTATTGTGATTGACGATCACGGTTTCATGGGTGGTAGCATAGGTCTGAACCAATACGCCGGGGAGATTTTTTACAAGGTTGGCGGCTTCATCGCGGGCGCAGACGATTATACTGACCGGATGCTGCTGGGATTTTTCTTTTTGCGGGGGCTTAAAAAAGGAAACCCGGCGAAAAAAAAACCATTGATAAAATAACTGGATAAGCGTAATGAAACAAAACAAATAGAAAACGATTTCCTGCCAATGCGTGAAATAACGCGAAACATCCATAAACAGTCAGGGTTTTTGAGCCTCGGCGGCGAAAGTACGAAATACAAAGCGATGTTTGGTAAATACCCTTCCGATGATGCAGACCCGGTCAATACCGGCATATGGCGTCCCGTTCGGGATAAAACCTGGAACGCGTTGAGTAAACGCCCACCCGGCCGAATGATCCGGAAAGCGCTCAGCAGGTTACCGGTAGCGGCGCGCTCAACCCCGGTATTGTATAGATAAGCGCTTAAAACGAGCCGCTGCGAGGATGGTAGCGCCCGCTTTTTGGTTGGTAATTCCTTATTTTTGTTCAATGGAAGTAAATGACGGTTTGATCGAAAACCTGGCCAATCTTGCCCGCCTGAAATTCGGTGAAAATGAGAAAGCGGCCATCAGGGAAGATCTTCAGAAAATGATCGCTTTTGTGGAGAAGCTTCAGGAGGTGGATACGGAAGGCGTCGCTCCCTTACTGCATATGACCGAAAACGTCAACATACTCAGGGAAGACGTTGTTCAGGGATCGGTTTCCCGCGAAGAAGGATTAAAGAACGCCCCGGCCTCGGATGGTCAATTTTTTAAGGTCCCTAAAGTGATTAAAAAATAATAGCGCCTGCGTCCAATATACCGCCCCCGGTCATCCTGCTCCAGGATATCCACAAAAGCTACTTCATGGGGAAGCAGGAGCTGAACGTGCTTAAAGGCATTTCCCTCAGCATTCGCCGCAATGAATATGTTGCGCTGATGGGCCCTTCCGGGTCAGGTAAAAGCACCCTGATGAATATATTGGGCTGCCTGGATTCTCCCACTTCGGGAACCTATATCCTGAACGATCATGACGTGAGCAAGATGCCCGACGACGACCTGGCGGAAATAAGAAATAAAGAGATCGGGTTCGTTTTCCAGCAGTTCAACCTGCTGCCGCGCCTGACCGCGTTGGAAAACGTGGCCCTGCCATTGATCTATGCAGGCGTTCCCCAGAAGCGACGCCTTGAAACGGCCATGGAAGTGATCAGGAAGGTGGGATTGGAAGATAGAAGCCATCATAAGCCCAACGAGCTGTCCGGCGGGCAGTGCCAGCGGGTGGCCATCGCCAGGGCCCTGGTGAACAATCCCTCCATTATACTGGCGGACGAGCCCACGGGAAACCTCGACTCCAAAACCTCCATAGAGATCATGGAGATCTTTAACAATATACAGGCGGGAGGAAATACCGTCGTGTTGGTTACCCATGAAGAAGATATTGCCGGGTACGCCAAAAGGATCATCCGCTTAAAAGATGGCGTCATCGAGACAGACAGATCCAGGGAAGATGCTTTGGCCCCTGCTTTCTAGGGCCATGTCTTCCTGCCCTCGCCGGCCCCTACCCGCCAAATCGTTAACTTAGCAATATGAGCATTAGAATTTATACCAAAACGGGCGATACCGGGAAAACCGCGCTGATCGGCGGCACGAAAGTCCCCAAAAGCCATATTCGCATTGAAAGCTACGGAACCGTGGACGAACTGAACAGTTTTATCGGGTTGCTGTATGATAACCTGTCGGATGATCATATGCGTCGCGTACTGGGGGAAATCCAGGACCGGTTGTTTACGATCGGCTCCTCCCTGGCCTGCGATCCGGAAAAGGAGCCCCGCATGAAATTGCCCGACCTGAAAGAAACAGATATACAGGCGCTGGAGCAGGAGATCGACCGGATGAATGAACAATTGCCCGCTATGCGTTCTTTTATTCTCCCCCGCGGACATGTCGCCGTATCCACGGCCCATGTTGCCCGATGCGTATGCCGCAGGGCGGAGCGCCATTGCGTAAACATGCATGAACAGGAACTTTTTATAGATCCCCTGGTCATCAAATACCTCAATCGGCTAAGCGACTATCTTTTTATGCTTTCCAGGTGGATCGCCCATACGCTGAAAGTGGAAGAAGTAGCGTGGAGACCCAGGGTAGAAAATGGTTAATACTCGTCTTCGTTAAAGAAAAAATCATCCTGGCTGGGATAGTCAGGCCAAATGTCTTCAATTCCTTCATAGATCTCCCCCTCATCTTCCAGTTCCTGCAGGTTCTCCACTACCTCGATCGGCGCGCCGCTGCGAATGGAATAATCGATAAGCTCGTCCTTGGTTGCGGGCCAGGGAGCATCTTCAAGGTATGAGGCGAGTTCAAGCGTCCAAAACATTTTTGCCCTATTTTAATGTTAAACGGGAATGGATAATTGCGCAAAAGTAAATTTAACTGTGAAATATCCAAATCTATCTTTTAAAGATATTGGTAACATTTAAAATCCAGCCCTTAAAACGGTTCCGCCGGGCAGAAAGCGGACGGTTTGTAGTATCTTGACCCTCTATATGTTAAAGGCAAAGAACATCCACAAGCATTATGGCCAGGTCTGGGTGCTGAAAGGGGTCGACCTGGAACTGAATAAGGGCGAGATCGTAAGTATAGCGGGACCTTCGGGATCAGGGAAAAGCACGCTTCTCCATATCCTAGGAGCGCTCGACCGTCCCGGGGAAGGCGAGATAACCGTCAACGACCAACGCATCAATTTATTAAACGACAAACAATTGGCCGCTTTCCGCAACCGGCATATGGGCTTTGTGTTCCAGTTTCATCACCTGCTGCCCGAATTTACCGCCCTGGAAAATGTATGTATCCCCGCATGGATCGGCGGACGGGGTAAGAAAGAGGCCCGCTTAAGGGCAAAGGAACTACTGGCTTCCCTGGGCCTGCAAGACAAACTGGAAAACAAACCTACCGCCTTATCCGGCGGAGAACAGCAAAGGGTGGCGGTGGCGCGCGCGCTGATCAACGAACCGCAGATCATTTTTGCCGACGAGCCTACCGGAAACCTCGATTCCGCAAATGCCAGGAGCCTGCATCAGTTGTTCTTCGATCTCAGAAAAGAATTTAATCAAACCTTTCTTATCGTTACCCATAACGAAGAGCTGGCTCAGATGAGCGACAGGACGCTGCACATGAAGGACGGAAAGATCGTATAACCGGGGAAGCCCTATTTTTCCATTTGGTCGATCACTCCCTGCGTTACCCCGCTGGAAGAAAAACCGCCGTCGTGAAAAAGATTCTGCATGGTCACCATCCGCGTCAGATCGCTAAACAGGGTTACGCAATAATCCGCGCACTCATCGCCGGTGGCGTTTCCGAGAGGGCTCATTTTTTCGGCATAGGAAATAAACCCGTCAAATCCCTTAACGCCGCTGCCTGCGGTGGTTCGGGTAGGCGATTGCGAGACCGTATTGACGCGTACTTTCCGGCGCAGGGCATAATGATAACCAAAACTCCTGGCGACGCTTTCCAGCAAGGCTTTTGCATCGGCCATTTCATTATAATCAGGGAATACCCTCTGCGCGGCAATATAGGTCAGCGAAACAACGCTTCCCCATTCATTCAATGCGTCGAGATCCCATGCGGCGCGCAATACCCTGTGCAGGGAGAGCGCGGATATATCAAGGGTCTTCTGCGTAAATCCGTAGTCCAGCTCGGTATAGTGTTTTCCCTTGCGCAGGTTCAGGCTCATACCCACCGAATGCAAGATAAAATCGATCTTACCGCCAAAATGTTCCATGGACGCTTCCAATAATTTTTTCAGATCGTCCATATTGGTGACATCGGCGCCAATTACCGGCGCCTTCACGACTTCCGCCAGCTTATTGATCTCCCCCATTCTTAACGCCACAGGCGCATTGGTGAGAACCAGTTGAGCGCCTTCCTCATGACACCGCAAGGCAGTCCGCCAGGCTATTGATTTTTCATCTAAAGCGCCGAATATGATTCCTTTCTTTCCTTTAAGCAGATTATACGACATGAGATAAATTTGACGGTTCCTTTTAATTGTTTATTAAGCCATAAACCATATTACGGTAATGGTCAATGCCTGAAATATTTATACAAAATAAAGGGTTCTGCGCTGTAAGACCAAACAAGCGCGCTAGTTCATAACCATCTCGCGCGCATTGGCCAGGGCCGCGGCGGTCGGCTTTTCGCCGCTTAACATGCGCGCAATGGCGGTAATTCTTTCCTCCTCCGTTAACAACCGGATATTTGTCTTTATCGCGGCGCCCTTTTTTTCCTTGTAGACAAAATAATGCGCATTGGCCCTTCCGGCGATCTGGGGCTGATGGGTTATGGCGATCAATTGCCGCTTCGAAGACAGCTTGCTCATGATCAACCCCACCTGTTTGGCGGCTTCGCCGGATATGCCGCTGTCGATCTCATCAAAGATCAGCGTCGGCAGATCCATCGATTCCGCGACCAGCGATTTGATAGATAGCATAAGGCGGCTGAGCTCCCCTCCCGACGCCACTCTCCGGATAAGTTCAAACCGTCCGCTGTTATTAGCGTCAAAAAGAAATTCAATACTATCTTTCCCGAACGGATCGGGTTCTCGTTCCTGCATCTCCGCCTTTATCCTGGCGTTGGGCATCCCTACCTGGACAAGCAAATGATTGACCTTCTCCTGGAATGGCGCCAGCTGCTTCCGCCGCTGTTCAGAAAGCGAGGACGCTAATACATCAACTTTCTTACCCAGTTCCGACGCTTCTTTTTCTTTTAAAACGATCGTTTCATCTATATTCAACGCTTCTTCCAATTTGTGGGAAAGCCCCTCTGCAATTGCCAGCAGCTCCCCGGTGGTCTGCACGCCATGCTTTTTCAGCAACCTGTACCCTATGGCTATCCTTTCATTGATGTATTCAATACGACGCGGATCATAGCTCAGCCCGCTGTTCAGATGAGCGGCTTCTTCTGCTATATCCTGCAGCTCGAGTTGAGCGGATTGCAATCTGCCCACCAGCGCTTCCGCGCCCTGGTGATATTTGGAAATGGCGCTCAACTGGCGCTGTATATTCTTAAGCCGTTGCACGATGGGGCTCTCGCCCTCGTTCAATTCTCCGGCAGCCTGTTCCAGCGCGTTTTTAATAGATTCCGCATGACTGAGCCTTTTTAGTTCTTCCTCCGCTTCTTCCAGTTCATTTTCCTTAAACCCCGCTTCCTCCAGCTCATCGAACAAAAACTTATTATAGTCGTATTCCTTATTAAACGCATCCTTTTTTGATTGCCATTGGTTCAGCTCCGCTAGCGCAGCTTGCCATCGTTCAAATGCCTGCCGGTAGTCCTTCAACAACCGGGAATTGCCGCCCAGCGCGTCTATCACTTCGCGCTGAAAGCCGGAGTCTGCAAGCGACAGCGCGTCAAACTGCCGGTGAAGATCAACCAGCAGCGAGCCCGCCCGGCGAACCTGTTCGAGATTTACCGGCGTGTCGTTGATGAACGCCCTGGATTTGCCATTCACCGAGATCTCTCTCCGGATCACCAGTTCATCTTCCCCGCCGTCTTCCGATAGATCATTCTCTTCCAAAAAAAGACGCAGCGTTTCCCGGGCATCAAGGGAAAAAACGCCCTCCACTACGCATTTTTTTTCCCGGTTCAATAAGGCGGAACTGTCCGCGCGATCGCCCAATATCAGGGACAGGGCGCCCATCAGTATAGATTTTCCCGCGCCAGTCTCCCCGGTGATCACATTCATATTGCCAGAAAAATCAATTTCTATTGCTTCTATGATGGCGTAGTTGCGTATGTGAAGGCGTTTTAGCATGCGACCGGGATCTGATACGCAAATATAAGGAGTTGCCCTTCTGCAAATCCATGGGCCGGGCGATCGGGATAAAGATAAAATACGGACGGGCGCGCGTAAAAACACCAGACAGCAGTAGCCAACCGGCTATTGCACACGCGATAAACCCGCCTTAGCGCGTTGATCGAGAGAGTTCTTATAATCATGCCCCTTCATGGAAAGGCACTTCCGGTACCAGTATGCCGCCTGCGCAGCCTCCTGTTTCTCCTCATATATTATTCCCAATTGAAGGGCAGACCTGGCTGCATAATACTCTTTCCGGTTCTCTCCCGCCTTGATCGCCTGCTCGTAAAAGGTTATGGATTCATCCTGCCGCCCGGTTTCATCGTACAATCTTGCTACCCGGTAATAAAACTCCAGCTTATCCGATGCATCTGTAAAATCTACCGCTCTTTTCCCGGCTAATAGATGAAGCGCTTCCTGGAAATATCCTCCATCGTTGAGCAGGCGCGTCTCCAACAACAGTTTGTTGGGCCAGGTTCCCGACAAAGCTTCTTTCTGCGCCTGCTTATCGGCATCTGTTCGCTGCGCGCCGCTGCTGATCAATCGTTTTCTATATTCCTCCGCCTTTTGCTGATCGCCCTTGATATAATAAAACCAGCTCAGTTTCTGCAAAACATCCTTTACATAAAAACTGCCCTTAAAACGGGAAAGATATCTTTCAAAATAAACGGGGGTCTGCTCGTCCAGCCGGTTCATCAGCGCATAGCCCATCTGCAGGTCCCATACGGGAGTTTGAAGATAATCGGACGAAGAAGTCATTTCCCTGATGATGCGGATGGCATTCTCCGATTGCTGATCATTGACGTTCAGGTTGACCGCAAGAAAAGTAAAAAGATGGTTATTACGAACATCCGGTTTATTGGCCCGGATGTACTCCAGTACTTCCTTCCTTTCATTTTTATTGTAATAACGCAGAAAAAGATAATAGAATAAGGCTTCGTCCTTAAATAAAACGGCCCATTCATCCTTCTCCGACAAGAAACTTTCAATGTCCTCAAACCCTTTCGCTGCGCTGCCCTTCACGCCCAGCAGGTTGCTCAGCCATCTATACCCGTCGGGAATCGCATCCGCAGCAATTTTCATGGAACCATTATATAAAAGATTGGGAGAAAAGCCGGGGAATTTTTCCTGGTTGTCTTTTATCAGCAGATATGACCGGCGAAAAAGCCAACCCCCATCCCAGTTGTATCCGAATTTCATTCTCACCGCGGCCCATTGAAAATTAATGACCGATTTTGAGAAAAGATAAAAGGGGGAAGACGAGGGACCTTCATTGATCAACGAAAGGCGTTTGTCCATCGCTCCTTTTTTTTCCTTTAATTCTTGGGGGTCTTCATTGAATAAAAGCGTAAAAAAATCTATGTAGTTGTCCAGCAGGTAGGGAATAAGATTATCCGGATGAGCCGCTTTCTCCTGGTCCAGCAACCGTTTTGCCGAATGCAGTTTCAGCTGGATGATCTCCTGGTAAGCCTGCTTGCAACGGTCGTTAAAGTCAAACCCTTTCTGGCAGAAGGATGACAGGCAACATGCGAGTATAACCGCCAGTAACGATATGCGGGCTACCACAGACCTCATTACCGCTAAGTTACCGCATTAGGTCAAAACCCGTCAATGATGGCGACGCTAAAATATTAAAATAAGATTAAGAAGCCGGGACCGCTATTATTTTACCTCTACGGCGTCAAAAAGATCTTTGTCTACCAGGATACGGCCGCAGTTCTCGCAAACAATGATCTTTTTACGCTGCCTGATCTCGCTCTGGCGTTGCGGGGGGATCGCGTTGAAACAACCGCCGCAGGCGTCGCGCTCTACTGGGACCACCGCCAGGCCATTGCGGTAATTGGCGCGTATGCGATCATAGGAAGTCAGCAACCGGGATTCTACCTTTTCCCTTGCTTCCGATGATAATTTATTAAACTGCTTTTCTTCTTTTTCAGTAGAAGCAATGATCTTTTCCAGCTCTCCTTTTTTGGCGGTGAGGATGGTTTCCTTACCGGCAAGGTTCTTTTTGGCCTTATCCAGCAGGGTCACTTTCTCCGCGATCTCTTCATTGGCGTCCTTTATGTGTTTTTCAGACAGCTTCATTTCAAGCTGCTGCATTTCGATCTCCTTATTGATCGCTTCAAATTCACGGCTGTTCTTTACGTTCTCGCTCTGCTTCTCATATTTTTTGATCAGGGCCTCCGCCTCGGCGATCTGGGCCTTTTTCTGGCTTATAAATTCCTGGATCCCGTTGATCTCTTCCTCTATCCTCGTTTGCCTCGCATTCAAACCGGTCACTTCATCCTCCAGGTCGCTCACCTCCATCGGCAATTCTCCCTTTAATATCTGAACCTCGTCGATCTTGGATTCGATTTTCTGAAGGGTTACCAGCGAGGACAATTTTTCCTCTACGGAATAGTCTTTTACGTTAGCCATATAGTTGTGTCTGATTTTTGTTTCTTGTTTTATCCTATGAAGTAATTTACCGGGTTGGTTTTTACCTCGGATTTTAGGACGGCAAAGTTAGGGAATTTTTGCAGCAAAATCTCAATAAGAAGCTCAGTTGTAAACTGCTCGCTCTCAAAATGGCCTATATCGCAGAGCAATAGGTTCCCATCGGCTTCAAAAAATTCGTGATATTTGAGATCGGAAGTTACAAATGCCTGAACGCCAGTCTTCAACGCATTGGGAATCAGGAAGCTTCCCGCCCCTCCGCACACTGCTACCTGCCTGATCCCCTTCCCCATCAACGGAGTATGGCGGATAACCGGAACCCCAAACCGGTCTTTCAGCAGGTTCAAAAAGGCTGTTTCCTCCATTTCCGCAGGCAATTCACCGCACAAGCCCGAGCCCTTCCCCGTATGCGTATTGGTCAGGCTCACCAGGTCATAAGCTACTTCTTCATAGGGGTGCGCCGAAAAAAGCGCTTTCAATATCCTTTGTTCAAGGTGAGCAGGCAGGATGACCTCCAGTTTCATCTCCGGTTCTTCCTGGCGCACGCCGATGCTTCCCGCAAAAGGATGGGTTCCCTCGCCCGGCTTAAAACTGCCGGTTCCCTCCGATACAAAACTACATTCGCTATAACGGCTGATCTGACCGCCGCCCGCGGCAAAAATAGCGGCGCGGACCTGTTCAAGGTAACGGACTGGTACAAACGTAAATAATTTTTTTAACCCGCCTTCTCCCGGGGCCAGCGCCCTTCGCTTGTCCAGCGCCATCCGGTCGGCGATCCTGCCGTTCACCCCGTCGGTCACATTGTCCAGGTTGGTATGGATAGCATATATGGCAATATCATTTTTAATGGCTGTGATGATCGCTTTCTCCACAGGATGTTTACCATTGATCTTTTTCAAACCGCGGAAAATAATAGGATGATGCGCCACAACCAGGTTGCATTTCCGGGCGACGGCTTCCTGTATGACCGCTTCAGTGGCATCCAGCGCGCATAGCGCGCCCGAGCAGACCCAGGAATGGCTCCCCGTTAACAGGCCGGCATTATCATAATCTTCCTGGTAACTAAGCGGCGCGACAGATTCAAGATGTGCGGCAATGTCTCCAATGGTCGTCATACAATGATCGGCGATATTAGCGTTCAAAATAAATTTCAGCCGGCCCCGCCGCGCCCGGTTGCTATTTAAAGGTCTTTACAGCAAAGTCGCAGGCGCGCGCAGTAAAAGCCATATAAGTAAGCGAGGGATTCTGGCAGGCGGAAGTGGTCATAAAACTTCCGTCGGTAACAAATACATTGCTCACTTCGTGCAGTTGATTGTTGCCATTCAACGGCGAGGTCTTAGGATCCTTGCCCATTCTCACGGTTCCCATTTCATGCACGCTGTAGACCCTTCCCCTTCCCGTCCTGCTGCCGCTATCACGGGCGGACACGTTTTTTACGCCCAATGCTTCCAGCATCTCCTTACCCGATTCCAGCATATCCTTTCTCATGGCCATTTCATTATCGCCCAGTTCACAGTCTATATTAACGGTAGCCATTCCCCATTTGTCTTTCACTTCTTTGTTGATGGATATATGATTCCGGTAATAAGGAAGCATTTCGGCAAAGGGGTCCAGGGTCATGCTCCAGCCTCCCGGCTCAGTGAGCCTTTCCTTGAATTCCGCGCCAATACTGGCTTCTCCGGGCACGCTGCCCCATCCGCCCCTGCCGATATAGGTCTGGAAAGCAAATCCCCGCGTATAGTCCGTTCTTTTTGAAGAGGGGCCGATGTTGCGAAACCTCGGCACATAGGTCATATTTGCCCTGCGGCCGTAAATATATTTGTCTTCATAGCCTTCCACCCTTCCGCTGGCGGTTACGCCCAAATGATGCGTCATCAGGTTATGGCCGATCTGTCCGCTGCTATTGCCCATGCCCTGGGGGAAGGCGTCAGAAACGGAGTTTAACAACAGCGCGGCGGTATTAATGGTAGAAGCGTTGAGAAAAATTATTTTTGCATAGTATTCTTCGGTAAGCATTGTCTCCGCATCCATAATGCGAACGCCGGTCGCCCTTTTCTTTTCCTTGTCGTACAACACTTCCATTACGATCGCATTCGGCCTCAGCGTGAGATTGCCTGTTCTTCTGGCGGCAGGTATCGTGGCTGCGTTGCTGCTGAAGTATCCGCCAAACGGGCAGCCCTGGTGGCATTTGCTCCGGTACTGACAAGGGCCCCTGCCATCCAGTTGGCGCGTAAGATTGGCCACACGGCCGATGATCAGCCTTCTTTCATTGCCATATATTTTTTTTACTTTCTGTACCATATCCTTCTCCACGCAGTTAAAATCCATGGGCGGCAGGAAATTGCCGTCGGGCAAATGAGGTATGCCGTCCTTTGAACCGCTGATGCCCGCAAAGGATTCCACATAACCATACCAGGGAGCGATCTCCTTATAGGTAACCGGCCATTCAACGCCAATACCGTCTTTTGGCGCTTCGAAATCCAGTTCGCCAAGCCGGAAACATTGCCGGCCCCAGGTCAGGGAGCGGCCTCCCACATGGTAGCCCCTGATCCAGGGGAAGGGCTTGACCTGGGTGTACGGGTTTTCCTTATCGTTGACAAAAAAATGCTTGGACACTTCATCATACGCATAGATCCTGCTCTGAACCGGGCTGTTTTGCCTGTCTTCCCAGGTTGTATCTCCCCGGTGCTTCAGTTCCCAGGGATCTTTGGTAGCGCCGGTATAATCCTTAATGTGCTCTACATTTCTTCCCCTCTCCAGGACAAGGGTTTTCAGTCCTTTTTCACACAATTCCTTAGCAGCCCATCCGCCGCTGATCCCCGAGCCCACGACTATGGCGTCAAAAGTATTTTGCTGAACAGCTTTATTGTTGACATTCGGAGCATCTCCTGGCATAACCCAAATAGTTTAAGAGTTTAAAAAAATAAACGTTCTTACCGGTTCCCGAAGATAATCAAACCTTAAAACAGAAAGACGGATTTTATTGGCAGGGCGCTCCTTTCATTCATTTATTTTGCTCCTCAAATCCATAAGTTCGTGCAGAACCCTTATAATCTCTACGTTTTTAGTTGATAAATTTCTATAAAAGATTATATGTTTTCCAATTCCAAAACCATAAATTTCATTTGATATTTTTTCATAGTTTCTTCCAATTGTTGGTTTGACGGCGATCCCCTGGCAAGCCCCAATTAATAATGCGTAATATTTGTCAGCCTGTTTTTCCGACCAAACTTCGTAAGTATAATCCCAAATTTTAGAAATGTCTTCAACAGCTTTGTTGGTTAAAAGGTATTTAGCCATTTTTTCTTTTGTTGGCTTTTAGCATTTCCAGATGCTTTTTTGCATCAAAGTTTTTGGCAATTCCGCTATCAATTCCTTCTTGAATTGCGTTTTTCAAAGCCAGCGCTTTATTTTCTTCTTCTTCAAGCAGCCGAAGTCCCGCGCGAATTACTTCGCTAGCATTTTTGTAGCGACCTTGAGAAATGCTGTTTTCAACAAAATCTTCAAAATAATTTCCTAATGATACAGAGGTGTTTCGTCCCATGACCTTATCTTTTTATTAANNTTCGCAGAAAATGAAAACATCTCTGAAAGCGGAAAAGAAAGAATCCCCTGATGCTATATGACCAGCCCGCAATACATTTGCATATTATAAAGATTGTCAACGTTTCATTTCTGGCAAAACAGCAACTCTCAATCACATAAAAACAACCCAGCTATGTCTGAAAACAAGCGCTCCCCGTTAAAAAACAATCCTTCACTGGAAAAAATCGATGGAAAATACCGGATGCAACAAACCATGCGTTGGTACGGCCCCAATGATCCGGTAAGCTTGGCCGATATCAGGCAGGCAGGCTGTTCCGGGATCGTAACCGCCTTGCATCATATTCCCAACGGACAGGAATGGACGGTGGAAGAAATACAAAAAAGGCAGCGCCAGGTAGCCGATGCCGGGATGGAATGGTCTGTTGTGGAGAGCATCCCTGTTCATGAAGCCATCAAAACGCAGACCGGCGACTACCTGCTCTATATTGAAAACTATAAAAAAAGCATCCGTAACCTGGCAGCCTGCGGCGTCAGGATCATCACTTACAATTTCATGCCCGTATTGGACTGGACGCGCACCGACCTGAGTTTTGAGGTCGAAGACGGGTCAAAAGCGCTCCGCTTTGAAAAAGCGGCATTCGTTGCTTTCGAGGTCTTCATGCTGAAAAGACCGGGAGCTGAGAAAGAATATAGCGACGAGGAACTGGCCCTCGCGCAATTCAGGTTTGAACAGATGAGCGACCAGGAAAAGCTGCAACTTCAGCGCAATATTATTGCCGGTCTGCCGGGGAGCGAGGAAAGTTTTACGTTGGAGCAATTTCAGCAAGCCCTGGATAAATATAAGGGGATCGACGCTGAAAAGCTCCGGAAACACCTTATTGATTTCTTACAGGCCGTCATACCCGTAGCCGAAGAAGCCGGCGCCAAAATGGTCATTCATCCCGACGATCCCCCCTATCCTATCTTAGGCCTTCCCCGGGTGGTAAGCACAGCCGAAGATATTGAAGCGCTGATCAGGGCCGTCCCTTCCCTAAGCAATGGGTTATGCTTTTGCACAGGCTCCTTTGGCGTAAGACCGGACAACGATCTGCCTGCCATGGTCAGGAGATTCCGCGACCGGATCAATTTTTTCCATCTGCGGAGCACCAGGAGAAATGAGCTGGGCGATTTTTACGAAGACAATCACCTCGAAGGAGACGCCAATATGTACGAGGTGGTAAAAGAAGCAGCGCTGCTCATGCAGGAAAGAAAGATCAGCATTCCCATGCGCCCCGATCATGGCCACCAGATGCTGGACGACCTCAGGAAGAAAACCAATCCCGGCTATTCGGCAATTGGCCGTTTACGCGGACTGGCCGAGTTGAGAGGCCTGGAATTCGGCATTCTTAAATCGCTGTAATTTCCTGCGGAGATAAACCATCTTCCCGATGGATGGATGCTTGCCTTTAGCTAGGGCCTCCGCTATCAGAACCGGTAAAAGAGTTAGCGCTCCAGGTTGTTCATACCGGGCGCCAAAAGAAAAACCGCCTCAAAACATGAGGCGGCTTTTCTTTTTACCATTCTCGCTCTTTATCGAGCGTTCAGATTATGTGTTGATACCAGGCATAACTCGTATCATTCATTCCTTAATAGCCAGGATTCTGATCAACTGCCGGCGAATTTGCCCTGATAAGAGCAGGAATAGGCAGCAGCTTGTGATGTTCCTGGATCGCAACAGCAGGTCCAACTGTATTCGGATCATCAAAAGTCGTAAGCTTGGCATTCATTACCTGCAGGGTCCTGTCTGTACGGTTCAGATCGAACCAACGTTTTCCTTCAAAAGGCGATTCCAGACGTTCTTCTTCGTACACCGCTTCCCTGAATTGGTCCTTGGTAAGACCCGAAAGATCAGCCAAACCGGCCCTTGCCCTTACCTGGTTAATATACTGATAAGCATTATCCGGACCTTCCACCTCATTCAAGGCTTCAGCATACCTTAAGAGCACATCAGCATACCGGTACACATACCAGTCTTTTCCCGAAAGGCCGGAGCCAGTGCCTGAAGCAAGATCTACGTAGTTATTGATGTACTTGAAGTCATAATATATACCGTTCTGTCCTGTGAAACCTACAGAAATAGAAGCCCTTCTGGTATCAGCAGGATCATAAGCGTCATAGATATCGTTGGTAGGAGAACACCATCCGAACGGATTTCCTGTGCCGGGCTGTGTTAACACATTCTGGCTATTCAGGGGCGCATAATAGATAGGGAAATGATTTCCCAGACCAGCTACGCCAGTCAGAAAATAGATCTGCCAAACGGTTTCTATATTGCCCTGCTGACCCTGAGCAAACACAGTCTGGTAATTGGGCAATAAATCATATTGATTCAAATCGATCACTTTTTTAAACTCAGTCGCAGCCAGGGGAAAGTTCTTTCTTGTCAGGTACACATCTGCTAACAAAGTATGCGCAATACCCTTATCAACCCGGCCGGTCTTATCGCCGGTATTCTTGTTAGTAGTTAACAGAGAAGTAGCCGATGTAAGATCAGACACGATCTGAGTATAGATATCATCAACAGAATCCCTTCCCTTCTGATAGGCATCATCAATATTCTCAAATCTTCCCAGTATTAAGGGAACGCCGCCAAACAAACGGACCAGGTTAAAATACGCCGAAGCCCTTAGGGTTTTCAGTTCCCCGGTATATTCATCCTTTAAATTCTGGGCAATATCGGACGCCTCAAGTTTTTCCAATACATCGTTACATCTGCCGATCACCCTGTAAGCGCTGTTCCACCAGGCGCTGATATGTTCTGTATTGGCGGTCAGGGTAAAATCGTCAAACTCTGATTTAGACAACGGCCCCGCTGCGCCTCCCGGAGAATAGACCGAAGTATTGTCCGAACGCATATCCGTGAACAGAAAGAAAAAGCCATTGGCCGTGTATATATTACGAAAGGCTCCATAAATACCCACCACAGCCTGTTCAAAATCAGTAGCAGTCTTATAAAACTGGTCTTCATTCGACTGGGTAAACTGTTTTGTTTCCAGGAATTTTTTACAGGAACTCAATGATATTACTGAAAACAACAGTAATAGCGCTGACATTCTTTTGATATAATAGTTACGATTCATATTAATAAGTTTGTCTGTCAAAAAATAGTTTTCGGATTAGAAGCTCACGTTCAAACCAATGGTAAATGTCCTGATCAGCGGGTAGGTTCCGTAGTCCATACCAGGCGTTAAAGAACCGGTGCTTTCGCTGCCTTCTACCGTGTTCACTTCAGGGTTAAATCCTTTGTATTTGGTAAAAGTAAACAGGTTCTGAACGTTTACATATGCCCTTGCATTTTTAACTACCTGTCCTCCGAACAATTTGGGGAAACGGTATCCAAGCGTAACATTCTTGACCCTCAGGAAAGAAGCGTCTTCAACCAGCCAGCTGGTGATCAAGGGGTTATTTCCCTGGTAAAGAGCATAGCCAGGGCGGAAATCGTATCCGTTTCCAGGCTCAGTTTCTGATTTCCAATAGCCTTTGAACAGCGCGCTTACGTTTTTATAATTCGCCGAAGTTTTGATCAGGTTCAACGCCTGTACTCCCTGTACTCCCTGCAACTGGAAGGTAAAATCAAAGTTCTTGTAATTGAAGTTATTGGTCAAACCGTAGATAAAATCAGGGAAATTGCTTCCGATATTGGTCCTGTCGTAAGTATCAATGACCCCGTCAGGTCTGCCGTTCGGGCCGGAGATATCTCTTAATTTAGGATCCCCCGGAATAGTGACAACCCCGCCTCCTAATATCGGAGAGCTATTCACTTCATTCCAGTCCTTAAACACTCCATCATAGATATAACCATAATAGTAAGACATCGGCTGCCCAACTTCGGTATAGTGGGTAACAGAGTTTACAACGCCATAGTTGATGCTCTGAATGGGATCATTATTCTGGTTCAATGCTTCTACCTTGTTCTTGTTAGAAGAAATATTGAAATTGGTGCTCCAGGTAAAATCATTAGTGACGATATTCCTGGAATCGATAGCCAGCTCAATACCGGTGTTCCGCACTGCGCCAAGGTTTCTTGGCATGGTAGGGAACCCTGTGAAACTCGGAACAGGAACATCAAACAGCATATCTGTAGAAAGCTTGTTATAATAATCGGCAGTAATATTCAGCCTGTTATTGAACAGGCCGAGATCCAGGCCAATATCAAAGGATTCTGTTTGTTCCCAGGTGAGCGCGCGATTGGCAAGAGAGTTGGCGATAAGCCCATTAAATTGCTTTCCTTCTCCAACGCCGAAAACAGCGTTGGATGCGCTTACCACTCCGAGAGCAGCATAATTACCGATCTGGTCGTTACCCACCAAACCATAGCTCGCTCTGAGTTTCAATTCGCTGATCGCATGAACTGAGTTCATGAAATTTTCCTGGGAAATACGCCAGGCAATGGCAGCCGAGGGGAAGGTGCCCCATTTGGAATCAGAGCCGAACTTGGAAGAACCGTCCCTTCTGACTGTTGCAGTCACATAGTATTTGTCGTCAAATACATAGTTAACCCTTCCGATCAGAGAAGCCATGGTCCATTGCCATTTGTTCGCATTCCGGTTATCCAGGGTGCCTGCATTCACCGTATTCACCAGGTCATTGGGAAGATCAAGCACCCTTACGCCGAAGGACTGGAACTGCCCTTTTTGTTCTGTAAGACCGGCCAGCACATTTAAACGATGTTTATCGTTGAATGTATTGTCATAGGTCAGCGTATTCTCATTGCTCCAGTTAATGCCTGTTGAGCTGAACGTAGTCGCATACCTGGTTCTTCCGGCAACGCTTACCTGGGAAGGAGTATGGTGATCGGTAACAATATTGGTGATATCCGCATTGATGCTGGATTTAAACACCAGGTTCTTAGCGATGTCAACAGTTGTGAAGAAAGTACCCAGCGTATTGAACCTCTTCATCTGGGCGCTATACAGCTCGCTTAATGCCAATGGGTTGGAAAAGTTCAGGAGAGAAGGCGGCGTGCCATCGTCGTAGGTTAGGGTCTGATCGGAACTGAACGCATATGATCCATCGGGATTATACACCGGGTAGATCGGCGGCGTAGTCACAACAGCCACATTTACCCCTCCATAATACGTAAGACCGCCCGAAGAAGGGATATTGTTAATGGCGTAGGAAGGAGCGATCCGGAATCCTACCTTGATCTTGTCATTAATATCCGCATCTATATTACCCCTGAGCGAGTATTTTTTATACCCCTTGCCTCTGTTCACCGCTTCCTGGTTGATATAGTTGCCGGAAATATAAAACCGCATATTGTCCGTTCCGCCGGAAGCCGATAATTGATAATTGGTCATGGGCGCATTCCGGTAAACTGCATCCTGCCAGTTCACATCATAGAGCAAGGAAGGGTTTTTATATTCATTAGGAATCTTCGTTCCTACCGCAGGCCTCATGGAATTGGGATCGGATTCATCTCTGCCGGGCTGGCGTACGCCATTCAGGTAAACATAGTTATAGTTCCTGATATCGACTTGTCTTTGTACCCATTCCGCAGTGCTCAGCATGGGGATCTGACGGGCATTTTGCTGCATACCGGCGCTGATATTCGCAGTCACCACTGTTCTTCCTTTTACGCCCATTTTTGTTGTGATCAGCACCACCCCGTTGGAACCTCTTGCTCCATAAATAGAGGTAGCAGAAGCGTCCTTAAGGATATCGATAGATTGAATATCTGCCGGGTTAAGAGAAGCCAGGGGGTTATCGGGAAGGTCCGGCGAGCTATCGGCCGCGCCCTGCGCTCCACGATCAGACAAGCTATTGTCAATCGGCACTCCGTCGATAACATATAAAGGCATATTGTTATTGCCCGCGCTACCCAGCGAACCTATACCCCTGATCTTAATGCTCATTCCCGCTCCGGGCGCTGCATTAGTCTGTTGTACCTGTACGCCTGCGATCTGGCCGGCCATTGCTTCTCCAAAATTAAGAATGGCCCTGTCCTGGATCTGCGCTGCTCCAATGGAACCCACAGCCCCGGTCAGGTCTTTCTTCGACTGTGTTCCGTAACCGATCACCACCACGTCGTCCAGCGAAGAAGTGGAAGCGGTCAGCGTAACCTGGATAGCCGTTTGATTCCTTACAGCAACCTCAACGGATTCATATCCCACATAGCTAAACCTCAGCCTGGCATTTTCGTTGGGAACGCTGATACGAAACTGACCAGTGGCATCGGTAGATACGCCTCCGGTCTGGCCTACAACGACCACTGATACCCCTTCTAAGGGATTGCCGTCGGCATCAACCACCCTACCGGTAATATCTATAAGCACAGGCGCGTCTACGCTCTGTGATCCTTCTTTCACGGAAACAGCTTTTTTAGCCGAAACGATGATGGTGTTTCCCTTAATAGAATAGGTAAGCGGTTGATTCAGAAATAACTGTGATAAAGCTGATTCCAGGGGAACATCTTTAAAGGAAACAGTTACTTTGTTAGATCTGGAAAGATCATCGTTACGATAAAAAAATACATAGCCGGTCTGCTGCTTGATTTTATGAAAAACCTTCTCCAAGGAAACATTTTCGCCGGCAAACGAAATGTTCTGAGAAAGGCCTTTAGCACTTATTTGCAAGCAGCCCACAAACAGCAAAATCGCGGTTAGTTTCATAATCCGCAGTAGTTTTTGGGCATTTCCTCCACAGGATTTGGCCCCGTTCATAGCAGTTAAATTCATACTTTTACTTTGTTTGGGTTATAGAATAGTCAATCCTACGCAATTTTGATTATCGGAATACCCAAACATGATCTGCCTCACAGCAGACCGGCCGGAAGCGTTGGTAGCGTCTTCCGGTTTTCTTTTTGGGGATCCCATGTAATAAAATGCCTTAGCCAGGCATAATAATTAATCTTTTGTTCTCCAACCTGTAACGGATCCTGGTCTCATTCAAAATATCCAATAGCTGCCCCAGCGTCAGGGAACGGCCAATCTCTCCTGAAAACTGCACTTTTGGCGTTTCTCCCTCATACACCACATCTACATCGTACCAACGGGAAAGCTGGCGCATGATCTGTTTTATATCGGCGTTGACAAAAGAAAAATAACCATTTTTCCAGGCTATTACCCGGGAAACATCTGCTTCCTGGACCTGCATGTTTCCATTCGAAGACAGGATACTCTGTTGTCCGGGCTTAAGCGTAACAGCTGATACGGCCGAACTCACTTTAACGGACCCGCTCGCCAGGGTTGTCTTAACGGCCCCTTCGTCGTGGTAGGCATTGATGTTAAAACTGGTTCCCAAGGCCAATATTTCCTGTCCGTTAGCGACAACAATAAAAGGCATATCCGCATTCCGCGCCACTTCAAAATATGCTTCGCCGGTTACTGTCACCCTTCTTTCCTTTCCTGTAAACTGCATGGGATAATAAAGGGAAGAATAGGAATTCAGCCATGCCCTCGTGCCATCCGGCAACTGAACATAAAACTGTTTCCCCCTGTCCGTGGAAAGGGTATTAAACAATACTTCTTCCGCCTTTCCCTTTTCAGTTTTGTAAACCAATGCTCCGTCGGCCTGTTTTATTATTTTGGCGCTGCCTTCCTGAAACAAAACACCGTTGCCGGCGCTGTCCAATACTATTTTTGAGCCGTCCGAAAGCGTAAGTATCGCCCCGTCAGTACCCGGCTGAATATCGTTTTCTAATACATATTGAGCAGTAGAGGGGAAGTCATTGTCCGGAGCATCCGTGCGGTTGAAGAAAAAGAAATACGCTCCCACTCCCGTCGCCAACAAGATCATAGCGGCATATCGCATCCAGCCGGAAAACCACCGTCCGGCCGTTGGCAATTTACGTTCCAGCTCGATCTTTCTCCATACGCCCTCCTCATCCATCTGATCCATCTTTTCGAGCGCCTCAGCCATCAAACGAGGATCATTGATGCGGTTAAACAGCAAACGATTGTCTTCGTTTCGCTCTATCCATCTCCTGAGTTCCTCCTGTTCCTTTCCGGAAAGATCGCCTCGTAAATAGTTCAGTAATATTATTTTAATAGACTTCACCTGTTTAAAGACAATGCAGACACCATTTCATCCAAAAAAAATTAACGAATTATTTTAATTCCCCCGTAAATGGCAAGGCCCCATCCATCGGAATGAGTACAACTAATTTATAATCAACATTTTTAGAGAAGAAGCAAAATCAAAAACCACCGGCAAACGGTGGTTATAAATTAATTAAATATATCAAAAGCTACCTCGCTTACCAACCCAGGCTCAGGATGGCGATAAGCAGGGAATATGCGGGGAAATGATACTTTTTCAGCAGTTCGGTTTTCAGCAACTGCAGGGCCCTGGCTTTTTGGGTACGTACCGTCTGGGGATTAATTCCCAATCGTTCGGCAATAACATCGGTCGTAAGCGAGTCAAAAAATACCATCTTAAACACTTTCCGGCATTTACGAGGCAGTCTTTCCACTTCTTCATAGATAGATTGGACCAATTCCGCAAACACTATTTCATTTCTAAGGACCGGTTGGTCCGGAAGCCCATCTTCTCCCTCATACAGGTAAGCCAACTGCTCTACAAGGCTGGATTGTTTTTTATTCGCTTTCTGGTAATTGATGCAGGCATTGCGGGTAGCCACATACAGGAAGGCCTTAAAATTACCGGTTCCCAGGAACTCTGATCTTCTTGCAAACGCCTTTATAAAAGATTCAGAAACGATATCTTCAGCGGCAGGAAGGTCGCCGGTCAACCGATCAGCATAAAGACACAGGGGCCTGAAAAACCTTTTAAACAAAGCCAGTTCCGCTTCAGGCTGATACAGCTTCACAGCTTTCATAAGCGCATTATCGTCTGCGTAGTTGGTCATGGTTACGGCCATGAAATTAGAAATTTTCGCTGAATTAATCTATAATATGATGTTAAGAAAGTTAACCCGGCTGTTCCAAGGGGTTCTTTTACGCACAAATTTATCTGTTCGCCGGAGAATTCAGGAATAAAAAATACCTGCTCAAATTCCCCCTGAAAAACAGTTTTGCGCATGCGCATTTTTCAATAATTTTTATTTTGTTAGGATTCCTTCCTATATTTGTCCGGGCAATATTGCCAATGCATAAAATCTATCTACCATGGCTAAATCAGTTTTTTATCATGCGGGATGTCCTGTATGTGTAAGCGCAGAACACGATATCATTAACCTTATTGGCGCCGACAATGTCGAAGTGATCCATATTGGCGAAAACCGCGGTAAGATAGCAGAAGCGGAAAACGCCGGCGTAAAATCCGTTCCGGCCCTGGTGACGCCAAACGGAAATGTGCTCCATATCAATTTCGGGGCGTCGATAGCAGAGGTAAAGGGATAAAAACCTCCCGATACCCCCCTTATCTTTTTTCGCCCCTGCCCTGCGGCAGGGGCAATAACAATATGCCCAAAACACATAAAACAAACGAAATGCAGGTAGCAGTCTGGGACACCTATGTAACCAGGAGAAACGGAACGATAATGCATTTTGATATTATTGTTCCATCAGAAATAAACAATACTGGCGTAATTTACGGCTACGGAAAAGAATACCTGGCAACAAAGGGAGAGGGAGCACAGGATCTGCATTCCGAAGCCTGTAGATTTTGTCATGTTGAATCCGTAAGGCCTCAATGGGAATCGGCAATCAGGCAAAAAGGTTATTTCATCTACGAAATGGAGAATTGTGAATAGCATTGTTTCGAATATCAGGTCGATCCGGGAGAGAATGGAAAAAGCCTGCGCCAAATCGGGCAGGGATCCCAACGAAGTAAGGTTGCTGCTGGCCACAAAAACGGTTGGGCCCGAAAACATAAAAATTGCCTTTCAGGCGGGAGAAACCCTGATCGGGGAGAACAAAGTGCAGGAGATCAAAGAAAAAGCCGACAGCCTCATGAACATCCCGCACGAAAAACATTTTATCGGGCATCTGCAAACCAACAAGATCAAGGATATTTTAAAATACAATGTTTCCTGCGTTCAATCGCTGGACAGGCTGGACCTGGCTCAAAAACTCCATCAACGCCTGCTCTTTGAACAGAAGACCATGAACGTTTTCATCCAGGTAAATACCTCTGCCGAAAAAAGCAAGTTCGGGATCGGTCCGCAAGATGCGGTTGCGCTCGCCAGGCAGGTCGCAAAACTGGATACGCTCCGGATCAGGGGATTGATGACCATTGGTATTTTCAGCGCAGAAACCGGAAAGCTTCGGGAATGTTTTAAACTATTAAAAAATATCCGGCAGGAAATTATCCGTGAAAACATTCCGAATGTAGAAATGCAGGAGCTTTCAATGGGCATGAGCGGCGACCTGGAAATTGCAATAGAAGAAGGCGCGACCATTGTACGCGTGGGAACGGCTATTTTTGGAAAAAGAATATACCCCGACAGCTATTACTGGAACGAACAGCAGTAAATCAACCGGGACGCGACAACCGTATAACAAAATTAAAACCCCATGAGCCAATCCGACTTCGACCTCAGCCGTCAAAACCAAAGCATAGAAAGCAAAATAGTCGCCTCCCTCGAAAGGATCTCGGAAGCGTTCAGGGCGCTGTTATGGCAACAGAGCAAAATGTTTTCCTTAAGCCCTATCCAGGTGCAAATACTGATCTTCCTTCTCCATCACAGCGAAGAAAAAAGGAAGGTCAGCTACCTGGCCGCAGAATTCAACATGACGAAGGCGACGATCAGCGATTCCATTAAAGCGCTGGAACAAAAAAAACTTATTGTAAAGCAATATGAACCCCACGATGCCAGAAGCTATATCATACAACTGACAAAAAAGGGCAGGGATATCGCCGATAAAACATCTTTATTTACCAAAGAGATCCGATCCCCCATCAACGAGTTGCACCCCGACGACAAAGAATCCTTATTGCTAAGTTTACTCCATATCATCCGGAGCCTGAATAAGGCCGGGGTCATCACCATTCAGCGAATGTGCCTTACCTGCGCTTATTACCGGCCGCCGGTTGATGGAGAAACGCATTTCTGCCAACTGCTTAACCAGCGCCTGCACGACGCCGACCTGCGGGTGGATTGCCCCGAGCATTTGCTGAAACCGGTTTGAAAAACCTTTGGATTTGTTAAATAATATACGCCGCCCGCATCTGCCAGGTCTGAAAAAGCTGATGTCTTCTTAAACCTGGTTTAACAACCAAACTCCCGACCTGATCATGATCGCGCCTGTTTTCGTTGCAACGGCTGAGGCTTGCGGAGACAGAGATTCCCGGGGTATTCCAGCCAAAACAGCCAGGTCTTATCTTAAAAGAAAGTCTTAATTTGCGGGCATCCTTTACATCAATTAAATCAAGATAAAATGGAAGAGAGGAAAGAATCCCAGCTCACAAGACAAACCGGGGCGCCGGTTCCCGACAATCAAAACGTGCAAACCGCCGGCCCAAGGGGTCCGATGTTAATGCAGGACTTTTGGTTTTTAGAAAAAATGGCCAATTTCGACAGGGAGGTCATACCCGAAAGAAGAATGCACGCAAAAGGATCGGGGGCTTTCGGCGTTTTTACGGTTACGCATGATATTACGCAATATACCAGGGCCAGCATTTTCAGTAAGATCGGGAAAAAAACAGATCTGTTTGTCCGGTTTTCTACTGTAGCCGGAGAAAGAGGCGCTGCGGATGCAGAAAGGGACATCAGGGGATTCGCCATGAAATTTTATACAGACGAGGGCATCTGGGACCTGGTGGGAAACAATACGCCTGTATTTTTCTTTCGCGATCCGATGAAGTTCCCCGACCTGAACCATGCCGTAAAACGGGACCCTAAAACCAATTTAAGGGATGCCAACAACAACTGGGATTTCTGGACGCTGCTTCCTGAAGCGCTGCACCAGGTCACCATCGTCATGAGCGACCGCGGCATTCCCAGAGGCTACAGGCATATGCACGGTTTCGGCAGCCATACCTACAGCCTCATCAACAAAGACAATACAAGACATTGGGTGAAGTTCCATTTCAAAACACAACAGGGCATTGAAAACCTGACGGATGAAGAAGCGGCAAAGATAATCGGAACAGACAGGGAATCTTCCCAACGGGATCTTTTCGAAGCGATTGAAAAAAAGGATTTTCCGAAATGGAAAATGTTTATCCAGGTCATGACCGAAGAACAGGCAAAAACCTACCGCTTCCATCCGTTCGACCTGACCAAGGTTTGGTCCAAAAAAGACTTTCCGCTGATCCCTGTCGGCGAATTCGAGCTGAACAGGAATCCCGAAAATTATTTCCAGGATGTAGAGCAATCGGCATTTAACCCGACAAATATTGTTCCCGGCATCGGCTTCTCCCCTGATAAGATGCTGCAGGGAAGGCTGTTCTCTTACGGCGACGCGCAACGTTACAGGCTGGGCGTAAACCATTACCAGATACCCGTCAACAAACCCACCTGTCCTTACCATGCATTTCACCGCGATGGCGCCATGCGCGTAGACGGGAACTATGGAGCCGCCAAGCATTATAATCCCAACAGCTACGGGGAATGGCAGGAGCAGCCGCACGCAAAAGAACCGCCTTTGGAACTGGACGGCGCCGCTTATGCGCATAATTTCCGGGACGACGATGAAGATTATTTTACGCAACCCGGCAATCTGTTTCGTATCATCAAGGCGGATGGCAAAGCGGATCTGTTGTTCAAAAATACCGCGGCACAGGTGGGCGGCGCTGAAAAATTCATCCAGATCCGCCATATCAGAAACTGTTACAAAGCAGATCCGGAATATGGAGAAGGCGTGGCCAAAGCGCTGGGTCTTACCATAGAAGAAGTCAACCAGTTCGACATGACGCCCTACGATAAATGGGCGCCGCGACCTACTGCAAAATAACCCGGCATTCGAATAACAACTTTGAAGCGATCGCTTCCTGGTTTTAAGATAAAACCTCCCAGGCTTCCTGGGAGGTTTTTTTATCGTCGCACAAAGCGCCGCCCTGTCGCAAACAACCTTTTAAACAGTCGTATTCACCCTCCATCTGAATGCATTCTTCTCGTCATCTTTGTTGTGTCGAGCCGGCAATAACCATTAAGCCGGCGAGCCGGTGGAGCAGCGACCACTTCAAAAACGGGCGGAACCGAAAAGCCAGATGAGTAGGAACAAAAAATACGATCATGTCCAGCAACTCCGTTTCATTACACAGGATCTTTAAAGCTCCTCCGGAAAAACTATACCGCGCATTTACCGAAGCCGCTGCAATGGCGTCGTGGCTGCCTCCCTATGGGTTTGTTTGTACCGTTCACCAGATGGATGTAGCGCCGGGAGGCTCATACAGGATGTCGTTTCAAAACTTCTCCACCGGAAACAGCCATTCATTCGGAGGAAAATACGTGGAAATCAAGCCCAATGAATGGTTGAAGTACACGGATCAGTTCGATGATCCCAACCTGCCGGGAGAAATGATGACGACCGTGCAGTTCCGTAAAACGATCGCCGGCGCCGAAGTAAAAATTACGCAGGAAGGAATACCTGCAGCCATACCCGCAGAAATGTGCTATCTGGGCTGGCAGGATTCGCTGGACAAGCTGACCAGGTTGGTGGAGCCCGAGATACCGGACGCCTGAACATCGCTTCTCTTAGTCAGACCGGGCGCTTTTACAGGCTATGGAATGACATGGCCGTATTGACCGTCGCCTGCATTGGCAGAAATTGTTTTTATGTCCTGGATTTGTCGTTCAGGCAGACCTTTAACGTAAAGACCCGGTACGATAGCCTTGCCGGGCGGAACAACTCTTCTGTTAAGCAATCCGTTTTCCCAAAATCTTTAAGCTTTTTTCCTGTCCGTCAAGCAAGGCAATATTGGGAAGCGTGCCCCAGTCTTCAAATCCAAAATGCCTGAATAATTTCAGGCTGGGTTCATTATGTGAAAAAATAAATCCGAGCAGGGTTTTGATCCGAAGCACCGGCGCATGGTCAATACAATACTGAAGCGCCTGTTTTCCCAACCCCCTGCCCCGTTGCTGCGCATCGAGATAAATGCCTATTTCAGCAGTGGCATCATATGCCGGCCGGCCGTAGAAGGATTGAAAACTCACCCAGCCTATTATTTGCCCGGAACTATCTTCCATAACCCAAAGCGGCCTTTTTAACGGATCATGCTCGTCGAACCATTTTTGCCTGCTCTCCACCGAAACATTTTCCGTATCCGCCGTAACCATTCCGGAAGGTATGGTCGAATTGTATATTTCGACGATCCTGGCCAGGTCCGACCGGGTTGCGTTCCTATAGGTTGTTGCTGCCAACAAATTTGCTATTTTAGGATTACATTAAAATCATCTTGAATCCGCATTTCCGCTTTTAGTCGAAGCCAAGGCGATTTGGCGGATCAATCTGAACGGGAGATCCCCGACAAAATTACAAATCCAAACGGAAGCGCAACGGGTTAAGCGCGCGTCGTTATATCATAACCAATAACACGAACCCTACCGATAAAGAAACAGCCGATCAGTACAAATCTAATCATTCATAAAAAACCAATCGTTCACATATACGCTGATAATCAATTATTTAAAATTCAACAATGTAAACATTCAGTAAAAAATTTTATCTTTAAGTATGGATTATAGAGCTTATATAGAGTCAAACCCCAATATTATGTTGGGTAAACCAGTGATCAAAGGCACCCGCATCACTGCTGAATTGATTTTGCAACGCTTATCGGAAGGAGCTACTATTCCCCAATTAATTGAAGCTTACCCCTCCTTGAAGACTGAGGATATAATGGCTGTTTTGGCTTATGCATCCGATATCATGGCTAACGAAACGATTATAGCAGTAGCATGATCCTGGCCGACGAAAACATTCATTCTTTTATCATCAAAACGCTTCGGGAGAAAAACTTCTCCGTTATTTCCGTTAATGAGTTATCTAAAGGCATTAAAGACGAACAAATAATTCAATGGGCCCTGGAAAAGGGTTACATGGTACTTACAGAGGATAAAGATTTCGGGGAATGGGTCTTTGCTCACCATGTAAAAAACCTGAGCGTTCTTTTCTTAAGATATTCATTTATGGAATATGAGAAGATTGCTCATACCATCGCGTTTTTCTTACTGAATCAACAATTGGTTCACCCGGTTTTTGTAACAATTACTCCAAAGAAAATTAGGGTACGGCAGTTATAAAAGCATGACCATTCCATCCACATCCGCATAAAAAAATCCCGGTTGTTTGCTCAACCGGGAAAGCCCTTTGTACCGTCCGGAAATATTTAAACAGGCCTTATTCCACTAATTTTATATAGGTGCATTCTCCTTCTTTGATGGTCTCATCCCTTTCGTCCCATTCGTCAACTTCCTGTCCGCCCTTGATCTGCTTGGCCGACCAGGAATGCGTTCCGGCAGGCAACTTTACGTTGATCACGTTGATGCTGGTCGGCGTTCCGCATTCCGGCTTTACTATATGTGATAATGTAATGCTTCCCGATTCTTTTCCATCCACAAAGATCTTGATCGCGTCGTACTTGCTGCTTTCCAGGAAAGTGTAGAATATAAAGCTGCCCGTGGGCGTCTTCTCTTTTTTGCAACTATACATTACAGTTATGATTGCCGACAGCAAGAGCGCCCTGGTAGCCGTTGCCGCCAAATTGGATAAATTGAAAACCCTCATGGTAAAAGTTTTAATTGTTTGGTTATAATGGATAAAGCAAAAATATCTGCGATCCGCGCGGCAGTCAACTATTGTTAAGCTAACCGTAGGAGAATTGCGCCGAAGCGAGGATATACGCCGCCGAACCGTTATACGCGGTTTCCGGTCAAAACGATTTAAACGGAATTTGACCCGCTTCAGGGAAATAAAGTTGCAAACCGACGGGGCTTTTCTATTTTTACGGCATTTTAACGTATGCGCTCTCCTGTACTGTTCAAATATATAAAGCTGTTATTGTGGGCAAGCTTCTTCGTATCGCTTCCCTTGTCCGGCATAAGGGCGCAATCGAATGAACGGCAGACTGCCATATATACGGAAGCCGACGGACTTAGCAGCAGTATAACAAGATGCGTTCTGCAAGACGCAAGGGGCATGTTATGGATAGGCACCCCGGAGGGCTTGCATTACTATGATGGATATACTTTTAAGATCTTCAGAAAAAGCAGCGTTGATCCCAATACCCTAAGAGATAATTTCATTACTAAACTCGCGGAAGACACGGCAGGCGATATATGGATGGGGTATCAGCAGGGCGGCGTCAGCGCCTATAATATATCGACAGGTATTTTTCGCCATTATCCGTTAAAGGAATATTCGGATACCGATCACATCAAAATGCCCCAGGTAACGATGTTGTTTGTAGACCAGGAAAATAATATATGGATCGGTATTGCGAGAAGCGGGATCTATAAACTGGATAAACAAACCGGCAAATACGCCCAATTCGATCTTATTGATGAAAACGGAACGCCATTTAATATGGCTCCAAATAAAATCTACAATACGGCTTACGCGGCGTCTGAAGATAAAACAGGCCGGCTCTGGCTGGCGACGGCAGCGGGGCTCTGCGATTTTCGCCCTCGTTCCAACTATATGAAGATGCACAGAAATGCTCCGTTAAAAGCCGGCGACATAAACCGCGAACATTATACGTATATCGAGAGAAAGGCCGATAAATTGTGGATGGGCGCATGGACAGGGGGACTGGTCTCCTACGATCCGGCGACTGATCAATGGGATTATTTTATGCATTCGCCTTTGTCGCAACCAAATACGATCATCAAAGATATTCATGTAGATTCCGGCGATTCTATCCTGCTTATTTCCGACGACCGCGGATTGGGATACTTCAATATCCGGTCGCGGGAATTTTCCTTCCCGGAAGAAAATGACCATATAAAAGGCGGCATATACAGGTCGATCTACAAAGACAGAAGCGCCAATATCTGGATTACGGGCAGCAGGGGATTGATCAAGATCAGGAAGGCGCCGCCTAAATTTTATTTTCGCCCGCTGACGAACCCCGAAAACAGCAGCGATATGTTTTGTAGCGTGAACGCTATTTTTGAAAATGCGCATTTTTTGATATTGGGCGCATCCTGCTATCACGGACTTCATGTCAGGCATAAGGCAACCGGAAAGGAACAGACGATCCGTTTCGAAACGCTGGCCGGCGGAGAACAGGTATCCGACATACTACAGGATATAAGGGGTACGATATGGGTGTTGACGCTGGATCATCTCTATGCTCTTGATGTAACAACCATGCAGTTGAAGAAGCGGAACGGACCCGCCTCGCCTGCCGATAATAAGCGCAGCTATTTTTTTCGTATGCAGGAAGGCGGCGACGGCAGGCTCTGGATCGCCAGCCTGAGGAACGGTCTTTTCTTATATGATGCCTTAAACGACGCTATGGTTCGCCACTATACGCCCGAGAACGCGCAAAATTCCTTTATCCCCACGTTTTGCGTTATGGGGCTATTCCGCGACGCAAAAGGCATGGTATGGATCGGCGGAGAAGACGGCTTTTTAGGCAGCGTCGATGAACGCAGCGGACTGACTCATTCCTATCGCACATACTTCCCAAAGGAAGACGTGAATATCAACACGGTATATGATATTATTAACGTAGATGGGCATACGATATGGGTCGGAACGGACGCGGGATTGATGAAATACGGGGTTGAAGGCGATCAGCTCAGATTGCAAAATGCCTATACTTCCGAAAACGGCATTGCTTCGGATATTGTCAAAAGCATTGCCAGGGCAGGCGACGGCAGCATCTGGTGTATCACGTCAACCTCGCTGTGCAGATTTGATCCTTCGACGGGCACGGTGATCAATTATGGGTTTAACGACGGACTGCAAAACCCGGGAATAGGAGAACGTATTCAGGCGATCAGCAACAGCAAGATCGCGCTGGGCACGGTCAGCGGATACTATATGTTCGACCCCGTGCATATTGCACAAATGCAACAACCTGCTCCTATTCTGATTACCTCTTTTGCCGTAAATGGCCAGCTACGCAACTATACCAGCGAACTGGCGGCAAAAGGCATTGTAAATCTTGAGCCGTCCGAAAACAGGATCTCTTTTGAATTTGCGAGTATCAATTTCAATAATACCGGCAAACAGCAATATGCCTATATGTTGGAGGGACTCGATACAAAATGGGCGATCACCTATAACCGCTATGCAGGATATGTAAACCTTCAGCCTGGCAATTATACTTTTAAACTGCGCGCCATCGGAGGAGCTGATCAGCAGGATAGCGAGACGATCGCAGTTCCTTTGTATGTTTCGGGCTATTTTTACAAATCAGCCTGGTTTAAGATCCTCCTGGGCGCAGTATTATCGGGCGCCGTATACCTCGTCTACAGCATCCGCCTTCGACACCAGAAACGCATGCTCCAATTGCAGGCGAAAGCAAGCCTGCTTGAAAAAGAAAAAACGATGATCATGTATGAGAACCTGAGGCAGCAACTGAACCCGCATTTCCTGTTTAACTCCCTGGCGTCGCTAAGCAGCCTCATACGCATCAATCAAAAACTGGCGGGGGAGTTCCTCGACGGGCTTAGCAATATTTACCGCTATATCCTGAACAGCCGCGATAAAGAACTGGTTTCGCTATCAGAGGAGGTCCGGTTTTGTAAAACCTATATTAAACTTCAGCAAACGCGTTTCAGAGAGGCATTAAAAGTAAGCTTCAACATAAAGGAAGAGCATCTGCACATGAAGCTGCCTGCCGTTACCTTGCAAAACATGCTTGAAAACGCCATCAAGCATAACATAGTAACCGAGGAGGACCCGCTTGTGGTGGATATCTCCACGAATGAATCATCCCAGTTGGTGATCGCGAACAATCTTAACAAAAAGAGCTTTGTAGAAACAAGCAACAGGAAGGGATTAGCCAGTCTCCGCGCCTTGTATGCTTATTTGTCTGATCAGCCAATCGAAATTATCGAGACGCCGCATCGTTTTACGATTAAAATCCCTTTAATGTAATTGAACACAACAAGAATGAACATGAAAGCCGTAATTATTGAGGATGAACTACTGGTGGCGCAGGAGCTGGAGGCAAAGATTGCCGAGGTTGCGGGGGATATCCGTATCGAAGCAATTTTGCCCAGCTTAAAAACTGCCCGGAAATGGTTGATGGAGAACGCCGAGCCTGATATTCTTTTTATGGATATTCAATTGGGAGATGGCATCAGCTTCAGTCTATTTGATCAGTTCTCATTAAACTGCCCGGTAATATTTACGACAGCCTACAATGAATATGCGATTAAGGCATTTAAGGTCAATGGAATTGACTATCTGTTGAAACCGGTATCGGAAGCTGAGTTAAAGAAGGCGATCGAAAAAAGCAGGAGGGCGCGCCAGGGGCCGGAAATTTCTTCAGAAAGTATTCTTCGCCTGATGGATTCGCTGGCATCCGCTTCAGGCAACATGGCTCCCCTGTACAAGGAAAAATTCATTGTGAGCATAAAACATCAATGGATACCCGTTAATACCGGCGATATTGCCTTCTTCTCCAAAGAGGCGTTGCATTACCTGCATACCTTTTCCGGAGATCGTTTTATACTTGACTATACCTCGCTGGAAGAGATTGAGGAATTACTGGATCCAAAAAAGTTTTACCGCGCCAACCGGCAGTACATCGTAAACATTGACGCCATCGGCAGCATCCGCCTGCATGAAAATCAAAAGCTAACCCTAAAGCTAAAGCCTCCGTTTAAAACCGAAATTGATATCAGCAGAGACAAGGCGCCAGCGTTTAAAAAATGGTTTGACAGATAGGAAAACCGGAGGCCCGGCCCAGCTTCCCGGTAGCGATCAGCGCAGCATCGGCAAGGTTATTGTCCCGGCTTGCCTTCTATCAGCTCTTTGGTGATCAGCTGCAGATCCTTTTTCATCAATGATATCAGGGCTTCCAACTGATCAAGCATGTTGGAGCGATCCTCCAATTCATCGGCGGTATACTTGCCTCCCACGCCGAAGTAGAGGTCAGTCTTATGCGAATCCTTAAGTGAAAGCTGATCCATCGACAGCCATTGTGTTTTCAGCGATTCCCGCAGCGATAGCCCTCCCTCCTTAAAAGGCAGGCTTAGGTAATACCATATCAGCGGCGGAAAGTTTGCGGTAGAATCTGCGCCAAACCAGACATCCTTCAGGTGATTACGCTGGTGTTGAAAAACGATGTTGCGGTCTATCTTCAGCGACAGTATGCCAAGCCCTGCCTCGGCGATGCCGCCGGCAATGGCAATCTCTTCTGTCAGCTTGCCGCGGCCGGAAATATTCAGGACGCCCGCCAGCAAGCCGGCGGAAGCTCCGGTCAGTATGGCCGCTACGGTTATCTTTTTTTCCGCCTTCCCTACCTTTTCGCGCAGCAGCTGCTTGAACTGATCCGCGCGCTCCTCTTCGCAATCCAGCTCAGCCGCGGTAGCAGATATTTCAAGCGACGCCAGGTCGACCCGGTCCGCCACATACTGTTTCAGCTCGAGCCAGCGCAGCCTGTCCTCCGCACCAAAACTCTCCCTTCCCTTTTGCTCCAGCCGCATCAACGCGCGCAATTCCTTTTCCACGTTCAGCAGGCTGGCCAGCTGCCAGCTCTTCTTTGAAAAACGGTCAAGCTCAGCCTCCGTCAGGTCCTGGTGCAGATCGGGCGGCTGCCATACATAGTTCCTGGGCGTGCTGGGCGCACATTTCACAGACATTTTTTGCATTTGTTCCAGCACGACCGTCTGGTTGGTTTTACAGGCATAAAAACCGGAGACCAGCAGAAACAATCCGAAATAACGCAGTATAGCCATAAATCATACCATGAAACAAATGCCCAAGGCATCCGTCTGTCCTCATAATCTATAATCGATCGTCCATATCCTTTAAACGATCATCCCATATCAAACTTACAGGAATAATTTTATTCTGAGAATGCCTGTTTTGCCTCTCAACGCCATAAAGCGATTGCCTAAACAGGCGGAGCTGCCGGACAAATAGAGATAATACGGGCAGGAGCCCCGGTTAATTTCCCAGGCGATTGTCAATTGCCAGTTTTCAGGACCTTCTTCAGGAAAGCATCTATTTCATTCAGCTTCTCCCTGCCAACAAAATCATACAAGGCATGGCCCAGGCCAGGCAGGATATGCGTTTCAGATAGGATATTGCCATTCTTCTTCATTGCCTTTTCAATAGCGTAGGCATAATCCACCCGCACTGTATGATCTTTATCGCCATGAAATGTGATCACCGGAGGCGCATTTTCACCGATTACGTCGGCATTCTCCAGCCCGCCCCAAAAATTAATAACCGCCTTGACCGGCAATACATTCTGGCGCGATGCATACGCGGTATGCAAAGCCGTTATGGCCCCTGCAGAGCCCCCTCCTATTACCACCCGCGAGGCGTCTAAGCCGTATTTATCCGCATTATCCTTTACCCAGGCCAGCGCCAGCACAGCATCCTCCGACGCCGCCGCGATGGCACGTTTAAGCGCCGGGTTGAATTTCCCGTCGGCAGGCGTTCCCGCAGCAAAATCTGTTATGGCCGTAGCAGAGGGACGCAATTTTAGCTCAAGCCGGTAGTTAATGGATAACACTGCATAGCCTAAGCCGGCGATCTTTCTGCATGTCGAAGCAGTACCTTGTTTATCGCCCTTTGAAAAACCGCCGCCGTGCACAAATACAACAACCGGCAATAAAGTCGCGGAGGAGTTAACCGGCTTGTAGATGTCCAGCAACCTGTCTGAAGAGGTATCGCTTTTGAATTCTTCTGCCGTTGCGGCATATCTTATGTTGCGCTGTATGGTCAGGCTATCCTCTTCCTGCGCAGCTACCGCAAGCGCCATGCAGGCTGATAATGCGAACAGGAGCTGCTTTTTCATATTGACGATCATATCCGTTGAGTTTTGTTCTATAAACTGCCGTTATACAATACCTTTCCTGCTACTTGCCGGCGCCAGCCTTTAACGGGTCTTTTTCAATCCCCAATACCTTGGCGGAATAGGTTGAGGATATGGTAACAGGCAGGCCTTTCGACAACAGGTCCGATCCCTTAAGTCGCGCAATAGTACGATTGTTTTCAGGGTCATATATCCTGTAATTTACGTTGGCAGCACGCAGGGTATCTTGAATACGCGGACGCTATCGCCCGAATCATTCCTGTAAAAAAACAGTACTCCTTCTTCTTTTTCAGGATTGAAACGAAAACATCCATCCCAGTTTTCATTTGTAGCCCTGTCGAATATGTCGTATGTCTGCCGGAACCGCGTAAACTGGTATTTTTTATCCATGCTTTTGAACCACGCATTCCATTTACGGTAAAACAATTTATCTGCGGCTGAAAGCTTTCTTGGATCTCCAACCATTACGGTAGCGCCGCTGGCCATTGAAAAATAAACATACCGGTGGTTGGGAGCATTCATAAACTGGTTGCCGATCAGCAGGACGTTGGCCGGTACTACACGGGAACGATCGTAGTTCATCTGACGAATGGAGATAGGCCCAAACGGAGGCGGATAATCAAAATTAGTAAGCCAGTCATAATCAGCATGCTCAATCAATGCATAATCTACCAAATTATATCTCCCCCACACTTCAAAAGTGCAATCAAGCAGCAGGTCGGAAAATTCTGCCTTAAGGGTATCCATTAAATTCATTGCCCGTTCATATATTACCCAGTAGCTCGCAGCCCTGTCCTTGTATAGTTTTCCGCCCGAACTATCATAATCCCCGGTTCTGTCATAGTTCTGGATATAAGCAGAGTTGGCGATACTGAGATCCAGTTTCAGATAAGAAAAACCGCTATCCTTAACCAGCGACCGCAATATCTGATGTATATGATCATAATATCCCGAGCCCAGCGACATCGTGCGGAGAGCGCTGGACCATTGGTCTCCATCCTCCTGCATATTGCCATCATGCAGGTTATCCGGCCTGCCTTCTTTGTCTTTCACCAGCCATTCGGGATGCTGCTGAGCAACATTACTTTTATTGTGCACGCTGCCTACGGTAACCCACAAACCGGCGCGCATGCCCTTACTATTGATATACTGGGCTACGGGCTTTATGCCGTTAGGAAATTTTTTGGGGTCGGCGTCAAAATCGCCCGCCCTTCTATACCAGCCCACATCAATGATAAATAGATCACAGCCAGCCTGCTGAAGATGGTCCGCACATTCTTTTATCGTTCTCTCATTGATGGTATCTGACAAAGCCGGCCAGGTATCATAAATAAAATAGGGAGGATCTTTTTGCTGAAATAATTTCACGGACAACTTCTCCCTGATAAAATCCTGGAATTTACCTTCGAAAATATACTCCCATTTATCTGAGGAAGAAAAATACATAAATGTCCGGGGGCTGGTGAAGGTTTCTCCGGGGGAAAGCGCTTTTTTAAAGGGAAACGGTTCGTCAATCAGGCCCATTCCCACGGCAACCTGGTCGGGCTTCGTATACAATTCGGTTCTCTTAAGCACGCTCGGAGCCTCATTGCCAAAAATGACGCCTTGCTTTTCAATAGGATTAAAAAGAAGAACAGCCGCATCGTTATAATCGCCCTTATAAGGAACCCGGGTTAAATGCGTCCCATAATTGGCGTACACTTCATTCATGTAAGTGTATACTACCTGAAACTGCAGGCGTTCTACATCGAGGTTGGTCAGCGCCGCTTCCGAACTGCCATGATTAATAACCTGCAGACGTTTTCTGATCAATGGAATGCTATCGTACATGATGTATTGCAATACGATCTGTATATCGCCGGCCGGGGCGTTCAAAACAACGTTTAATGTTTGCTGATCTCCCGACCTGTTGATCTCATGGCGAAGATATGCGCAGTTTTTCCCCGTTAATTCTTTCCCGTTTATCTCTATGCCGAATTCTTCCGTTCCGGGTCTTGCATATTCAACGCCGGCGACCAGGTTCCTGTAGCTGCCCGTATAAAATCCCGGCGCCTGTTTATCAAAATAAAAGATCCTGGCAACAGTTTTGTTTTTAAGTACAATAGAATCGGTTTGCGCCAAAACGCCCAGGGCCGCGAAAGAAAGAACAAAGATCAGCGCGGCCTTCAGGTAATTCATCATTAACTTATTTATTATACTCCCTAAGATAAGAAATTAAGGGAGTTATCGCTGATCAATAACGTTACCAAATGTCATTGTTCGCGCTGCGCGGGTCTAGTGTTTATGATCAAGCGGCGGCGTAATCATAATATGCGCCTTATAACTGCCTTCATCCATCAACCAGGGCTGCCCCAGGTTGTTCGGCTTATTCGACATACCCAGATCGGCGGCCCTGGCATAAGGAACATAGATCACGTACCGTCTTTTACCATCGCTCATTTCGCCCGTTTCCTTATTGAGGTTTTCCAATGTGCCCCAGTAAGCAAACAGCGTGGTAGGGGTTTTCGGCATGGGCAGCTTGCCGTCGGCAACTTCCTTTTGCCTGATCGCATCACGGTCCTTTCTTTTACCCTCCGCAATCAGTTCCCTACCTCGTTTCATGAAGGGTTCCAGCGAGTTCGGGTAACAATAGGCCGCAAAATACTTTGGGGTCCTATAGTCGGGCGCCAGGCAGGTATAATCGTTTGTGCCTTTCCGAAGCACGACCAGTTCCCCATTGCTGTTATAACCCAGCACGGCGGCCCCGTCCCTGAATTCGGCGGGCGCGGCCTGCGTGGCCGCCTTTATCTGTACCGCCGCGGGCAGAATATTGTCCTTCGTTTGCGCAAATGCGGCGGCCGAAATAAAACAAAGGCATACGAACAGATGGAATAGTTGTTTCATTATATAAAGAATTGAAGCGTTTATGTTATCAGAAAGGGCGTCTTCCGGAATCTTTTATTACATGAATGGTTTTCAAAGCCTGCGCAGCGACTTCGGGATCGGCATCTCCCGATAATTTCCGGCACATGTTCAGGATATCATTTTTATGATAGGAAAAGCCAAACCAGGAGAGCGCCTCCAAAGCCGTAACCCTGACCTTCGCGGAACGTTTATGATCTGCAGCCGCTTCCAGCGCTACCGGCGCCAATTGATGATAGCGATATGCCCTCAATGTCCTTAAGTCATTTATCTGTTCTTTTTCGGTAGCATTTTCATTGCGTAAACCAGCTTCCATTTTCGACAGCTTCTGTTTTTCGTAACTGATCTTTTTGGTCAGCTTATGATAAAGATCGCTATTCCCAGGATCATTTTTCAGCAGGCGGTCAATTTCTTCTTCAGACACGCGATGGTTAAAAAATGGAATACACCAATCGAGTTTATAGATGACCCTTTCCATTTCCCGGTTGCTTACATAAAACGCCAGCATATCGGCAAACAGGCTATCGTCGCCTTTTTCAGCGATATCGTAGGTAGCTTTTCTTTTGAGATATTCGTAATTGTCCTGTAATGCCAGCCTGACCAGCCTGTTTAAATCGGTATTTTCATACCGCCTCAACAAAAAATAGGCCTGGGTTCTTACGGATTCATACGGACTGCCGGTAAGCGCCCCGAACAACTGATGGGTAAACTGGGCTTCGGGCTGGGTCTTAAAAAGCTCGGTAAGGGCGTATGACTGTAAATCGGCATCCCCGTTCTTTAACAATTTCTGCCATTCTTTCGCCGGGGTATTGGGGTCGCCCATGATCCGGTTGTAATAAGCCTGCCTCTCAGCCTGAAAATGATAGGTGGGATCGCCCATAATATGCGTTTCCAGGTAGGCCGTTTTTTTCAGCAGGTGGCCTACCCTTGCTCCATGCTGCAGGATGCCCAGCAATTCAATGCCCCAGAGATCCTGGAGCACGCCCACCGAGTTGGCAAACGCGGCGATATTCCTGCCATTGGAAAAAGGATAATGCGCCGCCAGGTAATCGTTGAGTTGAAACGAGCCGGTCAGGCAGGAATTGATATAGGCAACCCGCGCATTGATGTTTTTCAGATCCCGGATCTGTATATCCAGGTTATCATTGAAAATGGAATCTTCCTCGATCTTCTCCGGCGCAAAGGCATCTTCGAACCATTTATCGTTTAACCCGAGCGAACGTTGAAACCCGGCTTTCACTTCTTCCAGGTCCCTGCCGCTTTCCTTGGCGCTTCTCATTTTGGATCGTATATACCGGGCTACGTTCTCCATCGAAGGTTGCGGAGCAGATGCATCGGGGTACCCGTTCATCAATTGCAGATCAGCCGTGCCATGACCCGTCATAAACGCCAGGTCAAGCTCCTCTCTTTTCAGCTCTGCCAACAAAGCGTTTTTCAGAAAGTCCGCATTCCGGTAGTTCAGGAACTTAATGGAATGACCTGTTGTGAACAGCGCCGGGAAGGACGTTCGTATGGCAGTCGCTTCTCCCGCCCAACTGACGGTAGAATTCGAATTGTATCCGTGAGCGGTAGATACGATCATATGGTTCAGCGGATTGAGCTCTTGTTTAGCGGCCACAGCTTTCCGGAGAAAGTTCCTGATTTGTTCAATGCCGCTCTGCGGATCTTCGGCAGGGGGTTTTATACGCGCTGTGTAGATATCCATTTCTATATACTGCGGACTCTCCGGTTTTATCTTATAATAAAATAAGTTTTTACGACCGGCATCTTCATCCTGTTTCAGGAACTCAAACTGAAGATCAAAGTCATCATAAAACCGGTCCGACGGAACGGACGAACGATCCCATCGGATGGTCTCAGTCATCTTAAAGGTGGAAGTAAGGTATTGCGCCTCCCTGATCATGGGCACAGGGATATTTCCAACGAATACCGCTCCTTCCAGCGGAGCTTTGGACGCCTTGTATAGTCTCCTCAGGATCTCCCTTATTTCATCAGGATCTTTCCAGTCGTGATAAACGATATAAGCGCCTAGCCCATCTGCCTCAATGCTGCTCCTGTAAGCGGTTACCTCGTCTTTTGCCGCTTCGTAGGTCTTGCTATCAATCACTATAGCAAAACTGGAAGACGATCTTACCGAGGGGTTGATGATCGATTGAGCCGTTGCGATCACTCCGGAAAAGAGCAGGCAACAGCAGACGACCAGCGTTCTTGAAGAACTACCCAAATAGGTGAAATAGGTTGACATAAACGACAAATGTATTTTTACTTATGTTGTACAATATTGATGGTTCTCCTGTTCCGCAGCGATTCAATATACAAAGCTTTCGTATCATGGTTAATTGAACAGTCCGAAGGTTATTGAATAAAAATGGTTGGAAAGCGTCGAAGGGTAATAGGCGTTGGAGCCAATATTGGCGAACTGCGTATAAGACGCTTTCAGGTACAGTTGCGATGCCGATCCCGAAACTGAAAAGGAATATTGCAGATCCAGCGTATTGCGCAGCTGGTTTATGGTATTAAAATAAAAATTGGGATAGATGATCTGGTAAGCGGCAAAGTTGCTGGAAAAAGACTTTGGAATGTATTGCAGGCGACTATCGATGGCGGTCCGGTAGCTGCCGGTATATTTTATGGCAAACTGAGCTTTGCGTAAATGGATCCATTTACCAGCTTCAAGGGCGCCTTCCAAGGCAGTTAGTCGCTCCAACCCATTGGCGCTTGGATATAGCTCTTCCCAGGCGCTTATATTGGTTCTGGCGCCTGCGATCCAGTTAAGCTTCCTGTCTTTCCTGTCGAGTAAGATGCGGTATTGAATACCCGCTTCCGTTTTTATTTTGGTATTCATCACAGCCTGGTGTATTACCTCGTACGATTGAGTAGCGGTATTGTATACCTGGATGAATTCGGTATTGGAGATATCCCTGTTCAATAGGTGGAACGATAGTAAATGTTCCTTCAGTTCAGCAGTTGAAGTATACGCTACCCGCGCCTCTATGTCATTATATTGATGTTTGCCGGCGTTGAATGGCGTGGACGTTCCATCCGTTGCTTTTTCCGTATTGGTCTTAAAGGAAAAGAAAGACCTGATCTTTTTATTTTCTGCAAGGTCATATCCAAGGCTGACGCCGCCTCCGAATGTATTTCCTTCATAAGTCCTGGATAAGGCGCCCAGGATGATCGGCCCGTTATACAGGTATTCGCCCAATCCGCTGAGTTTAAATATCTCTTTTGGCCTCAAATGGTTCTCAAGGGAAATGCCCAGGTCTTCCCTTAGCCTTTTGTAATACCCGTTTACGCCCAGTTTCCATTTATCGCTTATATCGAACATTACAGAAGGAGTTAGTTCGATCTGTATTGTTTTGTCTAATGGCCTGGGGTCTTTTTGCCTGGCGCCATTTAACACTTCGTACCGGATCCCTATTCCCGCCCTGGTATACCGGTTGATCCTGGGGGATACGATTTTTGTCTGCATCAGGTAATGTTGTTTTCTCCAGTCGCCGAAGGAAGAATCGGCGATCTGGTATGGGTTATCCCGGTAAGGATCGGCCATGGAAGTCATCCTTGTCTGGAATTCTTCAAATTTAGAAAAGCTGAATTTTCCATAAACAACCCAATCTTTGACGGAAAGGTATCGTTCCGATAACACCGAGAAGCCGCGGGACCTCTCCGGCATATAGGCATCCCTGAACCGATTTCTCTCCGAGAAATATTCCAGTCCCGTATTGCCGCTGTTAATGCTATCGGCGTCTGCCAGGAAAACCGGGTTGTCAAAAAGCACGGGGCGCTGACGCCACTGTGCTTTTTGATACTCCGATGCTGACTGCGCGGAAACTGCAGCAGGCAGAAGAAGAAAAATAAAATAGAGAAACACCTTCATCGTTACGACCTTGATTTATTGCCAGTTTTTAGGCGCCGGGGGGTCCGCCACTTCAAAGTCGTTGGCGGAGTTGTTGGTATCCTGCAACACTTTACGTCCGTTGATCTCCTGTTTAACTTTTCTGCGCAAGGAAGCGCCCGAATAAGTAGAGCCCACGGTATTCATACCCGCATCTATATTCACCGGAAGCCTTTTTTGTTCGGGCCTGATATTGCTGTTGGCCACCGCATCCAGTCCATCTATGATAGATCCTTTCGGAACCTCTACAAAGTCGGTATTTGCCGTGGTATTCGGTTCTTTGAATTTGGGCAGGCCGCCAGGATTATTGTGCTCAAAGATCACGAGCCCCGATCCAAATACGCCCGGCAGGTAATCGAACAATGTGGTTGAATATGCATAAACAATTTCAACATTCGGCACGTCGGGATTATCGGTATCCGGCGTATTCGGGTTCACATCGTAATACACCTCAAAGTCTGCCACTCCCTTGCCGAGATTTACCGGTGAATTTGGATTCCCGTTGGGATCGTCCTTATGATCGATGCCATCTGTCGCAATAACAATCGATTTGCCGGGGGCTACGGGATGTTGCGTGCCGCTGCCGGGTATTCTTAGAATCGTTGCCAGGTAAACATCCTCCTTTCCTTCGGCAATAAAACCATACACCGCAGTGCTGGATGAAGACGAGGCCTTGGTATTGCCGATCAACAGCCCGTCCGCGTAAAGCGTATCTGTTGAATTGTTGTATATCTCAATAAAAGCGTCATAGAAATAGAAGGAAGAAGGGGCGCCGGAATAGTAAAATTCCTTTATTACCCATCCGCCTACCGCGCTCCCTTTGAGCGTTATGGTGGTATTTCCGTCCGCCACTATCTGTACCTGCGGTTCGGTGGCATTCAGGAAGACCTCCTCGGAAACGCCGGTGAGCGTTTCTGCCTCTGCGGCAGATAACTCTTTGGATGCCGTAACGGAATAGCTGCCGGGAGCCAGTTTTTCAAAATCGACCGTTCCGGCGGCATTGGTCGTTCCGGTAGTCTCCTGGTTCGTGTTAAGATTCTTTAGTACCACGGTTACTCCCGAAGCGGCGACTGCGCTATAGATCTCGGGGTAGTTAACCGTTATGGAATAGTTGACGCTGTTGTCTACCTTATCCTTCTTGCAGGATACGAAGAAGAATGTCGCAGATAAAAACAATAGAAAAGCACGCATTTTCATTTTTACTTTTTTTTAGTTTGAATAGTTACAACCTTATTGAGATCTCCGATCCAAAGAAGATCTCTATGTTCCTTTTAGTGAACACGTTCGGGTACCTTGTTCCCGATTGCAAAGGTCTATGGTTTATAAAATTGTTTGCGAAAAAGGAAAAGTTCAATCCGCTTTTAAATTCTTTGGTGAGCTTGAGGTTGAATAACCAAAGCGGCTTCCAGCTTTCTTTTACAAAATACGCATCATTGATGTTCAGATAGATGTCTGCGTCTATTACCGGGTCGATCTCCGATATTTCTTTGGGCGTCAGGTACGCGATCTGAGGATCATTCCCCTCGTTGTCGAACGGTATGTATCCGACCGGCAAAGCAGTATACCCGATATATTGATGGGACTCCTTCCATATCGTCTGTCCCACCAGCGTTATGATGAATCTTAGTTGCGGAATATGATGTATGGCCCGCATAGTGGTGATCACCCTGTCGTTGATCGCTCCCCGGCCGGGAGCAAACACGCCGATCCGGGTCGTAACCCTGCCTGCAAGATCCTGTTGCAGAATGTAGTTCTCATTGGCCTTCGATTTTGTATACGTATAGGCGCCGCTGATGTTAAAAGAAGTATTAATGGCATTGAACCTCCCCAGGTCCAGGTCAAATTCTATTCCCCTGTTAGACCTGTTGATATTATTGGTAGGAATAAAGAAAGATATGAACCTCGTATTGGTTCCCACCGTGCTGCTGAGGATAGGCTTTTGATCGGCCGGTCTTTCTGTAACGGTATAGACCGGGTAGTTGGAAAACTTCACTGATCCCGGCGTAGTGGACATGCTGTATCCGTCGGCCGTATGTTCATGATAGGCGGTAACAGATAATCTGCTGGTCGGGTTGATGGCTTTCAGACCGATGTCTGCGCCTATTTCAAATTTTTTATTCTTTGTGAGTTTCAGGTCGCGGTTCTGTGAATTGTACACCCTGGTAGCAATAATGGCCAGCCGCTCGTTGGGGTTGGTAGCGTAGTGATTCAGGCTATAGAAATCAAAATAAGCATTCTCAGGGTAGAGATATAGCAAGGTAGGCGCTTTGGAAGTGACCCCATATGCCGCCCTGAACGTAATCCCCTGCGGTATCCTGTAAGTAGTGTTGATCCGGGGAGATAAGGCAGACAAATTATAGTCTCCCCCGAACGGTTGCACCCTATCATACCTGATCCCTGCGGTCAGCTGCCATCTGGCATTTCCTATATTTCCTGTTATCTTATCCTGTATATAAATGCCTGCCTGGTGGAGGGCGGGTATTTCGTTATAGGCCCTTTCCCTGAACGCGGCGCCCGAGGTATTCCTGGGCGGACGGGTGAAGGTTTTTCCGGAACCGTAGTTGGCGTCCATCTTATACTCAATGCCGGCAAGAACGGAATGGTTAAGCCCGCCTGTTAAGAAATAGAAATGATTGGATGCTCTTCCATTAAGGTTAAGCGGTTTACCGCTTACCCACATCCTGCTCATATAGGTCGATCGAAGATAGGGGACTTCCCGAACGGTATTGAATGTTGCGTACGATTCTGCCGTTATATCGGCCGTATATTGCTGTTGCTGATACCCCTCCTGGCCGGTATAATTTGCGCTTAACACATATTCAAGCTTCCGGGAATATTTCCTGTTGAAATTCACGGCGCCATTGGTCGACAACCTGACCGACAGGTCGCGCGCAAAATTAGAAGCCGAGTCTGCAATATAGTCGGGATCCATCTCATATTTGTCGCGGGCATATCCCAGAGCCAGCGTAGTATTGCTGAACCAGATCTTCCTGGCGCCCAAAGCGCAGCTGTATTGCGCGGAACCCGTTATCCTTCTGTAATTCCTGTATTTGTTGATCTCGCTGTCGAGACTCTCCGTGTAATCCAGGTCAAGAAACAAAGCGCCATTATTTTTATTTAGCTCCAATCCCTTCCCTGCCCAGAACTGCGTTAAAGCGGGATTGAATCTTGCTTTAAGTTGAAGCGGTTCCTTTCTGGCCTTTGTTTTTACGATCACGGCGCCGGAAAGCAGGTCGCCATATTCCACGGATGGCACGCCTCGTATCACTTCCACGGACTCAATGTTGTCGGCGGTTATTGCCCTCAGGTCCACCCCGGATCCACTGGACGTGGAAAACGACGCGCTTCCTCCGGATGTGGCCGTGTTAATGGCCTGGAGGTTGGCATTGTTGGACAGAGTAGCTCCATTGATAACGATGGCCGTGCCCAGGGATCCCAGGTTATCAGGTTCATGTTGACGGATGGAAGCCCTGGTAACATTGGTAAAACTAGGGTTTGTAACAACAGCGCCGGGCGTCAGTTGCAAGACTTCCTGCAAACTGGCCGCCTGCAGGTGTTCAATTGCTTTACGGCTTATCCTGGTGGCGGTCACCCCTCCCTTGTTGTCTTCTACGCCTATCACCACGACCTCTGTAAGCGCTACTGAGTTTCGTTTCAGGTAGATATTTACAGGGACCGAAGAATTGCTGATCGCGATCTCTGCCGGAAGGTACTCGCTGTATTCAACAGTAATGGTTATACGAATATTGGGAACGGTTTTGAAAACAAAAACGCCATCGTCGCTGCTTAGGGTCTCCAATCCCAATTCCCTGATGGAAACCGTGGCTCCGGCTAATATGGAAGAATCGCTGGCATCCATAATCTTTCCTGTCACTGAAATAGGTTGACGATAATTTGAAAACCCAGCCTGTCCCACGAGGCAGTACGCGCTATGGCGACTAAAAAAAGCAAGAAACAAGAGGACAAAAAACTTGGTTTTCATTTTATTTCTCCAGGTTCGAAAAATGATCATACCCTCAGCCTGCCTGCGCCGCCCGAGAGAATATGATCGTCATATTCTACAATGAACTTTGGTTACCCAACAATAGGAATTGATTATAAAAAGGTCGGTTATTTATGGATATGAGGATATACGTTTTCAATTGCCCGGGGCACAACTAAATAGCGGCGCCGCATCTTTCCGAAATAAAGCGCCTTGAATACTTTAGGCATATGCGAATAGCCCATCTTTATCAGCTGTTCAACAACGCCAAATTTTCCGGGATCAGCGGCAGATAACGCCGGAAGAAACTTCCAATAAACGCATCTTTTCTGTTGTAAAAATACAGGGATGTCTTGTTGTTCCGTTACGATATCAGGAATTTATTCGCAATTAAGACAGGGAGACCGTTTACCCGGGTTTAAAAAAGCAAAAAAACGTCTGCAAAAGACGCTTTTTTGCTTCTCCGCCCGCTAATCCTGCATTTTTTACCATTCCCCTGGCGGGTTGTGGTCGATCTGCCAGGAAAAACCGGTTATTCCTCCCGCTTTCAACCGTTCAATAATCTGAGCGGTATGATGTTGAATATGGCTCTTCCTTTCCTTCTACAATGACGCCTTCTTCCGGATTCTCCCATTCCTGCGATCCCCCAGGCTTTCGGCTCCTGCAATGGCGTTTTTAAATGGAGTATAGCTTTCATGATTCGCTCTCAAATACAACTCTGGCGCCCGTAAACTGGCAACTTGAATTACATGATCTTTCGTTTTTATTTTACCTTAGGTTGGAAATGTATCGATTCAAATAACCAATGAACCTTAAATCATGATCTTACTTCAAGCTACTGAAACAACGGTCGCGATCGAAAAAAGCGCGATTTGGCTGGACAAACTAGCAGACATGGCCGTGTCGTACGCCCCCAAAATCCTGGGAGCGATCCTGGTGTATATCATCGGATCCTGGATCATCCGGTCGCTGGTGCGGATGCTTGGCAAATCGCTGAACCAACGAAAATTTGACGCATCCCTGCAGAAATTCCTGCTCTCGCTCACCAGCGCTACCCTAAGCATCCTGCTGTTCCTGGCGATTGCAGGAATGATAGGCGTTGATATCACCAGCTTTGCCGCATTGTTGGCAGGCGCGGGCATTGCCATCGGCGCGGCGCTGAATGGTTCGCTTGGCAACCTCGCCGGGGGCGTCATGATCATGATCTTCAAGCCATTCAAGGTAAGCGACATGATCGAGGCGCAAGGCATCATCGGCGTAGTAACTGAAATCGGCATATTTTGTACTACAGTGCTGACCGAAGACAATAAAACCGTATTCCTTCCCAACGGCGCATTATCCACCGGCGTGATCACCAATTATACCACCCACGGCAATCTGCGCGTCGATTTGACAATCGCAATTGATGCGGGAGCTAATATCGATCAGGCCCGCGATGTCGCCATAAAAGCGATGCGCAGCCATCCCAAAGTATTGGAAAGTCCCGCGCCAAGCGTAAACGTATCCAGCCTAGCAGACGGGATCACAACCCTGACGCTTTGCCCTTTTACGACGCAGACCGACTATTGGGATGTCTATTTCGGCGTTCAGGAACGGGTCAAAAAAGCCTTCGATGAAAATAAGGTAGCCGCTCCAATGCCGACAAGCGTTGTCTATAACAGGCAGGGATAATGGTATTTCGCTAACCTTTAACAAAGCTTTCTCGCTGAGCCATTTTACTTTTTTCATAGCGCCAGTCCAATATATGAACCGGATAATTTAAAGCCCGCGTTCACCAAGGCTATGAAAAAGATTATTACACTTGTCGTTTTATTGGCTGCAGGAACCTCAGGTTTTTCGCAACTACAAACAGGCTTTAACGCCGGTTTAAGCAATGCAAGATGGAAAGGCGACGCAATGGCGAACCTCAATGATCTTTTGGAGTTTTCTAATGGCATGGTCGCAATGCGCCCGTTTAATGGCATTTATGCAGGCGGGTTTGTTGAAATGCCTTTGGGAAGCGTATTCTCTATCCAGCCAGGCGTTTATTATACGCAGAAAGGATATGAAATGCGCGGCCAACTTACCGGAAAGAACCTCGATTTTCTCGCCGCAGGCGCAAGCGCTACCGTGAGGTCGCACTATATAGATGTGCCGGTGGTCGTCAAAGCAGAGTTAGCAAAAGGCCTGCAGCTCTATGCCGGTCCCCAGCTTTCCTATCTTGTAAAGAACGACCTCAAGGTTGATGCAGGACTATTGGGCATCTCGCTGTTCAAAAACAACATTGATATTACCAGGCAGTTCAACAAAACTGATCTTGGGATCGTCGGCGGCGCCTCCTATACTTTCGACAATGGCATTTCCATCAATGCCGGATATGACCATGGGCTCACCCGTCTTGATAAAAACAATATGACCGAGACCTATAACAGGGTATTTAAGGTAGGCGTGGGCTTCAGGTTCTGATAGATCGTATGAAGCGTAGCATTTAAAAAATTGTCGCAACCCAATGATACCGTCTCCGACAACCCGAACAGCAACACAGCTATTCCCAACCTATCCTTAGAAACGAAAAAGCCGTTTTTCTATATGAGAAGCGGCTTTTTGTGAACCTATTGGCACGAAACTCGAACTCTTAGTCGTCAATAACTATATTTGTCGTTCAATCCTATTCCATCAAAAATTTGCTGTTTGCATTTTTCAATTCTTCCAATCCGTGTTTGGGGTTGCCTGGGTTGTAAAAAATAAATGACATACCCCTCTTGTTGTCCTGCTGTCAAGGCGTAAAAAGATTTCTTGAATGCAAGATCCTCTTCGAATGCTTTCAATAGTTCGTCTGGGATGAGCTCAGGGTTTTTCCTAAACGCTATTTTCTTTCCGCTTTCTTCTATGACGACAGTTCCCAATACATAGGTTTTCAAAATATCTTTTACTTTTTCGATGTCGTTTAAATTGGTGAATTTTATAATCCTATCGGATTGTAAGTCTCCTTGCTGTTGAAGTATTTTTTGTTTGTTGGTCAGTAATGCTCCTTTGAAGAAACCGATGTTCGCAGATGATTTTGATTGATTAAAAGTCTACGGTCATTCGGCCGGAAATACCAAGATACTACGGTTGCCGATAACAATATCAACGATGGAACAGCTTCAGTAAAAGATTGCCCAACGACTACGTGTGAAATAAACGCCCCCGACATGGCAAAGAAAAAACCTGCATAAGCCCATTCTTTCAACAATGGAAATTTTGGAATAAGAATGGCAACAACGCCCAATAATTTCCATACGCCAAGAATGCTTAAAAGGTATAATGGATAACCTAAAGAACTTACTATTTCATTATAGCCGCCGATTTGTAGCATTTGTTGGACGCCACCTGCGGTCATTCCCAACGAAAGGAATATTGTTACGACCCAATAGATAATTTTGCTTGCCCGTCCGGCAGGCGGATTTCTCTTTTTCATATTTCACTATTTTAATTTGCGTGCGATTTCCTGTAATTTATTGTGTGCCATATTAAGACCTTGGGCAAATGGCATTTGCATAAGTTGATTTCGGAATTCTGTGGATTTAAATACGATGTGCATAGTTAGTCTGCTTGTGTCGTCCGTCAACTTTTCAAACTCCAGATATTCTAGCTGAACAGGAAAAGCCGTGTTTTCCATTTCAAAAGTTCTAGTGATTCTTTGATTTGGTATAAATTCATGTATTGTTCCATTAGCTCGAAATACTACGCTCCCATTGTATGATGTTTCAAATGCATAAGATCCATGTGTTTTGTTTTCCATTTTTAGCACTTTGGTTCCCATCCATTGTTCAAAAAGTTTAGGTTCTTCATAAGCCTTAAAAAGCAATTCCAATGGCAAATCAAATTCTCTTGTGATTACAATTTCCTGTTTGCCATCTTCGGCGTTGACTTTTGTTTTCTGTTCCATTTTCTTATTTGTTTTTATAGTTTTTCATGACAGCTTCCAATTTGTTAAATCGATCATCCCACATTTTGCGGAAAGGCTCGATGAAATCTGCTACTTCTTTCATTTTTTTTGCGTTCAAGTGGTAGTAGATTTCCCTGCCATCTTGCTCTTGTTGAAGCAATTCACATTCGGTAAGAATTTGTAAATGCTTTGAAACTGTTGGTCTTGCCGTGTCAAAATTAGAGGCTATTGCACCGGCTGTCATGGATTGAGAAGCGACTAATAGAAGTATAGTCCTTCTTGTCGGGTCTGCTATGGCTTGGAATACATCTCGTCTTAAATTCATTGCGTAGTCATTTGACTACAAATATAAATGTAGCTATTTGACTACGCAAATTTTATTTGAAAAAAGATTGTGTTGAATTAATATAAATCGAAGATTTCTTGAGATTGATAATTAGGAGCGGACACCACATCGAACCCCAAAGATAAATTCAGCGTCAACGCATATTTATCAGCATACCAGTAAATTACAAGGCAAAAAAAGGGACAAACCTGAAAACAACAGATTTGTCCCAAGAAGTGACCCCCCTGGGGCTCGAACCCAGGACCTACTGATTAAGAGTCAGTAGCTCTAACCAACTGAGCTAGGGAGTCAATCTATCCGGACCGCAAATTTACCTAAATCTCAACATTCACAAAATAAAGTTTACCGCCCGCTAAAACCCGCGCTCATCAGGACTTTCAGGGAACCTAACATTCTGTAATTCTTCACAAAAAGCGCCAGATCGGGCATATACAGAAAACGTTATTTACGGAGGGAACCGCAGATCATTGAGCCCCGTACCCCTGGTCAACCTAAGAATATACAATCACCTGCTTTAAATGAATGAACTGACCTCCCCCATAAAATCGGACACAGATAAACTAGAAAAATTCGGGCAATAATCTTAACTTTTAAAAACAAGAACGTTGTCATGAAGAAAACAAAATTCACCGAGCAGCAGATTGCCTTTGCGCTAAGCAGGATGAGTGATCGCAAGAAAATTGCGCTGATGTTCAGCGTATCTCCATTTCCCAGGAAAGATTCCTGAAACGCCCATCTCATCCCCAGCATGAAAAGCAAAAGGATGCAGCCGATAATTACCGCTAAATCGGTATCCGGCAGGCCGGTAATGAGTAGAATAACTCCGGTGAACATAAGTAAGATGGAGATCGTCACAACACACTACGCTCTCCTTCCAGGCCTGTTCTTTCAGGATCGGAGGCGCTCGCGGCAATATCTTTAAGGCGCTAAATAAACAAGGTATTCAATCCCTATTTTAATACCGGCAGCCTGATCAGGCTGCTGTTGTTTTTATTGTGATAGATATTGATGGTCGAGGGTTGAAAATCGCTTTCTTTCGCCTGGTAGATGTCTACAAATTTCTGCGGGTTCCGGTCTGCCAGCGGGAACCAGCTGCTCTGGATCTGCACCATGATCCGGTGCCCTTTTTTAAACGTATGGGCAACATCTCCCAAAACATAGGATACCCTTTCTGTTTTACCGGGCGCAAAAGGCTGGGGTTTCTCGAAGCTATTTCTGAACCTGCCTCGTAATATTTCTCCATGTACCAGCATCTGGTAGCCCCCCATGGGATAGTTTATTTTTTCCTGCACAGCAGCGTCATAGGCAAAATCATCAGGAAACACATCGATCAGTTTTACTACAAAATCTGCATCTGTAGTAGAGATAGCAGCCAACAGATCGGCTGTAACGGCGCCGGCTACCGTAACATCTTCCGTTAATGTTTCGGTTTGAAAGACCAATACGTCCGGCCTGCGCGCAGCGAACCGCTGGTCGTCGTTCATATAATTCCTGGTCCTTTTAGAATGAACATCTTCCGTATACGGAACAGGTTTGGCTGGATCGCTGGTATAGCGGGAATGGCCCTGATCGTTCAGGGGTTTTGACCAGTCTAATTTTCCATTGTTCTGCAGGTACAATAATTTATCCTGCTTGCCTGCCGGAGGCCAGCGGTCAAACGTTCTCCATTCATTGGCGCCGGTGAAAAAGATCACTGCTTCGGCAATCGCGGCAGCATCGCCCTCTCCTTTCAGGTAATAATTAAAAAAAGGAATTTCTATATTTTGCTGATACCATTGGGCGGTATTGCTTTCAAAATAAATATTTCCCAGGCGGGAGCCGTCTCCGCTCGACCACTGGCCATGGTACCATGGGCCCATAACCAGTTTATTGAACGCCGTTGACGGATTGTTTTTTTCCGCCGCCAGATAGGCATTCCATGCCCCCCACTTGTCTTCCGCATCAAATAAGCCTCCCACCCATAACATGGCGGGCTTCAGATTGTGAGTGGCTATCCGCGCATCCCTGGCCTTCCACCAGGCGTCGTAGTTGGGATGGCTCATCAGTTCCTTCCAGAAAGCAATGCTATCTCCCATGTATTTCGAAAGGTTCTGCAGCGTACCTGCTTCGAGGTAAAATTTATAATTATCAGCAGTATAATAGTTGAACGGAGCAGGCGTTTCCTGCGTGGGAGCGGGCCTGGGTTTGCCAAACACCGAATAAAATGCAAAGGCGTCCATTTGGAAAAAAGCGCCGTTGTGGTGAAAATCATCCCCGATAAACCAATTGGTCACCGGCGCCTGGGGACTTACAGCTTTCAGCGCCGGGTGGGCGCTTGCGGCGGCCATAGTGGAATAAAACCCGGGATAGGAAATGCCAAAAACGCCCACGTTCCCATTGTTGTTCTCGATGTTTTTCACCAGCCAGTCGATCGTGTCGTACGAATCGGTCGACTCGTCTATCGACGCGGCGCTTTTCTTCGGGATAAAGGGACGCACATTTACAAACTCCCCTTCGCTCATCCATCTTCCCCGCACATCCTGCTTGACCATAATATATCCTTCCCTGAGGTATTGCTGATGGTACGATTTCCAGTAGTGATCGGCATATTCCTCCCCATAAGGTTTGCAGGAATAGGGGGTTCTCGACAACAGGATAGGACCGGCCTTTGTCTTGTCCTTCGGCATGTAGATGCTCGTGAACAGCTTTACCCCGTCGCGCATAGGGATATAAGTTTCTTTCTTTACATAGTGTTGGGCAAACCAGGCAGAATCAATACTCTGCGCAAAAGAAAACACCGGCAATAACAAGAATAGCAGAAGGGTCCTCATGACGATATGTTTCGGGTTTATAATGTAGTCGGCAACCGACGCCGCTTTGATAAAGATAGGACACTAATGGATTGCCAGCTAAAATCGCGGGAAAAAGCAAGCGGGGAAGAACAACCGCAACGAAGGGGCTATCGCCATTCGGGAAGACGTAAATAAATGATTTTAAAAAGCCTGAATTGCAGCGGCGGATGCCGGCATTTATTGAAGATAATGATCAAGTTCTCTCAAGGTCAGCGGTTTTTCCCAGACCTTAAAACCGGCGGCGAGCTTTTCGGGCACATTTGGCCCATAGGCGCTGATGAGATGCACCTGGAGGTCGGGACATTGCTCAAGAAGGTCAACTGCCTTGTCCCACCCGAAACCATCGGGCAGGTTATTATCCAGGAAAAGGACATCAGGCATCACTTCGCTAAATTGGCTTAACCCTTCTTCCAGCGTATGCGAATAATACACGTCGTAATTCCTTCGCTTGAGATAGTTTTTCAGAAGCAGACACAAATCCACTTCATCGTCGATTATCAGCGCTTTCTTCCTGTCTATCATAATTAGAGTATAAATATAGAAAATTTCTTACCAGTCTTAAAACGCAGAATTTGTAGAATTTAATACACAAGAATGGCCTATATAGCAAAATAATTCCCGTTCCCGAATCCTGTTTTATCCGGCATAAATATTTAATCTCTTACAAATCAATGACTGTAGGCCCAACCGGATGGCATGGGTCGAGATAATTACGAGATAATTACGAGATAATTATTCATCCTAAAATCATCAATATGAACAAATCATCGAAAATCTTATTAGGGCTGATAGGAGCCGCAGCGGCGGGGGCTGCCGTGGGAATGCTTCTCGCCCCCCAGAAAGGAAAAGATATCAGGAAAAAAGTAAAAGACGCGGCAAATGACTGGGCCTGCCAGGTAGCCGATATGTTTGCCGAAAGCAAATCCGAATTAAAAAAGCTAACGCGCAAGGCCAACAAAGGCGCAAAAGAACTGCAGGCTAACGCTGAAGAAAAATACAATAAAGTAAAAGAAAGTCTCTCCTGATATTCAGGGCGCATCAACAACCGGGAAGCCTGACTGACGCAGATCTTCCCTGCTGCTCGCATATACGTGCTTATCTCGCAGCCATATTGATGCGCCCTTCTTTTTTTTGCTTAATTTTGCGCATATGGAAGATCTCAAAAACAAAGCGGAAGCGTTAACCGATAGCGTTAAAGAATACGTTCAAACCTATTACAAACTTGCCGTTCTCAATGTTACGGAGAAGGCGACAAGCGTTGCATCCGCCGCCCTTGCCGGATTCCTGATCATGTTCCTGGGCCTGTTCATCTTATTGTTTTCAGGGCTTGCGCTGGCCGTATGGCTGGGAGAACTCCTGGATAACCGCGCCCTGGGCTACCTGATCGTAGCCCTGATCTTCCTGCTTATCCTGATTATCCTGTTCCTCCTGCGAAGAAGGATCATTTTTCCAGGGATCAAAAATGCCATTATAAAAAAGCTGTATGAATAGTTCCATCAAAACATACGATGATTTGCTGAAAGAAAAGGAGCGCCTGAAAGAACAGCTAAAGGCGCAGCGACAAAATCTTGAGGGCAACTGGGATGCGCTGAAAACAGAATTGGAACCGGTCAAAAATGCCTTTAACCTGGTGGGAAAAATGACCAGGGCCGACAAAAGCAATCCGCTTATCAATATGGGCCTTGGAATGGCCAGCGACCTGCTGCTCAAAAGACTCCTGCTCGGGAGGGCCGGCTGGCTGCTCAAGGCAGGCGTTCCCCTGCTGCTAAAAAACTATTCTTCTCACGTGGTCGCCGAAAAAGGCAAATCCCTGCTCAGGACAGTCGGACGCCTGCTCAGGAAGAAAACCCACAGATCCGAGCCGGTTATGGATGAACCTGAAGAACCCGTTGAAGAACAATCATTCCACTCTTTCGTGGAAAACCTCGATTCCCGGCAACCTTAAAATACCTTATTCGCTCCGAATAATCCCCGATTTGGGCAAGAAAATACACAGCATTATCAAGCTCTCTCATTTCAAGGTCTGGGCGCTATAGCGGCTGGATCGGTGGCGGTCTAATGAAATAGGGGGTTCCAGCCCTTTTTTAGCGAAAAAACAACCGGTAATCTTTTTTTGGAGCCTTCCTTGCTCTCTTGTGTACAAATTCACCGTTATGCTTCATCAGAATCTTTCGCAAAAACAGCAAGTAAAGATATTACCGCAGCAGATCCAGTTGCTGAATCTTTTTCATCTCAATACCATTGAGTTGGAGCATCGCATTCAGCAGGAATTGGAGGAAAACCCCTTGTTGGAAGAATCTGCCGCTGAAGAAGAGCTGGACGCAGACAAGTACAATAAGGACGCTGTAGAAGATTTTAAAGACTGGGAAGAATACGGCTACGACGATATGCCCGACTACAAGCTGGAATATGAAAATTATTTTAACAGCGAAAAAATGCCCGAGCGTCCTATTCCTGAAACAACAGGTTTCAGGGAAGCGTTGAAGCAACAGTTTAAACTGCTTTATCATAACGAGAAAGATACCGCGCTATCGGATTATCTCATCGACTCGCTGAACGACGCAGGCATGCTCGACCGCGAATTATCGTCCATTGCCGACGATCTTTCTTTCCGTTATAAACGCTGGGTGGAAACAGAGGAACTGGAAAACATCCTGCTGAAAATTCAACGCCTTGATCCCGTAGGGATAGGGTCCCGAAACATCAGAGAATGTTTATTGCTGCAACTGCAAAGAATGAATACCAAACGGCCGGACGTAAAAATGGCCATCCGTATCCTTGAAGAACATTATACCGATCTCGGAAGCCGCAATATGGATAAGATCATGCATTCCCTGGAAATAGAGGAAGATGAGTTAAAGATCATTTTCCAGTTGCTGGCTTCATTGAAGATGAGGCCTATCACTGAAGATGGCAACCTTTACCAGGCCAATCAACAGGTTATGCCCGACTTCATCGTCAGCCTGAATGGCGATAAACTGGAAGTGTCGTTATATCGCGAGCGTTCTGCATCCCTTCACATCAATCAGTCGTGGATGGAAAACGTAAAGACCAGCGAGAAAAACCAGCACGCCGATAAAGCCACCCGGCAATATATGAGGAATAAGCTCAATGCCGCGCAATGGTTTGTCTCGGCGATCAAACAAAGGGAAAGCACCATGCTGAAAGTGGTTAGGGCCATCGTAAACCTCCAGTATGAATATTTCCTGGAAGGAGATATCAAGCTGATCAAGCCCATGATCCTCAAAAACGTGGCGGAACGGGTAGGGGTCGATATTTCCACCGTATCCCGCATCACCTGTAATAAATACATCTCCACCCCATTCGGGACCCTGCTGCTGAAAGACCTCTTTACGGAAGGCATTATCAACCAGCATGGAGAAACCATCAGCAACCGGGTCATCCAGACGGCCATCGAAGAAGTGATTGAAGCGGAGGACAAACAAAAGCCTTTTACCGATCAGCAATTGGTCGCTATTTTATCTCAAAAAGGGTTTAGTATTGCCAGAAGAACGGTAGCAAAATACCGCGAGCTGTTGCAAATTCCTGTCGCCCAGATGAGAGCGCTATGGGCATAGTTATTTAGAGAAAAATTGATTAAATTATGAAAAAATCACTTCATGCAAAGAATATTAGTCATTGACGACGACAGAGACATGTGTTTGCTGCTAAACCGGTTCCTGTCTAAACATAATTTTGAAGTTGCAGAAGCCAATACCGCTAAAAAAGCCACGGAACTACTGGACAATGAACAATTCGACCTGGTATTATGCGATTTCAGGCTGGACAATTCCGACGGGAAGGAAATGCTGATAAAAATAAAGGAGAAATACCCCCGGATGCCGGTGATCATCATCACCGGTTACAGCGATATTAAAATTGCGGTAGAGGTCATGAAGTTGGGCGCATACGACTATATTACCAAGCCGCTGTTTCCTGATGAAATTATTCTGACGATCCGAAAAGCGCTTGCGCAGGCGGATACGCCTGTTCCCCAAAACGCTCCTGCATCGGGAGCCTCCGGAGAAGAAAAAAAAGAAAAAAGAACTCCGGCCGCTCCTGCTACCGAACAATATATATTCGGCGATAGCCGGGCCTTCCAGCAGATCATTCAGCAGATAGAACTGGTGGGGCCCACCAACTACAGCGTGATCATTTACGGAGAAAGCGGAAGCGGAAAAGAAGCCATTGCCCAGGAAATACACAAGCGCAGCAAGCGCAGTCACAAACCCTTTGTAGCGATCGATTGCGGGGCGCTGTCAAAAGAACTGGCCGGCAGCGAATTGTTCGGCCATGAAAAGGGGGCGTTTACCGGCGCGCTGAATCAGAAAACAGGAAGCTTTGAACTGGCTAACGGGGGCACGATCTTCCTGGATGAGATCGCCAATCTTTCTTATGATATCCAGATCTCCCTGCTCAGGGTTGTGCAGGAAAGAAGGATGCGGCGCGTGGGAGGAATAAAAGACATCGAGCTCGATGTTCGTATCATTATCGCCAGCAATGAACCCTTGTGGGAAGCGTCCAAGAAGGGTAAATTCAGGGAAGACCTGTTCCACCGATTTAACGAGTTCAGCATGACTATCCCCCCGCTCCGGGAACGAAAAGAAGATATCATGGTGTTCGCCAGGCATTTTCTCCGTCTGACAAATGAGGAATTGAATAAAAATGTACGCGGGTTCTCTCCTGAAGTGGAAGAGATATTCAAGAACTATATATGGTATGGAAATCTCAGGGAGCTGAAAAATGTAGTGAAGAGGGCTACGCTGCTGACCGATGGCGAATCGATAGAAGACCGGTCCCTGCCCTTTGAAATTGTAAACTTTACCAAGCTGTCCTTCGAACAGGAGCCGGAAATGGCCAAAGCAATACGCCCCCGCCACGCTTCCCCTCATTTGTTGCACGCTCCGGCGAAGCTGTCGATTGACGAAACGACCCTGAAAGCGGCAAGCATCGACGCTGAATATGAAATGATCATAGAAGCGTTAAAACAAGCCAATTTTAATAAAAGCAAGGCTGCAAAGCTGTTGAATATCGACCGCAAAACCCTGTACAATAAAATGAAACAATACCAGGAATTCAATAATCATTAGCCGATGGCAAACCGTGCGCATGATCGATCAGCGCCTTACTGCGAAGACAATCTGGATACGCTGAAAGAACTGTTAAATGAAAGCGAGCAAATGCTCAACTTCGGAACCTGGAGCCTCGATATTCCAACGGGTAAAATAGAATGGTCGCAGGGCATGTATCATCTAATGGGATACAAGCGACCGGATATTGAAGAAAAATTAAATGCGGAATTCTACGAAAACCATATTGCCGAAGCAGACCGCGAAGGTTACCGGAAAACAATAGAAGAAGCCATCGCCCATCTCAGTCATTTCGAAATTACCTACGCGCAAAACAATAGCCGGAATGAAGAGATGATCGTCCTGACCAGAGGAAAGGCGGCGGCCGGAGCAGACGGAAAAGCGCTAAAATTATCCGGCGTTACCAAGGACATTACGCAAATGCGCGATTACGAACAGAGCCTGGAGGAAAAGCTCAGGGAATTGGACAGATCGAATAAGGAATTGGAGGAGTTTGCCTATATCGCTTCGCACGATCTCCAGGAACCGCTTCGGAAAATCGCTTCATTCAGCGAAAGGTTAAAGAACAAGCTGGGCGACCAGGCCGATAAGGATATCCAGTTCTATTTAACGAGAATGCTGGTCGCCGCGGAAAACATGCGCAACCTGATCGACAACCTGCTGGAATTCTCCAGGACCAGCCGCCATAGTCAACCCTTTGAGCCCGTTAACCTCGCCGATATGCTGGCTGAGGTACAAGCTGAACTTGAATTAAAGATTGAAGAAACTAACGCTGTTATACATGCGGAAAACATGCCTTTGATCAATGCCATCCCTTCCCAGATGCGGCAACTGCTGACCAACATGCTTTCCAACGCCATTAAATTCAGAAAACCGGAAGTTCCCCCGGAAATAATCATTACCTGTAAAACGCTCTCCAAGGAAGAGCATAAGCATTATCGCCTTCCCCATCACAAACTATGGCGCCTGATTTCCATAAAAGATAACGGGATCGGGTTTGAACAGGAGTTCGCTTTAAAAATATTTCAGATATTCCAGCGACTGCACGGAAAATCGGAATACCCCGGCGCCGGTATCGGACTGGCCATCTGTAAAAAGATCGTCGAAAATCACAAAGGAATTATTTTTGCAAAGAGTGAACCTGGAGAAGGGGCCGAGTTTATCATCCTCCTCCCCGAAATTTAAATAAGAGGTTATGTCCAAAGATCTTTCTTCCGCAAGAATACTCATCATTGACGACGATGAAGACGATTTCTTTATCACCCGGGAGTACATTAACAGCATCGCCGACCGGAAGTTCCATATCGACTGGCAGTACAGGTATTCCGATGCCATCGCCCACATAAAAAACAGGGATTACGATCTTTATTTTGTCGACTATTACCTGGGCGCCAGGACGGGGCTGGACCTGATCAAAGAAGCCTATTCCTTTCAATGCGAAGAACCTATGGTGCTGCTGACCGGCAAGGGAAACCAGCTGATAGACCGGGAAGCGATGCAGGCGGGGGCCATGGATTACCTGGTAAAATCCGACCTGAATGCGGAAAAAGTGGAACGTTGCATAAGGTATTCCCTGGAAAGAGCCGCTTCCATTAAAGCGCTGAAAGAAAACGAAAAAAAATACCGGAGCATTTTTGAAGGATCGAAAGACGCGGTTTTCCTGGCCTCTCCGGATCTCGTATTCCGCGATGTTAACAATGCCACCTGCAACCTGTTAAAATACTCAAAAGAGCAGTTAAGCAAGATCAGTTTGTTCGATCTGCTGGATGAAAAAGAAAACGCATATATCGCTGAAACGCTTCGCCAGACAGGCGTGGTGCATGACCGTGAAATTGCGCTCCAACCAAGGGAAGGAGAAAAAAAATACTGCATTCTTTCCCTCTCCACAGAAACGGACAGCAAGGGGGAAAAATACGTTCACGGGCTGTTGCATGATATTACCGAATTAAAAAAAGCGGAAAAAGCCACCCTGCGCGGCGAAAAGCTGGCTGCAACAAGCAGGCTGGTTCAGACCCTGGCGCATGAAGTAAGGAACCCCCTTAATAATATCAATCTCTCGCTGGAACAATTGCATCATGATATCTCTTCCATCGAAGATGCGGAAATATACATCGAGATCATCCAGCGCAACAGCAAACGCATCGGCGATATCATTACCGAGTTGCTGAATTCCTCAGGTCCGTCTGAAATGAGCCTGCAGCATAAACCGCTCCAGGTGATCATGGATGAAAGCATTTCTGCCGCGCTCGACCGGATCACCCTGCAAAAAGTAAGGCTGGAAATAGATTATGCCGACGAACCGGCCTATATCAAAGCGGATGCGGAGAAACTCAAACTGGCTTTCCTGAACATCATCATTAACGCCATAGAAGCCATGAAAGAGGAAAAAGGCATTTTGAATATCTCCATCAAATCAGACAGGCATTGTTATATCGTAAATATCCATGATAACGGGATAGGGATCGCGGAAGAGAACCTCTCCCGTCTTTTTGAACCGTATTTCACCTCCAAGCGGAACGGGATGGGATTGGGATTGGCTTCCACCCTGAATATCTTACAATCGCACAACGGCCGGGTGGAAGTATCTTCTGCCATCGACAAGGGCACCCTGTTCACCATCAGTTTCCCTAAAGCCAAATAGGGTCTCCCCGAAAATTGTTATGAGATATGCGTTTTCTTTTTTTGGAGAAGCATTTTTTCTTCTTGGGGGGAGTCGGGTTGTGTTTTGAGGGTCGGATATATCAATCGCGAGGCGTAAAATGCCCCGGGGACATCCGGGTATTTCATGAACAAGCGCCTTGCCTATCCTGCAATAAAACCAGGGCATATCGGGTTTTGATATGCCCTGGTTAGCTGTATAGTCAACGTAAAAACAATAAGCGCAGCCGGCTTAATCCAACGCAACAAATTTCGTAAACACCCTGGCGCCTCCGCCCCATTCCACGGAAACGATAAAATAATCTTCGGTAAACTCTTCCAGCCGGTATTTGAGCGGTTGGTACAGATAATTCAGGAAATTGAAATAAACGCCGGTCTTTTCAGCGGCAACGGAAAATGACATGACGATGTATTCCTCGTCATTGCCTTCGATCTTGCTGCTGTTCTGCGCAATAGTAACTTTCCCGGAAGCAAAATCAAACACATTAAGATCGTCTTTAAGCCAGGGGCTTACATATTTCCATAGATCCGTTTCCTGCCTGACCTCTCCGTCTGTCTCGACATAATCAATGGGTTTGTCGGCATAGTAGTCGGCGATCTGGAAAGCCTTGCTGGTTAGAACGGCCTTGAATTCATTTGCTTTTGCCGTGTTTTCAGGGGAAACGCCCTCTTCTTTTTTACACCCTAACAAACTTACCGTCAATAACAAGATCGTCAGGCTTGCGAATAGTTTCATAGTCGAATTAATTGTTTTTTAATAAAATATTATAGAAATGCCTGCCGCCTAAAACAGCGCGACAAGCCTCCCGGGATTCAACTATGAATAACGCAGGCTGATTTTGGATAGTATGGCAAACAAACATATTTTATAAATTTAGCTTGCCGACGTCCTTCTCTTCGTACTTCTCTTTATTGGCAATGGCTTTTAGCATATTGAAATAAGCGCTCATGGTATTGGCGCCGCTGTTCCAGTAATAGGCTTCTTCCGTGATCACCTTCACCAGGCACAGCTTGGGATCGTCCTTACCCAATGGGAACCAGGACTTTAACAAAGGATTCCACAATTCGTCGATCTTCTTGCGGCTAACCGTCGCCACGCAAGACCCCCTGACTGTTACATATATATTTTTACCAATATGAGAATAGATCAGGTATACCGTATTGTTTTTTGATATCTCCTGTATTTTCTCAGAAAATTCATTGGTGAAAAACCAGGCGTTCCCGTCCTCGTCGATCTGAGCGGTAGACATAGGCCTGCTAAACAGACCGCCCTGGTCGTCTATGGTCGTAAACATGCATACATTCACATCATGCACTAACTCCCTGAACTTTTTAATCGCCTCCGTTTTAGAAAGATTTTGTCCCATACAATTCATTTAATATGATCAATAATCATGGATATCAAGCCGCCTTATTCCGCTGCCGGTGCATCAATTGGTATAAAAAGGCGCCGAACATGGGAATAGATATGGCAATGATCAGCCAGAAGGCTTTCTGGTAGCGCTTCAGGTCGGTTGCTACGCTAACATCCAGGATTCCCCATATCCAATACACCGCGCCAATGATCATCGCGAGGTATAGAATATAACTGCCATACGGGTACTCGCCGGCTACCATGAACAATCCGAACAGGAAGATCAGGATGCTGGTTACCCCCAAAAAAATAGAAGGTCTTGAAACATTCTTCATACAGACCAAATTAATATGACCAAATCCATTCCTCTTCATTTCCTACCCATCATACCTGACTATAATAGGAAATTCTGTGCCATATATTGCTCATTTGGTCTCTTTAACAGGGTATTCCTCCGGCGCAAAAGGGGCTTCTTTTGACTCTCTCTTAATGATGTACACGGCCGTTTCGTTGGGTTGTATGCCCCCGCTTTTCAGGGCGTAGGATTTGGTGAACTCCGCGCCAAAATAAAGGATCAGCGACGAATAATACACCCATGTCAGAATGACAATGATCGATGCCGCCGCGCCATAAGTAATGCCCAGGTTGGAATGACTTACGTAGTAGCTGATGCCGAACTTCCCCAACAGGAAAAGCGCCGTGGTAAACAACGCTCCGACAAAAGCGTCCTTCCATCGGATACGCGCATCGGGCAGCACCTTAAACACAACGGCAAAAAGCGAGGATATGACAATGATGATGATCGCATTGTTTAGTATGTAAAACAGATAAACGCTTTCCTTAAAATATTGCAGAAGCTTATTGCTGAGCAGATCAAGCGCGGCATTCAACGCCAATGACACCAACAGTAAGAACCCTATGCCGATGATCAGCGAAAAAGACAATAAACGATTTCTTAAAAACCGGAGCCATCCTTTTTTGGGCTTGGCTTTTACCGACCAGATAAAATTGATAGAGTCCTGCAATTCCACAAACACCCCTGTCGCCCCAACCATCAATATCACCACGCCGATAGCCGCGTTTAATACTCCCGCCTCATGCTGGCGGACGTTCCGGATGATTTCCTGTATCTGCAGGGCGGCATTGTTGCCAACAAAGCCCCTGATCTCTTCATAGATCTCTCCCTGTACCGCTTCCCTTCCGAAAAAAAATCCCGTTAAAGAAATAATAATGATCAGCAGGGGGGCCAGCGAAAAAATAGTGTAATACGATAAGGACGCGCTTAGTTTAAACGCATTATCGTCAAGAAACCCGTTAAACGCTTCTTTCAAAAGGGAGAAAAAAGATTTTATCCTATTCGCCATGTAGAAAATATTACTCGTTAAACAATCAGGCGGGGTTATTTTCTTTAGGAGATGGCGCTGAATCGCCCGGACCAGCGTCCTTTCTTATTCCTGTTTTGATCTTATGGATCCTGCCCGCCTCATCCAGCGAATGCGTTGCAAATAAATTTCTTTCCTTATGCGACAGTTCGCTAAGCTTTATATAAAACTGCTTGAGGGCCTGCAATTCTTCTTCGGACAGGTCCTCTATATCAATTAGCCGGTTGCTCGCATGCTGGTTGCAGGCAATCAGTTCATTTAATTTCAGATGAAGGGCCGTGGTATCCTTGTTTTGCGTTTGCTGGATCACAAAGACCATTAAGAAAGTAATGATCGTTGTGCCCGTATTGATAACCAGTTGCCAGGTATCGGAGTAATGAAAGAATGGCCCTGATATTCCCCATATCACCACAATCAGAATGGATAATATTGAAGCCTGCGGCGAACCCGCCAGGCTGGTTATACGACCGGATGCACGGTCAAAAAATGAATACCGCTTATTTTTCTTCATTGCGCAATATTTGAGGTGATCAATATAATGGGAAGGGCCCGGGTCTACAAAAAAAGCCAGGCGCAATGGCCTGACTTTAACCCCTAAACCCTACTGCTTACGAGAGCAGTTATTTTTAATATCCCGCTTCCGGCTCTACTCCCCATCTGCTCAGACCGCTCCGTTTTGAAAGCAGGGATCGCATCTTCTCTAGTCGTTCATCGTTCGCCGATTGCGGAACGCGACCTATATGCTGAAATTAACATGCCAGCCCTTTTCAATGAAAGAACCGGCATATTGTAGCGTATTTTCCCCGCTTTGGATACGACAATGTTCCAAACTGGTCAACATTGCTCCAGGCTTTGTAAAATATCCTGAAGAATATCATCGCGGTGCTCAAGTCCAACGGATATCCGTATTAAACCCGGCGTAATGTTTACCGCAGCCCTCTCGCTTTCCGACAGCTTTGCATGCGTGGTGCTGGCCGGATGAGAAACAATGCTACGGGCATCGCCCAGATTAGCGGTAAGGGACAGCATCTTTAACCCATCCAGGAACTTTCTCCCGCTTTGCAATCCGCCTTTCAGGTCAAAGCAAACAATTCCGCCGCCGCTCTTCATTTGTTTTATAGCTATCTCATATTGGGGATGGCTTTTAAGAAAGGGGTATTTCAGTTGATTGATCTTCGGATGGCCTTCCAGCGCCTGCGCAATGTACAGGGCGTTGGCCGAATGCCTTTCCATTCTCACATCCAGGGTTTCGAGGCTTCTGCTCAGCACCCAGGCGTTAAACGGCGACATGGCCGGCCCGGTGCTTCTGCAGAACAAATAAATATCATGCACCAGATCGGAACGGCCGGCGACCACTCCCCCCAGCACCCTTCCCTGGCCATCCATCCATTTGGTGGCCGAATGCACAACCAGGTCGGCGCCAAAATCAATAGGCCGCTGGCCAAGAGGGGTGGCAAAACAATTATCGACTACCAGTATCAGGTTGTGTTTTTTTGCCAGCGCCGATATCTTTTCCAGGTCAACGATCTCCAATCCCGGGTTTGTCGGCGTTTCCAGGAATATCATCCGGGTATTGGGCCTGATGGCGCGCTCCCACTGTTCCGTATCATTGCCGCTGATATAGCTGTAGTCAATGCCGAACCGGGGGAAATATTTGGTAATGATCGTGTGCGTACTACCGAAAATGGCGTTGTAAGACACCATATGATCGCCCTGCTTTAATATGGCCATAAAGGAAGCAAATACGGCGCTCATGCCCGAGGATGTAGCATAAGCGGCTTCAGCGCCTTCGAGCGCGCAAACCCTGTCCTGGAACTCCTTCACTCCCGGATTACTGAAACGGCTGTAGATATTATCGTCAGTCTCATCGGCAAATGCCGCGCGCATATCCTCTGCATTGTCGAAAGTAAAGCTGCTGGTAAAAAATACCGGAGAAGAGTGCTCCATTTCATTGGTCATATCTACTCTGGTGCGTATTGCCTGTGTAATGGGGCGCTGTGACATACTGTATTAAATTAAATTTTGCTGTTAACAATTGTTTTCCAATCAATGGAGGTTCCCGACTTCCTGAGCGTTTCTGCCACAGAACAATATTTATTCATGGATAGGGCAACCGCCTTATCCGCCTTATCCTGATCTACCTGGCCCTCAATTTCAAAAACAATAGTGATCTCCTTCCATAAAGAGGGCTCTACCCCAGGCTCGCGTTCTCCCTCGATCGATATCTTAAACCCTTTCACTTCCTGTCTTTGCTTCTTTAAGATCGACAGTATATCTATTCCGCTACAACCGCCTAGTCCCATTAATAACAATTGCATCGGGCGAACGCCGTAGTTCACGCCCCCTGTTTCCGGGCTGGTATCTAATTTTACTACATGCCCGTTTGCATCTTTGGCGTCAAAAGCGCAGCCGTCGTTAACCCTTTGTAACTCTATCCTGGTCATTTTAAAATTTTTTATAAAGGTAATATACCAAGACTTTACTTTGCAGTCAATTTCATGAGCGCCTTACGATGAAACAATTCGATCACAAAGAAAGTTTTTTGCTGGAAAGCGGCCAAATGCTGCCCGGGATCGCCATAACCTACCATGCCTATGGGAAGCTGAATGAGTACAAAAGCAATGTAGTCTGGATATGTCACCATCTTACCGCCAATTCCGACGCGGCAACCTGGTGGAATGGCATTGTCGGGGAAGGCCGGATCTTTGACCCCGCAAAATATTTTATCGTGTGCGCAAATATCCTGGGCTCCTGCTATGGAAGCTCCGGTCCGTTAAGCATAAATCCGGCAACAGGAGAACCTTATTACCAAACCTTTCCCCAGCTTACGATCCGCGATATGGTCAACGCCCATATCCTGTTGAGGAAGCATCTGGGCATAAACCATATTGAGCTGCTCATAGGAGGCAGCATGGGCGGGTACCAGGCGCTGGAATGGAGCGTGATGGAAAAAGAAAGGGTCGGCAAGCTCATCCTGCTCTGCAGTTCAGCCGCCGAAAGCGCCTGGGGTATTGCGGTCCACACTGCTCAGCGGCTGGCCATCGAAGCAGACAGCTCCTGGAAAGATCCCTCCCCCCATGCGGGAAGGAACGGTTTAAAGGCGGCGCGCGCCATCGGCCTGATCAGCTACAGGAACTATCGTATCCTGGTAGAGAAGCAAACCGATCCGGATAAGGAAAAAACAGATCATTTTAAAGCCGCATCCTATATCCTTTACCAGGGCGAAAAGCTGGTCAACCGCTTCAACGCCTATAGCTACTGGCTCTTGACCAAGGCGATGGACAGCCATCAACTGGCGAGAGGCAGAAACCAGGATATACAAAAAATACTCAACGGTATTCTTCAAAGAACTTTAATCATCGGCGTTCAAAGCGATATTCTTTGCCCCCTTCCCGAACAACAATTACTGGCCGATCAGATCCCCAATAGCGTTTTGTCCATCATCGACTCCGCCTATGGACATGACGGTTTTATAGTGGAAGGAGAAACCATTTCCCGTATTATCAACGACTGGCTGAACGCATAACGCCGAGGCGCGCAGCGGTATCGTTAGCGGTTTTCATCTGCCCTGTTATGCCTGGCGGGCCAACCGGGAAACAAATGGCATCATCGTTAACGCGCTACCTGTCAACACAGAGGCTTCGGAATCGGAAGTAGACGCCAAACCGGATCAGTTAAAATGCCTATAAGACGCCCAGGGATTTCAATATGATCCTCAGGCTCCAGATGATCACCAGCAGGCCCACAGCCAAAAATGCCGTCCTCACCGGCAGCTTACCCACCAGCTTTGCGGCGATCGGAGCGGCGATCAGTCCACCCAATACAAGGCCCGCAATGATCTGCCAATGGCTGATGCCGATCAGGGTAAAGAAGGTCACGGCGCTGGCCAGCGTTACAAAAAACTCGGTTATGCTTACCGATCCGATCACAAATCTCGGCGTCCTTCCCTTGGCAATCAATGTACTTGTAACCAGCGGTCCCCAGCCGCCGCCGCCAAAAGAGTCCAGAAACCCGCCGGCGCCGGCCAGCCATCCCACCCTTTTTACTTTTTTGGGTTTTGATTTACGGAATAAGGACAAGATGATCTTTGTGCCCAGGAAAAGCGTATAGCTCGCCAGCAACGGTCTCACATACTCTGAGTATTCAACGCCGAGTTTCGACAACAAGATCGCTCCCAGGATGGCGCCCAGCACGCCCGGAATAAGCAGGGCGCGAAAAAGTTTTTTATTGACGTTGCCGAATTTATAATGGCTGTATCCGGAAATACCGCTTGAAAACATTTCGGCCGTATGGATGCTGGCGCTGATGGAGGGAAGGCTAACGCCAAACGACAATAAAGTGGTAGTACAGACAACCCCATATCCCATTCCCAGCGCTCCGTCCACCAGCTGAGCGCAAAATCCCGCCAGGATCATCCAGTAAAAAATAGAGTCGACCTGGTAGGGCAGCTCCTTAATGGCCATCAGCGTTTCAGCCGGTAGATAGGAAATAACAAAATGCCCCAGTATCATAAAAAAGAAGGCAAACAGAAATCCCGTGGCAATCCTTTTCCAGCGTTTTTCGCCGGTTTGATAATCGATATCTCCCTTGATGGCAAGGTTGCGGGTAATATTATTCAGCGTGTTGATCTTATTGGCAAGATTGCCGTTCAGCTTGTTCCTGATGAGGCTCATATTCTCCAGCACATCGTCGATCTGATCGGGCAGCGCTTCATTGAAGATCTGTTTTAAGCGTTTGGCGATGGTGGGCGATTTGCCATTGGTGGAGATAGCAATTTTTAAGTTTCCTTTTTTTACTATCGAGCCCAGGTAAAAATCGCAAAGCTCTGGTTTGTCGGCTACATTCACCAGCTTTCCCCGATGCCTGGCGTCCAGGCGGATCTGTTCGCTCAGGATAAGATCGTTGACGGCAACGATAACGATATCCGCAGCGTCCAGATCATCGGCCTCATAGGCTTTTTCAATAAGCGTTATGCGCTTACTTTGCTCCGCCAGCTCCCGGATAGCCGGATCAATTTCCACCGCGATCAGCCTGATCTCCCCCGACGGCGAATTGGAAAGGATGGCAGAAAGCTTTTCCAGTCCAACCTTCCCGCCGCCAATGATCAGCGCCGACAGGTCCTCCAGCTTAAGGAAAACAGGGAACAGGTTATTGCCTTGCTTAGCCTGAGTTTGAGGCGTTTCGATTTTCACGTTTGTGATTTGATTTATTCGGTTCCGTCATCGACCCTGGTAAATACGAGGAAGGGAACGCCCCGGTTACTGATCTGTTTGACTGGCATCGTCGAATACTGGTTAATATACATCTTTCAAATACCTGCCTTCTTCCTTCAACTTATCAAGATAGGCTTCGGCCCCCTTGCTATCCTTTCCTCCATGCTGCTTAATGATCAGCGTCAGGGCTTTTTCCACATCGACGCTCATAGGATCCTTGGCGCCGCATATATAAATATATCCTCCCTGTTCGATCCACTGGTATAACTCGGCGCCCTGTTTCAGCATCTTGTGCTGAACATATATTTTTTCCTGTTGATCCCTGGAAAAGGCCAGGCTTACATTAGTAAGCGTTCCGGTTTCCACCCAGTTCTGTATTTCCGTCTGGTAAAGAAAATCCGTGATAAAATGCTGATCGCCGAAAAACAGCCAGTTGCGTCCGGCGCCGCCGGTAGCGTCGCGTTCCCAGAGAAATGCGCGGAAAGGAGCGATGCCAGTTCCTGGCCCGATCATGATCACATCCTTATCCGGAGCAGGCAGCCGGAACTGGTTGTTCTTATGCACATAAAAACTGAGCTCTGCGTTTTCCGGAAGATGGCAGAGCATATCTGAACAGAGTCCGTATTTTTTTTCTCCGTTGATGACAAAGCTATCCCTGGCTACCGTAAGATGAACCTCGCCGGAATGGGCTTCCAGCGATGAAGCAATAGAATATAAACGGGGCGTGATGGGCTCCAGTATCGCAATCGCTTCTTCAAACTGCTCGGCGTCCCTTACCGGGTATATCTTCAGGAGGTCCAGCAACCCGATCTTGGTCTGGGGGATCTGCTGCTGCACAATACGCGCATATTCGTTCACGACCCTCTCGGGAAGAAAGACGATATTCAACTTGTTCTTTAAAAGGTTGAGCAGCGTGTGTTCTTCGTTGCGAAAACTCAGTACCTTATCAGGATTGGCTCCTGTGATCGAAAGAATGGCTTCGACAACGGACAGCGGATTATGCGGAATGATGCCGATGGAATCGCCTGGCTGGTAGTCCAGGTCCTCCGCCGCTATCTCTATGTGATGGGTTTGCTTTCCCGAGCCGATATCGTTAAGGTTGGTATTGGAAAGCACGGAACCGATATACAGTTTTTTGCCGGTTGATTTTTTTACGACTACCTGCGCTTCAGGTTGAGGCGCGCCGGCGGGGCGCTGCAGTTGTTGCATCAATGCGGTAAACCAGGACTGCGAATCCCCCTCATAGTCCGTATCACATTTCTGAAGGGGCACAATCCTTTCGCCGCCAAGCTTGCTCAACCGCGTATCGACATCCTCTCCCGCCTTACAAAACAAGGGATAGGAAGTATCTCCCAGTGCCAGCACCCCAAACTTCAGCTGGGATAATTTTATATCATTCTGATGGATATGGTCATAGAATTTTTTTGCGGACCCCGGCGGCTCGCCTTCGCCCTGCGTGCTGATCACCGTAAAAAAGTACTTTTCTTTGGGCAGATCGGTTAACCGGTACTGTTCCAGGCTGACCAGCTTTGCATTGATGCCGCTCTTCTTTGCTTTAGATGCAAAATCCGTAGCCAGCTTTTTGGAGTTCCCGGTCTCGCTGCCATAAGCAATGGTGATCTTATCGACCAAAACCTTTGCAGGCGCGGCAGTTTCCGTTTGTTCTCCTACCGAAGAAACAAGGCCGGATAAATATCCGTTCAGCCAGATCAGCTCCTCCTTGCTCGAAGAAGAGATAATATCCTGGACAAGTTTCAATTTGGCGGGTGTAAGCATGTTCATTTTTTATTTTCTTTTCTAATACGTCAGGCCAATACAGGCACATCTTTAGGTAAAGCAGCCCTTCCTTCCACGGGCTTAAAATATTCCTCCTGCGCCTCGCAGTTCGGCAACCAGGCAAACTGTTGATAAAGCGCCGCCACTTTCCCGATGATCACGATGGAAGGAGAGATATAGGATTTACCGGCGCTATGCTGAAGGTATTCGGCCAGTCCGCTCACCTGCACATGCTGCAAAGGCGTTGTAGCCTGCGCGATCAGCGCCAGCTTTTTATCAGGCGATATCTGGTTGTCCAGCAGATGCCGGACGGCATCTTCCAATGTTTCGGCGGACATATAGAAGACCAGCGTATCATCGGTTTGTGCCAGCTCCTTCCAGTACGCTTCCGATACAGTATCTGATTTGTAATAGGTCACAAAACGAACCGCTTTGGAGAACCCTCTCGCCGTCAGCGGTATACCGGCGTATGCCGCCGCTCCCAAAGCCGCCGTGACGCCGGGAATGATCTCATAAGGGATATTCTTCTTCGCCAGCGCCTGCAGCTCGTCCAGTATATTGGAGAAAACAGAAACATCGCCGCCTTTCAGCCTTACGACCAGCTTTCCCTCCGACGCGTGAAAAACGAGCAGCTCATTGATGGACGACTGGGGGGTTGACGCGCCCTTGCGGCATTGTTTTCCTACGTATATGATCTCCGCCCGCGGGTTTACATAGCGGACCAGGATATCTTCGCTCACGAGCCTGTCGGTAAGCACCACATCCGCCTCCTGCAGATAACGCATGGTCTTCAGCGTGATCAGCTCCGGATCGCCCGGGCCCGCGCCGGCAAGGATCACCTTCCCTCGAGCGTTATCGGTATGATTATATTCTGTTATCATGTTCAATAACGATAGACTTTGCTATCGTCGCATTACTTTAGTTGTTGTCAATAGCCGATATCTCATTTTTCTGATACACTTTCGAGTGCGGGGGAACAGAAGAGGTGAGCCATATGTTCCCGCCAATCACCGAATCATGACCGATCACCGTATCGCCGCCCAGGATCGTAGCGCCGGCATAAAGGATCACCTTATCCTCGATGGTAGGATGCCTTTTCGCCGGTTGCTCTTCCTTGGCTGCGCTTAAGGCGCCGATGGTCACTCCCTGGTATATCTTCACATTGTCGCCGATCACCGAGGTCTCGCCAATGACTATTCCCGTGCCATGATCAATAAAAAAACCCTTCCCGATCTTCGCCCCGGGATGAATGTCGATGCCAGTCTTGCTGTGCGCATATTCTGTAAACAAACGCGGCAGTATCTCCACGCCCAACGCGTACAACTGATGCGCAACCCTGTATGTTGCGATGGCATAAAAACCGGGATAGGCTACCTGCACTTCCTCCACCGATCGCGCAGCAGGATCATTCTTCACTATCGAAGCCGCATCGTTCAGTAAAACCTCGTATATGCCGGGAAGCTCTCTGAAAAAGGCTTCGGTGACCGCCTGCGCCTTATCGCCATCGCGCGCCACATCGTACACGAGGGTAGACAAATAGCTCTTTAACGAATCAAATTCCTTCTGAACATCGGTAAACGACTGGTTCCTGCCCTGCTTCGGCAAAAACAAAAAACGGAATAGCTGATCAATAAACTCTTCGGCCAGTTCCTTATCGGGAAAGGAAGAGAATACCTGTTTATTTCGTTCGTGCAGTTTTTTTAAGAAAGAGACGCTCATAAAAATATTTTGAATTGATGAATACGTTTGCCAGGTTGGTTTTCAGCGATGCCCTGCCGGCGGCATCACTGGATCATACACGCCCCGACGGTAACGTTGCTGGTTTCATCAATTAATATGGCTCCTCCATTTTCCCTCAGCTCGTCATAACGATCAAAAGAAATCGGCGATGCCGTTTTTATAACGGCCCTGAACACATCATTCAATTCAGCCCGTCCTGGCGAATAATCCTTTTCCAGGGTATTTACATTCAGCTTGTATTCGATGTTCTTCACCACTGCCCTTACCACGCGGCTGTTCAGCTGCAGGAGATACTTATTCCCCGGGACCAGGGGTTTGGCGTCCATCCAGCACACCAGCGCCTCCAATTCCTGTTCGGTTTTGGGCAGGGCCTCGTCTTTTACGATGATGTCGCCGCGGCTGATATCGATATCATCCTCCAGCAACAGGGTCACGCTCTGCGGCACATGCGCTTCTTCAACCCGCTTGCCGTTTATTTCTATGCCGCTGATCCTGGTCTTTAACCCCGAAGGAAGCGCCACTACAGGATCCCCGACCCTATATACGCCGCTGATGATCTTTCCCGCATAACCGCGATAGTCATGCAGGTCATCGGTCTGAGGCCTGATCACATACTGCACGGGAAAACGCGCGTCCTTATAGTTGAGGTCTTTCTGCACTTCCGTATTCTCCAGGATATCCAGCAGGGAGCCGCCTTCATACCAGGAGATATTCGTTGAACGCTCTACAATATTGTCTCCCTGCAGCGCGCTGATCGGGATATATTTTACGTCTTTCAGGCCTGTCGCCCTGGCCACTTTCGCATAGTCGATAACGATATTGTTGTATACGTCCTGGGAATAATCCACCAGGTCCATTTTATTAACTGCTATCACCACATGCGGGATCGACAACAATGAGGCGATGATGGAATGACGGCGGGTCTGTTCTACAACGCCGTTCCTGGCATCGATAAGAATGATCGCCAGATCGGAATTGGAGGCGCCCGTCACCATGTTGCGCGTGTACTGTATATGCCCCGGCGCATCGGCAATGATGAATTTCCGCTTAGGCGTAGAAAAATATTTATAGGCCACATCGATGGTTATGCCCTGTTCCCTCTCCGCGCGAAGGCCGTCGGTAAGCAAGGCCAGGTCGATCTCTCCTTCTTCCCTATTCTTGCTTTGCTTCTCGATCGCTTCCAACTGATCGATCAGAATCGATTTGCTATCGTAAAGCAATCGCCCGATCAGGGTGCTTTTCCCATCATCTACGCTGCCGGCTGTTATAAATCTTAAAAGGTCCATTTTTTAATTTTAATTATTGCTGAGCTTAAAAATACCCGTTCTTCTTCCTGTCTTCCATCGCCGCTTCCGAAACCTTGTCGTCTATCCTGGTTTCGCCGCGTTCGCTGGTTTTGGTGGCGATGATCTCGGAGATGATATCTTCCACGCTATCGGCTTTGGATTCCACGGCCGCCGTACAGGTCATATCTCCTACCGTGCGGTAGCGGACGGTGCGGGTAACGATCTTATCTCCCGGATCCAGCCGGATAAAGCTGGAATAAGCCACCAACTGTCCTTCATGCTCCAACACCTCCCTTTCGTGCGAGAAATAAATAGAGGGAAGCTGGATGTTTTCGCGGCGTATATAGTTCCAGATATCCAGTTCGGTCCAGTTGCTGATCGGGAACACGCGCACGTTCTCGCCCTTGTGTATCCTTCCGTTATAGGTATTCCACAGCTCGGGGCGCTGAAGCTTGGGGTTCCATTGCCCGAACTCGTCGCGAACAGAAAATATTCTTTCCTTTGCCCTTGCTTTTTCCTCATCTCTTCTGGCTCCGCCGATACAAGCGTCAAATCCAAACTCTTCAATGGTATCCAGGAGGGTATAGGTCTGCAAGGCGTTGCGGCTGGCAAACTTCCCCACGGGCTCCGTTAAGCGTTTTTCCCGGATAGTGTCTTCCACCTTGCGTACGATCAGCTTTTCTCCTATGCTGTTCGCGAGGTTGTCGCGAAACGCCAGCGCCTCGGGAAAATTATGCCCGGTATCAATATGCACCAGGGGAAAGGGGAACTTTCCCGGCCGGAACGCTTTCAACGCCAGGTGGACCAGCGTAATGGAATCCTTTCCTCCCGAAAATAAAAGCGCAGGCTTTTCAAACTGCCCCGCTACCTCCCTGAAAATATGAATGGCTTCCGATTCAAGATGATCAAGGTAGTCCGATCTGTACTGCTTCATATCCTTGTGTTTATTGCTTTGCTGAGTAATGATATTATTTAGTATTTTCCGCTAACAATTTGTCGCCGGCCGGCTCTCCCGAAACATGCAGCCCGCATTCTTTTTTACTGGCGTCTTCCCACCACCATCTACCGGCCCTGAAATCTTCTCCCGGCCTGACGGCGCGGGTGCAGGGCGCGCAGCCGATACTTACAAATCCCTTATCGTGCAAGGCGTTATAAGGCACTTCATGACGATCTATGTATTCTTTCACCTGCTGCGTTGTCCAGTGCAAAAGGGGATTGTATTTGATGATGCCATTGCCGTTATCCCATTCAAACAGGCTCAGATCCTGCCTGGCGGCAGAATGTTCCGCGCGCAGCCCGGTGATCCATACCGCATTGCCGGCCAATGCTCTTTTCAGGGGCTCCACCTTCCTGATAAAGCAGCATGCCTTACGGTTCTCTACAGACTCGTAGAAAGCATTGGGGCCTTTTTCGGTGATAAATTTTTCCAAATGCGCATGTTCGGGATAATAGGCCCGGATAACGGCCTGGTACTTTTCGTTGGTCCGGCTCCAGACAGAGTAGGTTTCCGGAAACAAACGGCCCGTATCCAGCGTGAACAGGGTTACCGGGAGCCGGTTGCTGAGTATTTCATGAGTAATTGCCTGGTCCTCGTAACTGAAGCTCGAAGAAAAGACTACCTTTCCGGGGAATCGTTCCGTCAACAGCGCGATCACCTCTTTAATGGAAAGGTTTTCGGACTTTTCAGCAATTTCAGGTATATCGTTTTGTAACATCTTATTTATCTGGCATTTATTTGGAAGAGAGCAGGGGAAATCACGGTTGTTCGTTGACGACTCAACAACAACGCATGCCACAACAACAGCAGCATTGATGCACGATAATATAAGAGAGGTTCGGTCTTGTCATATAGTCTATCTATCAGGTGCACAAAGATAGGGATTAACTATCATTATTTTTTTGATAATCAATAAATAATTGCTAATAAAATCAAAGAAAATACCCGTCCCTGTTGAAAAAAATCATTCCACTGAATTGGTAGACTAAAGATAACGTTTTAATTTTAAACTACATTTACACGCTCTTTTTCAGGACCGCTTGCCCGGCGTAACGAAAAAGAATCTTAAATTTATATCCGGATGAATTTAAATTACCTGGCCTTAGCTGTTCCTCTTTTTATCTCTTTAATGGTTATTGAGTTCTTTGTAGCCAAAAAAAGGGGTAAACGCTATTTTAATTTCACCAACTCCGTTACCAATATAAATGTGGGCATTGCCGAACGGCTCCTGGATACGCTGATCACCGGCCTGTTCTTTTTTGTGTATGATTATCTCCAGCGGAATTTCGGGATATTTTCCATCCAGCCTTCCGTGGTGCTCTGGGTAGCGCTTTTTATCTGCACCGATTTTACCTGGTACTGGTACCACCGCCTTGCCCATGAGATCAATATTTTCTGGGCGGCGCACGTGGTCCACCACCAAAGCGAAGATTTTAATTATACGGTCTCGGCAAGGATAACCGTATTCCAGGCCATTGTCCGCACCGGTTTTTGGGCGATATTGCCCATTATCGGCTTCCCCGCCGAAATGATCATCAGCGTATTGCTTGTCCACGGACTGTATCCCTTTTTTATCCATACCCGGCTGATCGGCAAGCTCGGCATCCTGGAGTATATCCTGGTAACGCCCTCCCACCACCGGGTTCACCACGCCTCCAACCCTCATTACCTGGATAAAAACTACGGCGATGTGTTGATCATCTGGGATAAGCTATTCGGCACTTTCGCCAAAGAAGAAGAAGAGGTGGTATACGGATTGACCAAGCCGCTTAAAACACACAGCTTTTTATGGCAGCATTTCCATTTTCTGCTGGAGATCTACTATGCCGCAAAGAAAGAGAAAGGGTTCCGGAATAAAATGCGGGTGGTATTCGGCCGGCCCGATGATATCGATCCCGATCTGCGCGATAAACTGGAGCAGAAATTTCATATCCGTAACAATGAAAAGCCGGCGGACCGGGAACTGAACCGGTACGTGGTATGGCAGGTCGTTTTTAGCCTGGTCATCCTGTTTCTATTCATCCTGTTCGAACATCATCTTAGCTGGCAGTTCCAGGCCCTGGCTACTTTTTTCATCTTACTGACCCTGGTCAACTGCGGGGCCATACTGGAACAAAGAGGATGGATATTCTATCTGGAATACGCCAGGGCCATCGTGGCGCTTATCGCAGCCCTGCTGCTTAACCCTTCTCTGACCATCGCCACGATCGCGCTGCTGGCCATTGCGCTAAGTCTTTATTATTTTAACCGCCTTGAGAACAGGTACCTCGGATTTGTCTATAAATAAAGAGGGGCGTAAACCGCAAATCCCTATCTTTCATTTATGAAAAAAAACCTGCTTTACCATCTTTTGCCGGCTTTGTTCCTGCTGCTGGCTGTTCCCTCTGTTGCACAGCATAAGGGAAAATGGAAACAGCTGTTCAACGGAAAAGATCTTAAAGGATGGACGGCGAAGATCCGCGGGCACGAATTAAACGATAACTACGGCAATACCTTCCGCGTGGAGAATGGGGTGATCAAAGTGTCTTATGACCAGTATTCCTCATTCGACAGGGATTTCGGACACCTTTTTTATAAGAAACCGTATTCCCATTATCTTTTTGCCGTGGAATACCGTTTTACCGGCGATCAGGCGCCGGGAGGGCCTGGATGGGCTTTCCGGAACAGCGGCATTATGCTGCATTGCCAGCCCCCCGCAACCATGCTGCGCGACCAGGATTTTCCGATCTCTATAGAAGTGCAGCTGCTGGGCGGCGACGCTGCCGGCGAACGTTCCACCTGTAACCTTTGCACGCCGGGAACCAATGTGGAAATGGACGGAAAACTCATAACCGCTCACTGCATCAACTCATCTTCCAAGACATTCCGGGGCGATCAGTGGGTAAGAGCGGAAGTACTTGTGCTTGGCGATTCGGTCATCAAACATATCGTCAACGGAGATACGGTACTGGTCTATAACCGCCCCCAGATCGGCCATGGAGAAGTGAATGATTACGACCCCGCCATCAAAAAGGATGGACAGCCGCTCTCTTCGGGCTATATTTCACTCCAAAGCGAAAGTCACCCGGTGGAATTCAGAAAGGTGGAGATAATGGATCTTGAAAAATACTACCCGAAAACAAAAGCGAAGCGCTGATGGTTTATCGGCCTCTCCAAATAAATAACATGCATATATAACCGCATTTTTCAGGGCGTCCTGGAAAATAGTAGCTGATCTCCGTTTTCTTTTGGGAAAGCATTGTTGCTTCCGGAGGATCGGGCTTTACGCCCTGGCAGGGGGCGATTGCTTCCCGCCCAACACCGATCCCGGGTAAAAATTTAAAACGAGCGGCATCCTGAGGCGCCCGCGAATATGATTTATTTCTTTAGCGCGGCCTGGATGGCTTTCCCCCAAAGATTGCCCAACGCTATGGCGCCCTCGTCGTTGGGGTGAAGGAAAAAGGTTCCGGCATTGCCTTTCTCAGCAAAAAACAGGGATTCCCTGCCTTTAAAAAACTCGAATCCTTCCTTGTCGCCTGCCAATACCCTCCCTGGCTGCGAAGCCGCATAGCCGGCAACGATACGCTCAATCACCGGGAAATACCCCTGCAGCCTGTCGAGCCCTTCCTGCAGGTACCTCGACCGGTTATAGGTATTGGGACTATACCAAATAGGACAATGCAGGATGACCCTGCTTTTGGGATACCTGCTCAATAGCCGGTCAATAATGGTTTTCAGGTTGCGTTCATATTGATCGGATGAAACGGGCGCTCCGTGAGGTCCCTCGATGGCGCTATCATTGGTTCCGAGTTTTACCGAAAAAACAAGACGGGCGCTTTTCCTTGTATTCAATTCATCCGCAGCCTTCTCCACCCTGTCGAGCAATCCTCTTTTGGCGCCCGGCAAAAAATCCAGGGTTGTCGCGCCGCTGACGCCCTGGTTGCTGAACCTTAATTTTTTGAACTTAGCCTGCTTTTCCAGGTAAGCCGCCGCCTGCATAGGCGGCGTTACCTTCAGGCCCTCGCCCTCGGTTATACTGTTGCCAATAAAAACAATGCTGATATTTTTCCGCTGCGCCCATGCAGCGGTATTAAACATCATCAATATCGCTACGCTGAAAAAAAGGCGCCTGGTCATCGGGGTGAAGATTATGTTACGCTAAAGCCGGATTTGACGATAGCAAAAAATTTATTACTATTACTTACGGCGAATTTAACATTTAAAAGATGAAAAAAGCGCCTTGCCGCGACCTGTTTACGGCCATCGTCGCAATTAAAGAATACCTTTGCATGGTAAACAATCTCCGTCGTTCTTATGTCTTTTGAAACAACAGCATCCTCGTCCGCTACAGACAAGTGGTTCATCTCCGATGCCCAGTTCAACAGCCTATATCCCGAGCCTATCCAGGCGCTGTCGAAAACGCATTGGACCCCGCTGAACGCGGCAAAGGAAGCCGCCCGGTTTTTGGCCGCGGAAAAAAGCGCCAGGATACTGGACATAGGCAGCGGAGTGGGTAAGTTCTGCCTGGCCGCGGCCCATTACCAGCCCGATGCCTTTTATTACGGCGTGGAGCAGCGCAAATACCTGGTAGATCACGCAGAAGCGGCGAGGCTGACCCTGGGATACGAAAATGTATCTTTTATCCACGCCAATTTCACCGCGCTCGATCTGAAAGCTTATCATCATTTTTACTTTTATAATTCTTTTTATGAGAACCTGGCGCCCATTAACAGGATTGACGAAACCGTAGAATACTCCAACGAACTGTATCATCGCTATACCCGCCGTCTCCTGCTCCAACTGGAAGCCATGCCGGGGGGAACGCGCCTGGCAACGCTTTGCTGTTCGGAAGAGGATATGCCGGCCGACTTTCATGTAGTAGGCTCCTCATTAGACGATTACCTGAAATTCTCGATAAAAATATGACCAACCCCTTGTTCAGACCTAAATTGCTGGACACCCTGAAACACTACGACCGGCAGCAGTTGGGTAAAGATGTATTGGCCGGACTGATCGTAGGCATTGTAGCTTTGCCGCTGGCCATCGCATTCGCTATCGCTTCCGGAGTGTCGCCGGAGAAAGGCCTGTACACCGCAATCATCGCGGGGTTTATCATCTCCGCGCTCGGTGGAAGCAGGGTGCAGATCGGGGGGCCGACCGGGGCCTTTATTGTGATCGTCTATGGCATCGTACAGCAATACGGCGTGAACGGCCTGATCATCGCGACCTTTATGGCGGGCATCATGCTGATCCTGATGGGTATCGCCCGCCTGGGCGCCCTGATCAAATTCATCCCCCATCCGCTGATCATCGGCTTCACCAGCGGTATCGCCCTTATCATCTTTTCTTCTGAGATCAAAGATTTTTTCGGCTTGCAGATGGGCGATGTGCCGACCGGGTTCGTTGATAAATGGATAGCCTATATCACCCATTTCCCTTCGGCGAACCTGTACGCGTTCCTCATCGCCGCTTTTTCTATACTCATCATTGTCTGGTGGCCAAAAATCACGCGTAAGATCCCGGGCTCGCTGATCGCCATTCTGCTCGCTACCGCTGCCGTTCAATGGTTTGATTTGCCGGTCGAGACCATCGGCAGCAGGTTTGGCAATATTCCTTCTACCCTGCCCGCTCCCGAGATACCGCTGCTCGATATAGAAACGATCAAAAGCCTTATTCAACCCGCCTTTACCATCGCCTTATTAGGCGGTATCGAATCGCTATTATCCGCCGTGGTGGCCGACGGGATGATCGGCGGCAATCACCGGTCGAATACGGAGCTGATCGCGCAGGGATCGGCTAATATTTTTTCCTCCCTGTTCGGCGGCATCCCGGCCACAGGGGCCATTGCCCGCACGGCTACCAATGTGAAGAACGGGGGAAGAACGCCGGTGGCCGGCATCATCCATGCGATCACCCTGCTGCTGATCATGCTGTTTGTCGGCCAATGGGCGGCCCTGATCCCGATGGCGGCCCTTGCAGGGATACTGACCATTGTCGCCTATAACATGAGCGAATGGAAGAACTTTCGTTCGGTCCTGAAAGGCCCCAAAGGCGATGTGGCTGTCCTGCTTACTACTTTCTTGCTCACCGTATTGGTCGACCTGACCGTAGCGATAGAGATCGGCATGGCGCTTTCCGCCTTTCTTTTTATGCGCAACATGATCCGGTTCAGCAATGTGAGCCTGTTGACCAATCAGCTTAACGAGGATGCCGAAGACGCCGACAAAGACGCCCTGAGCCAATATGCCATTCCCAAAGAAGTGGAGGTCTTCGAGATCAAGGGGCCTCTTTTTTTTGGCGCCGCCTATAAATTCAAAGACGCGATACGGTTTATAGAAAAAAAGCAAAAGATCCTGATCATCCGCATGCGGCATGTGCCCATCATCGATGCAACGGGCATCCATATGCTAAAAGAATTTTATAAGGATGCAGAGACAAAAAAAATGCGGGTCATCCTGTCTGAGGTCAACAGCGAGCAGGTATTGGCGGAGCTTAAAAAAGCCAGGCTGATGTTCGCCGTCGGCAAGGCCAATATTTCCACATCCTTCGAAAAAGCCCTGGAAAGGGCCCGCAAACTGCTGGCGGATTAAACAGGGAGGCTAAACCCCGCCTAAAAACTGTTTTATCTCTATATTTGCTGCGTGAAAAAGGCAATCCACATATTGCTGCTCCTGGTAATTATCGACGGGATGGCGCTTAACGAGTTGGTTAAGATCCCCATACTGTTCTCTCATTTTCTTGAACACAAGGATAGGGACCCCAGCATTGATTTTATCTCCTTCCTGTCGATCCACTATTGGGGAGAAGATATTGACGACGACGATACGGACAGGGACAACCAACTGCCCTTTAAAAAGATAAACTCCGACCAGCTGCAGCAACCGTTCATCGCGTCGATTCGCGCTTTTGACATAAAAAGAACAAACGGGTTCGTATCCAAAAGCTATACTTTTTTTTGCGACCGCTATATCCCCGACCCTAATCAATCCAGCCTTTACCGGCCTCCTCGACCCGCCTGCTGATCCCCGTCTTCTTTTTTCATGACCATTCCGCGTCTGACCTGCGCCATTGGCTGGCGTAAGCATCGGTCGGATATATTATTATTTAAAGTATGTTGAATAAAATCATCAGCTATTCCATCCGGAATAAGCTCATCATAGGATTATTTATGATAGGCCTGACAGCCTACGGCGCTTATGAATTAAGCAGGCTCCCAATTGACGCCGTGCCGGATATTACCGATAACCAGGCCCAGGTGATCACTGTTTCGCCCTCGCTGGGCGCGCCCGACGTAGAACGCCTGATCACTTTCCCGGTGGAACAGGTTTGCAGCAATATCCCCGGGTTAAAACAGATCCGCAGCTTCTCCCGCTTTGGGCTTTCCCTAGTAACCATTGTTTTTGAAGACGATGTGGACATTTACCTCGCCCGGCAACAGATCAGCGAACGATTGCAGAAAGTAACCCAGGAACTGCCTGAGGGCATCGGTATTCCGGAACTGGCCCCGGTAACCACCGGGCTGGGGGAAATATACCAGTATGTGGTCCGGCCCAAGACCGGCTACGAGGGAAAATACAATGAAATGGACCTGCGCGTTATCCAGGACTGGATCGTAAGAAGGCAACTGCTGGGAACGCCGGGCGTAGCCGAGGTAAGCAGCTTCGGGGGCGGCCTGAAACAGTATGAAATAGCCGTCCGGCCCGAACTGCTAAAAGCTCATAATCTCGCGATCTCCGATATTTTTGACGCGCTCGAAAAAAACAATGAAAACACCGGCGGCGCCTATATCGAAAAGGGGCAAACGGTATTATACATACGAAGCGAAGGACTTACCGAAGGGATCGGGGACATAGAAAAGATCGTGATCAAAAACATTCCCAACGGAACGCCCATACTGATCAGCGACCTGGCTACCGTCCGGTACGGAACTGCCACCAAATATGGGGCGCTATGCTATAATGATAAGGGCGAAGTGGCTGGCGCCGTAGTGATGATGCTGAAAGGCGAGAACTCTTCCGCGGTGATCAAAAGGGTAAAGGAAAAAGTAGCGGAGATCCAGCAAAGCCTGCCGGAAGGAGTGGTTATTGAACCCTTCCTGGACAGGACAAAAATGGTTAACAATGCCATCCGGACCGTTCAGACCAACCTCATCGAAGGCGCGCTGATCGTGGTCTTTGCGCTGGTGTTCTTCCTGGGCAACCTGCGCGCCGGGCTGATCGTTTCTTCTGTGATCCCGCTCTCGATGTTATTTGCGGTTATCCTGATGAATCAGTTTGGCGTGGAAGGAAACCTGATGAGCCTGGGGGCGATCGACTTCGGATTGATCGTGGACGGTTCGGTGATCATCGTGGAAGCCGTTCTTCACCGGCTGACCCATTCCAAACGGTTCCGGGAAGCCGGTATCGTTTCCCGCCAAACCATGGATCAGGAAGTCGCGGCCTCTTCAGGCTCCATGATCAAGTCGGCGGCCTTTAGCCAGATCATTATCCTGGTCGTCTATATTCCCATATTATCGCTGGAAGGCATCGAAGGAAAAATGTTTAAGCCCATGGCGCTGACCGTTTCCTTCGCCATCCTGGGCGCATTCCTGCTTTCCCTGACCTACGTGCCGATGATGAGCGCGCTTTTCCTGAACAGGAAAATAAGTCAAAAACCGTCCATGGCGCACCGGATGATGATATGGCTGGAACGGAAATACCAGCCTATACTGAAGAAGGCGCTGAAGATCCCCCGCGCCATCATCCTGGCTACCGTTCTGCTGTTTGCGCTCTCCCTGGTAACGCTGAGCAAAATGGGCGGGGAATTTATCCCCGAAATTGAAGAAGGAGATTTTGCCGTGGAGACAAGATTGCTGACCGGAAGCAATCTCAACGCCACCATTCAAACCACGCAGAAAACAGCAAAAATACTGCTCGACAAATTCCCTGAAATAGAGAAGGTGGTCACGAAAATAGGAAGCGCAGAGATCCCTACCGACCCCATGCCGCTGGAAGCGAGCGATATGATGGTGATATTAAAGGATAAAAAAGAATGGACCTCCGCCTCCTCATTCAACGAACTGGCGGAAAAGATGGGTCATGCGTTGGCGGTTACGCCGGGCGTAAGCATTGGCTTCCAGTTTCCCGTACAAATGCGTTTTAACGAACTGATGACCGGCGCCAGGCAGGATGTCGTGTGTAAGATATTCGGAGAGGATCTCGATACCCTGGCCCGCTATGCCGATCGTCTTGGAGAAATCATCAAAACAGTCCACGGCAGCGCCGATCTCTACGTGGAAACCGTAAAAGGCATGCCCCAGATCATCATTAAATACAACCGGAGCGCTATGGCAAAATATGGATTAAATGTAAGCGATATCAACAGGACGGTCAATACCGCTTTCGCCGGCCAACGGGCGGGCTTTGTGTATGAGGGAGAAAAACGGTTTGACCTTACCGTTAGGTTATCGGGCGAATCGCGGCAATCGCTGTCCGATGTGGAAAACCTGCCTATTGCCCTTGCAAACGGCGGACAGATCACCCTGCGGCAGGTAGCCGATATCGAAGAAACAGAAGGCCCCAACCAGATCCAAAGAGAAGACACCCGCCGCAGGATCATTGTCGGATTCAATGTTTTCGGTCGCGATGTGCAGAGCATTGTGCAGGAATTACAGGACAAAACAAACCGGCAGATCAAACTCCCCGCCGGATATTCGATCGCCTATGGCGGCGCTTTTGAGAATATGGAAGCGGCGAAGGAAAGGTTGTCCCTGGTTGTTCCCATAGCCTTGCTGATGATCTTCCTGCTCCTGTATTTTGCCTTTGGCTCTGTCAAACAGGGCCTGTTGATTTACACCGCTATTCCCCTGTCGGCCACGGGAGGCATTTTCTCGTTATGGGCAAGAGATATGCCGTTCAGCATCTCTGCAGGAGTCGGATTCATCGCCTTATTTGGCGTAGCCGTGCTGAATGGCATATTGCTGGTGTCGGAATTTAACCGCCTGAAAAAAGCGGGATGGACAAGCCCCGAAAGAATAGTGATCCATGCGACCAAGACTAAACTCAGGGCGCTGCTGATGACAGCCGTGGTCCCTGCCCTGGGCTTTATTCCCATGGCCCTGAGCAAGGGCGCAGGCGCAGAAGTGCAAAAACCGCTGGCTACCGTGGTGATCGGCGGACTGATCATTTCAACGCTGCTCACCTTGTTTGTTATTCCGTTGTTCTATACGCTTACCGAAAAACGATCGGGCCGTTTGAGACCCCGAAAAGGCGCCGCGCTTACCCTCCTGTTCTTATTGACGGCTTACGCGCCTTTTGCCCAGACCATCACGCTTCCGCAAGCCTTGGACATGGCGGAAAAGAACAACCTGGATATCCGGGCTTCCCGGCTGAACGAAGACTATTACCGGGCGTTGAAAAAAAGTCGCGCGACCATAGATAAAACACAGGTGGAAATGGAGTATGGGCAGATGAACAGCCTAGCCAATGACCATCGCCTTTCCATAAGCCAGGGTTTGGCCTTTCCGATCGTGTATAAACGCCAGCAGGCAGTTCATAACGTCAATGCGCTGATCAGCGAATCCGGAACAAAAATTAAAAAGAACGAGCTGAACATGGCGGTCAAGGAAATCTTTTATAAACTGATCGTCCGGGAGAAAAAGCGGGCCCTACTCCTGGAAGCGGATACCATCTATTTTAACTTCCTGAAAAAAGCAGGGCAGCGGTTAAAGGCCGGCGACACGGATATCATTGAAAAAACAACGGCCGAGAATCATCGCTGGCAGATCGCAAATCAACTGGCGATCCTCACGACGGATTACCAGATCCTGCTCAACGAATTAAAACAATTGCTGAACACCGATGCAGAGATCATCCCGATGGCCGATGAACCGGTTTACCCTTTGTCTGCCCTTCCCGACACCGGAGCTATTGAAAAGAACCCGCTCCTGGAATTCGAGCGGCGACTGGTGGAATTGAGCGACCAGGAACGCCGGCTCGAAAAAGCCAGGAACCTGCCCATCATTAACCTGGGATACCACAATGGAAGCATTATCGGCTATCAACGGGTAGGATCGGAAGAAAAGTATTTTGGCGGCGCCAAAAGATTCTCGGCCGCCAGCCTGGGAATCGGCATCCCTATTTTCAACTCCGCGTATCGCGCAAGGATAAAAGCAGGCGATATCCTGATCAACCAGCGCAAAGCGCAGTTGGAAGCCTCCAGGAAGGAGCTGACCACAGCCTTAAGCAATGCCGTTGAAGACTACAAACGCAATTATACCATTTTAAATACTTATCGGCATACGCTCTTAAACAACGCAGATGCCATCATTAACGCCGCCCGGAAAAAGCTGGATAGCGGGGAGATCGGCTACCTCGATTGGGTAATACTGATCAACCAGGCGCTGCAGATACGAAGCGACTATTTTAATGCGATCGACGAGCTCAACGCCTCATCCTTTGCATTGGAAAAACTTGCCGCCTATTAAACAAATAAAAGATGAACAACATGAAAAAATCGCTTATACTCTTTTCCTGCCTTGCCATTCTGCTTACCGCATGCGGCAACCGGGAGACAAACAACGGTTCCGACGAATCAGTCGAGCCGCCTTTCTCATCCGGCAACCGGACCAGCCTGACAGCAGAACAAATGGAGAATGGAGAGATCGTCCTGGGCCGACCCGAACGCCGGGAAATGCGCAGCATATTGAAAGTTAACGGCATGGTCGACGTCGCGCCCCAGAACCTGCTGTCCGTCAGCTTTCCCCTGGGGGGATACATAAAAAACATTCGCTTGTTGCCCGGCATGAAAATAAAAAAAGGAAGCGTATTGTGCACGCTGGAAGACGTTCAATACATCCAGCTGCAGCAGGATTATCTTTCAGCAAAAAGCAGCCTGCAGTTCCTGGAGACCGATTTTTTACGCCAGCAGGAGCTCAATACAGAGAAGGCAAACAGCGACAAGACCTTCCAGCAAAGCCGGAACCTGTATGAAAGCCAGAAGATACTGGTCAGATCCTTAAGCGAAAAACTAAGGCTGATCAATATCAACCCCGACAAGCTCAACGAAAACAATATCAGCAGCAGCGTAAACATCATTTCTCCTATCGACGGGTATGTGTCCAGGGTCAATGTAAACGCCGGGAAATATGTCGCTCCCGCTGATGTCCTGTTTGAGTTGATCAATCCTGAGAACGTGCATCTAAGCCTGACCATTTTCGAAAAAGACGCGGCTAGGGTATCCCCCGGTCAACGGGTGATCGCCTATAACGCCGAACGCCCGTTGGAAAAGCGCCAGGCCATCATTGAGTTGATCACCCGGAACATAGATGAGAACCGGGCGGTCGAAGCGCATTGTCATTTTAAAAAGACGGAGAAACAACTGACGCCGGGAATGTTCATGAGCGCCGAAATCGAACTCTCCAATGAACAAACGCTGGCCGTGCCCAATGACGCGCTCGTAAGATGGGAGAACAATCATTTTGTATTCGCGAACGAGGGGAATAATGTTTTTGAGATGATCCCGGTTGATATTGGCATTTCAGATGAAGGATTCACGGCTGTAAAAACAGACATAAAGGAAAAAGAAATTGTAGTCAGGAACGCATACGCCCTACTGATGAAAATGAAAAATACCGATTAGTAAGCCAGGCTCTCGAGCTTGTTCAGGTTGGTTATGGATATTTTTCCGTTCTTGATGGCGATAAGCTTTTCCGCTTTAAAATCGCTTAACGTGCGGATAAGAGATTCGGTAGCCGTTCCTATATAATGCGCGATATCTTCCCGGGATATTTCAATGGGATTGTCTTCGCCGTCGTTATTATATTTGGAGTGAATATCGGCCAGCGCCTTAGCCACCCTTTTCCTTAACGAACTATACGCCAGAGTAAGCAACCGCTCCTCTTTTTCCTTGACATTCTGCGTGATGATCCGGATAAATTTGGCCGCTACATTGATGTCTCCATAGATCATCTGGAAAAAATCATCCTTGGGGATCTGCATCACCTCCGCGTCTTCCAGCGCGATGACATTATCATCGTAATTCCTTTCTTCTATCAGGGCGTAAAACCCGACAAAATCGCCCTCGCTGAAAATATCGGTTATGTATTCTTTCCCGTCTTCATGGATCTTATATCCCTTCAGCTTTCCCTTGACCAGGTAATACAGGTACCTGGGGCGCTTTCCCTGCTGATACAGGATCTGTTTCTTGGCGTAAGGCTCTATATTGTACTGCTCTTCCAAACGGTCGAGTATACCTGTTTCCTTTACGTTCTTCAGGAACTCGCCCACTCCCTGCGTAGACAACGCATATTGCTGATCAAATACCGCTGTGCGTTTCAGCCGGACATCTATTGCATTCAGCAGCTCAATGTCCTCAAACGGCTTGGTAATATAATCGTCGGCGCCCATTTCCATTCCCTTGCGAAGATCATTCCGCTCCGTCCTGGCCGTAAGAAAAATAAACGGGATATGCTGGGTTTCAGGATTCTTCCGCAACAGGTGCAATACGCCATATCCGTCCAGCTCGGGCATCATGATATCGCAGACGATCAGATCCGGCTTTTCCTTTAACGCCGCCTCAATACCCTTCTTTCCATTCTCCGCGGCCAGGGCGTTATAGCCAGCCATACCAAGGATCTCGACCGTATTTTCTCTTATATCGGCATGGTCTTCTATAACTAAAATTGTTTTCATTATTTACTGGTGTTTACTGGAATAACAATATATGCCTTTGTACCCTTATTCAATTCGCTTTGCACCCGCACCTGTCCCTTCAACAGGTCGACATACCGTTTAACGATATGAAGGCCAAGCCCCGTTCCGGCGATATTCATCGCATTGCCTCCGCGGAAAAAACTCGAAAACAAATGCGCCAGGTCTTCCTTCCCGATGCCGATCCCCTGGTCTTCTACAGAAATAACCGCCTGGGGACCGCTGATCTCCGATTCAACAATAATTTCGCCGCCCTCGTCGGAAAACTTCATCGCATTCGTGATCAGGTTGATCAAAATATTCTTCAATAGCCTTTTATCTGAATTGATCAGCGTATCTCCGGTATAACGGAATACCAGCCGCTGATCCTTTTTCAGCAATCCCTTCATCTCATCCGTCGTCTCTTCGATAAACGCTTTCAGATCAAATTCAGACAGGTTAAGGCCCACCTTCCCCTCATCCAGCTTGCCCAGCGAAAGAAAATCCTCCAGTATCTCATTCAGGTGCCGGACGGAATTCCTGATCTTATCGATATGGCGGGCGCGCTTATCCTGCTCCTCGGTCGTCTTGTACTTTTCCAGCAAAGAAGCGGAAGACAACACCGTACTGAGCGGGGTGCGGAATTCATGGGAGGCCATCGACACAAACCTGCTCTTGATCTCGCTCAGCTGCCTTTCCTTGTCCAGCGCCTCGCTCAACTCTTTTTGAGATTGTTCAAGCCTTTGCAAGGCTTCTTTCAGGATCATGGTGCGTTGTTCCACCTTGAGCTCCAGCTCCGCATTCAGCTTCCTGATCTCGGTAGTCACCTTCTCCAATTCCATCTGCTGTTTCAGCATACTCTGCTCGATCTCCTTTCTCGTCGTGATATCGACCACAAAGGCGATCACAAAAAGCTCGCCGTTCCGGCTATAATGACTAAGGCTCACCTCTACGGGAATATTCTCGCCGTTCTTTTTTCGTCCGTAAAGATCGCGGCCATGCCCCATGACCCTGTTAGACGGAGTACGGTAAAAGCCCTCCCTGTGTTCCCCATGTTGTTTCCTGTACTGATCGGGAATAAGCGTTTCGATATTTTTATCGATGAGCTCATTGCTCTGGTAGCCAAACATTCTCTCCGCGGCTGGATTCAGCAATACGATATTCCCCTGACGGTCCGTAAGGATGATCCCTTCTGTGGCGTTTTCAAATAAGGAGGTAATATGGGCCTGGTCAAGCATTCGATTCATGTTGCGATCGCTGATAAAGCGGTAAATATACTAATGATAGACATATAACGATTCGTTGCGCTTCAACTGCCTTTGGCGTTTAATATATCGAGCTCCATCTGGATCGCGCGTGGAAAAAGAATATGGTTTTCGAGGTACAGGTGCTGTACGATGTCTTCATCCAGCTCTTTCAACTTATAAAAAGCCACGCGATGGGCGAGGCAGGCGTCGGCCGGAGGCGTATAACCGCCGGTAAGTTCGCGCAGCTCGCCAAGTATTTCATTGAACAATTCATGTTCCCGGGCGCTTATTTGCTGCAGGGGTTTTTTTAAGGTTTTTACCAGGAGATCCGCATAGGGCTCCCGGTACAGCCGGGCATAAGCCACCTGCTTTATATAAGGAAAAAGCACTTCCTCCTCCTGCTGCAGGTGCGGTAAAGACTCCGCTTGCAGCCTTCCGACCAGTTCCCTGAGCCTTGGCGCCTCAGGATAACGCTCGGGGCGACCGGCATCCAGCAGGACCGATATATAGGAAGCCGCCGCAGGCATCGCCTTTCTCAGATAGTAGTGATGCACATTTATAATAAAATCGATCAGGAAGCCCAGGCTCCACTCTTCGTACGCCAGCTCGCTGGACAGCCGAAAGCCCTGCGCGTTCTTTTTTAACTCCTCGATGATCGATCCCGGGTCCAGGTCTTTTGACAGGCAGGCCGCCCCCAAAGACCAGTTTCCCTCGTAACAGAAATCGATCCCATATCTGAGGAAGACATCGGCGGCGCGGTAATCCTGTGAAACAATATCGGCGACCAGGGATTCGCTATGGATATCAGCTAACTTAATGGACATCTTACTATTTTTATCAAGCCCTTATCAATACGCCTCAAAAAGGTCTTAAATGAAATCATTTCATCAAATTTGTCAATCAGAAATCCGTTGAGCATCATGGGCATGGCATGCCGACGCGATAAAACCGCAGGATATAAGGAGGACCACAGCACATTAATCAATGCCGAAACTAAAAAAAGGCGAACCGGAGTTAGCTGATAACGGTCAGGGTGGATTATGACAATCATCAGCCCTTGCGCCGCAGGTATATTTGTCCGGACTGCTTTAATCCGGTATAACCGCCCCGCCCTGCTCTTCTTGCTTCGCGCCGGACATTTTGAGCGCTATCCAGGCCAGGCCGGCGCCAATGAGGATCGTCGTATAAAACAAGATGATATTGGCATGGGGCAACACCTTAAATTCAATGGCCTCAAGTCCCTGGAACATCAATATCAATTCCTGCAGTATGACCCCTGCCACAAAAAGCATCACGCCGCCCGCGGGAAGAAAATTTTTCTTTCCGCTTAAGGATTGATTGATATAGCCCAGGATAAAGAAGGAAATGATCCCCAAAAAAGACAGGTGCAGATAACCCACCACAACGGCTCTGTAGCCAAAAGCGTATTTGCTGAGGGAGGGTATAATGGAAAGGGCCTGCAGTATGATCTTAATGACAAAAGCCACGGAAGCCAGTCCCCATAAATACCGGGTGATCCCGGAAAGCCGGAACCGATTTTCTTTTTTCAGGTAAAACAAGAGCCGGACGAAATAAAATACTGCCGCCAACTGCAGAATGCCCGATATATTGGCTATCCAGTATATGGCGTCGGGAAGCTTCAGCCATAAGATCGACAAAAAATAAGTCGGCCATACGGTAATCATCATTACCAGGAACAATCGCTTAAGCGGGACCCCGGCGACAGCCCCTTCCTGTTGAAACAAGAGTGAAAACAGCAGTCCGAAGCAGGCAAATAAAAACCAGCCATTATACTGAAAATGCAGAAAAAAATAGATCGCCCCAAAATAATAGTCCTGGGAAGTAATGCGGTTGGCCATGAGGTAGGCAAGGGTGAACGCGCCTATCGAAGAAAAAACCCATAGTACAAGGGAGGTCCTGAGCCAGGGGCGGGCATGGGAGCCATCCCTCAGCTTATTAAGGTCCCGCCAGTAATAATAGGCAAAAAAATAAGAAACAAAGATAGAAAGCGTGGAAAAGCTGATCGAAAAGAACGCATATCCCTGGAAAAAAAAGGCGATCAGCATGCCGTAGGCGGAAATACAGTTTACGGCCAGTATCCAATGGTATTTTCTATAATCAATGGCAGACCGGCCCTGCCGTTGCAGATAATGCGTCATCAGCGCCATTAACGCCAGCGCCGCCCACCCGGCAAAGGCAAAATGCGAATGAGCATGCAATAAATATTTGTGGTTGACGGCAGGCAGCGAAAAATTGATCTTATACCTGAGCGCTATGCCCGCCAAAGCCACAATAAAAAGGTTGATGATCGCTATGCGCGTCCATAGCGTAGTATTAAAAGATTTCTTCTCCATAATAACATCAATAACATGTTCATCTGAAAAGCCGGCTGCCGGCCTGTTTCAAAGAAGCTTAAAAATAAAAAATCAACGGCTATAAACCTTTTTTAGTCTATGCCATACTAAAACGGCATGACGAAGGTCATTAAAATAATAACTTCTTAATGACAATAGTCATAAATATTTGTAAATTACCCGTAGTAATATTGCATGGCAAATGTTTAAAACGATCATCATGAAAAAATTTCTTATCATCAGTTCCCTGATCATTTTTGTTTTCGCTTGCAGCAATCCTGACGCCAACAATGACGCCGCAGCTGGATCAACGTCTTCTTCGACTAACGCCAAAGGAAACCCTTCTTATGATCCTGATCGTGGAGAAGGCAAGTTCAAAGACGTGCAGATAAGCGAAAAGCTGGATGAAGAAAAAGCGGCAAGAGGCGAAAAAGTATCAGAGCTGAAATGTCTTTCCTGTCACAAATTAAGCGATGAAAGACTGGTAGGACCAGGCTGGAAGGGGACCACCGTCCGGCATAGGGCCGACTGGCTGCTGAACTTTATGACCAATACAGACGCCATGATCGACAAGGACCCCAAAGTGCAGGCAATGCTGGAAATATGTATGGTAAGAATGCCTAATCAGAATTTAACCGACGATGAAGCGTTCGAAATCTACGAATTCATGAGAAAGAATGACGGGGTGGAATAGATGATCCTGGCTTCTTGCTCGGCCTAGCCGATAATATACAGATCAATAATTATCGATCTTCTCCATAACGGTAATAATCAACCATTGGATCAACGAATGTCTCGTCGACAGGGATTTTTTTGTTCTTTATTTCTTTTCTTAACAACATTTTTTTATGAAAAAAAATATTCTATTATTTATTTCAACAGCGCTGATGCTGGGATTTTTTGGATGTAAACCTAGAAATGCGCAAGACTCTGTTAGCGGCGACGCCGCTTCCAGGGTATATGTGCCGCCCGGGCAATACGACGAGGTATACAATTTCGTTTCCGGCGGCTTTAGCGGACAGGTGTCCGTGTACGGAATACCTTCGGGCAGGCTGTTTCGCGTGATCCCCGTATTTTCCGTAGACCCTGAAAAAGGCTGGGGATATAGCGAAGAAACCAAGCCCATGCTGAACACCTCTCATGGCTTTGTGCCCTGGGACGACCAGCACCACCTGGCGCTTTCTCAAACCAATGGCGAAATTGACGGCCGCTGGCTATTTGCCAACGGCAACAATACTCCCAGGGTGGCAAGGGTTGACCTGAAAACATTCCGTACTGCGGAGATCATCGAGATCCCCAATAGCGCAGGTAACCACTCCTCTCCCTTCATCACTGAAAACTCCGAATACGTTGTGGCTGGCACCCGTTTCAGCGTGCCGCTGGACAGCGAAAACGGCGACGTGCCTATCGACAGCTATCAAAAGAACTTCAAGGGCACCATCAGCTTTATCAGCGTAGCGCCTGAGGAAGGAGATATGAAGATCGCTTTCCAATTGCTGCTGCCCGGAATGAACTTCGACCTGAGCCATAGCGGAAAGGGGCCCAGCAGCGGCTGGTTCTTCTTTAGCTGCTATAACGCTGAACAGGCCTACTCGCTGCTCGAGGTCAATGCTTCCAAACGCGATAAGGATTATATCCTCGCGGTCAACTGGAAAAAAGCCGAAGAATATATAAAACAAGGAAAGGGAGAAAAACAAAAAGTAAGATACGCGCACAACAAATATTCCGACGAAACCCATAGCGCCACTTCTAAAATTGAAACCGAAGTGACCGTGATAGACGTAGCAAAATTCCCGGATATCGTTTATATGATCCCTTGTCCGAAATCGCCCCATGGTTGCGACGTGGACCCTTCAGGAGAATATATCGTGGGCAGCGGCAAACTGGCTGCATTGATCCCCGTTTTCTCTTTCAGCAAGATCCAGGCGGCTATCGCAAACAAAGACTATGACGGCGATTACAGCGGCATCCCCGTATTAAAATATGAATCGGCCTTGCATGGCGAAGTGCAGAAACCCGGTTTAGGCCCCTTGCACACAGAGTTTGACGGAAAAGGAAATGCTTACACCACTTTCTTTATTTCTTCGGAGATCGTAAAATGGAGCCTGAAAGACCTGAGCGTGCTGGACAGGCAGCCCACTTACTACTCGCCCGGTCACCTGATGATTCCAGGCGGCGACACTAAAAACCCTTATGGAAAATACCTGGTCGCGTATAATAAGATCACCAAAGACAGGTACCTGCCTACAGGACCCGAACTGTCGCAATCGGCTCAGCTGTTTGATATATCCGGCGATAAAATGAAATTGCTGGCAGACTATCCGAGCATTGGGGAACCGCACTATGCGCAAGGCGCTCCGGCCGATCTTATCTCTAAAAACTCCTTAAAGGTATTCCGGCTGGACGACAACAAACACCCCTATGTTACCCTTGGCGAAAAGAATTCCAAAGTGGTGCGCGAAGGCAATGTTGTGCATGTATACATGACCGCTATCCGCTCTCACTTTTCGCCTGATAATATCGAAGGCATCAAAATGGGCGATGAAGTGTATTTCCACGTTACCAACCTCGAACAGGACTGGGACGTGCCCCATGGATTCGGCATCAAAGGCGCCAACAATGCAGAGCTGCTGATCATGCCCGGGGAAACACAGACCTTAAAATGGGTTCCCGACAGGGTGGGCATACTTCCCTTCTATTGTACTGACTTCTGTAGCGCGCTGCACCAGGAAATGTCAGGATACATAAGGGTTTCACCCAAGGGATCGACTGTTCCGCTGTCCTTCAGCCTTGGCCAGAACTCGAGGCCGCTTGATTCTTTGACAACAAAATAAAATCTCAAACGAACAGGATGGATCTCATCCTGTTCGTTTTTTTAAAAAGCCGTACGGAATAAAACAGATTAAGATGAGAAAGAATGCTTCTTCGCAAAAACTGACAGGACTCTCCCGGTTGATCCTATTTGTCTGTAGTATTTTGCTGATTATCGTGCTATTTGTTCCGTTATGGCAGATTCAGTTAGCCGCGCCCCAATACCCCGAAGGGCTGGTATTGAGAATGTACCCGAACAAGATCGCGGGAGATGTAGAGATCATCAATGGCCTGAACCATTATATCGGGATGAAAACCCTGCATACCGAAGACTTTGTGGAATTTACCGTCCTTCCCTATATCATCATCTTTTTCGCGGTATTCTCATTAGCCGTGGCATTGCTCCTGAAGACAAAAAAATGGCTGATCGCCTTGCTGGTCTCATTTATTTTATTTGGCATCGTGGCCATGGCAGATTTCTGGAAATGGGAGTACGACTATGGGCATAACCTTGATCCCAATGCCGCCATCCAGGTCCCGGGAATGGCCTACCAGCCTCCCCTGATCGGCTATAAGAAATTACTCAATTTTGGCGCTTTTTCTGTGCCGGATGTTGGCGGATGGCTCTTTGTAGCGTCTGGTTCGCTGATGACGCTTGCCCTGATCCTCCAGATAAGCAAGGGAAGAAAAATGAAACTATCATCCGCCAAAACCCAGGCCCCCGCTATCGCTATGCTGATAGGAATGTTCGGTTTGAGTTCCTGTGAAACCGGCCCTCAGCCCATCAGGCCGGGCATAGATGCCTGCAGCTTTTGTAAAATGACGATCGCCGACAACCGTTTCGGCGCAGAGATCATCACCCAAAAAGGCAAGATCTTTAAATTCGATGATATCCATTGCCTGCTTGCCTTCCGCAAATCCGACGCCATCAACAGCAACGATATTAAAGAAATGTATCTTACCGATTTTAACGAACCTCATGATTTCGTGGAAGCGCCAAAAGCCTTTTTGTTAAAAAGCGCCGACCTTCGCTCGCCTATGGGCGGAAACATCGCCTGCTTTACAGAAGAAGCCAGGTTAAATGAAGCCGCTGAAAAATTTACGGGAGAAAAAATTGCCTGGGAAGTCTTGTTAAATGCAGATCAATGAAAACAACAATAGGTTGGCACGTCATATTTTTATCCCTACCCCTGTTCTTCTCTCTACCTGGTTTTGCCCAGGGAAAGACCATCCCTGTCGGAAAGTCAAAACCCCTTCAATCCATTCAGCAGGCCATCGATCTGGCGGCTAACGGCGATACCGTTCTGGTGGATCCCGGCCTATATAAAGAAGAAAATATTCTGGTCCGAAAATCGATCGTCCTGAAAGGCGTCGACTATCCCGTTCTGGACGGACAGCACAAACATGCGATCATCACGGTTAAAGCAAAAGACGCCGTCATTGAAGGGTTTAAAATGCAAAATACCGGCCGCTCCGAGATCGACGATATTGGCGCCATCATGATCTTTGACAGCTATCGCGTAACAGCGATCAACAATATCCTCGACAACTCCAATTTCGGAGTATATCTCCAGAACAGCAGAAGCTGCCTGATCAAGGACAACGATATCACTGCATACGGCAAAAGCGAACTGCAAAGCGGCAATGGCATTCATTGCTGGAATTCGGACAGCATACAGATCATAGGCAACAGGATAACAGGCCACCGCGACGGCATCTATTTTGAATTCGTTACCAATTCCCTGGTATGGAGGAACGCCAGCGTGAAAAACCTTCGCTATGGCATTCACTTTATGTTTTCCCACCACGATACCTATATCGGGAATATATTTGAAGGAAATGAATCGGGCGTAGCGGTGATGTACACCAACAACATACACATGTACAATAATTTTTTCCTGAACAACTGGGGCGCCGCCGCCTACGGGATCTTGTTAAAGGACATTACCGACAGCGATATTTCAGGAAATCATTTCGTCAGGAATACCATAGGGATCCACATGGAAGGATGCAGCCGGATCAAACTGCATAAGAATATTTTCAACAACAATGGATGGGCGGTAAAAATCCAGGCAAGCTGCGACAACAATGAATTTACCCGCAACAATTTTACAGGCAACACTTTTGACATTGGCACCAACGGGTCGCTGGTATTGAATACCTTTAACGGAAATTACTGGGATAAATACGAAGGATATGATCTTAACCGCGACGGGGTCGGCGACGTGCCCTATCATCCGGTAAGCATGTATTCCATGATCATCGACAACAACCCTTCGGCGCTCATGCTTTTCAGGAGCCTGATCGTATCCCTGTTGGATAAAAGCGAAAAAATATTACCCGGCGTCACCCCGGAAAAATTACAGGACGAAACCCCCTTAATGAAGCGATTACCGCTATGATAAAGGCAAACAACATAACCAAGCAATTCGGAAAATTAAGAGCGCTCGACGAGGTATCCGTATCGTTTCAGAAAGGCGAATGTATCGCGCTGCTGGGCCCTAACGGCAGCGGCAAGACCACGCTGATAAAATCGCTCCTGGGCATGGTGGTGCCGGATAAAGGCGATATTTATTTTAACGATAAGAACATTGCCGGCCAATGGAAACACCGGGACCGGATCGGCTATATGCCGCAGATCGGAAGGTACCCCGAAAACATGACCATCGCGCAGGTGATCGATATGATGAAGGACATCCGCAAAAAGGATACGGCTGAAATTGACGAGGAGCTGATCCATCGGTTCGGCCTTCCCAATATGATGCATAAAAAAATGCGCGCGCTGTCCGGCGGCACCACGCAGAAAGTAAGCGCCGCCCTTGCCTTTCTTTTTAAACCCGATGCATTGATCCTCGACGAGCCCACGGCAGGGCTTGACCCGCTTTCCTCAGAGATCCTGAAGCAAAAGATAATACAGGAAAAACAGAACGGAAAACTCATCCTGATCACTTCGCATATCCTGAGCGAGCTCGACGACATGATCACGGAAGTGTTTTATATGCAGGAAGGCAGGCTGCTGTTCCATAAAAAGCTATCCGTGCTGAAAGAAGAGACGGGTGAAATAAAATTATCCAAAGCTATCGCCAGCATAATGAGCGCGCAACTGATATGAAAAAGATATTAAAATATGTGATCGTTGATATTGTTCAGAATAAAATCGTATTGATCTATACTTTTTTATTGCTGGTGATCTCCCTTAGCGTCTTCAGCCTGGAAAACAATTCCGCAAAAGGAATGCTGAGCCTGCTGAATATTGTCCTGATCATCGTGCCGCTGATCTGCGCGGTATTCTCCACCATCTATATCTACAACAGCGGCGAATTCATCGTGCTGCTGGTAAGTCAGCCGCTGAAAAGAAGGACCATCTGGCTAAGCCTTTTCTTTGGGCTTGCCACATCGCTGTGCCTGGCTTTTTTTATTGGCGCCGGCATCCCTATTTTGCTGTATCATGCAGATGCGACCGGGTTCATGATGATCGCCATGGGCCTCTGTTTGACCGTTGTCTTTGTCAGTATAGCCATGCTGGCTGCCGGCCTCGCGCGCGATAAAGCAAAGGGAATAGGCCTGTCTATCATGTTATGGATGTACTTCTCGCTTATCTTCGACGCGCTTGCGCTGTTCTTTTTATTCCAGTTCCAGGATTATCCGCTGGAAAAGATCATGACGCTGATGAGCTTTCTCAACCCGATCGACCTCGGGCGTATCCAAATACTGCTACAAATGGATATCTCCGCCCTGATGGGATATACCGGGGCGGTTTTCAGAGAGTTCTTCGGCAATAGCCTGGGGATCTCTCTTTCCTTCCTGGGACTCTCCGTATGGGCTGCCATGCCCCTGCTGATCTCGCTCCGGCGATTCAAAAAAAAGGACCTGTAGCCGTACGCGGCAATATTCCTATAGCGTTTGCTGAATTCCGATGAAACGCCGGGGATTTTCATTTGCCATCATCCGCTGCGATTCTTCAAAACAACCCCCTGATCTAAGCGCCTGCCATCCGCAACAGGCCAGAAACCATACCGGAAGAACGTTTTCTTATCGCCGCCAGACCCCTCCAAAGCGATCCATAACCATGCTGGAAAATATTTTGCATACAGGAGCATACCAAACTGTCAGTGAACAGTAAAATAAAAGTATTTAAATACTTTTATTAAAACACTTGCCTTATCTTTGTATTCAACATTCATCTAAAACTACCCGACATGCAGACAGCGGAAAACATTCTTAACGTGACACTACTGGAGCCGAGGCAAAAACACCCCACCATCTTTGCCCGCTTCGACGACCTGGCCGGCGGCGGCAGCTTAACCATACACAACGATCATGATCCTAAACCCTTATATTACCAGCTATTGGGAGAGAGAGGCGATATCTTTACCTGGGAGTACCTCGAACAGGGTCCCGAGACATGGAAAGTGAAGATCACCAAACGCATCCCGGGCGAGAATACGGAAACGCTGGGACAGATTGCCGCAAAAGATCTTCGCAAGGCGGAAGTATTTAAAAAATATGGCCTCGATTTTTGCTGCGGCGGGAAAAAGACCGTCAAAGAAGCCTGTGAAGAAAAAGGATTGGACCCCGCCAAAGTAGAACAGGAACTCCAGCAGGCCAATAAGAACTTCCATTCCCGGCCTATTCCCTACAACGAATGGAACCTGGATTTCCTGGCCGACTATATCGTCAACACCCACCACAGCTATACCAGAAAATCGCTGCCCGAGCTCAGGAACTATGCGGCCAAGGTAGCCCGCGTGCACGGCGACCGCCACCCGGAATTGTTGTCCATCCACCAACTGGTAGAAGCCATAAACGCGGAAATGAGTTCTCATATGGTCAAGGAGGAAAACATATTGTTCCCTTATATCAAACAGCTGGCGACCGCAAAAACAAATGGCCAGTCGCAGCACGCCGCCCCATTCGGGTCGGTAAAATCGCCCATCGCCGTAATGGAAGAAGAGCATGAGGCGGTCGGCAAACATATGGAGACCATCAGAGCGCTTTCCGGCGACTATGCGCTGCCGGGAGATGCCTGCGCCAGCTACAACCTGCTGTTCCAGATGCTTGAGGAGTTTGAATCCGACCTGCACCTGCACGTGCACCTGGAGAACAATATTCTTTTCCCCAAGGCGCTGGAAACAGAGAAAACCCTTGCCCAGTAACAACGATCGAAAGATTGGTCTAAAACGCTAAACGGTACCGCGACCCTATTGAATGCTATTGTACGGCTCTTTTCAATAAATACGCTGAATGTCTATGATAATTAATGGCGATACCAAAATTGCAGCGCTGCTGAAAGCGAACCCAGATGCGCTGGAAGCGATTATCGGCATCAGCCCCGGCTTCAAGAAACTGCGTAATCCAGTCCTGCGAAAAATACTGGCGGCAAGAACCAGTATCGCTATGGCGTCAAAAATAGGCGGGTGCAGCATTAGCGATTTTCTGCATACGTTGCAGCCCCTCGGCTTCGAGATCGAAGACGGCCCCATTTCCGTTACCAATGAGAAAAATGCTGCGCCCGCTTTTTTTGATGCGCTTAAAAAAGAAGACATTATTGAACTGGATGTCCGCCCGGTGATCGCTTCGGGAAAAGATCCGTTATCGCTTATCATCAAACAAACAAAATCCATTCTTCCCGGTCAGACGTTGAAGATCATCAACAGCTTTGAGCCCGCCCCCCTGATCGCCATGCTTGAGAAGAAAGGGTTCCTTGCCTATGCCGACGTTCTAGGCGAAGATCTTGTAGAGACTTATTTTCATAAACCCAAAACCGCTGAGCAGAACCCCGCTGAAGAAGAGTCGCCCCTTCCTGAAGCGTCTTCTCCGCAGCGCTGGGATGAAATACAACAAAAGTTTGCAGGTAAAACAAAGACCATTGACGTTCGGGCAATGGAAATGCCGCGCCCGATGCTAACCATCCTGGAAGAACTCGAGCGCCTGCCTGCCGACCAGGCATTGTTTGTTTACCACAAAAGAATACCCGTTTTTCTTTTGCCCGAGTTAAAAGAAAAACAATTTGACTATCGTATTAAAGAAATTGCCGAAGGAGAAGTTCACCTGATGATCTTTAAACCCTGATATGTTTACTGCCAATGCTCATACGCCTGCTAAAACGACTTCGCCATCCGCTGTAACGCCATTTTACGGATACGCCGCCATCTCCTTCCTGGTAGCCGGCATCCTCCTGTTTATTTATTCTTCGTCCTTTAACGGTCATTATTTTCATCCCAAGATCCTGGCCATTACGCATATCATGGCCTTGGGATGGGGCGTCATGATCATACTCGGCGCCAGCCATCAGCTAATACCCGTGCTCATTGAAAGCAGCCTGTTCAGCGTGCCGCTGGCCCGCCTTTCGCTTTTCCTCGCCGGAACAGGGATCCCGCTCCTGGCCTATGGTTTTTTTATTTTTTCCATGGGATGGGAAGCGCAATGGGGAGGCATCCTGATCAATAGCGCCATTATCGCGTACCTGGTCAACCTGGTCCTGAGCATGAGAAAAAGCCAATCGAATAATATACATGCCATATTTGTTTTAACCGCGGCATTCTGGTTGCTGCTGACCACGCTTATCGGGCTGGCGCTGGTCTATAATTTTTCCTATTCTTTTTTATCCAGGGATTCCCTGCACTATCTTCCCCTGCATGCCAATATCGGCATCGCAGGATGGTTCCTGCTGCTGGTTGTAGGGGTGGCCACACGGTTGATACCCATGTTCCTGATCTCAAAATACCAGCGCCCCCGGTTGCTCTGGTCTATCTACCTGCTCATCAACGCCGGAATGGCCGGCTTCGTGCTGAACTTTTTATACCTGCGCCAGTCGGGCTTATACTTCTTGCCGGCCGTGATGATCGGACTATCATTGATCCTGGTGGGCTACTATTGTTATCAATGCTACCGGATGCGGCTGCGCAAAAAAGTGGACGAGCAGATCAAGATATCGCTGCTGGCGGTGGCGATGATGATCCTGCCGGTTATCCTTCTTATCATCATCATCGGCGCCATGCAACTATCCGGCATAAATAATAAATTAGCGCTGCTCTACGGATTTGTCATCTTTTTCGGATGGCTGACTGCAATCATTTTAGGAATGACCTTTAAAACGCTGCCTTTTATCATCTGGAACAAAATGCATCATTCATTTGCGGCAAATGAGAAAACGCCGAGTCCGAAAGACCTGTTCAGCGCCAGGATATTCACGGCGATGGGAATCGCTTACCTGCCGGGATTTGTTTTGTTTTGCGCGGGCATCGCGCTGGCAAATACCGCGCTCCTGAGATCCGGCAGCGCGTTTATCCTGCTAACTGCGATATTGTACAATTGGAACGTGATGAAGCTGATACGATATAAATCCAAAAAACCATGAACATTATCACCAACGATACTGTCCAATGCGAAAAAGCCATGGCTGCGCTCCGGGAAGTCATAGATCCCGAAATAGGCCTGAATGTGGTGGACCTCGGCCTGATCTATCAATTGGATTTTGACGAGCCCAATAATAATATATATGCTTCCATGACCCTGACCACGCAGTTCTGCCCTATGGGAGCGTCTATCGTAGACGGCGTGAAGCAAGCCTTGAATACGGCTTTTCCCGATAGCGAAGCCATTGTTAGCTTAACCTTTGATCCGCCCTGGCGCCCTCAGCGAATATCAGAGCAAGGGCAAAAATTCTTAAACCAGTAACCTATGCTCTCGCTAACCTGCAAAACCGCTATTAAAGCCGTCATCTACCTGGCTTCGAGGCACGAATCAGGCGCTAATACCGGCATCAAAGAAATAGCCGAATATATCGACGCCAGCGAACATACGGTTGGGAAGCTGCTGCAGACATTGGTGAAGCGCAATATTATCAACAGCATCAAGGGGCCTTCCGGGGGATTCTATATTGACCGGGAGCAATTAAAAGAACCCATCATTACCATTGTCAAAGCCATTGACGGCGACGAAGTGTTCAATGAATGCGGACTGGGACTTCGTCAATGCTCGGAAACCAGGCCCTGCCCGATGCACAATCACTATAAAGCGGCGCGTGAAACCCTTGAAGCATTTTTCCGGGAAAATAAGATCAGGGACCTATGCGATCACGTCAACAACGGAGCCGCTTACCTGATCGGCTGATCTCATCGTTTGCGTATGCCGAGCACGAATAACCTTCCTTTATAACAATATCTCTATCCATTTATCATAAAAGCAACCATAATGCCCGATTCTCCCCTACACAAATTCCATATTCCTGTAATGGGTTTGGCGTTTACTATTGACAGCCCAATTAAAGTTGCCCGATTTGGCATCGCCTCCGTTATATCCATCATGGAAGACCGGTTAATAGAAATGATGAGAAGCTACTACTACCCTCTTTTTAACCAGCCTTATAAACCCATAACGACCAAGGAAGATGATTACAGGGCAAAAAGAATTACAGATTACCTGAACCTGGTAAACAATATCGTGCAGCAACAAATCGCAAAACTTCGAAACGAAGCCTTCGAGGCTGGATCAGAGATTATAAAATATTTTGAGATGCTGCCGGATGACAGTAAAATAAAGCAGCTTTACCGGCAAATGACAAAATCGGAATGCCCGGCCGAAAAAGAAAAGCTGCAAACCTACCTGAGAACACAGGTTAAACAGGGCAGCATTGACGTAAATGTGATGACAAAAATCGATCAAAACAAACTTGACCATAACGGCCAGGTAATAGAAGATGGATCAGATGCCGTAACCGCTTTAAGAGGATATGCGAACAGCGATCTTGTCAACTCTTCCATTGTTTTCTCAGCGGGACTCAATCCACGACTGTATAACTATCTGGAAAAATGCCCGCAGTTCGATATCGATGAAGACGGAATGATGAAGAAAAAGGTAGTGGTCAAAGTCAGCGATTTTCGCTCCGCGCTGATACAGGGAAAGTACCTGGCCAAAAAAGGGATTTGGACGAGCGAATTCAGGATTGAATCGGGGCTGAACTGCGGCGGGCATGCATTTGCAACAGATGGGTTATTGATGGGCCCTATCCTGGAAGAGTTTAAAACAAAAAAACAAGAACTTATCGAGGCCATATTTTCAATATACAATGCGCGCCTGAGAGAAAAAAGAGGCAGGTATTTCAAATACGCGCCGCACCTGAAGATCTCCGCGCAGGGAGGCATAGGGACCGCAGCAGAAGATCGTTTATTACACAGCCGCTATGAAATAGAAAGCACGGGATGGGGAACCCCCTTTTTATTGGTTCCGGAAGCGACCACCGTAGACGGAGGCCTCCTGAAATTATTGGGCGATGCGAAAAAAGAAAACATTGTATTAAGCAATAATTCTCCGTTGGGCGTAAGGTTTCACTACCTGAAAGGAACCGTGGGCGAATCGATAAAACTACAACGCATTAAAAACGGAAAGCCCGGAAGCCCCTGCGCCGAAAAACATTTGGTTTCCAATACTGAATTCACTGAAGAGCCCATCTGCACGGCATCATATAAATACCAGCGGTTGAAGATCGCCCAACTGCACGCGCTGAATCTACCCGAAAACGAATTCCAGGAACAGTACGCTAACGTGGTGGATAAGGAATGTTTGTGCGTAGGATTGAGCAATACGGCGGGAGAAATATATAATATATCTTTTATAAAAGGAAGAAAGGAAACGACCATCTGCCCCGGCCCCAATATCGCCTGGTTCTCGCGGACGGTTTCCCTCCAAACCATGACAGATCATATCTATGGAAGAGAAAATATTATAGCAGACGACCAAAGACCGCATATGTTCATTACCGAATTAAATTTATACGTCGACTACCTAAAAGAAGAAATGAAAAAACAGGTTGCCAGGCCGGATGCCAGGCACAAAAAATATTGTCATGATTTTTATCAGCATATTATTGAAGGAATAGTTTACTACCGCGCCCTGCCGGTATCTTATATCGCCAACCCACAACATTTCCATTTGGCGTTAAATGAGGCAGAAAAAACCTGCAGGCAGTTAATGGAGATCGCTTAACCGTACAATACCTGTTCTCATTGAGCGATTTCCCGTGAAAGCCTTTACAGCAGCTATCTCCGGAAAGGAATCCTTTTCCCGGAGCTTCTATTTCCCCGAAACCGGTTTATAGAATGTCTCTCGCCTATATCAGCCCAAGTTTTATATTTTTACCGCTGAATCCAAAAATGAAGTAAATGAGTAATGCAGAATATATTTCCGCCGCGCAGGCGGCGCAGGTTGTAAAATCAAATGACAGGGTCTTTATCCACGGCAGCGCCGCCACCCCGGCACACCTGGTGAAAGCGCTGCAGGACAGGCATAATGAACTGGAGGGGGTAGAACTGGTAAGCATTACCAATATGGGCGATATCGATTTTAATAAGCCCGAGTACAAAAAAAGCTTTTTCTTTAATTCGCTTTTTGTTTCGGCCAATACCAGGGCGGTCGCCAACAGCGAAGCGGGCGACTACGTGCCCATCTTTCTAAGCGAAATACCCCTGTTGTTCAGGAGAAATATTCTGCCTATCGATGTCGCGCTGGTGCAGGTATCGCCGCCTGATGCGCATGGTTATTGCTCCCTGGGAACCTCTGTCGACATTGCCCGGGCCGCCGTCGATACGGCCCGGACCGTCATCGCCCTGATCAACCCGAAGATGCCCCGCACTCACGGCGAGGGCTTTCTTCATGTAAAGCAAATTCAATACATGGTATGGCATGAGAGCGAGCTCCCCGTTGTGGATTATTCATCCAAGGCCAATGAGATCATCAGGCAGATCGGTAAAAATGTTGCCGCGCTTATTGAGGACGGGGCTACCTTGCAAATCGGAATAGGCGGCATCCCCGACCAGGTACTGCAAAACCTGTCCGGCCATAAGAACCTGGGCATTCATACCGAAATGATGTCCGACGGCGTGATCCCTCTCCTGGAAAAAGGAGTGATCAACAATAGCCAGAAGAAAATAAACAGGGGCCGGACCGTCACCGGTTTTATGGCAGGCACCAGGAAACTATACGATTTCGTTAACGATAACCCATTGATAAGGGTGATGGATATCTCCTACGTCAATGATGCCAATATCATCAGGCAAAATCCTAAAGTCGCCGCCATCAACAGCGCCATTGAAATTGATCTTACTGGCCAGGTTTGCGCCGATTCCATCGGAACCTATCAATATTCAGGCATAGGCGGCCAAATGGATTTTATCCGGGGCGCCTCTTTATCGGAAGGCGGCAAGCCCATCATCGCGCTGCCTTCCATGACCAACAAGGGACTGCACCGTATCGTTCCCTTCCTCAAAGAGGGCGCGGGCGTAGTGACCACCCGGGGGCATATTCACTGGGTCGTAACCGAATATGGCGCGGTGGACCTGTTTGGGAAAAACCTGAAACAAAGAGGGAGGGCGCTGATCAGCATCTCGCACCCTGATTTCCGGGAAACCCTGGAACGGGCTTTTTACGAGCGATATAAATTACATTGCTGAGCTTGGCTCATCCTGTTTTAAAACAGCGGCCTGATACGAGGCGCCCCGATCAAGCATAACTATTCAAACAGTTCTTTATGCTGTATCGTCCATTTCAACAGCGCATTGTTGCCGTCTTTCAAGCCCAGCTTGCGGCAAATGCTGTGACGATGATTTTTAATGGTATAAGGGCTCAGAAAGAGGATGGAAGCTATTTCCCTGCTCGTTTTATGCTGTGAAATGAGTTGAAGGACCTTCCGCTCGGTATCGCTGAGCGCCTGATGAAGCGGGGTATGATCATGCCGCCTGCCCAATTTGTTATTGGCTTCAATAAGCGGCCATGCCAGTTTCAACGCCGCAAAAACAGCCGCCTCATCCACGGGTTTAATAATGTAATTTAAGGGTTGGTACAGCAATGCCCTTTCGATAATCGCCTTGGATTGGTACGAGGTTATAAAGATCACTTCAAACAAATATTCCTGCCGCAGGTCTTCTATCAGCGTAATGCCGTCCTTCTCTTCTTTCAGGTTAATATCACATAAAATAAGGCCGGGTAAGAACCCGGGCATAGTATCTTCCACTTCCTGCTGGTTAAGCGCGATGGCAACGCTGCACTTAAAATTAGCAGTGAGCTGCCGCTCAATAAACCTTGCGATAATGATCTCATCTTCTATAATCAGTACGCGCATCTATGCAGGGTTGGGAAAGGTGAAAAAATAACCGACGCCGCTATGCCCGCCGATATCATAATACCCTTTCAATTGCCGGGTAAGGTCGGCGATAAGGAACAGGCCGAGCGTGTCGCCTGTCTTATTGCGGATCCCTGCGCCATTGTCGCGATAGCTCATTTTCCAGCAACTCCCGGCGTCCAGGATCTCAATATCTATCCGGGGATGAGGCTGCTCCGAAAACGCGTGTTTATAAGAATTGGTAATGAGCTCGGTAACAATCAGCCCCAGGCATAAGCCGGCTGTTGCGCTTAAGACCAACTCTTCATCTATCGCAAGCCTGATGTCCACCGGCGCTGATTGAGCAAACATTTTCTTGGAATGCTCAACGATCCCGGCAATAAATGTTACCGGGGAAATGGTCTTGTTCTCTGAGTTGTTTCCGGGATTGAGGCTGTCGTTAACAAGCATCATCGCCTTGATACGGGATATATTGTCCTTAAGTATATTGTCTGCATAATCGTCCCTGATGCCCGCCCGCTGCAGACTGTTAAGGCTGTATAGCAGTTGCAGATTGTTTTTCACGCGATGGTTCAGTTCATTCATCAACAATTCAATATGCTCATTCCGGCGGTTGAGTTCTCGGGTGCGTTCCATTACGCTCTCCTCCAGGATCTGGTTCTGGCGCTGCTGCAGCTGGTTGAGCTGAGCCAGGTACAGGGTTTTGTCTTTTTCGTTTTGCCAGAGCTTCCCGTTGATGCCGGTTAAAAAAAGCAGGCTTACCGCAACCAACACGCTGCCCGACAATATCGCGAATAAACTATATACCGCCTCTCCTTTAATAAATAAAGCCAACGTAACAAAGAGGGCAACCGCCAGGTAAATAATTACGCCATAAGCCAGAAAGCGCTCCTGTTTGTCAAAACTTTTCCAGAGCAGCAACAGGCTCGACAGATACGAAACCTGAACGACGAGGAAAAAACCATTGATATGGCTCATTACTCTAAAGTTGCCGGTATAAGTATTGATGAAAAAAGACAGGGTCGAAAGCAATAGGATCCCATACAAAACCGCCTTGCCAAAGCGATATAATTGACGGCTTTTTTCTTTTATCTTCCAGAAATCAAGTATCAACAGGTAAAGCCCCGCTATAGCCAGGTGCATAAAATGAATAGTAAGCCGCCATGCAAAATAAGGATGCGAGGGAAAAAACCAATCGATAAGGTAGCGGCTTAAGGCTAGATTGTACAGCATGAGCCCGGCGATAAAGATCGCCAGCCACAGGTAGGGCCTGTAGCGGGTCGTTGCCCAGGTGATCAGCACATACAGCAACAACAGCAATGCAGCGCCCTGAAACCAGAAATCTATCAGTTCCCGCCGCTGTTTGGCCTTCGTAAACTGATACAGGCCGTCCAACTCAAAATCAAACACCGGCCGGTATTGCTTGGTGTGATGGCTGCGGACAAGTATCTTGTAAGTTAGGCCGGCCGCCAATTTGATATTAAAATGAAAACGGCTGTCGCCGGGACTGATCTGCGCTGCCGGCCTGAACGCCCCAGCCTGCCGGCGTATTGCTACCGCCCCGGGAGTATCGGGTATGATATAGAGATCGGCATAACCGAGGTGCTTAAACGATAGAACGGCATCGGCTGCTTCCCGGGTTTTGATACGGGTAAACAACCAAAAAACGCTATTGGGTTTGGATAGCTTAAAATCAACGATAGGGGTAAACAGCTCGGGCCGGGCGAAAAGAACATCGGGAACATACCGAACCGCCTCATCCTCCACAACGCTGAAATAGGGTCGCATGCCTATCGCCGCCCCCGAAGGGTTAAAAAAAATGATACTGTCCGTCGCCGCTCTTGCCTTAATGCCAAACAGGAGAATACATAAAAGGAATTGTGTAAAGCCTTTCAATGCATAACGATGCGCAGGATGCTCAAATACTGGTTTGCTTCGCAAAGGATATCAAAATGAATACAACCGGAAAATACAATATAAATACCAGTCTAAGATAGATATCCTTTGTATTCCGGGGAAATGCCACGCGTATTCTCTTTCCTGTACCGTCAGAAATAGACCCCGGGGTCTATAATATCCAACCTTACCTGGCAACCCTGATCACCTGCTCTGCAATTTCCAATGCCCGCAAACCATCCGCGCCCGAAACAAAGGGGGGCAAGCCAGTCGCCCGTCTGCTAAGGACCGACTCATGCTCCTTACGAAACAGGTCGTCCCAGCGATCCGTTACCGGGAGCACATTGTGGTTGGTCCATTCATGTGCGCGTTGAAAAGTAAAATGGCGTATCTCACCCGTCATGAAATCGTAACTGAGCGTACCCCTGTCGCCATATACCTCAAAGATCCTTCGCTGGGGAAACTGTATATAGTCCATATGCGCCTGCACCAGGGCGCCGGAGCGGAATTTTAAATTGATCTGGAAGATATTGGGATGCGGCTTCAGTTCCAGGTCGCCCATCCGCGCCTTCATCGCCATGATATCTTCCACTTCCCCAAAAAACCAGCTGATGAAATCCAACTCATGCGTATAATCCACCACCAGGCTATTGGGATGATCGATACGGTCCGTGCCTTTCGCATTCAGCAGGGTCACATAGGTTCCGATCATGGCGCGCCCGCCGACAAGATTCCCTATCCCTCCCTTATCAACGATCTCTTTCAGCGCGATCAATCCCTCATCATAACGAAGCATATAACCCGCCTGCAGAAACCGGTTGGAGGCTTCCGCCGCAGCTACCAGTTCTCTTGCTTTTTCCAATGAATCGGAAATCGGTTTCTCCACCAGCACATCGACGCCGCTTTGAATAGCGGCTAACGCCATCGGCACATGCAAATGATTGGGCACGCAAACGAAAGCGATACCGGGCTGCGCTTTTAAAGCGTCAGCAAACGACGAATAGAGGGCAACGGGCGGTCTCACAAGACTGTCTGCCGCCTGTTGGCGCAGTTCAGCGCTGATATCGCAAAGACTCAGTTCCACATCGTCGCGCTCAGAGAGCAACCTTGCATGCCGCTGGCCTATGGAGCCTAAACCCAATACCAGGGCCCTCGTTGTAGTTCCCATATTAAAATGATTGCTTGCAAAAAATGTTTTTACTATTTCTTTTAAGAGATTGCACGCTGCCGGGAAAAATGAAAAATCCACTTTGAATATTCCCTGACCCCTGTGTCCTTTGAATACTATTGGAGAACGCTGGTCATCTACTGCCAGATGGTAAACCCGCCGTCCACTACCAAATTATGCCCCGTAACATACGAAGAGGCATCGCTTGCCAGGAACAATACCGCTCCTTTCAAATCCACCCCGTCCTTCCCCATGCGGCCCAGCGGAACCTTATTCGAATACGCTTCAATGAATGCAGCGGGCTGGTTGCGCTGAAATCCCCCCGGAGAAATGGTATTTACCCGGACGCCATAGGGTCCGAGATAAGCAGCCAGATCCCTCGAAAAGCCGATCACCGCTGATTTTGCCGAAGCGTAACTGATCGATTGGGGCGCCATCCCTTCAGGATACACCCTGCGATCGCGGCCAATTACTCCCGCTATACTCGCTATATTGATGATAACGCCGGACCCCTGCTTCTTCATAAGCGCGGCAGCATGCTTGCAAAGCAAGAAGCTGGTATGAAGATTGAGTTGATGCATTCCCTCCCAGGCTTCAAGAGGACTCTCTTCAAATCTGGCAGAGGTTTGTTGCAGGGCGCCGCCGCCCACGCCATTCACCAGGATATCTATACGGCCAAAATGCTCAATGACCGCTTTGTAGACTCGTTCCACTTCATTTTCATGCGCCGCATTGAGCGGCAGCCCCAACACCTCCTTACCCGTAGCCCCGGTTATTTCTCCTGCAGTCGCCTTAGCTAACGATTCGTTGCGGGAAGTGATCACGCCCGTAGCGCCTGCTTCCGCCAACGCGACAGCCATATCCTTTCCCAGGTCGCGGCCCCCGCCGGCAACCAGGAACACCTTGCCCGTAATATCAAACAGCTCATGAACGGTTGGATGTTTTTCCATACCTGTTTTCTTTTAAACCGTATACAATCATTTTTATCGACCATGACGCCTATGCCGCGCCGCTTGCCGAACAAGCGAAAGTTATTTATTGCTTCGCCATCCGCAGCGGGAAATCATACCCCAGCCCGCATCTGATACGGCCCGGGAGCGTTCTATTGCTTATTCATCTCCGACACGATATCAAAAAATCCCGCCTTGAGCAGATCCTTCTCCATGGACGCTTCATCTTCCGCCGACAGTCCCTGCAAAGGATTGCGCACATTGCCGCAGTCCACCCCCGAGAATTTCATCATCACCTTCTGCGCCGCCAACCCGCCGTATTTTACAATGATCCTGACCACGTCAACAGACTGCAGCTGCAGCGCCCGCGCCTTTTGCAGGTCTCCGCTGTCAAAGCTTTCCCTCAGGCGGCGATATAACAACGGCAGAAAACCATACGTACTTCCGATATATCCCTTAGCGCCTACCGCCAACGCGCCCAGCAACATTTCATCAGTACCGTATAAGATATCGTATTGTTCGCCGGCTGCATTCAGGCAAGCCTGGTACTCATGAAGCTCAGGCGAAGTGAATTTTATACCGGCAAGGGAAGGGATAGACCGCCCGGCCTGTTCCAGGAAGGCAGGCATATTCACCGCCATACCGGTGAGCCTCGGAATATGATAATAATAAAAAGGCAGCTCCGGCGCCCCCGACGCAATTTCAGCGAGCGCATGAACAAGACCTTCTACCGAACCGATCTTAAAATAAGAAGGCGCTACGGAAGAAATATAATCGGCGCCGATCTCCCGCGCATGAGCGGACAGCTCCCTTGCTTCCCTTACGCTGTTGTGCCCCACATGCACCAGCACAGGGACCCTTTTTCGGGAAGCCCTCACAAAGGCTTCCGCCACCGCTTTTCGCTCCGCCCCGGTCAGGGAAGGCCCTTCGCCGGTACTGCCGCAGACGTAGATCCCCTGTACCTTCTGCCGGATCAAATGATCTGTTAATGCGGGTATCCGCTCCAAATCAATATCTCCCGGTGCCTTCATCGGCGTAAAGGCCGCGGCCACCATTCCTTCTATCTTGCTTTTCTTCATGCGTATTCTTTTTAGTTTTTATCCAGATGCCATTGCGCATAAGGTCTCGTCGTTATGGACGTCATTTGACCTGAGATCTTTATGCTCCATGCCATGGATTTATCTTTTTATTCAGTCAGAGAAATCATTTGCCGTGGGTCTTAAAAAGGCAAGCTGTATTGTAACCGCTACCAAAACAATAATCGCCAGCAGCCCCAGGTCCCTGCCAAGATTTCCGGCATCAGAAGATCTTCCGAGCAGCCCCGTGATAAAGGCCCCGGCAAACACGCCCGTCATATTCATGATGCCATAGGCGGTCGCCCGGCGCCGCGCGGAAACAAACTGACAGAGTATCGGCATATTATTGGCGTCATACATTCCCCAGCCGATGCCAAAGCAGACTGCCGCGCTCACCACATGAAAAAGCGTATGGCCAAAGCCTATCAACAACAGGGAAGGTATGGTCAGCCCCAGGCCAATGGCGCTGGTAAAAATCCTGCCGCGCAGATTCTTCTGCACCCATTTGTCTGATAAAATACCGCCGATGATCACGCCGATAAAGGAGGAGAAGGCAATGGCAAAAGTGGATATCGGTCCCGCCTCGGACATGGGTATTCCGAGGTTCTCTGCAAAAAGGGTCGGAAGCCAGTTTTTGACGGCCCATCCGGGCAGGCTGGGAACCGCAAAATAAAACAGGATGATCCAAAATGAAATATTGCTCAGCAACAAGGCCAGCGCTTTCAAGGTAGGGGTCTTCCCGGGCAAGGGCTTTCCTATAGCGGCTTGCGGCAAGTCGGGCCTTTTGTCTTTCAGGAAAAGCAGCAGAACAAATGAATAAAAGATCCCGGCCATCCCAAAAAAATGAAATGCGCCATGCCATGAAACCGCTTCTGCAATAACAGCTCCAAAGCCGCCGGATGCCTGCCCGAGATAAATGCCGATCATATGAATACCGATCGCCAGCGACCTGGTCTTCTCCTGGTGGAAATCGGCGATAAGCGATAAGGCCGTAGGGATGTACACCGCTTCGCTGATGCCCATAAACGCCCTCAACCAATACAGCTGTTCAAAACTGTTCGCATATCCCATGGCAAAGGTCACGGCCGACCACACAAAAAGACTGATGATGATCAGCCATTTCCTGCTGAACCTGTCCGCCGCTATACCCGCAGCGGGGCTCACAAAACCATACACCCACAGAAATATGCCCATCAGGTAGCCAAAGTTAGCGGCAGACTGCAGTTCCTCGATATCAACCTGCATTGCCGGACGCATGGTCGTCAGCATCTGGCGGTCCATATAATTCAGGAAAGCCACGCCGCATAAGAGCGCGACCACTAACCATTTGTAATATTTTTTTTCTGCTATCATCTGTTTAATGTCTCGTCAGATCATTCATATTCCCTTCTAGCGGAAATAAAACGAGTATAGGTCTCCGTCCTTTATTTCATACAGCAGTCGCACGGTTTTTCCTTCCAGCGCGCTCAGGTCGCTTCCGTTGTTCCAGGTAACTGTGCGGTCGATCGTATCTCCGAAAACCGGGGGACAGTCATCTAATGCAAAGCCCGGGTAAGCTTTTCCGTTTGCATCCTGTATCTCCACGCGAATGCTGCCGAGCGCCGATGTAGAAAAATTCACCGATAGCTCCTTTCCTTTAAACAGAAAGGGCTTGGTGAGCAGTCGCCCCCCGCTCATCGGCGCATTGACGGATACAAAACCGTCCAGGCGAAGCGTATAGCGGCGCAATGCGCTGCTCTCTCCCGTCCATAAGCCTTCATTGGCATACAATGATATTTCATTGGGCGCGCCTTCGAGGTCGGACTTTGTTTCGAGGAAACTCCAGCCGATATACTGGTGCCCATAGTTCCATGTGCCGTTGCGCTCAATACCCGGCCGGAGAAAAGCTTCATTCCAACGCTTGAACGTTATCCCGTCATGACTGGCGATCAACAGGCTTTCGGTAATGGCCGTCCCATACCTCGGGTTGGTGATGCTCCTGCCTTCCCGCTCTTTCAGCTCCGGCAGGGCCCTCATGGAAACAGACCATTTTCGGTCGAGATACCTGGCGGGGAAGCCTATATAGATCTGCGGCGCCCGGTAATAAGGAATGATCCCATTGGTATACATGGGCTCTTCAAGCCCGTCGGTATACTGAATATCTTTTTGGTTGTCCCACTGGATAAAATCTTTCGAAGTACCCGTTCTTATCGCCCTGATGGAATCCTTATCAAAAAAACGCCAATAGGCCCGGTATTCTTTTTTCAGGCTATCCCAGAAAGCGGTATTCTGGCTATCATACGAACCTTCATCTTTGGTTAGGGTCGGAGTGGATCCATTGGCCGGGGTCCAGCGTATGCCGTCAGGGGAGTGAAACACCAGGAGACTCCAATCGGGCCTTTGTTTTCTGAGATCCACAAAAGCCTTGTAACGCGCATCGGGCGACACATCCGGATTGTGGTCCTTAAAAACGGTCATGTTGTCTGCAAACGTGAATTTGAAATCTCCGAAATCCCTGCTGGCCAGAATGATATTGTTTTCCTTCGACCCGTTAAATTCAAACAGGCCGAGATTGGGCTTCACCCAATGGATGCCGTCCCTGCTTTCGGCGTAGCACCATACCATATCATGAGTAAGCTCCCCTTTGACGCCTCTGTGCCAGCCGCGATAATACATCCGGAATATATCGCCATCCTTGAAAATGCTGTTATAGTTGCTGTAGCTGCCTTCCCATGGCGCATCGGTTTCAAATACGATTTCCTTTATTTGCGGTTGATGCATCAGGTATCCTGCTCCCCCGCTTAGGGATTCAACGATATATTCATCCACGAATAGCTGCCTCTCGCCGTCAATACGAACAGCTTCACCCTGCATTTTTGTTTGCGTGGGGGAAGGCTGGCAGCTTATGTACAGCGCGCATATCCATATCGATAAGATCGTGTTGTTCTTTTTCATGGCAAATTGTTTAACCGCCGGTCGATTCATTTATGACCGGGATGCTTTGTAATGGGATCATGTCTTGTTGGAAGGAATAGCAGCAATATCGCCATCGCTATGACGCCGCGGGGTACTCATGACAAAGATGGAACCTGGATGCCTCATCTTCGTCCACCGCAGGGAACCGCACTACATTCTTATCCATAAAGACATTATCTTCCCAGTCGTCGCATACGCTGGAGATCTCGGAGCTCAGGGTAAACCCTACGCCCTCCATTTTTACCCCGGTCCCTTCCTCTCCCCAGAACTGGTGGATCGTGCGGGGCGGAATGTTAACGCTCTCGCCCGGACGAAGCCTTACAATATCGCCGGGCGACAGGCGTATGGTCCGCCCGTCTTTCTGAACCGTAAACTTATCGCCGGAAGGGTTTCCGGAAGGATCTGCTTTCGTCAGCTGCACAAGTATGTTTCCTCCTCTCCGGCAAATGATATCCTCTCTTTTCGACCGGTGAAAATGCGCCGGAGCCCGCTGATGCTCAGGATCAATAAGCAGTTTTTCCGCATACTCCTTGGGATAGGCTTTGTTGTTAGGCTTCCCGTTTCGCAACGTGAACAGGATCCTGCCGATATTCTTGAAATCCCTGCTGCCAAAATCGGTCACGTCCCAACCCAACATGCAAGCGCGTATCTCATCAAATTCGCTTCCCGCTTTTGTCCATTGCTCCGGCGTCCAGTATGCAAAAAATGGCAGGTGAACGCCAAAATGCTCGATCACTTTTTGCGCAAGCGCAATGCTTTCATTGATATCCGATCTTCTAAGTTGTTGCATGTTCTGCCTGTAATATTTAAATAAGTAAACTTTTAAAAATCCCATGGGGGTTGAATCCCTAAAAATCATCAGCGCGTCGCCGGCGGCCGGACTCATTGCTGCCAGTCGTATCCATACAGGAATGCCTGCTGCAATACAAACCGGATGCGTACATTATCAACAGGCGCTTTTTTTCCTCCCTTCCATTGAAGGGCAACCCGACGATGATCGCCAGTTATAGGAAGGCATTCTGCCGCTGAAAAGCCCGGAATGGCTTTCCCATTTGCATCGGTAAGCTCGGCGCGAAACTCGCCTCCTTTGAGTACCCGCACATTTACCAGCAATGCTCCCTTCCCGGAATGTTCGGGTTTGGTTAGGGCCCTGCCTATCGTGGGTCCGCCTACGGCAGGCGCCAACGCATACATACGATCCGCCTCCCAGGAAGCCCTGCACAATGCGGAGTAGAAGGGCAATGTTCCAATGCGGGTTCCGATCACGCTTTCATTGCCCACTTCCAGTCTTGGCTCCATACGACTGTCCAATATCTCTCCGTGAAGCCCCTGCGATCCGGCATAATAAACATACATTTTTCCATTTTCAATAATGGGCTGATGCATTTGCCACATCATCCCTCCCCCGTAATCGCCAAGNNGCCGCCATCTGAAGCGACATTGTTTTATTAGAAGCATCGTAGTAGGTCAGCATTCCTATGAATCCTTTGTTTACCTGAACAGGACAAAGCTCCAGGAACTGCGCAAATCCCGCGTCTCGCCAATCCCGCTCAAAAATAATTTTAACAGGGTTCCAGGCGTTTCCATCGGCGCTTGTGCTGCGTCCTATTTTTCTTACCAACTGTTGGGCATTATTATCAAACGGTATGATCCTGTCGCCCGGCTCTTTGGAATATTGCTTACAATAAACGGTATAGGTCCCATCTGGTTGCCGGTAGAAATATGCCACATCGCCGCCTCTTCCCAAATTCAGGAGCGGCCCTGCAAACAAATCCCAATGTTTACCATCCTTCGACCGGTATTTATAAATCCCTCTTTTTTCACCCTTTGGGGCCGGCAGATGCCCTACGCGCGTAGAGTCCGGGCCAAGAAACGGATTTCGAATCAGAAACATTTCATACGGCCATTCTTTGTTCTTAGGGTCAACCAGCACAGAAGCATACTGAGCTATGCCCCCTGAATTCATATCGAATAAAATATTGGTACGCGAATACCCGGGCCATTTTACAATATCCAATTCAGGGCGATACCAGGAAACCCCATCCTTACTCTCCAGATAAGTCAGTCTCCTGAGGGATTCGTGTTTTCCATTCACCCCTTCCAAAACCGGCTCTGCCGGGGTAGATACCTGCCAGGCTTTCCATAAGCCGTCTATAGGGTCGTGCAGAACGGTCCCATGCGCCATTACGCCCCCGGCATCCCAGGGCATAGCAGGCTCCAGCAGGGGGTTTTTCGGATCAGGCGTTCCCTGTTCCTGACGCCAGTACACCGTTATAAGCGAATCAAAATTATCCGGCATCAATAAGGGGAACTGCCGGTCATTATTCTTTTCTAAAGCCATCGAGCTTTTCCCGGTTTGCGCCTGAAGGGCGCAGCCCGAGCCAAGCGTGCAGCTAACCGCAAAGATCATCAGCTGTACGCTGTTCCTGCGCGCGGCTTTCACTATAGCAAGTTCCTTTTTGCGGCAGGATTTCAAGAAGTTAAGACTGGTTACACGTTTCATGATACTCATTTAATGATTTATAGCGCTGGTTGATCTACAGGCGCTGAACAATGATTGAATTGTCTTCCCGGTTTACCGCATATATTATCTCCCCCGTTTTAACAGACCGGTCTAACGCTATACCCTGACCGCCGTTAACAATGGGAATGGTCCGTATGTGCCGGAGGGTATAACCTGCCGACGGAATGTTCAATACGTACAATTCCTTGCGATCGTGGCCGGTAACATAGAGCTCGCCCCTGTTGTTCCAGGCGCCTCCCGAATTGCTGTAGGGGGTAAACAATTCCAGCACATTAGCAGGGTATACCCATGAGGACGCCCTTTCCCATTTCCGGGTAAACTTGACCAATTGTGTCCAGCGGTTGTCTCTCCCTTCTGAAGAACGCCGTCCGCTGTAATTGGCAAATGCCACCCACCAATACCCGTCCTTTTCGTCTATCCAGGTAACAGAGCCGCCGAACAATCCGAAGCTGTGGTTGCCGATATGCCGCATGGTCCGGGTATCAAAGATCTCGATGGAGCTGGCCATAGGCGAATCGGGGAAATTAGAATGGGCGCAATACAATTTGCCATTCCGCACAATTCCTGAATTCAGGTGTTTCATTATGCCATCCTTTTTACCGTCAAAAAAAGCCTCCATCTGCCCATCGTCCTTCCTGTACTTATATATGGAAGTATTGGAGATCACATAAAAAAAATCGCCGTCCACCGCCACTCCCTGCAAATGAATGGAATCGGGGATCTGGTACCTTTTTATCTCCACGGCCTGCTGCCCCTGCCCCCTGCCAACAAGCGAAAGAAGGCAGGCGCCAACAATCAGCAAAACAAAATGAAAACGACTCATACTGTTCTTTTTTTGGAAACGGATCAATTGTTCAGTTTACGTTTTATCGTATATTGTTAAGCGTTATCTACTCCAGAATGATCAACAGATAGTCTATTGAACTGTTCCATCTTCCGGCCCGCGATCATACGGGCAGTTACAAAGCCCAGGACCCCTCCCAGCATCAGCGCGACGCCTACGATCCACAAGGCGATATTGTAGTTGCCGGTCAGGTCCCTGATATGCCCCATCACCAGGGGTAACGTAGCGCCTGCTATGTTTGCCGTAGCATTGATCAAACCTATGGAGCCCGCCGCGACGGGCCCGCTGGACAGGTATTCCGTTGTCACCGCCCAGAATACCGGGGTAACAGACCAGTTCAGCGCCACAGAAAGGATCAGGAGAATATACGCAGCAGTGGTTCCCGTGTAGAGGCAGACGATCAGCAAGACCCCCGAAAAAAACAGGGGCAGTCCCAGATGAAAACGGCGTTCCTTCATCCTGTCTGAATGCCGCCCGTTCAAATACATGAACAGGCAGGCGAATACAAAGGGCAGACCCGAAAGCAGGCTGACGACAAGATCCGTTCCGCCGGAAACGCCTTTAAGTATCTGGGGGAGGAAAAGGGTAACCCCGATGGTGCCGAAAGCCTGTAACAACCATACCAGGCTTAATATCCACACTTTGGGATCAGCGAAGATACGCCGCCAGCTCTTGTCTTTTTTCTCCGTAGACAAACGGGATTCGGCGTTGATCCTCCCCGAAAGCCATTGCTTTTGCGCGTTATCCAGCCAGCCGGCTCTTTCGATGGTATCGGGCAGGTATTTTAAAACCACAAAACCCAACACGATGGCCGGTAACCCCTCGATAAAATACAGCCAGCGCCAACCCGCGAAGCCAAGAATACCATGCATTTCCAGCAAGGCGCCCGAGATCGGCAAACCCACCACGGAAGCCAGTGCCGCCGCAATATAGAAAAGCGACATGGCGCGCGCGCGGTGATCCGAAGGGAACCATTGGCTGAGATAGTAAATAATGCCCGGCGTAAATCCCGCTTCGGCGGCGCCCAGCAGCAGCCGCATGCCATAGAGTTGCTCCGCTGTATTGATAAATGCCATTCCTACCGCTACGATACCCCAGGATACCATGATACGGGCTATCCATCTCCGCGCCCCCACCCTTGCCAGGATGATATTGCTGGGAACTTCGAAAATGATATAGGTAACATAAAACAATCCGGCGCCTATTCCATACATCCTGGCCGAAAGCCCGAGGTCTGCATTCATCTGCAAAGCCGCCACCGAAATATTGGACCGGTCCAGATACGCAATGAGGTACAGCAGCATCAGGAAAGGCAGGAGCTTACGCGTCACCACGCCCATCGTTTTCTTTTCAGCTATATCGATCTGACTCAGCATATTGTCCTCGCCTTTTATTCAATATTCCGTAGTATGCTTAACATTTCAAACCGGGGTTCTTTCTAATTATATCCCGGATTCTGGATCAACTGGTCATTTTTATTCATTTCATCCCTGTCTATAGGGAAAAAATAGGCTTTATCATTCCAGCTTCTTCTTTCCAGCAACTGGGGCGTGATGGTCGGAATGGTAGCGGTGGTGCGATCGGGATTCAGTTTGTACTCTACCGTTACCCTGGTAGCATCTGTATATGCTTCGGGGCCGATCATCCATCTCCTCACATCAAAAAACCTTTTGTCCTCATTATAAAACTCTACTCTTTTTTCATTGCGGTAGCGGGCTACCAGCGCAGCGCCAGACTCAGTGATATCGGGCATTCCCGCTCTTTTTCTGACCATATTTATATACGTGCGCGCTTCTTCTTCCTGTCCGAGTCCCAGGCAGGCTTCCGCATAATTCATCAGCACTTCCGCATACCTGATATAGCGATAGGTATAGGGTAGGATATTTGTTTCATAAGGTCCGGTCAGGGTCGGATCCAGAAATTTACGACAATAATAGCCAGTGGCAGAACTGTTATTCGTTTCAATAGGACCGTTAGGCGTGTCCAATCCGAATACCGTTTCCTCCGCCCCTGTGGCATTGTTCCATTTGATCCATTTTCCCACTTGGATAATGCCTTCGGGATCTATGCCGATGACATCGCTGGGCCGTTTCGCCCATTTTGCGCCCTCATAGAGAATATCGGCATAAAAACGGGGATCGCGGTTCTTATAGGGTTCGGTCGCCTTGGCCGGATCATTCCAGTCAAACGGCGTACCATCGGCCATTTCATAAGCGTCTACCATATTGCCGATAGGGGTATTGTTTCCCTGTGAATGGTATCCGTTCGGTCCGTTCAGCAGCCACATGTTTTGCTCATATATGGTAGTGGTAGGAATATAATATTTCACGAAAATGTCTTCTTCATTATCGACAGTAAGCCACATGTTCACAAAATTTTCGCTTACCTCTTCGCCGGGGGCGGGGTTTGCTTTGTACAGGCTATATTGCCCCAGGTCGATCACGGCCTTAGCCGCATCTTTTGCGGCCTTCCATCTGTCTTCCCTGCTTCCTCCCGTATAGCCCAGTAATTCGGGATTGGAATAGCCTGAAAATGCCGTCGTATTGTGCAGATCGCTTGCCGCAAACAGCAGTACTTTGGATTTTAAAGCGAGGGCAGCCCCCTTGGTTGCACGGCCCTTATTGTTTCCGCTCTGCGTTAAAGGCAATAAGGAAGCCGCCTTATCACAATCATCCGCAATAAACCTGATGCAATCGGCATAGGTGTCGCGCGGCGTAGTAAATGAATCCGTAAGTTGATATACTTCGGTGATCAGCGGCACGCCGCCATACATATTGGTCAGGTTAAAATAAAACCAGGCCCTCAGGAAATGAACTTCGCCGGTCAGTCTTTCTTTTAAGGTCTTCCCATCTATCAAGGCGCCATCGTCCGGGACTTCGGCAATATTCTCAAAGAATAAATTACAGGAGCGGATGCTCGCATATAAAACATTCCAATACATATAGGGATCGGTATTACCGCCCACCCATCCGGGTATTCTGTCGGGCGTCCACAGGGAATTGTTAAAGTCCTGCGCATTTCTATTAGATCTCCGCTGGGATTCATCCACAAAAATAGAACGGCTGTACTTCATCAACGGCCGTTCCAACCTGTTGTAAATACCGTTAACAAAAGATTCGGTCATGGCGGCATCGCTCCAAACATCCAACTGGGATATTTCCCCGAGGGGTTTGGTTTCCAGAAAATTTTTACTGCATGCTGTCATACAGAAAACAACGGCAAGCATGGCAATTGCAGATCCAGAAATTATCTTTCTCATAAAAAAAGTTTAAAGCGTTACAGTTAATCCGAAGTTGAGTACTTTATTCGGCGGGTAAGAGATATTGGAAACGGACTCAGGGTCAAAATCTTTCAGTCCGTCGAGGGTAAGCAGGTTCAATCCGCTAAAATAAATGGACGCTCCCCCGATGCCTATTGCATCCGTAATCTTTTTGGGCAGGCTATACCCTATCTCTACAGTCTTTAACCTTGCATAGTCGGTACTCTGCAGCCAATAGGTGTTGAGCTGCTGCGACCAGTATTCGCCGGAACCGTTCCAGGTCCTCGGTTTAGACGCATTCATATTCTCCGGGGTCCAGCGGCCTTCCGCATCCCTCATGAAGAAGTTGCCTATGGCGCCGGAATTGGTAGGATCGTGATACCTTACCGCTCCCGCGGCGCCCTGTATCAACACAGCGGCATATATATTTTTGTATTTGAGGTTAACGCCCAGCCCCCCGGTAAAAGTCGGGATATCGGAACGATCGTCTCTCACGCGGTCCAGCCCGTTTATCAGGCCATCCTCGTTTACATCTTTAAACTGGATATCCCCCGGCCGCGCGCCCTCCCAGTGAGGCGAGCCGTCCACTGCCGCCTGGTCTCTATAAATACCGAGCGCCTGGTAATACAAATTAGAATTCATCGGGTGGCCGGTAGATTTTTGATATTCCGGAGCTCCCGGCGTTTCATCCCAGAATTTGATCTTGTTCCTGGCAAATCCCCCGTTTACAAAAACCTCATAACTGAAATCCTGATTTGTTTTTCCATAGCTAACCATGAACTCGAATCCGCGGTTCACTACCTCTCCTATGTTTTCCATGGGAAGGGTTAGCCCGGTGGATGTGGGCACGGACGCATTCCTGAATGCCAGGATATCGGAGCGGAGATTGTAAAAATAGTCCCATGAAAATTTTATTTTTCCATCTAGCAGCTCCCCGTCAACGCCTATGTTGGACTGGTTGGCAATTTCCCAGGTAACATTCGGATTGGCGATGCGAAGCTCATCCAGCGTTTTGAACTGGACATTCCCGTTCAATACCAGCGGGTCGGCAAAACCCATGCTGGAAAGATACTGGTACTCCGTGATCCGGTTGTTACCGGTCTGCCCCCAGGAAGCCCTGATCTTGAACTGGTTGATAAAAGACAGGTTATCCTGCCAGAAATCCTCCCTTCCTATATGCCATCCTACAGATATGCCCGGGAAGAACCCGAATCTTTTGTCTTCCGGGAAAATATAGGACCCGTCGTACCTGAACAGAAACTCTACCAGGTATTTCGAGCGATAATCATAATTCACTCTTCCGAAATAATTCAGGCGCGCCGATTGACTCGCAGAACCGCCATTCTCTTTTTCCACATCGCCTCCGGCAAACATCTGATCAAGCGCGGTGGACAAAAAATACCTGCGGTAGGCGGTCAGATTCATCAAGGTCCCCGTATTCTTTTCCGTTCCCGCCAGCAACTTGATATTGTGTTTTTCCGCGATCGTTGTCTGGTAATTGAGCAGGGCGTTTAACGTAGTGGAGCGGCCATCAGCCATCGTTTGAGAAAGATTAGGATCGGCATAGCCGGATTTCACCTTTGTCAGGACCGGTTGACCGGCAGCGTCCACCGAGCTTCCGTCCCAGGTATTCAGGTACCAGGGGGTTCTCCATATCTTGTCGTTCAGGAAATTCTTATCGAAGGCGGCATTGCCGGTAAATGAGAGGCCTTTTATCCAGGGAATCGAGACTTCCAGCCTTAAATTGCTCATCAGGAAATATTGCTTGTTCTTATTGTACCCTGTCTGGCTGGTAGCGATCACTGCCGGGTTATTTCCGCCTTCAAAATTACTTCCGGGCAGTCCCGGGCCATAAAAAGAAACCACGTTCGGCAGCGCCCGGTTGATCGCATAATCAAAAATAGTAGCCTGCGAAACCGTCGGGTAGTTCCTGTTTTCCTGGCGGCCCGCCAGGTCCAGGCTTACCTTGATGTGCTCCGATACCTTTGCGTCGAGGTTGCTTCTGAAATCAACCTGCGAATAATTGGTAGCGCTGTTCCGGTAGATGCCATCCTGGTAATTGGTTCCCATCGACACAAAATATCTTATTCCTTCCGAGCCTCCGGAGAGCGAAACATTTCCATACCGCTGCTGCGAGGACGGCTTAAATACGGTGTTGATCCAGTTGGTATTGGGATACCTGAAAGGATCGGAGCCATCCCTGAATTTCTGAATTTCTTCTGCCGTGTACAGCTCTCCGCCGCCGCTATAACTACTTATCTCATTCCGCAGCTGGGCATAGGTGGCGGCATCGGTTAATTTGGGCAGCACGGTTGGCGCTACAAAAGCCTGGTTAAGGTTTACCGTAATTTTCGGTTTTCCGGCGACGCCTCTCCTGGTCGTGATCAGGATCACCCCATTGGCGGCTTCCGCGCCATAGATCGCCGCAGATGCATCCTTTAATACGGTCACGCTTTCAATATCCGCCGGGTCCAGCCGCTGCATGGTCCTGTTGGCAATCCCATCCACAACAATCAGCGGGGCATTATTGCCAAGGGTATTGGACCCCCTTATCCTTAGGAGCGCGTCATCATTACCCGGCTCTCCCGAACGGGAGGCGGCAACAAGGCCTGGCAGTCTTCCCGACAAGCTATTCGAAAAATTTACGGAAGGGACCGCCTTTATCTGTTCTCCCGAAATCGTGCTGATCGCGCCGGTAACGGTAGCTTTTTTAGTAGCGCCGTAACCCACCACGACCACTTCGCCGAGCGCCCTGGTATCTATCTCCATTAACACATCTATCGCCGTACGATTATTCACCTCGATCTGTTGGGTCATATACCCAACCGAAGTGAATACCAATACCGCGTTCCCCGGCGCCTGGATGGTATAGCGGCCATCTTCACCGCTATGCACACCGGCTGACCCGCCCTGTACGGTAACGCTTACATTCGGCAAGGGCCCGTTCGCATCGCTCACCACGCCATGAATCGTCAATGACTGGGCCTGCAAACCATAGGCAGGCAACTGTATCAAAATCATGCTGAATACGAATCTGAAACTGACGCGTAAAATCCGGAAACACAGGGGGTGAGATAAATTAAGTTTCCTTTTCATGATAATTTTCTTTTAGTTAATTTTGGAATAACGCCTGGCAGCATTATTTAATCCCCTCAAAAATACCTTCTTTGCTTTCCTAAGGCTAATACAAAAACGACAATAACTAATGCTATTTTGCCCTTGATTGGGTTTTATTAATCTTATTAAAACAAAATTGATGAAACCAGTATTGATGCGACACATTGAAACCACCACCCAATCTTTCAAGGCGTGGCGGAATGCAAGTCCCTATATGCACAATCCCTGGCATTANNAACCTGCCTCATGAATGGAGAAGCGATTTTAAGCACGACCATGATTTTTATTCCCAGAGCATCGCGGTGCATTTCAAGAAAAACCTGCCCGGCATTGATTTCGACCAGTTGCCTGAGGCGGTCGCGCTTAAGAAGTTATTTGAGCAATCCCTGAGAGGCATCAAGATCAGCGAGCCCTCCATAATCAATTTCGTTAGAAAAAAGCTGCTGCTCCTGATCGAAACGGAGGGCATCGAAAGGATCAGCCTGTTGTTTACCATCTTAAACTCCATAGCATCTTCTTCCAAACTGGAGCCCTTATCGAGCCCGGGCTTTGTGAATTCATTCGCGGCCGGTGAAAATCATAAGATCATCGAGGCCTATAAATATATGATCGCCAATTTTAAGAATCATATTTCCCTGGAGGAAGTAGCGGCGCAATTGAACATGACCACTTCTTCGTTTTGCCGCTTTTTTCGGAAACGAACCAATAAGTCCTTCATTGAATATTTAAATGAGATCCGGATCGGCTATTCCTGTAAACTGCTCATCGAAAACGATTACAATATCAGCGAGGTTGCTTACGAAAGCGGGTTCGAAAACATCTCGCATTTCAACAAGCAATTCAAAAAGATCATCAAGCTCACCCCCTCGGAGTTCATCTCCATTCAATCCACCAAGTCGGGAAGCCAATAGCCCTGACTCCGGAATGGATTTGTGCGGTTAGGGTGAAGGGCTGAGTCTATGTTTGATTTATTTCAATCCCTCTATATAAGTATAGAAATCCTCGACTTCCCCGACAAATACCTTTAGGATCTTTCCTTCCCTGTCAATAACTATTTTTGTAGGAGCCGCATAAATATTAAAAAGCCTGACCAAGTCCGTTTTCTGGTCATTATTTATGATCTGGGGCCAGCCAATTTTCTCCGCTTCAACCAACCGCTTCACGTTATCCCTATCGTCCCTATAGGCGACGCCAACAAAATCAATCTTGTTTCTATATCTATTATAAGACTCCTTCATCTTTCCCATCCCCTTCAGGCAGGGAGGACACCAGGTTCCCCAGAAATCAATCACAGTATATCTATCCCACTTCTTTCCGAACTCGATACGATCCCCATCCATAGCCGTCAAACTTAACACCGGCGCAGGCAATCCCACCGCAATCTTTTTGGCGGCGTCAATAGTCAATTTGACCTCTTTCAAATAATCAGTGGTCAATAATTCCGAAGAAAAACCGGTCAACAACTTTTCAGCCTTTTCAAAATTCACTCTGGCGTTGAAACGATCATGGAATATATAAGCGCCGACAATATTATTATTGTTGTTCCTGATAAAACGTTCAATCACCCAGTCCTCCACCTTACACACATAGTTATACAAGGCTGAAACAAGGCCCTTCTCCTCCTGACTCATGTCTTTTGAATATGAGGTATCGATCAGTTTTCTGGCAATATCCACAAGGGGATTAAACTGGTCTCTGAAATTTTCGAAGAGATCAAAGTATTCCGTCTCTGTCATTTGAATCTTACTCGATCCCAGGGCGCCAAAATCTGTCTCAAGATAGGCGGATCCGCCGCTTGTAAAAAAGGTTCGAGTATTATTAATCCTTTTGTTTTTATTGTCCAGCGCAATAATACTCAACAATTCGGGATGCTTCAGCGTTCTCGAAAAATGAAAACTTCCGTCCGGGCTGATCAATGTATCAGCCTGATCCTTGGTACCGAACATCAGCATTAATGTATCCTTATAATTTATCTTTCCGCTGATGCTGAACTCCTGGGCGCTTAGTCCGGCAAAGCCCGATAGGCAATAAAAAGCCGCTATGAAAATAATTGTTTTCATTTAGTCTTGTTTTAGTTTAATGAATTAAGAATCTATCGGAGATGATGCAGATGGGTTTTAACCTGAATAACTAAGTAGCAGGCAGCGCCGATCACGAAAGACTGCAACACCGTCTGGCGCATCAGCTCGTCAGGCTTTTCGGTCAGGCTCAGCAAGATTATCGCGACACAAACCGCAAGACCGGCTAAATAACACCAACCGGAGATTTTATAATAGATAGAAGGTCTTCTGTCTAACTGCGCTTCCTTGTCAATCAGATGCATGCATCTCTGCTCAAAATCTTCGCTGTCAAGCTTAAGCTTTGTATGCCTGATCAGGGATAGTATTTCTCTATCTTTTTGATCCATCGCTTTGTGTTTTAGATTGAAGCTCGCTTACTATTGCTATGATGTCTTTTTTTGCCCGGTGCAAACTAACTTTAGTCTTTGCTATCGTCCAGCCGGTTAATTGCGCTATCTCCTTAATGGAATATTCGTCAAGATAAAACAATCGAAGGGCCAGGCTCTTATCGCTATCCATCAGCCCTAACGCATATTTAACCGTCTCGATCTCGTCGCTTAATACCGGCGCCTCCTCATTTATGGCCATATCCTCATTAAACTTCTCCTTTAGCACAATATTTCGCTCTACCTGCTTTCTCTTCTTATTCGCCTCATTAATTAAGATCCTGATCAGCCAGGTTTTGAAACTCGAACTTCCTCTAAAACTTTTCAAATATCTGAAAGCATTTACAAATGCGTCCTGAACCGCTTCTTCGGCAAGCTGCCTATCCACCAGGGTTGTCGAGGCATAAGTAAATAAAAGATCCTTGTATTTCGTAATGAAAAACCGGAAACCGGCTGAATCGCCGTCACGAATCTTATTGACGTGCTCAAGATCAATAGTATCATCGTTCACGTTAAGATCTTTTATCCTTGTTCGCAACGATTAGGGAAATTCCGCAACAGAGTATCACTATCGCCAAAGGCATCGCATTGCTATTGATTAGTTTCGGATTAATCAATGCGAGTATGGCTATGATGCATAAGCCCGCGCCCAGCCCGACTGCTATTATTCCTATCTTCTTCCCAAGCAAGCGGCCGCCATCCTCCCTGATCGTATCCGGATTTAGTCCTTTTTCGATCATTTTCATTCTTTCCAAATGCCTGGCTCTTTGTGAGAAAAATAAGGCAAGAAAGATAAACACCCCTAAGCAAATCAATAAAACAGCGATGGCATCTGACATTGTAACAACTTTATATACTAATAGATATGGGAAGAAACTCAAAAGGTTACAATAAGTTAGAAAATTTCCGGTACAGATAGACGAATTGAGCAGTGTCATCCCGATATTTACCTTATCATTGGCCCCGGGCCGACCAGCCGGCTTGCCATGAAACGCCCATCGGCCTCTTTAACCCGGGCAACGATCGTATTGGCGCTTAAACATAAACCAAAGCAATGCCCAGGGAAAGATGGAATAAGGAACTTATACTGGCGCTGTGTCAAAAACTATGCAAGCAATGGCGGCAGATACCGACAAAGGCTCTCCTGATCAAACGCGGTCACCGGAAGCTGGCCCAATACGCAATCCCGAAATATTTCAGGAATTTTAAGAATCTTCATGAAGCGCTGGGCTTACCTAATTCAAGAAAACCTCCGAATTCCTGGACCCTAAAAAATACGGTAGCCGAACTCAGGTCTTTTTGCAAGACCCATAGGCAAGTTATTGAAGCGAGTTCTATCACAACGGCAATCTATCGCCTAAATGCTCCCTTAATGAATGCGGCGCAAAGACATGGCGGATTGAAAAAGCTGAATCGCCGATTTAAACTGGGGATCCCGTTAAGAACGCGAAAATGGACAAGGGCCAGGATTATTCGCGATCTAAAGGAAATTCACCAGGCCGGACATCTTATCAGTCGAAAAAACCTGCTAAAACTCGGTAAGAACGGGTTGGTTTGGGCAATGGGTAGATTTGAAAACCTGACCGCGTTCAAGAGAGAAATCGGCATCCCTGTGAGGAAACTCCGACGCTGGACAGATAGCGCCATCATTAAGGATCTCAAACCGCTTATCGCGAAGCACGGGTTCTTTCCTAACAGTTCCCTGTTAAAAATACTCGGGCGTTACGATTTATCGCGCGCTATTTCGAACAAGGGCGGATTTCCCAAATTCGCCCGACTGCTTAACGCTTCTTCCCCAACGCTTTTCCCTGCAAAAGACGGGCATTATTTACAAAGCTCTTACGAGTGCGTGTTTGACAATATCTTATTTAAGTACAATATTCCGCACCGCGTTCATGTAAGGATTTCGAAAAAACACTTATACAAATGTGATTTCTTAATTGGAAAAACCTATATAGAAATTGCAGGCTACATAAGATCAAACAGCAATGCGTACGAGATCAAGATGGCCAAAAAAATCCGGCTCTATAAAAAGCTAAAAAAGAAATACATTATCATACCACAGAAGGTTTTTTGCCAGCGAATGGAATGGATAGAGGAGGAGGCGCTTCGGATAATCAGCAAGATGGGTTTCCGATCTCAAAAACCATCCGATTCCCTGAAAGAGATATGTATTAAGCCTCCCACTTATTGGGCCAGCTTCAAGAACATTAAAAAAGAGCTGGCTCCCCTAATTCTGAAGTACGGCAGGATGCCCACCATTAAAGAATTGTATGAGGCAGGCAAGGCGACCATAGCGAATGCCATTTATAAATATCATGGCACAGCATATGAGGTTGCGCAACGGCTCCAGCTAAGGTCCCGGCAGGTATCCCGGGAATATTATACAAAGGCAAAAACCATCAGCGACTATAAACAAATCTGTATGGAACAGGGGAAATACCTGACGATGAAAGAGCTTTATTCGGTTGACTTAAAAGGATTAGCGCATGCCATCATTAAATATTTCGGTTTTCAGGTCGCGCGAAAAAAATGCAAGCTGGGCTATCCCATACACAGGATCCGGCATCGGGAGCTTTCACATGAAGATCTCATTCTGGAATACCGGAATGTATGCAAACGGTATCGCCGGTTCCTGAAGCATCGCGAGCTTGTCGAATATGGATTCTCCAGCCTGGCAGGCGGCCTGAATCGCCACGGACTCAGCCTGAGAACAGCGCGGGAACAATCAGGCCTCTACTTTATCTCCTCCTATTTGTCGCGTTTGTAGCCTATGCGCTTTTGCACAAATACTAGCGCTCAAAGGCAAAATATGGCGTCAGCAAATGTTTCTTGCCTTTAAGCCAATTCGACGTCATTTCCATCCCTGTAACCGAAAACGTGATCCCGTTGCCGCCGAACCCTAAAACAAAATAGGAATTTTTAAAGTCTTTATGTTCGCCGATATAAGGCAGACCGTCTTTGGTCTCTCCAAAAGTACCCGCCCATGCGAAGTCGGCGCGGAAGGAACTATGAGGTAAATACTTGCTAAAGGAAGCAAGTAGTTTTTGTTCTTTCTTCCCGATCAGAGCATCGCGTTTCTGCGGGTTGCGGAATTCCTCGTCTTCGCCGCCAATCAGCATCCGGTCGTCGTCGGTGGCGCGCATATAAATATAGGGGTCGGCCGTATTCCAGATCAGGACATCTTTGTATTTCCGGCTGGCGGCAGGATCAACTTCGGACACGATCGCATAGGTGCTGATCAGATCAACGAATTTTTCTTTGATCATTAACGCGCTTTCATATCCTACGCAATACACGATTTTCCTGCACCGGATGATCCGCCCTGTATCCAGCATTACCTCGTTAAGGCGACGGCCATATTTTACCCCGGCCAGGCCCGTTCTATCGTACACCCGCAACCCTTTTTTTTGGTTATACGCCAGTATCTCGTGCACCAGTCTAAAAGCATCCACGCTTGCGCCTTGTGTGGAAAGAATTCCCCCATAAGCTTTTTGCAGATCGTATTTCTTTAGTATTTCATCGGCTTCCATCCATTTCACGTCAAACCCGGCTTTTTTCCGGGCCTCAAATTCCTGCTTCAGCTCCTTCACATCCTTTTTTAAAGCCGCAAAATAAAGCGAGTCTTTCTTTCGGAAACCCGCTTTGGATTTTACCTGTTTAACCAGTCGACCCAATTCGTCGATTGATTGATAACATGCTTCATAACTGGCTATTGCGCCTTTTTCTCCTATCTTATCTATCAATTTGTACAGGGGAACGTCAATTTCATACTGCAGCATAGACGTGGTTGCAGAGGAGCTGCCGTTGGAGATCTCCCGCTTGTCTATCAGGATGGTTTTATAGCCGTCGCGGATACATTGATGCGCGATCAGGCTGCCCGTAATGCCTCCTCCTACGACCAGCACATCACATTCTGCATCTTCTTTCAGGGAGGGATAGCTTGCCAGCAACCCATTCTTGACCAGCCAGAACGGCTCATTTGATTTCAGATCCATACATTAATCTACGGCATGAAATATTATACGCTCAGCTTTCCCTCCCTTCCGATATCCATCTGCCGGCCTGAAATGGCGCTTGCCGCGACTTTCAGTAAAGTAACCAGTTTATTGGATTTGTTGTCCCAATAGTGCGCCTCTTCCGGTATCACTTTTAGTACGCGGATATGGGGATCTTCCCTCCCTTTTTCAAACCAGGCCCCGATCATTTTATTCCAGTATTTATCAATCCTCGCGCGGTCCTGCGAAATTTCGCCTACCCCGTTAATGCTTAGAAAATTATAATCGCCCACATGCGCATAAAGCAGGCTGACCTTATTGTTCCGCTGAAGGTTCCGGTTCGTCTCGCTTTCCGACGAAAAAAGAAACCATATATTACCCTCTTCATCCACTTCCTGCCGGCTCATGGGAACTGCGTGCGGATACTCACTGCCTGAAGTGAAGGAACACATCATGCCGACATCAATTTTATCAACCATTTCTTTGATCTTGTCAATGGCTTCCTGGTTGCGTAAATTTTCTGTACTCATAAAAGGCGTTTTTAAAGGTGAAGCATGGAAGAACCCGGCCAACCGGTTTTCGCTTAAGGATACCCCCAAATATTCCCTATCAAATATTCGTCCAATTTTTCGCGTTAGGATAACGCGGCCTTTTATGTTTTCAGCGGCTCCCGCCGCTACGTTATTCCCTAGGCATCCGCTGTCGCCATCTTATTGTATTTGTTGCGGTACTCGATCGGGGTAAGCCCCGTCAGCTTTTTAAACAGGTCGCGGAATGCCTTTGTATCTGTATAGCCCACCTCGTACATCACTTCATTAATATTTTTCCGGCTGGTTTCAAATTGTCTTTTTGCCGCTTCTATTTTAATCCGCTGCACATACTCCAACACAGAATTACTGGTTGCCTGCTTAAATCTTCTTTCAAAAGTGCGACGGCCCGTTGCGGCAATTTTTGCCAGCTCGTTAATGGATATTTTCTCGTGGATATTATTTTCAATGTATTCCTGCGCCTTTAATATCTCCTTATCATTATGGTCCTTCTGCCCCTTGAACATGGCAAAAGCCGCCTGGCTGTCCCTGTCAATATCAATAGCAAAATATTTTGACGCGAGGATAGCGGTCTCCCTGTTGGTATATTTCTCCACCAGGTACAACAGCAGATTCCAATAAGAGTTTGCTCCGCCGCTGGAGTAAAGCCTTTTTTCTTCGGTCACAATATTGCCTTCCACCACTTCCACATCGGGATACATTTCTCTGAATTCATTTTGAAATCCCCAATGCGTTGAACATTTTTTTCCATTCAACAGACCCGTTGAAGCCAGCAAAAAAGCGCCCACGCAAAGCGAGGCCACTTCCGCCCCCTGGTTATATTGCGCTATGATCCAGGGCACTGCCTCTTTGTTTTTTTTCACGGCCGCGGGTATATCGCCGAATAGCGCCGGAATAAAAACCAGATCTGTTTTCTCCACCTCTTTCAGCCGCCTGTTTGTATGGACGGAGAATATCCCATTATTCAGCTTTATTTCTTTTTTGACGCCCACCAATTCCACCTCAAACAAGGGAGGCTTTCCCGCCGACATTAAAAATTGATTGACCGCGGTAAACAAATACTGAGGGTCTGCAATAGCCTGCATTACCGAAGATTCGGGAACTAATATGGATACCTTTTTCATATACTAAAGGTAATGGGTTTCCTGGCACAATCCACCAGTTAAACTGGCATAAATGCCACCCGTAAATACCGTCTTTGGTTGCCATCTTTGCATGGTCAATCTATTTAAACAGCAATTAAAACCCAGCGTCATGTCAAAGAAAATTTTCATCAACCTTCCCGTAAGGGACCTACAAAAATCCATGGCTTTTTACGCGGCAATCGGCTTTACCAACAATCCGCAATTCACAGATGAAACCGCCGCCTGCATGGTACTAACAGAAGAAATTTATGTAATGCTGCTGACGCATGCAAAATTCAGCCAGTTTACCCAAAAGGGGATCGGCGACACGGCCAAAAATGCTTCGGTGATTAATTCACTATCTGTCGACAGCAAGGAGGAAGTAGACGCAATGATTAAAAAGGCTTTAAAGGCCGGGGGAAAAGAGTCCAATGAAGCAAAAGATTACGGCTTTATGCAGCAACAAAGCTTTGAGGACCTGGACGGGCATCTCTGGGAGGTTTTCTACATGGATATGAGCAAGTTTCCGGGGTAACAGGATCTAGTAAACAAATGCAATAATGACCATAAACGCTTATCTCACATTTAATGGAAACTGTCGCGAAGCGATGACCTTCTATAAAAAATGCCTGGGCGGCGAACTTCGCTTTCAGCGTATTGGCGAATCACCCCTGTCAGAAAGAATGCCTGCAAAAATGAAAAACTGCGTACTGCACGCCGTACTGGCAAACGTGGATTTTGTACTGATGGGTTCTGATATGGTCAGCGAAAAGGGATTGTTAAAGGGAAACGCCGTATCTCTTGTACTTAACTGCGCCAGTGAAAAAGAAGCCAGGGCGCGTTACAAAAGGCTTTCACAGGGCGGCGAGCAAACGCATCCCCTGGAAAATACCTTTTGGAACGCGCTATTTGGAGAGTTAACGGATAAATACGGCAATACCTGGATGCTTAGCTATAACGGACAATCATAGTATCTCCTAATCCTCCATTTTAGGAGCAAACCTCCAAAAATCTCCTAATTTCTACAAAATTAGGAGGTAATATGAGCGTCCTCAACTCTTCAGATAGCTGTCAGTTCAACTTCTTCAGGCTTTTCCCATAACGGTCAGCCGAAGCCTTTCCATCCTGGATAGAGATCTTTCCGTTCACGATCACTTGGTCAAACCCTGATGAATAAGCATGAGGTTGCTGATAAGTGGCTTGGTCTGCAACCGCATCTTCATCAAAGATCACGATATCGGCCGCCATTCCTTCTCTGATCAACCCCCTGTCTGTAATGCCAAACCGGGTAGCGGCTAAAGAGGTCATTCTTCTAATGGCTTCTTCCAGGCTGATCACCTTCATCTCCCTTACATACCTACCCAGCACCCGGGCGTTGGCGCCATAACCGCGGGGATGCGGCGCTCCTACCCCATAGGCCGGCACGCCAGCATCTGCTCCGAACATCGCGAAAGGATATTGCATAATATACTTTACATCTTCCTCGCTCATGGTATGATACACCATCTGGGCCCCGCCTTTCTCTACCATGTCCATTATTGTCTCCGCCTGATCCGCTGCTTTGTTCTTTCTTCCCATCAACCGGTTGATCTCCGCAATTGTTTTCCCGTTGAAACTTGTATCCGCAGCATAGTTGGCAACAGCGGCAAAACCGAAATTCTTAAACCCGGAATTTTTTATGTTCTTTATTGCCTCTTCCTTTATCTTTTTCCTGGTCGCAGGATCCTTAAACCTGTAGAGCGCAGAATCCCTTCCGCCGGAAAACACCCAGCTCGGCAGCCTGGAGTTCAGGTTCGTACTGCTGGCCGTATAAGGATACTGGTCGATCGTAACATCATACCCATTTCTTCTTGCCTCCTCTACCATACCGATCGTTCTCTTTGAATGGCCCCATAACGCCTTACTGCTGACCTTAAAATGAGATATCTGCACAGGCGCGCCGGATTGGCGGCCGATCTCAATGGCTTCATCAACCGCTTTTTCAACAGAATTCCCCTCATTGCGTATATGCGATACATATATGCCGCGATGCTTTGCGGCAACCTTCGCCAAATCCACTACTTCCTCTGTTTCCGAAAAAGTTCCGGGGATATAGATCAGACCGGTTGACATTCCCAGCGCGCCTTCCAGCATGGCTTTTTCAACGAGCTCTTCCATTCTCTGCTGCTCTTCAGAAGTAGGTTTACGGCTCTCGTGTTGCATGACCATCGTACGAACCGTATTGTGTCCTACCAGCGTAGCGACATTAATGCCGGTCTGCGCGCTGTCTACCTGACGAAAAAAATCCGAAATATCCCTCGCAGAGCCGCCGCAGTTTCCCGTGATCACCGTGGTGACGCCGTTATGAAGATAATTCAGAGCTTCCGGCCTCTGCACTATTGCTTCTATATGTCCGTGCACATCAATAAAACCGGGGGCTACGATCTTTTTTTCCGCATCAATAATTTTACCGGCAGCATAGCCGGAAGCATCTCCTACCTTAATGATCTTCCCGTCCCGGATCGCCACATCGCCATAATACCAGTTGTTCCCTGAACCGTCTATGATTTTCCCATTGGTAATAACAATATCCGCCGCCGCCTGCTGCGTGAAAGAAATATAGGGAATGATCAACAATACACAGAAGAAAAGTCTTTTCATATCGCATTTATTA